>NZ_JANKOF010000113.1 GCF_024655565.1 Nitratireductor sp. ZSWI3 | reverse complement strand
GAGGCGGTCGCTGCCGTGAAGGCGGCGATGGAAGCCCTCTGACGCCTTACAGCGTCCTTGAATCTGCATCGGTATGCCGCGCGCGGGTGTTGCGCGCGGCACGCAGGAGCAGGTAGCCGAGCAGGCCGGTCAGCGCGGCCGCGCCGATCAGCCATCCGAGATTGGCGATCAGCTCGGCAAGGCCGGCGATGGAGCGGCTGAACCCGTAGCCGACCGCCAGGTAGACGGCGATCCACAGCGCCTCGCCGACCACATCCCAGAACAGGAAGCGTCCCCAGGGATAGCGCGACAATCCGCTCGTCAGGTTGATCCACGGCCCGAGCGGGCTCACCAGCCAGCGGCTGAAGAAGATGCCGAGCCCGCCCCACTTCGCCGAAAGCCGCTCCGCCCGGGCGAGGCCGTCTTTGCCGAGTGCGCCGTTCACGAACCGGTCGAGCAGGCGGCGCCCTCCGAAGCGGGCCGCCGCATAGCCCGCCTGGTCGCCGGCAATGGCGCCGGCCAGCGCCCAGAAGAAGGCGCTCGCCGGCGACAGGTCGCCATCGGCCAGAAGGGCGCCGACGCTCATCAGGAGGATCGAGGTGGGCAGCGGAACCCCCACCTGACCCGCCGCCAGAATGGCGCAGACGCCGGGCAGCCCGTAGAGCGCGAAGAGGGCGAGGACCGCCTCGCTCATCGCGCCTCGTTCTCCGCTTGCGAACGGGCATCGGCAACGGCTTTCTCGATGTCGTCGATGAGCATGTCCGCCGGCACGCCGCGCTCGGCGGCGATGCGGGCGATGCTGCGCCGGTCGTGTCCCTCCGTGGCAAGGCCAAGGGCGCCGCGCAGCGTCTGCGGCGGCACGTCCCAGGAACGCGCCACATAACCGATGGTCATCCAGTCCTCGATCGGCACGGCCCGGTGCATCGACCAGTAGGCGTAGAAGGCGGCGGTGCGCGCGGCGAGGAAGAGGGTGATCAGGGCCGCCGCGCAGAAGGCGAGGAACAGCAGGCGATGGTGCTGCCACAAGGATCGGATCACGCGGCCCATTCTTTGCCCCCTGGTTCGACGGATAGTCGCAGGATCGCGCGGGACTTGTCGAGAGCCCGGCGAGCGACCTTCAGTCGCTGGGGCGGGTTGCCTCGAAACTGGCCCGGCCGCGCATGCGCTCCCACCAGTCGGCGATGCGCGGATAGCGGGCGATCATTGCCGCCCCCTCCGGAGCGAGCGAGAAATAGGCGAAGACCGGCGCCGCATGGAGATCGGCAAGGGTGAGCCGGTTCCCGGCCAGCCAGGGGCCTTGTCCCGACAGGCTGGAGAGCGTCGAAAGGCAGGTCCCTGCCGTGTCGAGGGCGCCGGCGATAAGCGCTTCGTCCGCCGTCTCGCCACGCTTCGGCTTCGACACGCGCTCCACATAGACGTCCCAGACCATGGACCGGTAGGCATAGGCGTCAATGAGGCCGATGATCTGGTTCGTCACCGCCCGGGCGCCGGCGTCGCCGTGCTGCAGGGCCGGCCCGTCAAAGGCTTCGTCCACATAGCGGGTGATGGCGGCGGTCTCGAACAGCCTCAGCGCGCCATGCTCGAAAGTCGGGATCTTCCGGAAAGGATGGCGCTCCAGATACCAGTCGGGAACGCCGTCCCTGGAAAAGATGTCGACCGGCACGAGTTCGTGGTCGACGCCTTTTTCGAGGAGGGCAAGCCGCGCGATGCGCACATAGACGCTGTAGTCTGCGCCGAAGAGCTGCGGCTTGCCCGTCATCGAGAGCCTCAGGCCATGGCCTTCTGCAGGTTCTCGTCGATTTTGTCGAGGAACCCGGTGGTGGACAGCCACGGCTGATCGGGGCCGATGAGCAGCGCCAGATCCTTCGTCATGAAGCCCGATTCCACCGTCTGCACGCAGACGTTCTCGAGCGTCGTGGCGAACTTCGCCAGCGCGTCGTTGCCGTCGAGCTTGGCGCGGTGCGCCAGGCCCCGCGTCCAGGCGAAGATCGAGGCGATCGAGTTGGTCGAGGTCTCCTCGCCCTTCTGGTGCTGGCGATAGTGGCGGGTCACCGTGCCGTGGGCGGCTTCGGCCTCCACCGTCTTGCCGTCCGGCGTCATCAGAACCGAGGTCATCAGGCCGAGCGAGCCGAAGCCCTGCGCGACCGTGTCGGACTGCACGTCGCCGTCGTAGTTCTTGCAGGCCCACACATAGCCGCCCGACCATTTCAGGCTCGAGGCCACCATGTCGTCGATCAGGCGATGCTCGTACCAGATCTTGGCTTCCTTGAACTTCGCCTCGAACTCGGTCTCGTAGACCTCCTGGAAGAGATCCTTGAAGCGGCCGTCATAGGCCTTGAGGATCGTGTTCTTGGTGGACAGATACACCGGATAGCCGCGCTGCAGGCCGTAGTTCATGGAGGCGCGGGCGAAGTCGCGGATCGAATCGTCGAGATTGTACATGGCCATGGCGACGCCGGAGGAGGGGGCGTCGAACACCTCGTGCTCGATGGTCTTGCCGTCCTCGCCGACGAACTTGATCGTCAGCTTGCCCTTGCCGGGGAAACGGAAGTCGGTGGCTCGATACTGGTCGCCGAAGGCGTGGCGGCCGACGATGATCGGCTGCGTCCAGCCGGGCACCAGGCGGGGAACGTTCTTGGCGATGATCGGCTCGCGGAAGATGACGCCGCCCAGGATGTTGCGGATCGTGCCGTTGGGCGACTTCCACATTTTCTTCAGGCCGAATTCCTCGACGCGGGCCTCGTCCGGCGTGATCGTGGCGCATTTCACACCGACGCCGTATTTCTTGATGGCGTTGGCGGCATCGATGGTGATCTGGTCATCGGTCGCATCGCGCGCCTCGATGCCGAGGTCGTAGTACTTCAGATCGATGTCCAGATAGGGGTGGATCAGCTTTTCCTTGATGAACTGCCAGATGATGCGCGTCATCTCGTCGCCGTCGAGCTCGACGACAGGATTGTCCACCTTGATTTTAGCCATGAAAAAGCTCCACGATTCTGTGTGAAAGAAAGCGCGGGGAATGCCCGCGCAGCAGGTCGGCTGCCCTATAGCATTCCTGATGGAAAGCGCAAAGAATGGCGGCCGCCTTTTCGCGCATGGTTTTGGTGGAAATCCGATCGGCGCCCGCCCGCGGCGTTCCGCGCTGGTATCCGGGCGGGCAGAGCCACATCAGCTCCGGCCCGCGAGGCGACAATACGGGTGCAATATGGCGCGGTTTCGTGCAGTCTTCACCCGACAGTTTCCGCCGGTGCCCCCATGAAGCCCGTCCATGATGCAACGCCTCTGATCGCCGCCAATGCGGTCGCCTTCGACACCGAGACCACCGGGCTCGACGTCAGGGAGGCCCGGATCGTGCAGATCGGCGGCATGGCGCTCGTTGAGGGGCGCCTCAGCGACAGCGATCGTTTCGAGACCCTGGTGGATCCCGGCGTGCCGGTGCCGGCCCGTTCGACCGCCATCCACGGCATCACCGGGCAGATGCTGCGCACCGCGCCGCGCTTCGCCGATGCCTGGCAACGCTTCGAGGATTATCGGCGCGGACGCCTGCTCGTCGGCTATGCGCTGGGCTTCGATCTTGCGATCCTGGAGCGCGAGGCGGCGCGGGCCGGGCTGCTGTGGCAGGCGCCGCGAACCCTGTGCGTGCGCATGCTTACCGGCATCGTCAATCCGGACCTGCCGGATGCGTCTCTCGATGCCATCGCCGCCTGGCTGGGCGTCGAGATCGCCGGTCGTCACCATGCGGGAGCGGACGCCCGCATCGCCGGCGAGATCTTCACCCGCCTGGTCCCGCACCTGATCGACCGGGGCATCCGCACGGTGGCGGAAGCCGAGCGCGCTTCGAGCCTGCGTTCGCAGATATTGCGCCAGCAGGCCGAAGCGGGATGGAGCGAGCCGTTCCTGCGTCGTCAGGACACCCCTCGGCGGGCCCTGGGAGTGATCGATCCCTATGCCTTCCGCCATCGTGTCCACGAGGCGACGAAGGCCGAGCCGGCGGTGACGCGCGACGACATCACGGTGCAGGCCGCGGCCCGCATCATGGCGGAGCGGCGCATCAGTTCGCTGCTCTTGTCGTCCGATGGCAGGCCCGGCGGGGCGATCGGCGAATACGCTATCGTCACCGAGCGCGACATTTTGCGGGCCGTCGCCGCCGATGGTACGCAGGCGCTCTCGGCGCCGGCCAGCACCATTGCCGCAACGCCCCTGGTTTCGATCGCCAGGGACGCCTTTTTCTATCAGGCGCTGGGATTGATGAACCGGCATCGGATCCGCCATCTCGCGGTGTCCGATGACGCAGGGCATCTGGTCGGCGTCATCTCGGCGCGCGATTTCCTAAAATTCCGCGCCGGGGCAGCGGTCGACCTGCAGAACCGCATCGAGACGGCCGGCACGCCTGCCGATCTCGCAACGGCCTGGTCGCGGGTGCCGGTTGTCGCATCGGCCCTGCTGGATGAGGAGATCGACGCGCGCACCATCACCGAGGTCGTCTCGGGAATCTTATGCGCAATGACGGCGCGGGCGGCGGACATCGCCCTTGGCGACATGCGGGCAGCCGGCGAGGGAGAGCCTCCATGTCCCTTCGCGGTGATGGTGCTCGGCTCGGCGGGGCGCGGCGAAAGCCTGCTCGCCCCCGACCAGGACAATGCGCTGGTCTTTGATGAAGGAGAGCCGGACGGGCCGGCAGACCGATGGTTCGCCCGCTTCGCCACGCTGTTCACCGAACACCTGCACACGGCCGCCATACCGCTCTGCCGGGGCGGCGTGATGGCCCGCAACGCGCTCTGGCGCGGATCGGTGGAAGAATGGCACAGGCGCGTCGATTCCTGGGTGGCCAAGGCACGGCCGGAGGATCTGCTCAACGTCGACATCTTCTACGATCTGCGCGCCGTTCACGGCACCGACGCGCTCGTCGAAGCGCTGCGCGCCTATGCCTGGCGGCGCGGAGCAGAGCGGGTTGAGTTCGCCAAATTGCTGGGCGAAGGCGTGCGCGACCTCAACAATCCGTTCACGCTGTTCGGCGGCCTGCGGCTTGAAGAGGGCCGGCTCGACCTGAAGCTGAACGGCCTGTTTCCCATTGCCGCCATGGCGCGGGCGCTTGCCATTCACCACCACATCGTCCGCTCCTCGACCCGCGGGCGCCTCGAGGGGCTGGCCGGGCTGCCGGGCGTGCCTGCGGGAGATTTCACCGCCCTGCGCGACGCGCACCGCTTCTTCCTCGCTCTCGTGCTCGAGCAGCAGGTGGCCGACATCGCCGCCGGCATCCCCCTGTCGAACCGGGTCGCCGTCGATCGGCTGACGAGCCGCGAGCAGAAGACGCTGAAAGAAGCGCTGAGAAGCGTTTCCGTCATTCCCGAACTCGTGCGCAGCACGATGTTCGCGTGAGGTGACGGTGGTGCTTTACCGCGGACCGGGAAGGGGGTAACAGCACCCCTCATGGCAGGAACAGACAAACAGCAGGACATGCTCGCGGAAGGCCCGGCGATCATTCTGGTGGAACCGCAACTGGGCGAGAACATCGGCATGGTGGCACGCGCCATGGCCAATTTCGGCCTTGCCGAGCTGCGCCTGGTCAGCCCGCGCGACGGCTGGCCGAACGAAAAGGCACGGGCGGCAGCCAGCCGCGCCGATCACGTCATCGATGCCACGGTGATGTTCGACAGCCTGTCCGAGGCCGTTGCAGACCTGAATTTCGTGCTCGCCACGACGGCCCGTCCGCGCGACAATTTCAAGCCAGTGCGCGGGCCGGAGGAAGCGGCCGCCGATCTGCGCGCGCGTTTTGGGGGTGGACAGAAGACGGGAATCCTGTTCGGTCGCGAGCGCTGGGGACTGACCAATGACGAGATCTCGCTGGCCGATGAGATCGTCACGTTCCCGGTCAATCCGGCCTTTGCCTCGCTCAACATCGCCCAGGCCGTGCTGCTGATGTCCTATGAGTGGATGAAGACCGGCGAGCGCGCCGTCCGGCCCCCGGAGGAGGAACTGGTGCCCGCATCCAAGCGGCACATCGACAGCCTGATGATCTATCTCGACCGGGTGCTCGACGAGCGCGGCTATTTCCGAACCGACGACAAGAAGCCGAAGATGATGGACAATCTTCGCGCATTGTTCACGCGTCCAGGCTTCACCGTGGAGGAACTCGCCGTCCTCAGGGGCGTGTTCGCCTCGCTCGAGAAGTTTTCGCCGAAGAGACCGCGCGGCTCCGGCGCGCCGGATGCGGGATAGGGCATGGACAACCGGCCGATCCTGTTCTTCGATTCCGGCATTGGCGGGCTTTCGGTGGTCAAGGAGGCGCGCATCCTCCTGCCCGACCGCCCGTATGTCTATGTCGCCGACGATGCCGCGTTTCCCTATGGCGCCTGGGATGAGGCGGCGCTGCTCGAGCGCATGGTCGGGCTGTTCGACGAGCTTCTTGCGAGGCACAGGCCGGTGATGACGGTGATCGCCTGCAACACCGCATCGACGCTCGCCATTCACCGCCTGCGCGCGGTTTTTCCGAGCGAAACCTTCGTCGGCACGGTGCCGGCCATCAAGCCGGCGGCCGAGCGAACGCGTTCGGGGCTGGTCTCCGTGCTGGCAACGCCGGGCACGGTGAAGCGCCAGTACACGCGCGATCTCATCCGCGACTATGCGGCGCGATGCCATGTGCGGCTCGTCGGCAGCGAGAATCTGGCGCGGCTTGCCGAGGAGTATATGCGCGAGGGATTCGTCGACGAGGATGAGGTGAGGGCGGAGATCGCCCCGTGCTTCGTCGAGCAGGACGGGCGGCGCACGGATATCGTCGTGCTGGCCTGCACGCACTACCCCTTCCTCGTCAACCGCATGCGTAAGACGGCGCCCTGGCCGGTGGACTGGATCGACACGTCGGAGGCCATCGCCCGGCGTGCCCTGGCGCTCGCCGCCGACCTGCCGCCGGCCATCGGCGGGACTGTTGCCGACATCGCCCACTTCACTTCGGGCCGCCCGCCCGAGACGCTGCGCCGGCTGCTCTCGGGCTTCGGTTTCGCGACGCTCTGAGAGGGGTCAGCCGTCCGGCGGCGTGCCACACTCCGCCGCGACCGCCTTCAGGAGCCATTCCCGGAATGCGCGGATCTTGGGAGCGTTGCGCCGTCCTTCCGGATAGACCAGCCAATATCCCAGCCCGTCCGTTTCGATCCGCTCGAAAGGCTGGATGAGCAGGCCGTGTTCAATTTCCAGGCGGTAAAGCGCCGGGGTGAGCATGGCAACGCCCCGACCGGCGATCGCCGCGCGGGCAACCATGCTCTGCGCCCCGAGCTTGGGCGAGAGGTTGCCGTCCCGCTGGCCGATGGCGATGCCGATCGGGCCGAACCATGCCTGCCACCAGGAATCGTCGGGATCGAGCAGCGGCAGGCGCAGCAGATCCTCCGGGGTCCGGATGCCGCCCACCGTCTCGGCGAGGCGCGGGCTCAGCATCGGCGAGAAATTCGCCATGAGCAGCAGGTGCCTTTCCAGACCCGGCCAGGGACCGTGGCCGCTGCGGATCGCCACGTCGACGTCCTCCGTCTGGAATGCGGCCAGCCGCTGGCTTGCCTCCAGCCTCACCGTCAGCGCGGGGTGCAGGGCCTGGAACGCATCGAGATTCTGCACCAGCCAGTTGATGGCGAAGGTCTGCGCGGTGCTGATCGTGAAGGTGCCTTCCATCGCCCCGCGCGCCTCCGCATAGGCCGAGGCGATCCGCTCGAAGGCATCGGTCACCAGCGGTGCGAAGCGCTGCCCGGTTTCGGTGAGCGTCACCTGCCGTGGCCGGCGCACGAAGAGGGGCGTGCCGACGCGCTCCTCGATCACCTTGATCTGGTAGCTGACGGCGGCCTGCGTCATGCCGAGCTCTTGTCCGGCCCTGGTGAAGCTTCCGTGGCGGGCGGCCGCCTCGAACACGCGCAAGGCCGTGAGAGGCGGTAGGGGAAACGACGTCATGGATAAAATCACCTTATCTAGCCATGCCGAACTTCAATTGGAGTTCCGGGGATAGAGGAACAATATTCGATGTCGCAATCAAGAGAGCTTTTCCATCCAATGTCAGGAGGACCGTCTGATGAGCGACGTCTTGAGCCGGGAATATTGCGGAGGCGAGGCCCCGTGGCGCCTTCTGCCAAGCTGGAATCTCAACTGGCGTGGCGGTGGCCGGCGCCGGCGTCTCGATCCCCGCGATGTTCCGGAGGATCTGTTGCAGGATATCGGCTTGAGCGATATGCGGCGCCTGCGGCCGAAGAGCATCCGTGACTGACGGGATTGACATGCGGGCGCTCCTCGCATAATGACGCGCCCATGCGCGATGGCCCCGTGGCCGTCGCGCTTTTCAACGTGTCCCGTGGGCAAGGCCGCAAAGCGTGCGTGGCTTGCCCTGTCAGGTCTCGAAAACGGAGATCAGAGGAGGGCGCGTTTCCTTCGTCCGGAGCGGGAGCTCCGGTCATTTTGGTTTGAAAGGGAATGCGATGAGCAAGCGCCAATCCGCGAAGTACAAACTCGACCGCCGTCTCGGCGAAAACGTCTGGGGCCGTCCGAAGTCCCCGGTCAACCGCCGCGAATACGGCCCCGGCCAGCACGGCCAGCGCCGCAAGGGCAAGCTGTCCGATTTCGGTCTGCAGCTGCGCGCCAAGCAGAAGCTGAAGGGCCACTACGGCGACATTTCGGAAAAGCAGTTCCGCAAGACGTATGACGAGGCGAACCGCCGCAAGGGCGACACCAACGAGAACCTGATCGGTCTCCTGGAATCCCGCCTCGACGCGATCGTCTATCGCGCCAAGTTCGTGCCGACGATCTTCGCCGCGCGCCAGTTCGTCAACCATGGTCACATCCTGGTCAACGGCCGCCGCGTCAACATCCCGTCCTACCGCTGCAAGGTGGGCGACGTGATCGAGGTGAAGGAAAAGTCCAAGCAGCTCGCCATCGTGCTGGAAGCGACCCAGCTCGCCGAGCGCGACGTGCCGGACTATGTGGAAGCCGATCACAACAAGATGGTCGCGAAGTTCGCTCGCGTCCCGGCTCTCTCCGACGTGCCTTACGCTGTGCACATGGAGCCGAACCTGGTTGTCGAATTCTACTCGCGCTGATAGCTTTCAGCAGGTAGTTTGCAAGGGGGCGCCCCGCCATTGGCCGGGCGCTTCTTTTTTGCATCTGGCAACCGGAACGGGATTGCGCATGAGAAGCCTGGCGAAAGCCCCCTGGGCGCAGATTGCTCTTCTGCTCATCTTCTATGTGATCGTGTGGACGCTCTATGCGACCTGGACGCAGCGCAATCTCGACGGCTTCGGCGACATGCTGGAGAACTATTCCTGGGGCATTGCCTGGCAGAACGGCTACTTCAAGCATCCGCCGCTGTTCGCCTGGATAACGGCCGCCTGGTTCTCCGTGCTGCCGCGTGCCGACTGGGCCTATTACCTTCTTTCGGCCGTCAACAGCGCGGTGATGTTCTTCTTCAGCTGGCGGATCGCCGTTCGCTTCCTTGACCCGTGGCGTGCCGTGCTGAGCACGGCGTTGTTCTTCTTCCTGCCGCCCGTCACCTTTCTCGCCATCAAATACAATGCCAATGCCGCGATGCTGCCCTTCTGGGCGGGAACGGCGCTGTTCTACCTGCGCTTCCTGGAAAAGCGCAGGCTGGTCGATGCGGTGATCCTCGGCGCGCTCGCCGCCGGCGCGGTGCTGATCAAATACTATTCGGCAGCTCTGCTCGGAGCGATCTGCCTGCATGTGCTTCTCGACCGCCAGGCGCGCCCGCTGCTTGCCAGCCTTGGCGTCTGGCTTGCCAGCGCGACCTTTCTCATTCTCATCGCGCCGCATGTCTACTGGCTGTTCCAGAACGACTTTCGGCCGTTGACCTATGCCGCCGAGCAGGGCGATGGATCGGCGCTGGCGGGCGTCGTCTCGGCGCCGCGGTTCTTGGGCGCGCTGCTCGCCTATCTCCTGCCCGTTCTGCTGGTGCTTCTGATCGCCATCTTGCGCAACGGCCGCGGCGCCTGGTTCGAGACCCGCCGCTTTGCCGCGCTCCGCACCAGCCTTGTCGGCCGCGCGCTTTTGTGGACGAATTTCGGCGCGCTCGCGCTGACGCTTCTGCTCGGCGTGGCCTTCGCCGTCGAGTTCAGCTCCGTGTGGGCGCTGCCGCTCTATTTTGCGGCGCCGATCCTGCTGCTGCTTTTCGTGCGGCCCGGCCGGCTCGAGGAGCAGCGGCTGGCGATACCGGCCGCGGTGGTCATCTACGGCGCGGCGCTGCTGGCCCTGTCTCCGATCATCCGCAGCGAGGAAGCCGAGGACATGTCGCACTACAACGCCGTCCCGGTCCGCTCTATCGCCACGCAGATCGAGAAGGCATGGAACGAGCGTTTTGACGCGCCGTTCGTCTATGTGGCCGGTGACAAGATCCTGGCCAGCGGCACCACCTTCTATGCCGCGTCGCGGCCCTATTCGATGCAGGAAAGCTCGTTCCAGCTCACGCCCTGGATCACCGAGGCGGATGTCCGCGCCCGCGGCATCGCGATCGCCTGTTTCGCCGATCAGGCCTGGTGCATCGGCAGGGCGGAAAAGTTCCCCGTCGGGGCCGTGGCCGAGGAGGAGTTCACAGTGCCCGGCTTCAACGGCGAGAGAGACTGGCAGGTTCGCCTGTTCCTCGTGCCGCCGGCGTGACGGTTCCGCAAGGTCTTACAGGATCCGATCCTCGATGGACCAGCGGGCCGCGAAGAAATTGAGCGCGGCGCCGACGGCGATGCCGATCAGCTTGGCGGGGAAGACGCCGGTCAGCGGCGGCAGCAGAAGCACCGCGATGGTCGACGATCCCAACGAGATGATGCTGCCGCTCAGGGCAAATTTTGCGAAGGCCGAGGTCAGGTCGAAGCGTTCCGAGCGCACGAAGGTCCAGCGGGAGTTGACGGCGAAGGAGAAGACCACCGCCACCGCCCAGGCAAGCACATTGGCGAGCACCGGATGCAAGTCGAGAAAGACGAGCCCGGTGAAAGCCGCAAAATCGATCGCCGAATTGAGCACGCCGACAATGGCGAAACGCTGCAGCTTGACGGGAAGGGTGCGGGGCTCGCCGGCGTTCATGATCTGATCCCTGCCCAGGCGATGCCGGCCCGCTCGAGGCGCCCGGTCAGATCGGCGGCGCCAAGGGCCGCCAGTTCCTCCTCGCGCGCATTGGTGAACGCATCGCGCGCGCGCAAGGTGGCATCGACCTTGCCCGGATGGCACATGATCAGGCTTTCGTCCGGCGCCTTCTCCAGAAACAGGGGGAGGGCGGCGGTGAAGGCTCCCTGGCGGCGCCAGTCGTAGAAGCCGCAGAGCGGCCCGCGGACGAGGAAATCGCCGCGGCGCATCTGCGTGTCGAAGCCGCGCGCCAGGAGCCGCGCGAGCGTCACCTTCGCCGTCATACCGGCCGGCGCCGCCCGCAAGGTCGGCGCACCGCGCAGCCATGGGCGTGCCTCGGCCGGTCGGTCGGCGAAGCGTGCCGCGATCCAGCGCCGCACCGGCTGCAGGAAATGAACATGCTGATGGCCATCGATGAAGGCCGGGTCTCTGCCGAAGGCAGCGCGAAACCGATCAAGCTGGGCGTCGGCTTCCGCCGCGACGGCCTGCCGTTCACCATGCGTGCAGGCGGCGATCAGCCGCCTGAGGCCGGGCATTGTCTCTCCGGTCGACAGGGCCGGAAAGTCGGTCAGGGTGAGGTGCATGCCTATGGCGGCCCGGGTTCCGGTCGCCGCAAGGGCGGCCGCCTGCTCCTCCCAGTCGTCGAACAGCGTCATGCAGCCGGTGCCGCTCAACCGCCGCCGTTCCAGCAACGACCTGATGCCGGCGCTGACGCCGGGTGAAAGGCCGTAGTCGTCGGCGATCAGCCAGGCCGTGCGCCGCTCCTCAGCCATCGATCGCCCTTGCGGAAGCGGCCTTCTTCTTTTGCGCGGCGGGTGCGGCTTGCGGACCGGTGATCGTCTTGACGATGTAGTTGGGGCGGTTCTTCGCCTCGCTGAGCGCCGACCAGACATACTCTCCGACCAGACCCGTCAGCGCCAGGTTGAGGCCGCCCAGCACGAGGACCGCCACCATCAGGCTGGGATAGCCCGGAACGGCGATGCCCGTGAACAGGACCTCGAGCAGGATCTTGACGCCGTAGAGAAAGCCGAGCAGGGCAACGCCCGTGCCGAACAGGGAGACGGCCCGCAGCGGCACCACGGAGAAGGAGGTGAAGCCTTCGAGCGAGAAGGCGATCAGCTTGCGGCGCGACCATTTGCTCTCGCCGCCCTGCCGTTCGGCCGGCCGATAGAGGATGCGCTGCTGCCTGAAGCCGGTCCAGGCGTAAAGGCCCTTGTTGAAGCGCCGCTGGTCGCGCAACTGGCGCATGGCCTCGGCAAAGCGGCGCGTCATGACCCGGAAGTCGCCGGCATTGGCGGGGATTTCGTAGCGCTGGCCCATATTGATCAGCCAGTAGAACCACTGCGCGAAATAGCGGCCGGCCGAGCGGCTCTCGGCCCGGTCGGCGCGAACCGCATAGACCATGTCCAGATCCGGATCGGCAAGGATGCGCCCGATCATGTCCAGCGCGACCTCGGCCGTGTGCTGCAGATCCGCATCCATCAGCAGAACGTAGTCGCCCTGCGCATGGTCGAGGCCGGCAAGGATGGCGCTCTCCTTGCCGAAATTGCGCGACAGGGTCACCAGCGACCAGTGTCCGCTCATATGCTCTTCGAAAAGCGCCCCGCCGCCATCGGTGCTGCCGTCGTCGATCAGGATGAACGAGGCCTCGAGCCCGAAACGGGAGCGCGCCTCGGCCGCCAGCGCAGCCGCCATGGCGCAGAAGTCCACAGCGCTTTCCCTTTCGTTCAGGAAAGGGACCAGAATGTCGAGCCGCCTGCTCACGCGCGCAAATCTCCCACGATCCGTGTTGTGCTGATAGAAAGCAGAAAATGCCTATTCGTTAAGTCGCCTTGTCGCAAGGCTTCTGATAGGAAGGCGCGATTTCCCTTGTTCCGATGAAGGCACGGTTCATGCACGGCACCTTGGCGAACCCGACAGGACAGATGCAATCCGGCGACACGCATGTTGAGGGCTCACTGGACGTGCCGCCCTTCCTGAAGGACGCCCCGTCCTCGGTCGAATTCAACAAGCTGCGCAAGCGGCTGCTGCGCAACGTGCGTCAGGCGATCGACGATTTCGCCATGGTGACGCCCGGCGAGCGCTGGCTGGTGGCGCTCTCCGGTGGCAAGGATTCATACGGTCTCCTGGCGGTGCTGATGGACCTTAAATGGCGCGGGCTCTTGCCGGTGGAGCTTCTCGCCTGCAACCTCGACCAGGGACAGCCGAATTTCCCGAAACACATCCTGCCCGACTATCTGAAGAGCCTCGGCGTGCCGCACCGCATCGAGTACCAGGACACCTATTCCGTGGTGACGGACAAGCTGCCCGAATCGAGCACCTACTGCTCGCTCTGCTCGCGGTTGCGGCGCGGCCATCTCTACCGCATCGCGCGCGAGGAGGGCTGCTCGGCGCTGGTGCTCGGGCATCACCGGGAAGACATCCTCGAAACCTTCTTCATGAACCTCTTTCACGGCGGACGGCTGGCGGCGATGCCGGCCAAGCTGCTCAACGATGAAGGGGATGTGATGGTGCTGCGGCCTCTGAGCTATTGCGCCGAGGCCGATCTTGCCAGATTTGCCGACGCCATGCGCTTCCCGATCATCCCGTGCGACCTGTGCGGCAGCCAGGATGGCCTGCAGCGCAACGCCATGAAGGCGATGCTGGCCGACATCGAGGCGCGCATGCCGGGCCGCAAGGACACGATGATCCGGGCGCTCACCCATGTGCGCCCGTCCCATCTTCTCGACCGTAACCTGTTCGACTTCGCCACATTGTCGGCCCGAAAACCGGAATAGGTTTTCGGAACGTACGATGTGTAGACCAAGGCTGCCTCACACCGGCGGGTTGACCGGGTGGAACAGGCGGCCGCGCTCGCCGATCAGGACGAGCGTCAGCCCGGCGATGCCGGCCAGGAAATAACCGGCCGCCAGCGGCATCGTGGTGCCGTCGAACGCCTGGCCGATCATCGCGCCCAGCAATCCGCCGCCGAGCGTGGTGATGAAGCCCTGCGTGGCGGCCGCCGTGCCGGCCACATGGCCAAGCGGCTCCATGGCGATCGAGTTGAAATTGGCGCCGACCCAGCCGAACTGGAACATCGCCAGCGAGAACAGGACGAAGAACAGCGGGAAGGGCATGTAGCCCATAGAGGCAAGGATCAGCCAGGCAAGGTTGATGAGCGTGAAGCCGACCAGGGCGCCGTGCGACAGCCGGCGCATGCCGATGCGTCCCACGAGGCGTGAGTTGGTGAAGGACGACAAGGCCATCAGGCCGGCGCCGATGGCGAACAGGATCGGGAACCAGTCGGCCAGATCGAACGTGTCGGTGTAGATCTGCTGGGCCGAGCTGATGAAGCCGAACAGGGCGCCGAACACGCAGGTGGTGGCCAGCGTGTAGCACAGCGCGACGCGGTTGGTCAGCACGAAGCCGAAGCCCTCGACGATCTTGGAAAGCGTCAGCGGCCGACGGTTTTCCGCAGCCAGCGTCTCCGGTAATCGGAGGGCGGCCCAAAGGCCGATGAGCAGCGCGAGCAGGGCTGTGGCGATGAAGATCTCCTGCCACGCGCCCAGGATCAGGATCGCCTGTCCGAGGCTCGGGGCGATGACGGGGATGACCATGAAGACCATCATCACCATCGACAGCACCTCGGCCATCTGACGCCCGCCGAACACGTCGCGGATGGCTGAAATGGCGATGACGCGCGTCGTCGCCGCGCCGACACCCTGGACAAGACGGACGGCGAGCAGGATCGCGAAGCTCGGGGCGATCGCCGCGGCCAGGCCGGCGCCGACATAGAGCGCCAGGCCGATGAACAGCGGCGCACGGCGGCCGAACCGGTCGGAGATGGGGCCGAACACGAGCTGTCCGGCGCCGAGACCGACGATATAGGCGGTGACGATGTACTGCCTGGAATTCTCGTCGTGAACGCCGAGGGCGGCGCCGATCTGCTGCAGGGCCGGCAGCATGATGTCGATGGCGAGCGCGTTGAGCGCCATCAGGGCGGCCGCCAGCGCGATGAATTCTGCACGACCGAGGGTTTTTGCCGGCCTGTCGGCGGTTCGCGTGACTGGTTGTTCCATGATCGTCTCTCCGTCAGTCGGGCATTTGCGTCGAAAACGCGCCTCGGGTTCCCGGATGCGGGAGATCAGGACCAGTGCCTATGACGGGCGGCACATGGCGGACGCGAAAAAATGCGCCGGCGGCTGCCGGCGCATTGTGAATAAGGAGGGC
>NZ_JANKOF010000112.1 GCF_024655565.1 Nitratireductor sp. ZSWI3 | reverse complement strand
ACAAGCGCCCCGCTCTTTTTCATGGCGCGGCCTTCCCTGCTTCGACCAGGGCCTGCCGCCACCAATGCCAGGCTTCTTCGGCGCGCGGTGAACCCTTCGCTCGCGCCCTGACCAGCCGGAAACGCCCATGCGGCAGAACCGGCCCCGGCACCTGCTTCAGGCGTCCCGAGGCAAGCTCCTTCCGCAGCAGGGAGATGTTCGCCAGCAGCACACCCTGCCCGTCGAGCGCTGCCTGCACGGCGTGCGCCTCGTCCGAAAAACCGATGAGACGGCCGAACGGGAAATGGCCCAGACCGGCAAGGCGCCACCACTCCGCCCAATCGGGTGCACCGGGCCGCGGCACATGCCACTCGAAGGCAAGCAGCGGCAGGTTTGCCAGCGCATTGCCGTGAACCGGCCAAAGGGGCGGGGCGACCACGGGCGCGAACAAGCCTGCCACGAGGTCGACAGTATCCAGCAAGGGATCGGGCTCGCGCTCGAACCGAACGGCGAAATCCGCCTCCCCGGCGGAAAGATCCACCCGGTCGTCCGAAGCCAGCAACCTGAAGGGAACGTCGGGGAACGCCCGTCTGAACGCTGCAACCTGCGGTGCGATCCATAAGGTCGACACCGCCATGGTCGCCGCCATGAGCAAAGGACGGTCGTGCCGCTCGGCCCTAATCTCCTCGAGCGCATCGTGAACTTGCCCGAAAGCCTCCCGGACCACGGGATAAAGGCGCGCTCCGGCCGGGGTCAGCGCGATGCTCCGCACCCGCCGCTCGAACAGCGCGACGCCGAGCTCTTCCTCCAGCCTGCGGATCTGATGGCTGACCGCCGTCGGCGTGACGTTCAGCACATCCGCCGCCTTCTTGAAGCTCTTCAGCCGCGCGGCCTCGGCGAATGTCCGCAAGGGCTGAAGGGGCATCCATTTCGACATCCTGCACCCGATACAGATGAATTGGATTCATTCATAGAATGAGAAATCGCCTTTTGTCATCCGTGGCGCAATGCGTTCCTATCGCAGCCATGAATGATCTGAAGGAGATATCATGCCCATCGAACGCATCGTCACGGATCCGGATCCTTATGCGCCCTACCTGCTCTCGCAGGCAATCCGCAGCGGTCCGTTCATCTTCGTCTCGGGGCAGGCCGGTTACGACAATGAAGGCGGGATCGTCGAAGGGGGCTTCCTCGCGCAGGGCAGGCAGGCCTTTGCCAATCTCGCCCGCGCCCTCGAGGCAGCAGGGGCTTCGCTGAGCGACATCGTCAAGGTGACGATCTTCGTCACCGACATGGGGAACTTCAAGGATGTCGTGGAGCTGCGCCGCGCCTTCTTCAGTGCTCCCTATCCTGCCGACAGCATCGTCGAGGTGCGCGGGCTCTACACGTCCGAGGCGATGATCGAGATCGAGGCGATCGCCGTTTCGCCCGGCCGGACTCCGGACCGCTGAAGCCGCTGCCTCGCCGGCCCGAGCCTTCAGGAAGAGTTCGGACCGGCGACGATCTTGTGGCTCTTGTCTTCCTTGGGGCGCTCGAGCGGCAATTGCCGGCCGGTGACGATGTGATGAACCGTCTCGGCGATGTTGGTGGCGTGATCGCCGATGCGCTCGATGTTCTTGGCGCAGAAAAGCAGATGCGTGCACGCGGTGATGTTGCGCGGATCCTCCATCATGTATGTCAGGAGCTCCCGGAACAGCGATGTGTACATGGCGTCGATCTCCTCGTCCCGGTCGCGCACGAACCCGATGCGCTCGACCGAGCGCGAGGCATAGACATCCAGCACCTCCTTGAGCTGCGTGAGCGCCAGCCCGGCCAGCGCTTCCAGGCCGCGGAACAGGCGCACCGGCTGCTTGCCCTCGGTCACCGCCACCACACGCTTGGCGATGTTCTTGCCGAGATCGCCGATGCGTTCCAGGTCGGAGGAGATGCGGATCGCGCCGACGATCTCCCGCAGGTCCGCCGCCATGGGCTGGCGGCGGCCGATGATGATCACGGCGCGCTCGCCGATCTCGCGCTCCTTCTCGTCGAGGAAGGCGTCGTCCGCAACCACCTTGCGCGCGAGGCCGGTGTCCGACTGGATGAGCGCCTCTACCGCCTCGGCCACCATGCGCTCGGCGTATCCTCCCATCGCTGCGATCTGGTCTGCCAGATACTTCAGCTCATCGTCGAAGGAGCGCATGATATGCTGGGTCTGCATCTACTCGTCCATCCCTTTGCCGGCCATTTCCGTCTACAGTAAGCTATTGCGATGGCACGAAAATGAAAGTGCCGGACCGCGCTTTTTCAGGAATCCTGCGATGCCGCCGGGCTCGGCGGCAAAGGCGGGAAATGCACCGTGAAGGCGGCTCCTTCGCCGACCCTGGACTTCACGGAAAGGCGGGCATCGTGCCGCGTCAGGATATGCTTGACGATGGAAAGGCCGAGGCCCGTCCCCTTCTGAGCCCGGCTTGTTTCCACGTCGACGCGATAGAAACGCTCGGTGATGCGCGGAATATGCTCTTCGGCAATTCCGGGTCCGAAGTCCCGCACGGTCGCCCGCACCTCTTCCATGGGCCCCTTCTGTTCCGCCGAGACGACGATGCGCCCGCCGGAGCCTCCATATTTGCAGGCGTTCTCGAGCAGGTTCTCGAAGACCTGGACGAGTTCGTCGGAATTTCCCGCGACAAAAATCGGCGTCGATGGCAGCGCCTTCTCGATCGTGACGCCGGATTCGCCGGCAAGGTGGCGCATCGATTCCACCACCCCGTCGAGCAGCTGGACGATGTCGACCCGGCCGCCCGGCTTCGTGTAGGGCTTCATCTCCAGCCGTGAAAGCGACAGAAGGTCGTCGATCAGGCGGGCCATGCGCTGCGTCTGATTGTGCATGATCTGCAGGAAGTTCTCGCGCGCCTTCGGATCGTCGCGCGCGGGTCCGCGCAGCGTCTCGATGAAGCCGGCGACGGAGGCCAACGGCGTACGCAGCTCATGGCTGGCATTGGCGATGAAGTCGGCGCGCATCCGGTCGATGCGGCGCGCCTCGCTCTGATCCTTGAACAGCAGGACGAAAAGCCCCGTGTCTTTGCCGATGCGGCTCGCCACCACCCGATAAGCCCGTTCGACCGGAACCCGTTCCGCATAATTGATCGCCACCGATTCTTCCCCGCCGCCGGTGGCCTTGGCGATCAGCTCATGCATCTCCGGAGCACGGAACTTCAATCGCAGGGAGCCGCCGGCAACCGTTGCCCCGAACGCCCTGTCGGCCGCCTCGTTGGCATAGAGGATCTCCGCGTTGCGGTTGAAGACGTAGAGCGGATCGGGCACGGCGGCGGCCAGAGACGCCGCGGGCAGATCATCGATGGCGCTGGTGCCGGCCGGCATCTCGTCGGCGACGACGGGTCCGGCGCGGCGCGTGAGGAGGCGCCGCATCGCAGCCCGCATCGAAGCGCTCCAGCTCTCGGCGTCTTGCGCTCCGTTCTCCTTCGCCACCTTCCGGCGCTGCTCGTCGATCGCGTTCATATACAGTCCGTTCCCGCCAATATGAGGCATGCCTGTCGTCAACATCCCCGTGGCTGCAGGAGGCATTCCCGCCCGTCATCCCCGCTGGACCTTGTATCAAGCTGCAAATAGCATGGACACTCCCATGGTTCAGGATCGATATTATGAACAAGCCTTTGGAAAACTCGTCTGACGCCAAGAACGAACCAGTCACCATCAAAGTATCCGGCAAGAAGCGGACATTCGACATCGATGACCCGAAGCTGCCGGATTGGGTGAAGGACAGCAAGCTGAGCGCGGGCGGATTTCCCTACAAGGACGAGCTCGACAACGACGATTACGAGAAGCAGCTCGAGCGCCTGCAGATCGAGCTGGTGAAACTCCAGGGCTGGATGCAGCAGGGCGGCGCGCGCGTCCTGGCCCTGTTCGAAGGGCGTGACGCGGCCGGCAAGGGCGGAACGATTTCCCGCATCCGCGCCTATATGAACCCGCGCACGGCGCGCAACGTGGCCCTGCCGAAGCCGAGCGAGACCGAGCGCGGGCAATGGTATTTCCAGCGCTATGTGGCGCATTTTCCGACCGCCGGCGAGTTCGTCACTTTCGACCGGTCCTGGTACAATCGTGGCGGCGTGGAGCCGGTCATGGGGTTCTGCACGCCGGTCCAGCACGAACAGTTCCTCGACGAGACGCCGGACTTCGAACGCGCCATCGTCAATGACGGCATCCACTTCTTCAAATTCTGGCTCAACATCGGCCAGGAAACGCAGCTCGAGCGCTTTCATGACCGGCGCCACAGCAAGCTCAAGCACTGGAAGTTCTCGCCGATGGATGTCGCCGGCATCAAGAAATGGGACGACTACACCCGCATGCGCGACCTCATGCTGGAGCGCACCCACAGCGCGCATGCGCCGTGGACGGTCGTGCGGGCCAACGACAAGCGGCGCGCCCGGCTTGCCGTCATTCGCCGCATCCTGCTCGCAATCGCCTATGACGGCCGCGATCTCGACGCGATCGGCCCCGAAGACCAGCTCATCATCGGTTCAGGGCCAGGCTTTCTCTCGTAACGCGCCGCCACGGCGATGCGGCCGGTGCGTCGTCTTTTCCCAGAAATGCGGGCGCCAGTAGAGCTGCCAGAGACAGCGCCAGGCGGCCACCGACATCAGGCCCCAGTAAGCGGGCGTCCATACCAGCTTCTTCCAGAAAGCCGCACGCTCCGTCTTGTGCAGCGTCAACCAGCCCAATGCCAGAAAACCGGCATGGCCGCAGATGACGTTGACGGCATCGATGCACAGCAGGACGATCTGCGAGGTGCGCAGCTCGCCGCCCGTCGCAAGATAAATGCCGAGCGCGAACGCGGTTATCAGGAACACCGAATAGGCCAGGGCCGACAGCACCATGCCGGCAAAGAGGATCTGCGCCACGAGGAAGGATCCCGGGCCGATTTCCCGCAGCGTCGTCATGGGATCGCGCATATGCACCAGCCAGGTCTGTGCCCATCCCTTGAACCAGCGGGTCCGCTGCGGCACCCATGTGCGTGCGTCGGTCGGCGCGTCCTCCAACGTCGGATTGGCGATCACGCCGGTGCGGAAACCGAAGCGATAGAGCCGCAGGCCGAGATCCGCGTCCTCTGTCACATTGTACGGATCCCAGCCGCCCACCTCGATCAGCGCGTCGCGGCGGAAATGGTTCGACGTTCCTCCGAGCGGCAGCATCAGGCGCCGGCTGGCGAGCCAGGGCAGGATGCCCCGGAAGAGCGCGGCATATTCGAGCGCGAACATGGACGAAATCCAGCTCTCGCTGCGATTGCCGATGCTGAGCGGCGCCTGCACGCAGGCGAGCCGTTCTCCCCCGTCCCTGAAGGCCTGCCACGCCTCGACCAGCTGGAACGGATGCGGCCGGTCCTCGGCATCGTAAAGGGCGATGAAATCCCCCGTGGTCATCGGCAAGGCGTAGGACAGCGCCTTCGGTTTCGTGCGCGGCCCGCCGGGCGGCACTTCGATGACCTCCACATAGGAGCGCAGGTGCTGAGCGCGGACCGCTTGCAGCGTCTCCGTGTCGTCGCTCTCACAAACCAGCTTGATCTCCAGCTTCGAACGCGGCCAGACGATCCGGCCGAGGGCGACCAGGAGGTCGGGAACGATCTCGGCCTCCTTATAGAGGGCGACCAGAACGGAGTAGACCGGCATTTCAGCGGGCTGGACGCTGCTCAACCTGGCTTCGCCCGCCGGCTTCGCCGAGGTGCTGATCACCAGGCGCAGGATGACGCAGGCGAAGAATATGAGCGAAAGCACCACGTGAACCGCCAGAAGCGTGGCAGCCGGCAGCGTCCAGGAAAAGAATGCCAGCGCGACGGTTCCGGCGCCAAGCACGGCTCCCTGCCAGGCGTTGAGCACGAACCGCGAAGACTGGCGCGGGGAGGCCTGAAACAAGCCGTCCGTCGCCAACCGCATCAGTTCGGGCTCGAACCGTTCGGCGACCGCTTTGCGCAGATGGGACGGAGGGACGACGCGCATGCGGCGCGCGACGCGCGGGTAGCGGTCGATGAACGATCGCAGGGCGGGAATGTCCAGCTGGTCCGGCGCAATCAGCGCGATCGAGCGGCCGCCGCCGTCCAGCGACAGGGCCAGGCGCACGCCTCCCTTGTTGGCCAGAACCGCATACGCCTGCCATTCCTGCATCACCAGCGCCGATGGCGACGGGCGGTCGAGATATTCGAGGCCGAGTTCTGCAGCCAGCGCCTGAAAGAGAGCGCGTTCGCAAACACCGCCCGACACCGTAAGCTCGGCCTGAAAGGGCACGCCAGCGAGCCTGGCCCGCTGTTCGATCCGGGCGGCATCTTCAGCCGTAATCGACAGCGTTTCCAGGATCGGCAGCCAATCCGCCGCGGAAGAGGGACGGTGCGGAGCGGGGCACTCGATGCCCTCCACCTCTTCCCGTCCAAGTCGTTCCGCGCCGCCTGCCGTCAAGCCCCTAGTGTATTCCATGGCGGAAAGCACCGGGCGCCGCCGGACGATTCAATTGAATAAAGGAAGTAAAAAAGGCCCCTGCTATCGATCCACTTTCCGGATCAGACGTCAGCCTTGGTAAAGACAAATCCGGGCATCCCCGCCTATCCTGGAAAAGAGAATCCATTGCACCCCCCGGAGCATCGATCTCAGTCGTGTATTTTTGATACTATTAAAATTGCATATAGAAGAGTCAATCAAAATCTTAGGTTGAACAATTCACTCCAGTAAACCGCAGCGAAACGCCTCGGCAACCGCTTGTACGCGATTGGCCGCGCCGAGCTTCGTCTTTGCGTTCAGCAAGTGCTTTTCGGCAGTGTGTTCGGAAATCCCCAGTATCTGGGACACCTCCCATTCGGACTTGCCGAGCGCTGCCCATTGGAGACATTCCTGCTCGCGCGGCGTCAGCCTGGGGCGGGCGCCGAACCTGTTGAGCATGTGGCCAGGACCGAGCGTGGCCCTGGCATGCGACAGCAACTGGTCGACCTCCTCCCCGCTCATCGCCATCAGGTCGCTCATCTCCTGCCGGGACTTGCCGCGGGCGGCCCAGTGAACACACTCCTTCTGCGCCGGCGAAAGATCGCGGAACCTGTCCTCCCCGCGCAGGCTCAGCGCATGGCCCACCGCATAGGCGGAAATGAAGGAGATCTTGCCCAGGTCCTCCGGAGAAAGGTCGATCGTCTCGCCGCCATACGACATGATCACCATGCCGCCATCGAGCGTGCTGATCGCAAAGGCGACCCCGTCCACGAGCTTGAAGCTGCGGGCATCCCCGAACATCTCGCTGGCCATCCTGGAGTTCCCCCCGCGCATGGAACGCGCCTCGCTCCACGACATCGCCCTTCCTGCCCCGATGGCATGGACGACAACGGGATCATGGTCGACATAGTTGCGCGCCACATACCGATCGAGCCATTCGGCCGGCCAGGTGTTCAGGATCAGGTTGCCGACCTGCTCTTGCGGCGCCGTGCCGCGTGGCGGAATCGTGCCGGCACAGACGGTGCTCAACCCAAAACGGGAGGTGACGGAAAGCAGTTTCTCACATATTGCGGCTGGAGAGCGGGCGTGCTGAATCTGACCTATGAAGTCACGCGTTTCATCGAAATCCCGCACCTGTTTTCATCTCCTGCCTCGTGAGATATCAGAACATACACCTCACCCGCCTTGTATTTCCAATCCTATTGGATGAAATTCAATCAAAAGAGCAATGCCAGAAAACACTGAAGACTGTCCGGTGACAATGTTTAGTCGGCTTTTACATGCTCCCGGCACTTGCTTAGCGGCGGCAACCAGGTGCTTGTCCATACTGGTGATCTCAGCTGCGGCATCAGGGGCGCTCGGAACCGGCGCCGGCCACACCGCACAGCCGGACGCGCCCGGGTTCTGGGGCCAGGGGCAGCGCATTTCGAGGCCGGACCTTTCGACCCTGCCTCGGCTGCGCTTCCTGACCACGGTCGATTTCTTCCCGTTCAACTATCTCGACGCCACCGGCCTGCTGGCGGGATTTCACATCGACCTGGCCCGACAGATCTGCGCTGAGCTGGAGCTGACCGACCGATGCCAGATCCAGGCGCTGCCCTGGAGCGAGCTCGATCGGGCGATGGACGAGGGACAGGGCGAAGCCATCATGGCGGGGCTCGCCGTCAGCCCCGAAAGCCGCGATCGCTATCTCTTCTCGCGGCCCTATATGCGTTTTCCGGCGCGTTTCGTGACCCGGCTGTCGGCGAGGCTGGCCGAGCCGTTGTCGGAGAGCGTGGCGGGAAAGCGCGTCGGGGTTCTTGGCGGGACGGCCCACGAGACGCTGCTGCGCGACCTGTTTCCAGAGGCAGACGTCGTCACCTACAGCCGGTCGGACTGGCTCTACGAAGACCTGAAGTCGGGCAGGATCGACGCGCTGCTCGGCGATGGAATGCGCCTCAGCTTCTGGCTGACGGGCAACGACGCGGCCAGTTGCTGCGTGTTCGCAGGCGGCCCTTATCTGGCGCCTGCCTATCTCGGCCAGGGGCTGGCGATCGCCGTCCCGCGGGACCAGGCAGCCCTGATCGAGGCCGTCGATTTCGCCCTGCAGAAGATCGAGGCAAGCGGCGCCTTCGCCGAGCTCTACCAGCGCTACTTCCCGGTCGGTTTCTACTGAGACCGGTCCACCGGGCAGGCCACGGCGCTCACCACGCCGCCGGCGCCCGCCCGCCGATCGTCACGCCAGAGCGCGCCGCCGCGCCTGCACGGTCCGTTCGATGGCGGCCGCCACCAGCGGCTCCAGGTGGAGCCGGCTGCGCACGATATGCAGCATGCGCGCCTCTTCCGGCTCCACATGCCGGTCCGCCGCCGCGACCTCCACGGCCAGCGCGTAGGCCGTGTCGTGCAGCTTCGCCGGAACGGTGTCGCGCACGGCATTCAGGATCCGCTCCAGGCCGCTGTCCTCCTGCAGGATCTGCTGGCATTGGCGCGCCACGTCGATGATGCGGTTCTCGTCGAAGCCGCGGAACACCGGCCAGGTGCGGATGGTGTTGCCGATGATGGCCAGCTCCGCGTCGGTCATGTCGCGATCGGCCGCCGACATGACGACCATCAGGTAGATCAGGGCTTCGTGGGCGCTCGGCTCTGCCATCATATGCTCCGCTTCAGGATCAGAAGTCCGGAAAGTAGGAAGGCTGACGCGATGTCGCAACGAAAAATTGCTGCTTCGATTGACGCACCGGCGAGGCCACCTTACAGGCTTGGCCCTTGTACCTGTGTGAAACCAATTTCTGGAATGCGACATGACGACGGCAAGCCACGATGCGCTTGAACTTACGCCCGAGGTGATGGAGGCCGCAGCCGAAAGCAAGGCCTGGCCCTTCGAAGAGGCGCGCAAAATCGTCAAACGCTACGAGGGCGGAGCATTTCCGGAAACCGTGCTGTTCGAGACCGGCTACGGGCCGTCCGGCCTGCCGCATATCGGCACCTTCGGCGAGGTCGCCCGCACCTCGATGGTCAGGCATGCCTTCCGCATCCTCACCGAGGACCGGGTGAAGACCAAGATCCTGTGCTTCTCCGACGACATGGACGGCTTGCGCAAGGTGCCCGACAACGTGCCCAACAAGGAGATGCTGAAGAGCCATCTCGGCAAGCCGCTGACCAGGGTGCCCGATCCCTTCTCCAACGAGTATCCCTCGTTCGGCGCAGCCAACAATGCCAGGCTCAGAGCCTTCCTCGACCGTTTCGGCTTCGACTACGAGTTCGCCTCCTCGACCGATTACTACGCCTCGGGCCGCTTCGATGCGACGCTGCTCACCATGCTCGAGCGCTTCGACGCGGTGATGGAGATCATGCTGCCGTCGCTGCGCGAGGAGCGGGCGCAGACCTATTCGCCGTTCCTGCCGATCCACCCGAAGACCGGAGTGGTCATGCAGGTGCCGCTGGAAGAGCGCAAGCTCGACGCCGGCACCATCGTCTGGCGCGACCCGGAAAGCGGCGAGCGCTTCGAGACACCGGTGACCGGCGGCCACTGCAAGCTGCAATGGAAGCCCGACTGGGCGATGCGCTGGGCGGCGCTCAAGGTCGACTACGAGATGTCGGGCAAGGATCTGATCGACAGCGTCAAGCTTGCCGCACAGATCTGCTCGGCGCTGGACGGCACGCCGCCGGAAGGCTTCAACTACGAGTTGTTCCTCGACGAGAAGGGACAGAAGATCTCGAAGTCGAAAGGCAATGGCCTGACCATCGACGAATGGCTCGCCTATGCGCCGACGGAAAGCCTGTCTCTCTACATGTTCCAGAAGCCGAAGACGGCGAAGAAGCTCTATTTCGACGTCATTCCGCGGGCCGTGGACGAGTATTATTCCTTCCTCTCCGCCTATGAACGGCAAGACTGGCGGAACCGCCTCAGCAATCCCGTCTGGCACATTCACGACGGCGAGCCGCCGGCGATCGAGCTGCCCGTGCCTTTCGCCCTGCTCCTCAATCTGGTGAGCGCCTCCAACGCCGAGAACACCGACGTCCTGTGGGGCTTCATCTCGCGCTATGCGCCGGGCGTCACACCACAGACGCATCCCGAGCTCGACCGCCTGACCGGCTACGCGCTGCGCTATTTCGAGGACTTCGTCAAACCAGCGAAATCCTTCCGGGCCCCGGACGAGGTCGAACGGCAGGCGCTCGCCGCCCTGTCGGAGGCTTTCGGCGCATTGCCGGCCGATGCCGACGGCGAGGAGATCCAGAACGTCATCCTCGACGTGGCGCGCGGCATCGAGCGCTACCAGGATCACAAGCGGCAGAGCCCGACGGGCGGGCCGGGCGTTTCCGTCGCCTTCTTCCAGATGCTCTACGAGGTGCTTCTGGGTCAGGAGCGCGGACCGCGCTTCGGCTCCTTCGCGGCGCTCTACGGCGTCAGGGAGACCGCCGCGCTGATCGACGCGGCGCTGAAGGGCGAACTGTCGACCTGAGCATTTTGCGATCAGGTGGAAATCACCTGACGACCGCATAAGTGCAGACAGTTCACGAACCGGTTGGTCCGCCGCCGAATATGCCCTTGCGGGCCTGGCGGGCCGCCTCCGTCTGCTCCTCGTAGGGGCCGCCCGGCTCGGCGAGCGCCCAGCCGTTTTCCGTCAGCCATTTGCCGATGTCATAGCCGGCGAGCGAGCAGGCCATCGGCTTGCCGATGCCGGCTTCCTCTCCGTCGCCGCCGGGGTCGCATTCCACCGCCCGCCCCCGCAGCCAATAGCGGAAGGCGGTGCGGGCCTGCGTGCCGCAGGGCCAGACCCCACCGGCCGCCGCATCGCATGTCCGGTCCGGCGCAATCACCCGGATGCCGGCTATGGTGACGGTCTTCCCCTCGGATTCGAACATGCCGGCAGCGATCGCCACCGGCCGGAAATAGCGGGTATCCCTCACCTTTGCCATCGGTTCCGGCGCGGGACCGGCGAGCGGGCTGAGCGGCGCGCGCGGATCGGCGCGGTCGAGCGTTGCCGGGTCGACGGGCGGCGGGGCGATCAGCTCGGGCGCGATGACCCTGAGCGCGCGGCGCTCCTGGGCGACCGCCGTCCCGACGATGCCGGGCAGCAACGCCACTGCGAGGAAGACGTCCAGGATCCGGCCGCGCACCATCCCGCGCATCGCTACTGGCTCGCCCAGACGATGCGGGCCATCCACTCCAGTTCGCTCTTGCGGAACACGCGGTTCGGATGATCGGGATTGAGAGAGAGGAGTTCCACGCGCTCGCTGCCCTGACGGATAAGCACCTTGGCCATCACCTCGCCGCCGACCGTCTTGACGACCACGCGGTCGCCGCGCCTCAGTTGCGCCGAGGGATCGATGATCAGCGTGTCCCCGTCGCGGTAGAGCGGCAGCATGGATTCGCCCTGCACCTGCAGTGCGTAGGCTCCCTCGCGGGCCGGGCCCGGCAGGTCCAGATGCTCCCAGCCCTGGCCGGCGGGAAAGCCCGCATCGTCGAAGAAACCGCCGGCGCCCGCCTGGGCAAAGCCGATCAGCGGCACGCTGCCCGAGGATTGCCGGTAAGGGCCTGCCGGGAGGCCGCCGCCTTGCAGAAGCCCCAGGAACTCGGCAAGCGTCGTGTTGGTCGCCTCCATGATCTTGGACAGGGACTCGGTCGACGGCCAGCGCGGCCGGCCATCGGCCGAGCGGCGCTTGGATTTGTTGAAAGCGGTCGAATCGAGCCCCGCCTTCCGGGCCAGGCCGGAGGCCGAAAGGGAGTGACGCGCCGCCAGCGCGTCTATGGCTGCCCAGACCTTCTCGTGCGAGAGCACGGCGGCACATCCTTCCGGAACGCGAGACAGGAAAAAATACCTGTCTTGCAGTTTTAGCGCTGCGCGCGGCACTTGTCCATCAACCGGCGCTTGTCGGCAGGGCAATGGCATACGGGTTATTCTTGCCGGCTTCGCCGGCGGACCCCCACCCTCAATCCCTCCCCTCAAGGGGGAGGGAGGGACAGTCGAGCGCTCCATTATCCCCCTCCCCCTTGAGGGGAGGGGTTAGGGGTGGGGGTTCCTCAAAGACTCGAATTCCATATGCCATTGCCCCGCTCTCAAAAGGGAGAGGTGGCCGGGCAGCGGCGCGCTCTTCAGCGCGGCGCGCGCTTGGCGAGGATGCGCTGCAATGTGCGGCGATGCATGTTGAGACGGCGGGCCGTTTCCGAGACATTGCGATCGCACATCTCGTAGACACGCTGGATGTGCTCCCAGCGCACGCGGTCGGCCGACATCGGGTTCTCCGGAGGTGCCACCTTCTCGCCCGGCAGACGGGTCAGCGCCGCGAACACGTCGTCCGCATCGGCGGGCTTGGCGAGATAGTCGACCGCGCCGAGCTTCACCGCGGTCACCGCCGTCGCGATGTTGCCGTAGCCCGTCAGGATGACGGTGCGCGCATCCTTGCGCTTCTCGCGGATGGCTGCCACCACATCGAGCCCGTTGCCATCGGCAAGGCGCATGTCGATCACCGCAAAGGCCGGCGGCGCGGCCTTCACGCTCGCCACCGCCTCTTCGACGGATTCGGCTGTGCCGACCGTGAAGCCGCGGGTTTCCATCGCTCGCGCAAGACGGGTCAGGAAAGGCTTGTCGTCATCGACGATCAGGAGGGAACGGTCCTCTCCCAGCAGGGCTTCCAGATCTTCCGCGGTATCGTTCGTCATATCCAGCACGTTCAGCACTTTACACTTCCTGGTGGTCCGTGAGGATCGCACCGCTAGAATGCTTCTAACCTAATTTCATCCGCTTTCCAATTTAGGGATCTTTTCGTCGGCTTCCAGAGCGCCTCCGGAAGCGACGAACACGGCGCGCGGCCAGATCACCTCGGCGAACGCGCCCTTGCCCTTCTCTGCCAGGTTGCCGAAACGGATCATCGCACCCGAGCGTTCGAGCAGCGTCTTGGCGATGAACAGGCCGAGGCCCAACCCGCCGCCGCTGCTAGAGCCGGCGCTGCGCTTGGACATGTAGGGTTCGCCGATGCGATCGAGGATTTCCGCCGGAAAGCCGTGTCCGTCGTCGATCACCAGAAGCCCCACCTCGTTCTCGTTCCAATGCCAGCGGATGGTGACCGATTCCCTTGCGAAGTCGACCGCGTTCTCGACCAGATTGCCGAGGCCGTAGAGCACGCCGGGGTTGCGCCGGCCGACCGGCTCCGCCCCCTCCGTCACGCCCGGCTCGAAACGGATGTCGATGCCGAAGTCGCGGTGCGGCGCCACCGTCTCCTCGATCAGCGAGGTGAACGGCAGCCGTGCCATATGCGCCTCGCCCTCCGACGACAGGCTCGTCAGCTGCCTGAGGATTTCGCGGCAGCGCTCGCTTTGCGTACGAAGCAGCGTCACGTCCTCGCGGAAGCGCTCGTCGCCGCCCAGCGCCCGCTCCATCTCGCGCGCCACCAGCGCGATCGTGGCAAGCGGCGTGCCGAGCTCGTGGGCCGCGGCGGCAGCCAGCCCATCGAGCGCCGAGATGTGCTGTTCACGCTGCAGCACCAGCTCGGTCGCCGCGAGCGCGTTGGCGAGAAGCCGTGCCTCCTCGGCGACGCGGTAGGCATAGACGCCGGTGAAGGCGATGCTGGAGACGACGGCGATCCACACACCGATGATATAGACCAGGGGCATCACCAATTCAGTGCCCGGAAACCAGGGGAGCGGCCGATGGAACACCGCGAGCCCGGTGGTCAGCGCGACAACCAGGAAGGCCAGCAACGCCGTCCAACGGAGCGGCAGCGAGGTCGCCGAAATGACCACCGGCACGGTCATCAGCAGCGAGAACGGGTTGGTCAGCCCGCCCGTCATGTAGAGAAGGCCGGCGAGCTGGAACGCGTCGAAGGTCAGGATGCCTAGAGCCGCCTGCGGGGTCAGCCGGTGCGCCGCGGAATAGCGCAGCGCCAGATGCACGTTGAGCCAGGCCGACGCCGCGATCAGCGCGAAGCACAGGCCGACCGGCAGCGGAAACTCGAGCCCGTAGGCGACGACGATGACCGCCGCGCTCTGCCCGATGATCGCCAGCCAGCGCAGCTTGATCAGCGTGTTGAGCCTGAGGCCGTGGCTCGGATCGTGTGCCCTGATGTCTTCCAGCATCGCCGGGTTATGCGGGAAGTCTCCCGTTCCTCCAAGAACTATTTGCCGCGCGGTTTGGCGCGGTGCGTCGCCACGGCATTGGCCGGATCCTCGGGCCAGACATGCTTGGGATACCGGCCGCGCATGTCGGTGCGCACATCGGCCCAGGAGCCCGTCCAAAATCCCGGCAGGTCGAGCGTGGTCTGGATCGGCCGGTGGGCGGGCGACAGGAGCTCCAGCTTGAGCGGTATGCCGTCGGCGACGGTCGGATGCGCCTTCAGGCCAAACAGCTCCTGCACGCGGATCGCCAGGACTGGTCCGTCCTCCTCGTAGCGGATCGGCACGCGGCTGCCCGAGGGCGCGTCGTAATGGGTGGGCGCCATCGAGGAGAGCCGGCGCTGGAATTCGTAAGGCACGAGCGAAATCAGCCCCTCACGGAGGGCGCCGGGCTTCACCCTGGTCAGCGTGCTCTCGCCGGAAAGAAAGGGCAGCAGCCAGTCCTCCAGCCGCTCCGTCAGCGCTTCGTCGGACATCTGAGGCCACGGCTCGCCCTTGGCCTGCCGGAGCCAGAAGAGGCGGGCGCGCAGGGCGTCGGTCTCCTTGTCCCAGGGCAAGATCGACAGGCCATGGGCGCGCACGGCATCCAGGATCGCGCGATCCGCATCGGCGCCGGTCGGCGGCGGCAGCGCCTGTGCGCCGAGAACCAATGCGCCAAGGCGCTTCACGCGCCGCTGGCGCACGGCAGCCTTGTCGCGGTCGAACAGGGTTTCGACGGTCTCCTCGATACGGTCGCCCAGCGCCGCGACGATCTCCTCCTCCTCGACCACAGCCGCGGAGGCGATGCGCGCGTTCTCCGCCCGCCCCTGCAGGTCGGCGACCACCAGAAAGGCCGCGCCGGCAAGAGGTTCGTCTGGAGCGAGCATTCCGCCCCGCCCGTTGGCGAGCACGAAGCGGCCGAAGGCGCCGCGCGCCTTGGCCACCCGGTCGGGCCAGGCGTGGATCAGCAGGGTGCCGGCGCGCGGTGCACCGGGAGCGGCCCTGCC
>NZ_JANKOF010000111.1 GCF_024655565.1 Nitratireductor sp. ZSWI3 | reverse complement strand
GTCACCACCCCCCTCTGGCCGGCAGGCCAGAGGGGGGTGGTGATCCACAAGCCCCTACGGCTTTTCATGCGCGTTGATCTCTTCGATTTCGATCTGCCGGAAGACCGCATCGCGCTGAGACCAGCAAGCCCACGCGATGCTGCCCGCATGCTCGTTGTCGAGGCCGACGGGTTTTCCGACCGCCTCGTCAGCGATCTGCCGGGCCTTCTGCGGGCCGGCGATGCGCTGGTCTTCAACGACACGAAGGTGATCCCGGCGCGCCTCGACGGCGTGCGGCATCGCGGTGAGAACCAGGCGCGCATCGAGGCGACGCTGCATATGCGGGTCAGCCCCGACAGCTGGAAGGCGTTCCTCAAGCCCGCCAAGCGCGTCAGCGTCGGCGACCGCATCAGCTTCGGCCACGAGGGGCGCATCTGCCTGCTCGGCACGCTTGCGGCGACGGTCGCCGAAAAGGGCGAGGGCGGCGAGGTGCTGCTGGAGTTCGATTTCTCCGGCCCCGTGCTTGACGAGGCGATCGCCACGGTCGGCCACATGCCATTGCCGCCCTACATCGCCGGCAAGCGCCTGGAAGACGAGCGCGACGAGGCGGACTACCAGACGGTCTACGCACGAGAGGAAGGTGCGGTTGCCGCACCGACGGCGGGCCTGCATTTCACGCCGGAGCTTCTGGCCGCGCTCGACGCCGCCGGCATCGAGCGGCACTTCGTGACGCTGCATGTGGGGGCCGGAACGTTTCTGCCGGTCAAGGCGGACGACACCGACGATCACCGCATGCACGCCGAATGGGGCGTGGTGAGCGCCGAGACCGCCGCCGCGCTCAACGCCGTGCGGGCCCGCGGCGGGCGCATCGTTTCGGTCGGCACCACGTCGCTGCGCCTTATGGAGAGCGCCGCGCGCCGGACGGGGCGCATCGAGGCATGGTCGGGGACGACCGACATCTTCATCACGCCGGGCTACCGCTTCCATACCGCGGACGTTCTGATGACCAATTTTCACCTGCCGCGCTCGACGCTGTTCATGCTGGTTTCCGCCTTCAGCGGAACGAAGCGCATGAAGGACGCCTACGCCCACGCGATCGACAACGGATACCGCTTCTATTCCTACGGGGATTCGAGCCTGCTTTTCAGGGACGACGGGGCGTGAGCGAGATCTTCACCTTCCGCCTGCTGGCGACCGACGGGGCCGCCCGGCGCGGCGAGATATCGATGCCGCGCGGGGTGATCCGCACGCCGGCCTTCATGCCGGTCGGCACCGGCGGCACCGTCAAGGCCATGTATATGGACCAGGTGCGCGCGCTGGGCGCCGACATCATCCTCGGCAACACCTATCACCTGATGCTGAGGCCGGGCGCGGAACGCGTGGCGCGCCTCGGCGGCCTGCACGAATTCGCCCGCTGGCCCTATCCGATCCTTACCGATTCGGGCGGTTTCCAGGTGATGTCGCTCGCCGATCTGCGCAAGATCACCGAAAAGGGCGTCACCTTCCGCTCGCATGTCGACGGACAGGTCTTCGAGATGCCGCCCGAGCGTTCGATCGAGATCCAGGGCCTGCTCGATTCCGATATCCAGATGCAGCTCGACGAGTGCGTGGCGCTGCCGGCCGAGGAAGCCGAGATCGAACGCGCCATGGAGCTCTCGCTGCGCTGGGCGGAGCGCTGCAAGACAGCCTTCGGCGACCAGCCCGGCAAGGCGATGTTCGGCATCGTCCAGGGCGGCGACAGGCCGCATCTGCGCGAACGATCGGCGAGGGCGCTCGCCGCCATGGATCTGAAGGGCTACGCGGTCGGCGGCCTTGCCGTCGGCGAGCCACAGGCGGTGATGATGGAGATGCTGGAGGCGACCTGTCCGGTGCTTCCCTTCGACAAGCCGCGCTATCTGATGGGGGTCGGCACACCCGACGACATCCTCAAATCCGTGGCGCGCGGCATCGACATGTTCGACTGCGTGATGCCCACCCGCGCCGGGCGCCATGGCCTGGCCTACACACGGCACGGCAAGATCAACCTGAAGAACGCCCGCCATGCGGAGGACACGCGCCCGCTCGACGCGGAAAGCGATTGCCCGGCCTCGCGCGATTATTCGCGCGCCTATCTGCACCATCTGGTGAAGTCGGGTGAATCGCTCGCCGGCATGCTGCTGACCTGGAACAACCTTGCCTACTATCAGTCGCTGATGCAGGACATCCGCGATGCCGTCGAGGCGGGGCGCTTTGCCGAGCGCGCGGCTGAAATCAGCGCCGGGTGGCAGCGGGGGGATCTTCCGCCGCTTTAGGACGAGGACTCACCCGCCGTCTTCCATGCGGCTGCAGGCGCGGTTTCTGGCATGCAAAATGCGTTGCCTCGCCGCTGCCCAAACAACCGGCAGGATCGGCTTCGGATCGTGTGCAAACTTTGGGCAAAAGCCGGCAGCAGGCGGCAATTTTTCTGTAAGCTACAGAAATAGCTTGCGTTTTAAAAACTTCCTCGTTGAAATGCTCTTGAGAGGAGCATTTCTTGACGACATTCGACGAGATGCGCCTGGGGGGCCAGGCCAGACCACCCTACGAAGCCTACCAGAGCTGGTTCGACCGGCAGGATCCCAAACGGCTGAACCAGAAATCGGGAGACGCCGAGCGCGTGTTCCGCAGAACCGGCATCACCTTCGCCGTCTATGGCGACACGGAAGCCGCCGAGCGCCTTATTCCCTTCGACATCGTTCCGCGCATCATCTCCGGCAAGGAGTGGCGCCGCCTGGTGCAGGGCATCGAGCAGCGCGTGCAGGCGCTGAACGCCTTCCTGGACGACATCTACCACCGGCAGGAGATCCTGCGCGCCGGGCGCATCCCGAAAGAGATCATCGCCAACAACGCGGCCTTCCTGCCCGAGATGATCGGCGTCCGGCCGCCCGGCGGCGTCTACACGCACATCATCGGGGTCGACATCGTGCGCACCGGCGAGGACGAGTTCTTCGTGCTCGAGGACAATGCGCGCACGCCCTCCGGCGTCTCCTATATGCTGGAGAACCGCGAGACGATGATGCAGCTCTTTCCCGAGCTCTTCCAGCAGGTGAAGGTGCTGCCGGTCGAAAACTATCCGCAGCTTCTGAGGGAATCGCTGACGGCCGTGCGGCCGCCGAACTGCGACGGCGCCCCGACCATCGCCGTCCTGACGCCCGGCAGTTTCAATTCCGCCTATTTCGAGCACGCCTTCCTGGCCGACCAGATGGGCGTCGAGCTGGTCGAGGGGACGGATCTGCGCGTCGTCGACGGCCATGTGGCGATGCGCACCACGCAGGGCTACAAGAAGATCGACGTGCTCTACCGCCGCGTCGACGACGATTACCTCGATCCCCTGACGTTCCGGCCCGATTCCGTGCTCGGCGTTCCCGGCATCATGGACGTCTACCGGGCCGGCAACATCGCCATCGCCAACGCGCCCGGGACGGGCATCGCCGACGACAAGGCGATCTATTCCTACATGCCCGAGATCGTCGAGTTCTACACCGGACGCAAGGCCATACTGCAGAACGTGCCCACCTGGCGCTGCTCGGAGCCGGACAGCCTTGCCTATGTGATGGAGCATCTGCACGAACTGGTCGTGAAGGAAGTGCACGGTTCCGGCGGCTACGGCATGCTGGTCGGGCCGGCCGCCTCGAAGAAGGAGCGGGCGGCCTTCGCCAGGAAACTTGCCGCCAAGCCGAGCAATTACATCGCCCAGCCGACCCTGTCGCTGTCCACATGCCCGATCCTCACCAGCAAGGGCCTGGCGCCCCGCCACGTGGATCTGCGGCCTTTCGTACTGGTCTCGGACCGCATCCGCATCGTGCCGGGCGGCCTGACGCGCGTCGCGCTGAAGAAAGGCTCCCTCGTCGTCAATTCCTCGCAGGGCGGCGGCACGAAGGACACCTGGGTTCTGGATGACTGAGGGGGCAAGGATCTGACATGCTTCTGGGGCGCTCGGCGAACGGTCTTTACTGGATGCACCGCTACATCGAGCGGGCGGAAAACATGGCGCGCCTGGTCGACACGGGCCTGCGCCTGGCGCTGACGCAGGCCGGCACCGCTTCCGACGAATGGGCCTCGGTGCTCACCAGCGCCGGTGTCAGGGACGTCTTCGAGAAGAACCACGACACCTACGACACCGCGACCGTCACCGATTTCCTGCTGCGCGACCTGAACAACCCGTCGAGCGTCATGTCGTCGATGGAGACCGCGCGCATGAACGCGCGCATGGTGCGCACGGCGCTCACCCGCGAGACCTGGGAGAGCGTCAACGAGGCCTGGATGGCGCTGACGCGGATGCTGAAGCGCCGCGTCGACGAACCGGACCTGCCGGCCGTGCTCGACGCGGTGAAGCGCGAGACGGCGCTCATCCGCGGCGCCTTTCACGGCACCATGCTGCGCAACGAGATCTTCGACTTCGCCCAGATCGGCACGCTGATCGAGCGCGCCGACAACACGGCCCGCATCCTCGACGTCAAATATTACGTGCTGCTGCCTTCAGTCGCCTGGGTCGGTTCCTCGCTGGACAACCATCAATGGCAGACGATCCTGCGGTCGGTCTCGGCGCTGCGCTCCTATCGCTGGACCTATGAAGGCGACTACAAGCCGACCCACATCGCCGATTATCTGATCCTCGACCAGCGCATGCCGCGTTCGCTGTCCTATTGCTATCGGGGCATCTGCGATTCGCTCGACTATCTGGCCGAGCAATACGAGGTCCGGCATCCCTGCCATGAAATGGCCGCAGCCAAACTTCAGAAGCTGAAATCCGCCTCGGTCGCCGATATATTCGAAGAAGGGCTGCACGAGTTCCTGAAGGAATTCATCCGCGACAATGGTGCGCTCGGCGACCGGATCGCCGCGGATTTCCGCTTCTACTGAGGACGGTCGCATGCGCCTGAAGATCTCGCACCGCACGGAGTATCGCTACGACGCGCCGGTGTCCTACGCCCTGCAGCGGCTGCGCCTTGTTCCGCGCAACGGGCCGACACAGGAGGTCGTCGAGTGGTCCCTGACGACCAACGGGGCGCACGACGAGGTTCATTTCATAGACGGTTTCGGCAACGACACGCGGCTGATCAGCATAGCGGGCACGGCGCACACGATGCTGATCGAGGCGAGGGGCGTTATCGATACCCGCAACACGGCGGGCGTCACCGGGCGGCACGAGGGATTGGCTCCTCTGTGGCTGTTCCAGCAGCAGACGCGGCTGTGCACGGCCGGCCGCGGCATCGCGGCGCTGCTCAAGGCAATCAAGGGCGACGACGACGTGGAGCGTCTGCACGGCCTGATGCACGAGGTGCGGGCGCGCGTCGCCTACACTGTCGGCACCACCCATGCGGCGACGACGGCGGAAGAGGCGCTGGCCAAGGGCGAGGGTGTGTGCCAGGACCATGCCCATATCTTTCTGACGGCGGCCCGCGCGATGGGCTTTTCGGCCCGCTATGTGAGCGGCTACCTGCGCATGGACGACACGGACGAGCAGGCAGCAAGCCACGCCTGGGCGGAAGCGCATCTGGAAGGGCTCGGCTGGGTGTCGTTCGACTGCTCGAACGGCATCTCCGCCGACGAGCGCTATGCGCGGGTGGCGACCGGCCGCGACTACCGCGACGCCATGCCGGTCATGGGAATCCGGCTGGGCCACGCGCAGGAAGAGCTTGCGGTCCAGATCACAGTCGAGCAGTAATCTTCGTGACGATTCTGCAAGGGGTGCCGTCCGCATGACCTATTGTGTCGGGCTGAAGATCAACAAGGGACTGGTGTTCATGTCCGACACCCGGACCAATGCCGGTGTCGACAACGTCTCGACCTTCCGCAAGATGCGCTGCTGGACGAAAGCCGACGAGCGCGTGATGGTTCTGCTTTCGGCGGGCAATCTTGCCACCACCCAGGCCGTCGTCAGCCTGCTCGACGAGCGCACCAAGGCGCCTGACGAGCGCACGCTCTCCATGCTCGAGACGCCGTCCATGTATCAGGCCGCCCGGCTGGTCGGCGACACGGTGAAGGAGGTGATCCGCCAGTCGGCGCCCGTCGGCCAGAATGCCGACGCCTTCGGCGCCTCCTTCGTCCTCGGCGGACAGATCCGCGGCATGGAGCCGCGCCTGTTCCTGATCTATCCCGAGGGCAACTTCATCGAAGCGGGTGAGGACACGCCGTTCTTCCAGATCGGCGAGACGAAATACGGCAAGCCGATCCTCGTCAGGGCCTACGACCCGGCGATGAGTTTTGAGGAAACGATAAAGCTGCTGCTCGTCTCGTTCGATTCGACGCTGAAGTCCAATCTCTCGGTCGGCCTGCCGCTGGATCTTCTCTTCTACGAGCGCGACAGCTTCCGCATCGGCTACGAAAAGCGCATCGATCAGGACGATGCCTATTTCCGGACCATATCGGATGGCTGGTCGAGCGCGCTGAAGACCGCCTTCAAGAGCCTGCCCGACTTCTCGCGCTGAACCGCATGGCACGTCGGCCGATCAGGCGGCCACCGAGGCCGACGGCTTCAGCCAGACACCGGTGATGAGATAGACGCCGTCCGCCTGGCGCTCCAGCGCATACAGCGCCTCGTAGCAACGGCTGTCCGGCCCGGTCAGGATCACCCGTTGCACGATGGCCGTCTCGTTCACCTCCTTTGCCGTGCCGAACGCATAGTTGAGCGGCCGGTAGATGGGCTGGAAGCCGCTCATCACCATCAGCATGAAGCGGTCGACCGTGGGAAACACGCGTTTGACACTGGGCGCGGTGTAGGAATAGGCGCGCTCGTCGTCGCCATCGCGGAACGCATCGATCTGGGCGGTGATCGAGGACCGTGCGGCGCGGATCTCCGCCTCGCCGGCAAATGCGAAGGCCGGTGAAAGGGCAAGAAGAAGCGTCAGCACCAAAGCACGCAACATCACAACCTCCTATGCTTTTGAGATGGTGCCGCGCCCCAGGCAGGAAAAGACGTGCGTCTTCAAGCCTGCGTGAAAGGAATTTGAAGCGATGCACGCGCTCCGCCGCGGGACCTGGCAGACGCCCGTTACGTTTTGTGTTTTCGCAGGTCTCTTGTTTTATGTTCGTTTTTCCGGATAATCGGCAAAAAACGAAAACGAGAACCCTATGGACACATCCTTCCTGCTGCCGCGTCACGCGGAAATCCTCGCGCTCGCCAAGGAGCACGGGCGCGTTCTGGTCGATGATCTTGCGGTGCATTTCAACGTCACGCCGCAGACGATCCGGCGCGATCTCAACGACCTTTGCGAGCGTCGGCTCCTGTCGCGCATCCACGGGGGCGCCTTGCTGCCGTCCGGCATCGAGAACATGGAATATGAGGCGCGGCGCAAGATCGCGGCCGAGGAAAAGCGCGCCATCGGCCAGGCGGCCGCCCGCCTGATCCCCGATCGTGCGTCGCTGTTCGTTAACATCGGCACCACCACGGAAGCCGTCAGCGATGCGCTGCTCGACCATGACGGGCTGATGGTCATCACCAATAACATCAATGTTGCCAACAGGATGAGGGTGTATCCTTCCTTTGAGGTCATCATTACGGGCGGTGTCGTGCGCGGGTCCGACGGCGGCGTCGTCGGCGAGGCGGCGGTGGACTTCATCCGCCAGTTCAAGGTGGACTTTGCGGTGATCGGCGTGTCGGCCATCGACCATGACGGTGCGCTCTACGACTTCGATTTTCGCGAGGTGAAGGTGGCGCAGGCGATCATCGCCAACGCGCGTCACGTGATCCTGGTTTCGGATTCGACGAAATTCGAACGCAGCGCGCCGGTGCGCATCGGCCATATATCGCAGGTCGGAACCTTCATCACCGATGCGTGCCCGGTGCGCTCGGTGCGCGACGTCTGCAGGGATGCGGATGTGCGCCTCATCGAGACAGCGAAATAGGCCGGCGACATATTTTCGTTTGACATTCGTTATGGTTTCAAAATAATTCCTTTTGTCTCTGCCGAATGACCGGAGCGGCAGCCAATGCCGACACATGGCGGGACGAAAGGGAGGATGGATTGCCCGGTTCAGGCGCGAACGCACCGAGCGTTTATGACGTGTTCGTCATCGGCGGCGGCATCAACGGATGCGGCATCGCCCGCGACGCCGCAGGGCGCGGCTATTCCGTATGCCTTGCCGAGATGAACGACCTGGCGAGCGGCACCTCCTCCGGTTCCACCAAGCTCATTCACGGTGGCCTGCGCTATCTCGAATATTACGAGTTCCGCCTCGTGCGCGAAGCGCTGATGGAGCGCGAGGTGCTGTGGCGCAACGCGCCGCACATCATCTGGCCGATGCGCTTCGTCCTGCCGCTGCACAAGGGATTGCGGCCGGCCTGGCTGATCCGCCTCGGCCTGTTCCTCTACGATCACATCGGCGGGCGCAAACTGCTGCCCAAGACTCGCACGCTCGACATGCGCACCGATCCGGCGGGCGAGCCGCTGAAGAGCGCCTACCGGCGCGCTTTCGAATATTCGGATTGCTGGGTCAACGACGCGCGCTTCGTCGTCCTCAACGCACGCGATGCCGCCGACCGCGGCGCAGCCGTCCACACGCGCACGAAGGTGCTGTCGGCCAAGGGCGAGGGCGGTCTGTGGACGATCCGCATGCAGGATCTGCGCACCGGCGAGACCGGCACCGTGCAGGCGCGCTATCTGGTCAACGCGGCCGGCCCCTGGGTCGATCACGTGATCGCCGGCGTGCTCGGCCGCAACGACGTCGCCAATGTGCGCCTGGTCAAGGGCAGCCACATCGTCATCCGGCGCAAGTTCGACGATCCGCGCGCCTATTTCTTCCAGAATGCCGACGGGCGCATCATCTTCGCCATCCCCTATGAGGAAGACTTCACGCTGATCGGCACCACGGACCAGGATTTCGACGGCGATCCGAAGGCCGTGGCGATCAGCGACGGGGAGGTCGACTATCTCTGCGCGGCGGCCAGCGAGTATTTTGCTGAGCCGGTGCGGCGCGAGGACATCGTCTGGACCTATTCCGGCGTGCGGCCGCTGTTCGACGACGGCGCCTCCAAGGCGCAGGAGGCGACCCGCGATTACGTGCTGAAGACGGAGGGAGCGGCCGCCGGCGCTCCGGTGCTGCACGTCTTCGGCGGCAAGATCACCACCTACAGGAAGTTGGCCGAATCGGCGCTTGAGAAGATCTCCGAGACGCTCGGCGCCAAGGGCCGGCCGTGGACACAGGAAGGCGCGCTGCCGGGCGGCGATTTCGCCTTCGACGGCTACGCGGCCGAGGTCGATGCGCTGCTGCGCGAGCATCCGTATCTGGAGCGCCCGCATGCGCGCCGGCTCGTTCGCCTCTATGGCACGCGTGCGCGCCGGCTGCTCGGATCGGCGGAGAATGTGGCGGATCTCGGCCGCCATTTCGGCTCCGATCTTTATGAGGTCGAGCTCGACTATCTGATACGAGAGGAATGGGCGCTGAAGGCGGAGGATGTCCTGTGGCGCCGCACGAAGAGGGGGCTGCATCTCTCGGCAGAGGAGGCGGCAGCGGTCGACGCATTCATGCGCGGACGCACCGGTGCCAACGATGCAGTCAGGGTGGAGAAGGGCGATGCTGGAACTGCGTAACGTCTCGAAGGTCGTTTCCGGACAGACGCACATCAACGACGTATCGCTGACCCTTCAGCCCGGTTCGCTGAACGTGCTGCTGGGTCCGACGCTGGCCGGCAAGACCAGCCTGATGCGGCTGATGGCCGGCCTAGACAGGCCGACCGCGGGCAGCGTCTGGATGGAAGACCGGGACGTGACCGGCGTGCCGGTGCAGAAGCGCAGCGTCGCCATGGTCTATCAGCAGTTCATCAACTACCCGGCGATGACCGTCTACGAGAACATCGCCTCGCCGCTGCGCGTCGCCGGCGCCGACAAGGCGACGATCGAGGAAAAGGTGGCCAGGGCGGCCGATCTGCTGCATCTGACGCCGCATCTCGCCCGCACCCCGCTCGAACTGTCGGGCGGCCAGCAGCAGCGCACGGCGCTGGCGCGGGCGATGGTCAAGGAGGCGCGACTGGTGCTTCTCGACGAGCCGCTCGCCAATCTCGACTACAAGCTGCGCGAGGAGCTGCGCGCCGAGCTGCCGAAGATCTTCGCCGCGTCCGGTGCGATCTTCGTCTATGCGACCACCGAGCCGAGCGAGGCCCTGCTTCTGGGCGGCAACACGGCAACCCTCTCCCAGGGCCGGGTGACGCAGTTCGGTCCGACCATCGAGGTGTTCCGCGAACCGGTCGATCTCGTCACGGCGCGCACCTTCGCCGATCCGCCGCTCAACATCGTCGCGGTGCGCAAATCGGCGGGCGAGCTCCAGCTCGACAGCGGCGACCGCCTGCCGGTTCCATCAGGTCTTTCAGGCCTTGCAGACGGCGGCTACACGCTCGGTTTCCAGCCGCATCACCTTTCGCTCGCCGCGCGCGCGCCCGACGCCTTGCGCATCGGCGCCGTGGTGTCGGTGACGGAGATCACCGGTTCGGAGAGTTTTGTGCATCTCGACTTCGCCGGTCACCGCTGGGTGATGCTGGAAGAGGGGGTGCACCGGTTCGACGTGGGCGAAGCGATCGATGTGTTCATCGACACCCGCCACATGCTTGTCTTCGACGCCGGCGGCCGACGGATTTCCTCCGCCGGCGCAATGGCCGCATAGGAGGGGCGGATGGCACGCATCGACCTCGACAACATCCGACACGCCTATATGCCTGCACCGAAACGCGACGAGGATTTCGCCTTAAAACGCGTCCATCACACCTTCGACGACGGCGGGGCCTATGCCTTGCTCGGCCCCTCCGGATGCGGCAAGACCACGCTCTTGAACATCATGTCGGGGCTTTTGCGACCGACGGAGGGCAAGATCCTGTTCGACGGCCGCGACGTGACGGGCCTGTCGACGGAAGAACGCAACATCGCGCAGGTGTTCCAGTTCCCCGTCGTCTACGACACGATGACCGTCTACGACAATCTTGCCTTTCCGTTGCGCAACCGCGGCGTGGCAGCCGATGAGATCGACCGGCGCGTCACCGAAACGCTCGCCATGATCGGCCTGGCCGAACGCGCCAGGCAGAAGGCAAGGGGACTGACCGCCGACGACAAGCAGAAGATCGCGCTCGGTCGCGGCCTCGTGCGCTCCGACGTCAGCGCCATCCTGTTCGACGAGCCGCTGACCGTCATCGATCCGCACATGAAATGGGTCCTGCGCTCGCAGCTGAAGGAGCTGCACCGGCGCTTCTCCTTCACCATGGTCTATGTGACGCACGATCAGACCGAGGCGCTGACCTTCGCCGACCAGGTGGTGGTCATGAACGAGGGCGAGATCGTGCAGATCGGAACTCCCGAAGAGCTGTTCGAGCGCCCCAACCACACATTCGTCGGCTATTTCATCGGCTCGCCGGGCATGAACGTGCTGCCGGTGGTGCTCGACGGGGCGGTGGCGCGCATCGGAAGCCATGTGATGACCCTGCCGGGTGCGACCGGACCGGTCGGCGCGCAGCGCACGGAACTCGGCATCCGGCCCGAATATGTGCGCATCGGCCGGGAAGGGATTCCCGTCACCGTCGAGCGGGTCGAGGATGTCGGCCGGCGCAAGATCGTGCATGCCTCGATCGACGGGCACCCGCTTGCCGCGATCGTGCCGGAAGATGAGGCGGTGCCGGCCGAGCCGCATGTGCGGTTCGAGCCTGCGGGCATCAATGTCTACGCCGATTCCTGGCGGATGGACCTGGGAGAGGCGTCATGACCAAGACATGGAACAATCGCGCCTGGTTCTTCGTGCTGCCGGTGCTCCTGCTCGTCGCCTTCAACGCCATCATTCCGCTGATGACGGTGGTCAATTATTCGGTCCAGGAAACCTTCGGCAACAACCTGTTCTTCTTCGAGGGCACCAAATGGTACGAGGCGGTGCTCGCCTCCGAACGCTTCCACGGCGCGCTTCTCAGGCAGTTCATGTTCACCGGCATCATCCTCCTCATCGAGGTGCCGCTCGGCGTCGCGATCGCCCTCACCATGCCGCGTTCCGGTCCCTGGGTGTCGGTCTGTCTGGTGCTGATGGCGCTGCCGCTGCTCATCCCGTGGAACGTCGTCGGCGCCATGTGGAACATCATGGCGCTGCCCGACATCGGCCTGCTTGGCTACGGCCTCAACAAGCTCGGCATTCCGTACAATTTCACGCGCCAGCCCTTTTCGGCCTGGTTCACCGTGGTGCTGATGGACGTCTGGCACTGGACCTCGCTGGTCGTGCTGCTCGCCTACGCCGGCCTGCGCTCCATCCCGGAAGCCTATTACCAGGCGGCCAAGATCGACGGCGCCTCGCGCTTCTCCGTCTTCCGCTTCATCCAGCTTCCGAAGATGAACCGGGTGCTCACCATCGCCGTCCTGCTGCGCTTCATGGACTCCTTCATGATCTACACGGAGCCCTTCGTGCTGACCGGCGGCGGGCCCGGCAATTCCACAACCTTCCTGTCCATCGATCTGGTCAAGGCGGCGCTCGGCGAATTCAACCTCGGCATCGCCGCCGCCATGAGCATCATCTACTTCCTGATGACGCTGCTGGTGAGCTGGATCTTCTACACGCTGATGACCCGGGGAGAGGAGCAATGAGACTGTCCCGCTGGCTGGTGCCCACGCTCTACATCGTCTTCCTGCTCCTGCCGATCTACTGGCTCGTCAACATGTCGTTCAAGACGACCAACGAGATTCTCGGCGGCTTCAGCCCCTGGCCGAAGAACTTCACCATCGACAGTTACGTCACCATCCTGACCAATCCGGTCTGGTACAATGGTTACATCAGCTCGATCAGCTATGTTCTTATAAACACGGTCATTTCCGTGTCCTTTGCGCTGCCGGCCGCCTATGCCTTCTCGCGCTATCGCTTCCTCGGCGACAAGCACCTGTTCTTCTGGCTGCTGACCAACCGGATGGCACCGCCCGCCGTCTTCGCGCTGCCCTTCTACCAGCTCTATTCGGCGATCGGCCTGTTCGACACGCCCTGGGCCGTGGCGCTGGCGCACTGCCTGTTCAACATCCCGCTGGCCGTGTGGATCCTGGAAGGCTTCATGTCCGGCGTGCCGAAGGAAATCGACGAGACCGCCTATATCGACGGCTATTCCTTCCCGCGCTTCTTCGTAAAGATCTTCATGCCGCTGATCGCCTCCGGCATCGGCGTCACGGCCTTCTTCTGCTTCATGTTCTCGTGGGTGGAGCTGCTTTTGGCCAAAACGCTGACCTCGGTCGCCGCCAAGCCCATCGCCGCGGTCATGACGCGCACGGCGAGCACGTCGGGCTACGAGCTCGGCCTTCTGGCCGCCGCCGGCGTGCTGACCATCATTCCGGGCGCCATCGTCATTTATTTCGTCCGCAACTACATCGCCAAGGGCTTCGCCCTCGGGCGCGTGTGACTGGGAGGAAAGCCATGAACATCTTCTTGGATCTCACCTGGATGGCCTGGACCTGGCAGACCGCCACGTTCTTCCTCGTCATCCTGGCGCTGCTCGTCGGCATGACGGCGTGGGAGTGGGCGAGCCCCGGCGGCGGCCCTCGTCACGGCGTTCTGGGCCTCGACACGACGCGCGGGGACAGGCTGTTCATTTCGCTTTTGGGCAGCGCCTTCATCCATCTTGGATGGCTGGGGCTGACCGACTTGCCGCTGTGGGGCGGCACGATCTTGTCGCTGGCCTATGCCTCTGCGGTGTTCCGCTGGGTGTAGCGTTTCGGCAGGTAGGACGCGGGAACGCAGCCGCGTTCCGGCGGATCGGGTGTGAGGGATCGCCGCAGGAATGACGATCCGGAACACCGTAACCGCAGTCGTGAACGACATGCGGAAATTGGAGGAGGAGATTGAAATGAAAGCGCATTTAAAGGCATCCGTTGCCGCGCTCGCCGTGATCTGGTTCAGTGGCCAGGCCATGGCGGACATGGCGGCAGCGGAAAAATGGATCGATGCGGAGTTCCAGCCGTCGACGCTCTCCCGCCAGGAGCAGCTCGCCGAGATGGAATGGTTCATCAAGGCGGCCGAGCCCTTTGCGGGCATGGAAATCAATGTCCTGTCGGAAACCATCCCGACGCACACCTATGAATCGGAGACCCTGGCCAAGGCATTCCAGGAGATCACCGGCATCAAGGTGAACCACCAGCTTTTGGGCGAAGGCGAAGTGGTGCAGGCGGTCCAGACGCAGATGCAGACGAACCGCAACCTCTACGACGCCTATGTCAACGATGCCGATCTGGTGGGCACCCATTCCCGCCTGCAGAGCGCCGTCAACCTGACCGAGTGGATGGAGGGCGAAGGCAAGGACGTGACCTCGCCGACCCTCGATCTGGAGGATTTCATCGGCATCGCCTCGGGCACCGGGCCGGACGGCAAGCTCTGGCAGCTTCCCGACCAGCAGTTCGCCAACCTCTACTGGTACCGCAAGGACTGGTTCGACCGGCCGGACCTGAAGGAGAAGTTCAAGGCCAAATACGGCTACGAGCTCGGCGTGCCGGTCAATTGGTCGGCCTATGAGGATATCGCCGATTTCTTCACCAACGACGTGAAGGAGATCGACGGCGTCCGGGTCTATGGCCACATGGACTACGGCAAGCGCGCGCCGGACCTCGGATGGCGCATGACCGACGCCTGGCTTTCCATGGCCGGGGCCGGCTCGAAGGGGCTGCCGAATGGCCGCCCGATCGACGAATGGGGCATCCGCATGGAGGAGGGCTCCTGCAACCCGGCCGGCGCCTCCGTCGCGCGTGGCGGTGCGGCGAACGGCCCGGCCGCCGTCTACGCGATCCGCAAATGGGACGAGTGGCTGCGCCAGTATGCACCGCCCGGCGCCGCCGACCTCGACTTCTACCAGTCGCTGCCGGCCCTCAGCCAGGGCAACGTCGCCCAACAGATCTTCTGGTACACCGCCTTCACCGCCGACATGGTGAAGGCCAAGGGCGAGGGCAACAACACGGTCGACGACGACGGCAACCCGCTGTGGAAGATGGCTCCTTCGCCGCACGGCCCCTACTGGGAAGAGGGCATGAAGCTCGGCTACCAGGACGTCGGCTCCTGGACGCTCTTCAAGTCGACACCGGCGGATCGGCGCAAGGCGGCCTGGCTCTACGCCCAGTTCGTGACCTCGAAGACCGTGGACGTGAAGAAGAGCCATACCGGTCTGACGGTCATCCGCGACTCGACCATCAATCACGAATCGTTCACGGAACGGTCGAAGAAGCTGGGCGGACTGGTCGAATTCTATCGGTCGCCGGACCGGGTTCTGTGGACGGACACCGGCGTCAACGTGCCCGACTACCCGAAGCTGGCGCAGATCTGGTGGCAGCAGATCGGCGACGTGAACTCCGGTGCCTTCACTCCGCAGGAGGCCATGGATCGGCTTGCAGCCGAGATGGACCTGACCATGGCGCGCATGCAGGCGGCCGACGAATCGGCCAATGTCTATGGCGGCTGCGGACCGCGCCTGAACGAGGAGAAGGACCCTTCGGAATGGATCGGCAAGGGCGGCGCCAAGGCGAAGCTTGAAAACGAGAAGCCGCAGGGCGAGACCATCGCCTATGAGGAGCTGATCAAGCGCTGGGAGTAGGCTTGCTCTTGCCTCTCCAGGCTTTGATGTGAAGATTGAGGGGCGGCACTTGCCCCTCACCCTTACCCTCTCCCCGCCAGCGGGGAGAGGGGGGCTTGGAGGTTGCGGCCATCCTTCC
>NZ_JANKOF010000110.1 GCF_024655565.1 Nitratireductor sp. ZSWI3 | reverse complement strand
CGCTTGTGCCGGGGCGGGCCGGGTGCCGATCGCGGCCTGCGGCACGGGGCGGGTTGCGGGCTGTGTGGTCACCACGGCGCCGCCTGCCGGCCGGCCGGGAGACCAGGAGCCGGGCAGGGGCCTGACCGGCTTACCCTTCTCCGCCTGTCGCATGAAAGCGTGCCAGGCGGGCACGGGCAGCGAGCTGCCGGTCGCCTTGGTGGCCTTCGCCGCGTCGTTGCCGAACCAGACGCCGGTGACGAGGTCTGCCGTGTAGCCGATGAACCAGGCATCGCGCGACTGCTGCGTGGTGCCGGTCTTGCCGGCAGCGGGACGGCCGATGTCGGCCGCCCGGGCGCTGCCGAAGCCGATCGTGCCTTCCATCATGGCGTTCATCATGCCGATGATTTCCTGGCTGGCGACGCGCGTCATGCGCGGCTTGCCATGATCGTAGAGCACCTTGCCCGAGGTGGTGGTGACGCGCCTGACGAAATAGACCTCCGGCCGCAGCCCGCCGGTGGCAAACGGCAGATAGGCGGCGGTGAGTTCGAGCGGCGTGACTTCGGAGGTGCCGAGCGCGATCGAGGCATTGGCCTTGAGGTCGGATTCGATGCCCATACGGTGGGCAAGCTCGACCACCGTCTTCGGTCCCGCCTCCATGGCGAGCTGGGCGGCCACGGAGTTGAGCGAGCGGGCCAGTGCTTCCGAGAGCGTGACTGGCCCGTAATATTTGCCCTGGTAGTTCTCCGGCGTCCAGTTGCCGATCTTGATCGGCGCGTCGTTGCGCACGCTGTCGGGCGTGCGGCCCTGCTCCAGCGCGGCCATGAAGACGAACGGCTTGAAGGCCGAGCCCGGCTGGCGGCGCGCCTCCGAGGCACGGTCGAACTGGCTGTTGGCATAGTCGTAGCCGCCGACCATGGCGCGCACGGCGCCGCTGGTGTCGATGGAGACGAGGGCCCCCTGGCTGACCGACAGCTTCCCGCCCTTTTCGTCGATCATCTGGCGGATTGTCTTTTCCGCCTGCTTCTGCAGCGAAAGATCGACGGTGGTCTCGACGACGATGTCGGCGCCGGCATCGCCGATGAGGCCGGGCAGCTCTTCCATGATACGGTCGGCGACATAGTGCTCCGATCCGGTCCAGTAGGCGGCCGCGCGGGTGGCCGGCTGGCTCATCGCCGTGGTCATCTCGCTGTCGCCGATCATGCCCTGGTCGCGCATGGCGGCCAGCACGACCTGCGCGCGGCTCTCGGCGGCCTGCGGATCGCGCGCCGGGGAAAGCCGCGACGGCGCCTTGAGCAGGCCAGCCAGAAGGGCCGCCTCGGACAGGCTCACGTCGCGCGCGGATTTGTTGAAATAGCGGCGCGAGGCGGCTTCGACGCCATAGGCGCCCGAGCCGAAATAGACCCGGTTCAGGTACATTTCCAGGATCTGGTCCTTGGAGTGCTTCTGCTCCAGCCAGAGCGCCAGCAGCACCTCCTGCACCTTGCGCTCGATGGTCCGGTCGGGTTTCAGGAACAGGTTCTTGGCAAGCTGCTGGGTCAGCGTCGAGCCGCCTTGGGTCAGCCTGCCGGCAAGGAGGTTTTCGGTCACGGCGCGGCCAAGACCGATGGGATCGACGCCGAAATGCGAATAAAAGCGCCGGTCCTCGATGGCGATGACGGCCTGCGGGATATGGGGCGACATCTCGTGCAGCCCGACAGCCTCGCCGCCGGTCATGCCGCGGTTGGCGATCAGCTCGCCGTCGGCGGAGACGATCTTCACGTTGGGCGGCCGGTCGGGGATTTCCCAGGTGGTCGCGGCCGGCATCTTGGCGCCGTAATAGGCAATGGCGCCGATGCCGGCGATACCGCACCACAGCGCCAGCACCAGCGACCAGTAGACCGCCCGGCGCAGGAAGCCGAACAGGCCGCTTCCCCCGCCGCGCCCGCCCTTGCGGCGGCCCGATTTGCGCCTGCCGGTGCGGGCTTTGCCGGTGGCCGGCTTGCGCCGTTGGCGCACGGGCACGACGCGGTCGCCGTCGCCGAGCCTCAGATCTCCACCGGTCCGGCGCGCCTGCGGCGCATCGAAGGTCGGTTCGATCCTGCGTTTTCGCGTGTCGCGCGCCATGCCTGCCTGTGCCCCGAAACCTATAAGTGCCCGCAATGCGGGATGCGGGGAGAGTAAAGGCCAGCGGTTTAAGGCGCAGTTAAGTCAAAAGGGAACGAAAATGCGCCTCCGGCGCACTTACGGGGCAGCCGGGGGATATCCGGCTGCGGAAGGCCTCAGCTATGGGCGAAGATGTCCTCTTCCTCCCAGCCCATCAGGTCGAGCCTCGCCCTGGTCGGCAGGAAGCGGAAACAGGCTTCGGCCTCGCGCATGCGGTTCTCGCGCTGCAGCCGCGCCAGCAGCTTGTCGCGCAGCTGGTGCAGATAAAGCACGTCCGAGGCGGCGTATTCCAGTTGCTCGGGAGACAGGTCTTCCGCTGCCCAGTCGGAGGATTGCTGGACCTTCGACAGGGACACGCCGAGAAGCTCGTTGCACAGGTCCTTGAGGCCGTGCCGGTCGGTATAGGTGCGGGTCAGGCGCGAGGCGATCTTCGAGCAGAAGACGGGCTCGGCCATGATCCCGAAGGCATTGTAGAGCACGGCGATGTCGAACCGCCCGTAGTGAAAGAGCTTGGTGATCCTGCGGTTCTTCAGCAGGGCTGTGATGTTGGGCGCCTTCTTCTGCCCGGCGGCGATCTGCACCACGTCGGCCGTGCCGTCGCCGGGCGAAAGCTGCACCACGCACAGGCGGTCGCGGTGCGGCCGCAGCCCCAGCGTCTCGGTATCGATGGCGACGGCATCTCCCTGGTAATTGTCGAGATTGGGCAGGTCGTTTCTGTGGAACCGGATGGTCATGTCCTGTCTTCGCCCCCGCATCTTACTTGCTGAGCATGTCGAGGATGCGCGCCCAGGAACGCTGGCCGCGGTGGAAGGAGGTCACGTCGTATTTCTCGTTGGGCGAATGGATGCGGTCGTCCGGCAGGCCGAACCCGACAAGCAGCGATTCCATGCCCAGCATCTTGCGGAAATCGCCGACGATGGGGATCGAGCCGCCCATGGCGATGGCGACCGCCGGCTTCGACCACTCCTCGGTCAGCGCCGCCTGAGCCTTGGTCACAAGCGGCATGTCGTAGTCGAGCTGGAAGGCGGGCGAGCCGCCATGCTTGTGGAACTCCACCGAGCAATCGCTGGGGATGCGCGCTTCGACGAAGGCGCGGAAGGCGGCGCGGATCTTGTCCGGATCCTGGGCGTGCACGAGGCGGAACGACACCTTGGCCGAGGCCTCGGCCGGAATGACGGTCTTGAAGCCCTCGCCCGTGTAGCCGCCGCTGATGCCGTTGATCTCGGCCGTCGGCCGCGCCCAGACGAGCTCCAGCGCAGAGCGGCCCGTTTCGCCGGACAGCCTGGACAGGCCGATGGGACCGAGGAAGCTTTCGGTCGTCTGGCCGAGCCCCTCCCAGGATTTGAGGATCCGCTCGGGCGTCTCCTCGACGCCTTCGTAGAAGCCGGGAATGGTCACGCGGCCATTGTCGTCGTGCAGGGCGCCGAGCACCCGGGCAAGAACGGTGATCGGGTTGGCCGCCGCGCCGCCGAAGAAGCCCGAATGCAGGTCCCGGTCGGCCGCCTTGACGGTGATCTCCTCGCCGACCAGACCGCGCAGGCCGACGCACACGGCCGGTGTCTCGCGATCCCACATGGCCGTGTCGCAGACCAGCGCGAACTCCGCCTTCAGCTCGTCGCGGTTCGCCTCTAGGAAGGGCCGCAGCGACGGCGAGCCGGATTCCTCCTCTCCCTCGAACAGGATGGAGATGCGGCAGGGCAGCTTGCCGTGCACGGCCTTGTAGGCGCGGCAGGCCTCGATGAAGGTCATGAGCTGGCCCTTGTCGTCGGAGGAGCCGCGCCCGGTGATCGCCTTGCGGCCCGGCTCGATCTCCTTCACCTGCGGATCGAAGGGGTCGTCTTCCCAAAGCTCCAGCGGGTCGACCGGCTGCACGTCGTAATGGCCGTAGAACAGCACGTGCGGGCCCTCGCCCTCATGATGGGCGACGACCATCGGATGCCCGGCGGTGTCGCGGATGCCGGCGTCGAAGCCGATGGATTTCAGGTCCTCGACCAGCCACTCGGCCGCCTTGCGGCACTCCGCGGCAAAGGCGGGGTCGGTCGAGATCGACTTGATGCGCAACAGGCTGAAGAGCCGCTCCAGGCTCTTGTCGATCGAGCGGTCCAGATGATCGAGAACCGGGGCGAGGTCGGACATGAGGAACTCCTGCGGAAGCAACGAAAAACGATCGATCGGGGGACAGGCGCGCTCGGCTTCGCTCCTGCCCTTTCCCCTTCTTCCCGTCCTGACGGGAGAGGGTCCCGGCAGGGGATGAGGGGCGATTCAACCTAAAACCAGAAATGCTCTAGCACGGAACATCCGGCAATCTGAGAGAAAAAGGGCCGCAGGCGGCCCTTTCCTTGCCTGCATATCGGCTGAAAAACCGGGATGGATTTTCGCAAAGCACGATGTGCGGATTCAAAGGCTTGCAGCGCCTGGCACCCGAATGGGCGCACGGCACTGCCGCGGAAGAGGCGGGCCTTCGGCCTCAATAAGGACAGGCGTTGTCGGTCAGGAAGTTGTGGACCTCGATCTCGCCGGCGATGATCTTGGCCTTGGCCTCCTCCACCGCCGCCTTCATCTCGTCGGTCACCAGGCTCGCATTGTTGTCGTCCATCGCGTAGCCGACGCCGTCCTCGGCGAGGCCGACATCCTCCACGCCATAGGTGAACGCACCGTTCTTGGCGTCCATGAAGGCGTCGTAGACGGCGACGTCCACCTGCTTGACCATCGAGGTCAGCACATGGCCGGGATGCAGGCCGTTCTGGTTGGAATCGACGCCGATGCCCAGCTTGTCTGCATCCGCCGCCGCCTGCAGCACGCCGACGCCGGTGCCGCCGGCCGCGTGATAGATCACGTCGGCGCCCTGGGCGATCTGCGTGCGGGTGATCTCGCCGCCCTTCGTCGGGTCGTTCCATGCCGCCGGCGTGTCGCCGGTGTAGTTGCGGATCACCTTGGCGTCCGGATTGGCCGCCTTGGCGCCGCCCACATAGCCGCATTCGAATTTGCCGATGAGCGGCACCTGCATGCCGCCGACGAAGCCGACCGTGCCGGTCTTGGAAGCCATGGCCGCCATCATGCCGACGAGATAGGAACCTTCGTGCTCCTTGAAGGTGACGGAGCGCACATTCGGTTCCTCCACCTTGTCGTCGATGATGGTGAAGTTGGTGTCGGGATAGTCGGGCGCCACCTTCTTCAGGTAGTCGACCCAGGTGAAGCCGGCCATGACGATCGGGTTGCGGCCGTCTTCGGCGAAGCGGCGCAGGGCCTGCTCGCGCTGCGCGTCGTTGGAGATCTCGAACTCGACATAATTCATGCCGGTCTCTTCCTTGAAGCGCTCGGCGCCGTTGTAGGCGGCTTCGTTGAAGGATTTGTCGAACTTGCCTCCGAGATCGTAGATGAGCGCCGGAGCGATCTCCTGCGCGAAGGCGCTGGCGGTCATAGCAGTGGTGGCCAAAAGGCCGAGAACAATACGCTTCATGTGATCCACACCCTGTCGGTTGCCGTGACTGATTTTTGTGCCCTACAGGACGTGCTGCCCATGGCTGCCGCGCGCCCGGTATGCCCCAACGGGCGTTTCACGGCCGCCCGCCAGGGCGGCCAGAAACAGCGTGAGCGGGAGTATCATGCTCCCCCCAATGGGGGCACTTTTGCACGGCCCGCGCGAAAATTCACGCGGAATTTTGACCGTCCGGAAAAACTCCGGAAAGGCTCAGGACTGCGCGGCCGATGGTGCCGCGGCGCAGGCGACGCCCGTGCCCTGCAGCCCGCAATATCCGTAAGGGTTCTTCGCCAGATATTGCTGGTGGTCCTCCTCGGCGTAGTAGAATTCCGGCGCTGGGGCGATCTCGGTGGTGATCTCGCCGCGTCCGGCCGCTTTCAGGGCTTGCTGATAGGCCTTGCGCGAGGCGCGCGCCTCGGCGAGCTGCGCCTCGGTGGTGGCGAAGATCGCCGAGCGGTAGGTCGTGCCGACATCGTTGCCCTGCCGCATGCCCTGGGTCGGGTCGTGGCTCTCCCAGAACAGCTTCAGGAGCTCGGCGAAGGAGGCCGCCGCCGGATCGTAGACCACCTGCACCACCTCGGCGTGGCCGGTCAGCCCGGTGGTCGTCTCGCGATAGGTCGGGTTGGGGGTGAGGCCGCCCGCATAGCCGACGGCCGTGACCCAGACGCCCTCGCGCTGCCAGAACAGGCGCTCAGCGCCCCAGAAGCAGCCCATGCCGAACAGCACGCTTTCGCTGCCTTCGGGATAGGGCCCCTTGAGGGGCTGGCCGGACACGAAGTGGCGCTCGGCGGTGGGGATCGGCTCGCTGCGACCGGCCAGCGCTTCGGCGGCCGAGGGCATGGAAAGCTTCTTGTGGCCTGTCAGGCCGTCGAGGAAAGACATGAAGTTGCTCCTTTCCGGTTCAGGCCAGCGAAAGCGCCCGGTTGCGCTTGCGGCCGATGGCATAGAAAAGAAGGGACAGGGCGGCGAACACCAGCCAGCCCGGCAGCGTCAGGATGAAGACCGCCAGCGGGTCCCACAGCACGGGCAGGGTGTGGCGCTGCACGACCGCTTGGGCGAGGTTGAGCGTTCCGGGAGAGACGGAGAACCAGCTTTCGCCGAGCGGCGTGAAGGTGAGGGCGGATGCGGCGATGGAGCGCGTCGCATCGATCACCGCCATGACGACGGCGACCGCCAGCGCAAAAATTGCCAGCACCCGAAACAAAAAGCGGATCATCGGAGCCTCCAGGAGCGACTGTGGGGCCGCCTTTCTCACCTGCGAGAGATAGGCAGCGCGCGGCGCGATGGCAATCGCCGCACGGAAAGTTGAGCGCCGGTGAAGCACAGGGCGCATTCCTGCGCGGCAAATTGCAAAACTGTCATGCGGTGGACTTGGCATTCACGATCAGATCGACTAATTGAGCCTCGGCGCGCGATTGCGGAAGCAGGGCGCGCTGCCGGAGAGGTGGCCGAGTGGTTGAAGGCGCACGCCTGGAACGCGTGTATACGGGAAACCGTATCGAGGGTTCGAATCCCTCTCTCTCCGCCATTTCGCAGGAACTTGCCTCTGTATTCATTTTTGAATATATTGAATACTCGCAAGAGGTTGCAGAGATGTCCCGCACAACGACGATGACCGTCCGCCTGAGCGGCCCTTTGAGCGATTTCGTCGCCGCGAATGTGGGCGAGGACGGTTCCTACGAGAATGTCAGCGAATATATCCGCGACCTGATCCGCCGCGACAAGGAGCGGATGGAGCGCGAGGCTTTCGACCGGCTGAAGGCCGAACTGACCCATGCCTTCGCCGCGCCGGAGTCATCGTACCAGTCGGTCACCGCGGCCGAGGTGATCGCCCGAAACCGGACCTGACCGGATGGCCGTCCGCGTTCAGGAGGCAGCATCGCTGCGCCTCGACGACATCTACCGCTATACAAGGGAGCGATGGGGGACCGACCAGGCCGACCGCTATATCACCGGCATGTTCGTGGCCTTCGAGAAGATCGAAACCCGGGGCGTCGTCTCAAGGCCCGTCCCGGCCGAGTTCGGCGTCGAGGGTTTCTTCTTTCGATACGAGCACCACTTCGTCTACTGGCGTAGGCTTTCCAACGGCGACATCGGCATCGTCACCGTCCTGCACGAGCGGATGCATCAGATCGACCGGTTCCGGGAGGATTTCGGGACCTGAGGCTCTCCGTCCGAACAAGACCATTCGGCGACTTACGTGAGATGCTGGGCCAGAGAAGGTTCGACCCCAGTCCCATTCCCTCCGCCATTTGCCGCTGATTGCATGCGTTTTGCGGAATGGCCGCCGATTGCCGTGGTCGCGACGCGTTTCGACCCGAAGCGATCGGGCTCCCTTGCTCCTGCCGTCTCAACCGGACGAGGTTGGCGATGCATCTGGCTAGGTTTTCTCGTCTACGAGCGCGTCCGGGGCGTGGTCGAGGACGAGTTTCGGCTCAATACCGTGCTCGAGATAGAACTTCATGCCTGCCAGGAGATAGGTGAACCCTTCGGTGGAATTTATCGCTTCGTCGACCCCGCCGGAGAATCCCCAGTTTCTGACCGTCACGAAGGTCTGACGGTCGCCCTTGGGCTCAAACGTCCACTCGACGAGGCTTGGGTTCTCGGGCCCATCCCACTCGATGAGGATTCGTTTGTCTTTCTCGATCTCCTTCACATCGACGATCGTGTGCACTCCGTACATCTCCCAATCCCATCGTATCTTCTTTCCGGCTTCCAACGGCGCGGCCCCCTTGGAGAACCAGAAACGAGACGTGATCGCTGGATCGATCAGCGACTGGAAGACGTCCGCAACAGGCTTGCGGATCATCATCTGCGCTTTGGCGGCTGGCATCCCAAATCCTTTCGTTCGCGACTTGCAAAAACCTGCGTGGTGAACACATGCCGGCGAGGGATGTTCCGTCACAACGTGCGGGTATCACACATCCGCCACTCGCGGCAGACATCGCCCAGGATGCCCGAAGAGGAACTCGCCACCGCCAATTTTGCTTGTCATCCGCAGGTTGCGAGAGCTATAGCTGCCTGCAGCTCTGGGGGGAGTGCGATGAAATTCAACTCGAAAAGTTCGGATTGGTCTTTCGGGCAATTGCCCCCGCCGGGGTCATTTGAGGCGGGGGCCCAATGGAAGACTGCTACGGATATATTTCGTACGGGGAGGATGAGCTCTATCACTTGGGAGCGTTGTTCAGTGCGCTTCGATTGATACATTTTTCCCCTGGGGTGAAGATCACGGTTCTCACAGACAAGCCATTTGTCTTTGATCGATATCCGATCAACACGCTGGAACTGACAGAAACGCAGAAAACCGCGATGTCGTTCGACAACCGGTATCATTTCGGCATTAAAGCCGCCGGTACAATCGAGCTCCTGAAACATTGCGATCGGTTGCTGTTCATGGATACGGACATGTATCCGGTCGGTGATCTGTCCAACTGCTTCAATCGCATATCGCCATCGCATTCGCTCATGGGAGTTTGCAAAGGACGCCCCAAGGGCGATTACGAAAAACTCAGAGGGCGGCATATTGCGGTCGGCACGCAGGAGCTAACCGGGACTGAGCCGATGTGGACCAGTGGCATATTGGGTGTCCACAAGATGAACACAAACGCCCTGACCGACGCCTATGCTGCCCTTGAGGAGGTAAGCGCGATCGTGACCACGCACACCCCGGAGCAGTTTTGTGTCGGTGTGGCGTTGTCTCAAGGCGGTCGGACGATCTGTCCGCATCGACTCCCTATTCGCCACTACAGCACGAGTGGGAAGAAGCGCTTTGCGAGATCGCGCATTGTGGCGTTCTTCACCGAACACGGTCACAAAGGCATCGACTGTCAAATTGAACTCGCGCGGAGAGTTCGTCTCTGGCGATCACCTGCAGATCTGTTGATGCAAGCCTTGCGAGGGAAGGTGACGCCTTAAGGCAGCGAATTGCAGGTCGCCGCTCCATCTCAACGCGAATCCACCCTTGATGGTGGCGGGCCGCTGCGGCGAGCCTTGTAGGGCGTGTTGAAGCGGCGGACGCGAGACCTCGCTCACCCCGGCGCGAAGACCGATATCGCCTTGGGATGCACCTTGAAATGCGCCGGGGTGGCGGTGACGATCTCGCCGTCGGCGTTGACCGGCATCGGCTCCGCCGTCTCCACGTCGAATTCGATGCAGCGCGCCGTGCGCACCTCTTCCCAGGCGCCGTGCCGGCCCGAGCGGAACGAGCGCAGCATCAGGGCGAGCTTCCACAGGTTCTTCATCTCGAGGCTGTAGAGGTCGAGATGGCCGTCGTCGATCGCCGCCGTCGCCTCCACCACGTTGCCGCCGCCATAGTGGCGGCCGTTGCCGACCGCCACCTGATAAGTCTCGACATGAGTCTCGAAACCCTTCTCGGTGATCCTGGCATCGAACCGGCGGGCGCCGGTCAGCACCTTGAGGGCGGCCAGCGCATAGCCCAGTTGGCCGAAGCGCTTCTTGAGCCCCGGCTGGAGATTTTGCGCCAGTTCCGTGCTGAGGCCGATGCTCGCCACGTTGAAGAACGCGTGCCCGTTGACGGTGCCGACGTCGATCGGCCGCAAGCGGCCGGCGGCGATCACCTCCGCGGCCCGGACGGGATCGACGGGGACCTGCAGCGTGCGGGCGAGATCGTTCGCCGTGCCCATCGGGATGATGCCCATCGGCAATCCGCTCTCCATGGTCGCCATGGCGGCGGACGAGACGGAGCCGTCGCCGCCGCACACGACGACCAGGTCGCTGCCCTCGCGCAGGCGCACGATATCGCGGGCGATTTCCGGCAGGGCCTCGAACAGCTCGACCGTGATCTCAAGCCCGGCGGCGCGGAGCCGCTCTGCCACGCGATCGACGGGCTCGCGTCCGCGCCGTGCCTTCGGATTGATGAGGAGGAGGGCCCTCTTGCCCTGCATGGGCCGGGCCGCGGCGAGGGGCTTGCGGCGGAGTGCGTCGTTCATTCGGGCTGCATCGTCCTTTCCGTCCGGATGGGGCTTTTCAGTGCCTCTCGATCCTGGCTGTTCTGTGACCCGCGATGGCGGGAAACGCCGCGGCGGCGGAACGGTTTCGCGGAATAACAAAAAAACTTGATCTTTTTACGCATGTTTAATAACCCAACGCCAGCGGCAGCCAGACGCTTGCTCCAGCCCCCGCAAACGCAGAGCGTTACGTCTACGTTGGGGGCAATTGTGCAGCATTTCGACACTCACTTACCGGCGACCGGAAACCGCAGGGCGATCCTGCGGAGGGGGCTTCTCGTCGGCGGGAGCGCCGCCACGGCGATCGCCCTCCTGGCAGGGGCGATACCCGCCACCGCGCAATCGGCGACGACGACACGGCTCGAGCGCCTGGAGGTTTCCGACCAGTCGAGCGATGCCGGGCGCGCCGACGATAATACGGTGGTCGCGAAGGCCGCCGCCTCGGCACTGAAGTCGTCGACGCCGCTCGCCGAAACGCCGCGCTCGGTGTCGGTCATCACCCGCAAGGAGATCGAGGAACGGGCGGTGCAGGACATCATCCAGGCCGTGCGTTATTCCTCCGGCGTGGTGACCGGCGGCTATGGCTACGATCCGCGCTTCGACCAGATCTATGTGCGCGGCTTCGCGCTCACCACGACGGGCGCCTTCCGCGACGGTCTGCGGCAGCCCTACATGAACTACGGCATGTTCCGCGACGATCCCTACAGCCTCGAGCGCATCGAGGTCGTCAAGGGGCCGGTTTCGATGCTTTTCGGGGGCGGCAGCCCCGGCGGCATCGTCAACAAGGTGTCGAAGATGGCGGATGGCGAGCGGCACCGCGAGGTGGAGCTGCAATACGGCACGGTCGACCGCTATCAGGCCGCCTTCGATTTCAGCGATGCCCTGGACGAGCAGAAGACGCTCTTCTACCGGCTCGTCGGCATAGCACGCGCCGCCGACACCAATTTCGACCTGCATGACGACCGCCTGTCGATCCAGCCATCGCTGATGTGGCAGCCGGATGCCGACACCTCGCTGGTGCTGTACGGACAGGCCCAGAAGGACAAGACCTCGGCCTCGGCCGCAGCCTTGAACCGCTTCGGCGTGCCGCTCGACATGCTGGCCAGCGACCCGGTCTACGATCATCAGTATGTCGAGCAATACCAGCTCGGCTACAGGTTCGAGCATCGCTTCGACAACGACGTGAAGCTGAGCCAGCACGTGCGCTGGTCCTATCTGGATCTCGACGCCCGCTATCTGTCCTCCTATGTCACCGACGGCAGCGGCGGCTGGGTTGGCGATGTCTACCGGCGCGGCGGCAACGCGGTTACCGACCGCATGAACGTCTTCCAGGCCGACACGCGCCTGGCGCGGGATTTCGACACGGGGCCGCTGCGCCACAAGGTGCAGGTCGGCCTCGACTACACGGATGTCCGCTCCAGCTTCGGATTCGGCAAGGACGACACCGCCAATCCCGATTACGACCTCGATCTCAACAATCCCGTCTACGGGGTGGACGGGCCGACGCCAGCGATCACCGATCGCAGCAGCGCCGATCTGCGGCAGATCGGCGTCTATGCGTTCGACGAGATCGAGCTCGGCCGCTGGCGCTTCACGCTCGGCGGCCGCCACGACTGGGCCGACCAGACCAACACCAACGACGTCACCGGCGTGGTGACGGCCGACAAGAGCAACAGCGCCTTCTCCGGCCAGCTCGGCGTGCTCTACCGCTTCGACAACGGCTTTGCGCCTTACGCGAGCTATGCGACCTCGTTCCTGCCTCTTTCAGAGAAGGATGCAGCGGGCGCCGTCCTCGATCCGGAAACGGCCGAGCAGATCGAGGTGGGCTTCAAATACCAACCGGACGGCGCGCCGTTCTCGGTGTCGGCCGCCGCCTATCAGATCATCCAACACGACAAGCCGGAATATGTCGGCTTCAACGGCACCACCGGCTCCTACATCTACGCGCCGCTGGGCGAGGTGACGACGCGCGGCTTCGAGGTCGAGGCGCGCGCATCGCTGTCCTCCGGGTTCGACGTGGTGGCGGCCTATAGCTACAACGATGCCGAAATCACCGGCTCCAGCAATGCGGCGATCATCGGCAACACGCCCGCCATCACGCCTCGGCATGTCGCCTCGCTGTGGGCGCACTACACCTTCGACGAAAACTCGCCGCTCGCCGGCCTCGCCCTCGGCGCGGGCGTCCGTCATCTCAGCAAGAGCTACACGAGCAGCGCCAACACGGCGACCAACAGGGCGGCGACCTATCTCGATGCCGCCGTGAGCTACGATTTCGGCAAGGCGCGGCCCGATTGGGACGGGCTGTCGCTGACCGTCAGCGCGACCAACCTGACGGACAACCGGCCGGCCAGCTGCGAGAGCGGCTACTGCTATCTGGCGCAGGGCCGCAGCGTGGTCGGCGCCCTGAAGTACAAATGGTGAAGCTGTGACCGTGGACGCCGCCACCCTGCCCGACACGCGAAACCCGGCCGCGCCGAAAGGGCGGGGCTTTGCGGCGCAGGACGTGGTGGTGCGCGCCGGCGGCCGCACGTTGCTCGGGATCTCCGATCTCGCCTTCCGCCCCGGCGAAGTGTGCGGGCTGATCGGCCACAACGGGTCCGGCAAATCCACCCTGCTCAAGCTGCTCGCCCGGCAGATGGCGCCGGACCATGGGACCGTGCTGTTCGGCGGCAGGGCCGTCGGCGACTTCTCCAGCCGCGACTTCGCCCGCGCCGTCGCCTGGCTGCCGCAGAACCTGCCGGCGGCGGACAGCCTGACGGTCGCCGAGCTGGTGGCGCTCGGCCGCTATCCCTGGCACGGCGCCCTCGGCCGGTTCTCGGCGCGCCACCGCGAGGCCTGTGCGGAGGCGATCGCCGCGACCGGGGTCGACCCGCTCGCCGGCCGGCTGGTCGACACGCTCTCCGGCGGCGAGCGGCAGAGGGCGTGGCTCGCCATGCTTCTGGCGCAGTCTCCCGAGTGCATGCTGCTCGACGAGCCGATCGCCGCGCTCGATCTCGTGCACCAGCTCGGCGTGATGGACCTCGTCCGCTCCTGCGCCCGCGAACGGGGCATGGGCGTCGTCGTCGTCCTGCACGACGTCAACATCGCCGCTCGCTTCTGCGACCGTGTCGTGGCGCTGAAGGGCGGCCACGTCGTTCACGACTTGGCACCCGAGGCGCTGATGACGCCGGCCGTTCTGGAAGAGATCTACGGATTGCCGATGCATGTCGTCAGCGCTCCCGGAACGTCGACACCGCTGGGCTTCGCGCTCTGATGCCTGCCGCGCGGTCCCTGTCGCGGCGTGCCTTCGTCGCCGGCCTCGCCGCCGTCGCGGCCGCACCCGTCCGCGCCGCGCCGCCGCGCATCGCGGCGCTGGATTACGCGGTGGCCTCGACCATGATCGCGCTCGGCGTGCCGCCCATCGCCATCCCGTCGAGACCGGATTGGGCGACCTGGGTGGTCGAGCCGGCGCTGCCGGACGAGACGGTCAATCTCGGCTCGATGCGCGAGGTCAATTTCGAGGTGCTGCAGGCGCTGGCGCCGGACCGCATCTTCTCCTCGCCCTATCTCGAGCCCCTGCGGCCCTATCTGGAGCGCATCGCGCCGGTCGACAGCTTCAACGTCCACAACACCGGCAAGCCGCCCTTCGAGGAGATCGTCGCAGCGACCCGCCGGATTGGGGCGATCCTGAGCCGGGAGGAGGCTGCCGAGGCGCTGATCGCGCGGGCCGGGCGCACGTTCCGCGAGGCCGGAAGGCGCTGCGCCGCCTATCGCGACCGGCCGCTGTTCTTCGTCAATTTCATGGATCCCTACCACGTGCGCGTCTATGGCAGGAACGGCATCTTCCAGGACGCCATGGACCGCATGGGCCTGACCAATGCCTGGACCGGGACGACCAATGGCTGGGGCTTTGCGACCGTTGCCATCGACGAGCTGGCGGGGGTGGAGGACAGTCATCTCTTCTATCTCGACCCGGTGCCGCCCGACGTCCTGCCGAGCCTGGCGCGCAGCCCGCTCTGGCAGCAGATGCCCTTCGTGCGCGGGAATAGGATCGACCGGTTTCCGACCGTGCTGATGTTCGGCGCCCTGCCGGCAATGATGCGCTTCGCCGGCGAGCTTGCCGCATTCGGAGAGCGCGATGCAGCCTGAGGCGCGCCTTGTCGCACCGGCCTTGTCCCTGCTTCTGCTGGCCACGGCAGCGGCGTTCCTGTCGCTGCTCGTGATGCGGCATCTGCCGGACCTTGCCAGCCTTCCCGATGCGCTTCTTTCTCCCGATCCGTTCGCCATGGGCGAAATGCGGGTACACTACAGCGTGCTTCCGCGCCTTGCGGTCAGCCTGGTCTGTGGCGCGGCGCTGGCGCTGGCGGGCGTTCTGATGCAGCAGGTTCTGCGCAACCCGCTGGCCTCGCCGTCCACCCTCGGCGTCTCGGTCGGCGCCCAGTTCGCCCTCTCCGTCGCGCTCCTCGCTTCGCCCTCCCTGATCGCCTTCGGGCGTGATCTGGTGGCGATCGCCGGTGGCGCGGCGGCGGCCGCCCTGGTGCTGGCGCTGTCCTGGCGGCGTGGCCTCGAGCCCTTCTCCGTGGTGGTGGCGGGATTGATCGTCGGGCTTGCTCTGTCGTCGGGAAGCGCTGCCCTGGTGCTGCACAACGAGCGGTATCTGGCGGGGCTGTTCCTGTGGGGCAGCGGCGCGCTGACGCAGTATGACTGGCACGTGGCGAGCCTGCTCTGGCCGCGGCTCGCCGTCGCCGCGGTCCTGGCCGCCCTGATCGCCCGCCCGCTCGCCATGCTCGACCTCGACACGGTGGCGGGCGCTCTGGGGGTCAACACGCTGCTGACCAGGCTTGCGGCGCTGGGCATCGCTGTCGTGCTCACCGCCATCGTCACGGCGGAGGTCGGGGTGCTGGGCTTCGTCGGTCTGGCCGCCCCGGCGATCGCCCGCGCCGTCGGCTGCCGGCGCCTCGGTGCCCGGCTGATCTGGGCGCCCCTCATCGGCGCCCTTCTGCTCACGGTGACAGATCTCGCCGTGCAGCTACTCGCCTCCATCAGCTCGATCTCGCTGCCGACCGGAGCCGTCACGGCGTTCCTCGGCGCGCCGGTGCTCCTGTGGCTTCTGCCGCGCCTCGGCCGCCGTGGCGCCCC
>NZ_JANKOF010000109.1 GCF_024655565.1 Nitratireductor sp. ZSWI3 | reverse complement strand
GGCTCTCGCGCGCCGTGGCGGCGTTGCACCGCGCTAACGATGCAAAGGCATCGCCGCGCGCGGCGCGCCTTGCCACGACACGCGATACCTCCGGTCAGATTGGTCAACAGTTATCTCCCTTGGTATAAGCAGGCGTCTTATGGAAACCAAAGCCAACTACGTTCTTGTCGGGTTCTTCACCGTTCTGGCCATTCTGGCGGCGTTCGGCTTCGTCTATTGGACGGCGGCGATCGGCGACCGGGGGGAGACGGCAGCGCTGCGCTTCCGCATTCCCGGATCGGCGTCCGGCCTGTCGCGCGGCAGCGCCGTGCTGTTCAACGGCGTGAAGGTCGGCGACGTGCGCCGCGTTTATCTCGATCTCAACAATCCGACGGTCGCGATCGCCGATGCGGAGGTGGACCGGCTGACGCCGATCACCCATTCGACCAGGGCCGATGTCGGTCTCGCCGGGCTCACCGGCCAGGCGAATATCGAGCTGCGCGGTGGCGATCCGAGCGAGCCGAACCTGCTCGACGTCGCCGAGGAGCAGGACACGGTGGCCGAGATCCAGGCCAGCCCGTCGGCCGTGACAAACCTCCTGCAGACCGCGCAGAGCCTTCTGACGCGGGCCGATTCGGTGGTCTCGCAGCTCGAAGGCTTCACGCAGGATGCGCGCGCGCCGCTGACCCAGACGATCCGCAACGTCGAACGATTCTCGCAGGCGCTCGAGCGCAATTCGGATGGGATCGACACGTTCCTCGCCAATGTGAGCTCCCTGTCGGAGACCATCTCCGGCGTTTCGGGCCAGCTCGACAGAACGCTGAAGGCCGCGGAGGAACTCATCACGTCGGTCGATCGCGACAAGGTCGCTTCGGTGGTCTCCAATATCGAACAGTTCTCGCAGCGCCTGGACCAGGTCAGCGAGAATTTCGACGGCCTCATGAAGGGGGTCGATCAGACGGTCACCTCGATCCGCACCTTCTCCGACGGCGCCAGCGAGACACTGAGCAAGCTCGACGGGGTTCTCGACAGCGTCGATCCGGCGACGGTCAAGGCCACGCTGGGCAATTTCGAGGAGGCCAGCACCGCCGTGAACCAGGCCGCCAGGAACATTGCCGACGTCAGCGAAACCGTGGACAAGCGGAAGGAAGACATCGACAAGTTCATCACCGATGCGAGCCAGCTTGCCGATCAGTTGAACCGTTCCTCGGTGCGGCTGGACTCGGTCCTGGCGAAACTGGACGGCATGCTTGAATCGGGCGATGGCGAAGGCATCGTCGCCGAGGCGCGCGCGACGCTCAAATCCTTCCGCGACATGGCCGAGACGCTGACCACCCGCGTCAACGCCATTTCCGGCGGATTGGAGCGATTCTCGGGCCAGGGATTGCGCGAAGTCGAAGCGCTGGTGCGCGATGCCCGACGGTCGATCAACCGGATCGAAGGCGCCGTGAGCGATTTCGAGCAGAACCCGCAGCGCATCATAACCGGGGGAGAGGGGAGCATTCGCCGCTACGACGGTCGTGTGCGGCGTTGACATTCACGTTGGGGCATCCCAAACAATCTGATGATTTAAGCACGTTTGAGGGGCGAATCTCCCGGTAGCACGGGGCTTGGTTCGAGGAGCGTTTGTTGAAGACGAGGGCTAGGTTCTCCGCGCTGATGCTGATCGGGAGCGTGCTCGCGGGGTGCGCGGCACTGCCTGGCGGCGGTCCTGCACCGGTCGATGCATTCGACCTGACGACGCCGGCGATCGCCGATGCCGGCAGGGCGTCGCGCAAGCAACTGCTTATAACCGAACCGAGCGCCATCAAGACGCTCGACGGACAAGACATCGTCATTCGAACCCAAGGGGGTGCGATCCAGCTGCTCGGCGGCGCGCGCTGGGCCGACCGCCTGCCGCGCATCGTCCAGGCAAGGCTCGCCGATCTCTTCCAGCAGTCGGGACGCTTCGGCGGCGTCGGCAGGCCCGGGGAAGGGCTGGCCATCGACTATCAGCTCCTTGCGGACCTGCGGGCCTTCGACATACGCGTCGGCGGGCAGGACCGGGCCGAGGTGGAGATTTTCGTCCGCCTCTTGAACGACCGCACCGGCGTGGTGCGTGCCTCGCGGACCTTCACGGCCTCGGTGCCTGTTACTGGCAGCGGCGGGCAGGCCTATGCGGCCGCCCTCGACCGTGCCTTTGCCACAGCCGTCTCCGGCCTCGTGGACTGGACCGCCGCCAACACCTGACCGCGCATTGCCGGCAGACGCGGACGGCAGCTTCTCCCTTGCAAACTCGCAAAAAAAACGGGCCCAAAGGCCCGTTCTGTTTGCGACTGGATCCGGGATCCGATCAACGGAGCCGCCCGCTGGCATGCGCCAGCATGGTGTAGACCTTGCCGGTGTCCGAGGTCAGGTAGGTCTGCGTCATCATGTTGTCGCGGTCCGACCGCGACACGTCGCGCAGCAGCTTCTCGAAATCGCGGCAGTAGAGATCGACGGCGGCGTGGAAGTCCGGGTCGGTCCGGTATTTGCGCTGGATCTCGTCGAAGGTCTGCTGGCCCTTCAGCGTGTAGAGGCGACGTGTGAAGACGTTGCGCTCGCCGCGCCGATAGCGGTCCCAAAGGTCGATCGATGCCTCGTGGTCGATCGCACGGGCGATGTCGACGGAAAGCGAGTTCAGCGATTCGACGACGTGAAGCGCCGAGCGGTCTTCCTTCTGGACCGACGGAGCACCTTCGCGCTGCGGGGCGCCCTCGCTGCTGGAGGCGCTGCGCAAGAGATCGCGGATCCAGCCGCCGCCGGCCGAATGCTCGGGCTGCTTGATCTGCGGAGCGGCCGGGCGGGCCTGCTCCTGACGCTCGACGGGAGCCTGGCGGGGCCGTTCCATGACCGGGGGCATGGGAGCTGCGGGCGCACGCACCGGCTCGGGCTGCGGCGCAAGCGGGGCGGATGCCCGCGGCGCTTCCGGCGCCTGTTCCAAGCCATGCATGCGGCCGGATCTCGCAACGATCTCGGACAGTTCCTTCAGGGCGTTCACCTGCTCGGTGATGGCGCTGCGCATCGCGTGCGTGGACTGCTTGGCCTCCGCCGGAAGCTCGGCGATGCCGCGCTTGACGTCGGTGCGCGTCTGCTCGAGCTCGTTGCGGATGGCCGAAGCGGTCCGGCGGATCTCCTCGGTGGCGCCCGAGAACCGGCTGGTCGCCGACTCGACGACTTCCGCAATGGCCTCGCGAATGCCTTCGACGGATTTTTGGGTGCGACCCTCCGCCGAAGACAGAAGCCGTTCGATGAAGCCGTCGAAGGAATTCATCGTCTTCTCGATCTGCTCGGATTTCTCCACCAGACCCTTGGCGAGCGCCTCGAGCGCCTCCTGACGGCCTTCGAAATTGCCGGTCAGGCTGGTTTGCGCTTTCTCGAGAAGCTCTGAGGCGCTTTCCAGAACCTTGCTGTGATCCTCGAAGCGGCTGGCGATGGCCGAGATCTCCCGCAGGGTGCGGTCGGAGAAGTCGGCCAACCGGCCCGAGTTGGCGTTGATCAGGCTGGCTGAATTCGAGAAGGTCTCGGCAGCCTTCTCGGCATTCGCCGCAAAGGCCGTGGCGGTTCCGCTCAAGCGCTCGTCCACGTCGGCGAGGTTCTTGGAAGCCGTCGTGATCAGCGTGCCGAGCCGCTGGCCGGACGCGCCGAGCCGCTGCAGCAGCCCGTCGACCCGGTCGGAGAGGCTGGCCTGCGCGCTCTCGATGGCGGCCAGCGTCTCGTTGGTGCGGCTCGTCAGGGCCTGCACGAGGGCGGCGTTTTCGCTCTGCAGGCGCTGCGTCGCCTCCTCGGTCAGCTTCTCGATGTTGGTCCGCAATTCGCCGCCGCTGGCCGCGAAACGGTCCACAAGCGGGCGTGCCGTCTCGTCGAGAATGCGCGTGATCTCCGAGGTTCGTCCGGCGAGCATGGCGTTGAGCTCGCGGGTGCGCTCCTCGAGGGTCGAGACCGTATCGTGGGTGCGTTTGCTGATGTGCTCGTCGACGGAGGCGAATGTCTGCGCAATCGTGTCGGCGGTGGACACCAGGCGCGCCTGCGTCGTGGAGAGCTGCTGGTTGAGGTGCTGGGCCACCGATTCGGCGCTTTCGCGCAGTCTCGCATCCGCGTTTTCGAGCCCGTTGGCGATGGAATCGGCGATGAGGCTGGCGCTGTTGGAGAGCCGGCTGTCGAGCTGCGAAAGGGATTCGCCCATCGAAGCGGCACGCGCATCGAGCTCCGCCGATGTCTGGTGCGTCCGCGCGATGATCTGCTGGTCGAAATCCGCAAAGGTCCTGGCGAGATCCTCGGTTCTCGCCGTCAGCGCATCGGCCGTCTGGTCGACACGGTTCACGAGATTGCGGTCGGCAGTCTCGAAAGCGTCGGAGATCGCCCTGGTGTGCTGGGAGAGCGTCTCGGCGGTCGTCGACAGACGATCGGCGATGCGGCCGTCGACCTCGGCAAAGGTTTGCGCAAAGACGCCTGCGCGTTCGGTGAAGCGGGCGGAGGCATCCTCGAAGGCGCGATCGATGTCGCCGATGCGCGCGCCTAGGGTTTGCGCCGTCTGTTCGGCACGGGCGGCGATGCGGCCGTCCAGCTCGTCGAAGCTCTGCGTGAAGGCGCCTGCCTTTTCGCTGAAGCGGAGGGCCGCATTGTCGAAGCTGCGGTCGATGCCCTCGATCTGGGCACCCAGCACCTGCGCCGTCTTGTCGGCGCGGGCGGCGATGCGCTGGTCGGCGTCTTCGAGCAGCTTGCCGGTCTCCGTGTGCAGGGCGGCCGTTGCCTCGACGACCTTGTCGCGCAGGGCCCCTGCGACGACGATCGCACTGTTCTCGAGGGTCGAGCGCACGTTCTCGACGCCCATGGAAAGCGCTTTCTCCATGGTCTGGGTGCGTTCCTCGATGATGCCCGTCTGGCGCGCGAACATCTCGTTGACCCGCGCCGCGTCGGCATCGATGACCGCATTGAGCATCTCGCGACGCTCATCGATCTTGGCGATGTTGATCTCGAGCGCCTCGGCAAAGCCGTCCCGCGTCCTGGCGAGTTGCTCGGTCTGAGCACCGATGCCTGCCTCGAAGGCGGCTCGCGCGTCATCGAGCTTGGCCATTTCCTCATGCAGGGCGCCGGACAGCCGTTCCTGCGTGCCCGCGAAGGAGCCGATGTGGCCTTCGATCGCCTCGCCCAGGCGGGCCTGCGCCGAATCCAGGCGATCGATGCCCGAATCGAACTGAGCGCTCATCTGCGCCCAGCCCTTGTCCAGGCTCTTGCCGAACTCGCCGGCGGTGTTCTCCAGCATGATGCTGGTGGAGGCAACGAGATCCGCCAGTTCCGTATCGAGCGCCGACTTGCCGAGCTCGACGGCGGCGGCGACTTCGTCCTTGCCGCGCGCGAAGGTGTTGGCGATCTCGCGCGTGCGCTCGACAAGCGTTTCGTTGATGCTGCGGGCGCGCGCCTCCAGGGCGGTGTTGAGCTTGTGCGTGCCGGCGTCGAGCGCCTCGGCGCGCGTCGTGAACTCCGAGATCAGGGCGCGGCCGCGCTCGGTGATGGCGCTTTCGAGCTGACCGAGACGCGTGTCGAACTCGCTGTTCAAGGCTTCGCTCGCCTGTCCCAGCGAGGACAGAAGGGCGGAGCTGCGGGTCTCGAACAGGGAGCCGAGGGCGCGCGTCGTCTGATCCGACCGTTCGGCAAGCGTCGCAAGACGCTCGTCGAAGAGGTTGCCGAGCGTTTCCCTGATTTCCTTGTTTTCCTCGGCCATTCTCGAAAGCCGGCTGTCGAGAATGTCGCCGATGGTCTGCCGGGCGTCTTCGGTGTTCTGGGACAGGGTGGAAATGCGGCTGTCGAGAAGCCCGCCCAGGGTGCGGGTCGCTTCCTCGGTGCCCGCCGTCAACGCGGAAAGACGCGTGTCGAACAGGGTGTCGATCGTCCGCGTGGCTTCGTCCGTGCGCGCCGTCAGCGTGGAAAGGCGGGCGTCGAACAGGTTGCCGAGCGTCTGGGTCGCCTCCTCGGTGCCCTTGTTGAGGCTGGCGATGCGGGTGTCGAGCAGATTTGCCACGGCGTCGCCGGAGGTCGTGATCTTCTGCGAGATCGCCTGGATGCGCTCGTCGATGCCCTGGTGGAGCGTGCCGCCGGTGCCTTCCAGCTGCTTGAGGAGGGCCTCGCTCGATTGCGTGACGGTCGCGGCGAGCTGGCGCGAGGCGTCGGCGATGGTCGACCGGATCATGTCTCCGGCCGTATCGAGCTCTTCCTTCAGGATCTCATGGGCGCCGGCGATGGACGCGCGGACGCGCTCGGCATGGCCGACGATGCCCTCGCGCTCGCTGCCCAGCCCGTCGACCAGGTGCCGAATCCGCGCCTCGTTTTCCGAATAGGCGCGCTCCAATTCGCTGACTTCGGTGTGCACCAGCGTTTCGAGTTCGACAGCCCGGGCAAGGGTGCGGTCCATGCCGTCGCCCATGGCCTGGACTTCGCGGCGGACGGCCTGGCCGACCGTCATGACGCGCTCATGCGCCAGGTTTTCCGGCTCGGCAAGGCGGAAGGCCATTTCCGCCATCGACTGGGCGGCCATGCGCATCTCCTGCGCGCGGCGGACCATCACGGCGAAGCCCCAAAACAGGATCACCGGCACGACGATGCCGATCAGCAGGGCGAGGGCGTAGGGCGCGTTCATGAACGCATCGGCGGAGCGGATCTGCCAGAGCGAGGGGCCGTAAAGAAGGTGACCGAGCAGCAGGCCGCCGCCGACCCACAGGACCGACAGCGCCGCGACCAGCCAGTAGGCGGTGTTGGGCGCGCGCCGGTTCAGCTTGCGGGCAAGCTGGGTGAAATCGCCGACCCGGTCGTCATTGGCAGGCGCAAAGGGCTGTGCCTGCGCCTCCTTCGGCGCTGGCTCGGCGGGGGTGAGGCCCAGACGATTCTCGGCAGGGGTGAGTCCGAGGCGGTTCATGGTCGCCGCCGCCGCTTCGAGCGGCGCCTCCGCCGGTTCCGGATTGACTTCGGATTTCTCGGTCACGGGCGGAGGCGGTGCGGTCTTTGTTGCGGAAGGCGGCTCGGCGACGGCGGGAGCCTCATCGTCTTCGGTGCGGCCCTCACGCGCCAGCTCCTCGGCAGCCTGCGAGATCTGTGCCTCCAGATCCTCCATGGATGCGGCGATGTCGAGATCCCCGCTGTCCAGGCCTTCCGAAAGCTCAAGGTCGAGTGCATCCTCGAGTTCCTTTGCGAAATCGCGTTCCGGTTCGGTTTTCTTCGTTACTGTACGCGCCATAATCGCCACACCTCAGCTACTCACACCCGGAGCCTCATAATCCAATAAGGCCTCGTAATCCGGTACTATGCCCAAAATGAGCCAAGCGTATCGTAGTGGGACACTTGCCTGTTGAAAACACGCATTCGGCCAAATGCGTAAAAGTTTAAACATAAGGTTAACGACACTTTGGGCGGATGGATCGTTTTGAGGCAGCCGCGTTAACCCCCTGTCCATCCGGGCTTAATAGTGTGTGAACGGTGAAGGTGGGGAACCGGCGGCCGATGGCGGAGCATCAAGGGCACAGGGCGGACAGCGGCAAAAGCTCCGGGGAAGACCCTGCCGGACCGCTCGACCTTGCCCATCTGGCGCGTCAGACGCTCGGCGACAAGGCCCTCGAGCGGGAGGTCCTTGGCATGTTTGTCATGCATATAAGGGAGATCCCGGCACGGATGGCCGAGGCCGACGGGCAGGGGCGGAGGGAACTCGCCCATGCCTTGACGGGTTCGGCCTGCAGCATGGGCGCATTCCGCCTGGCCGAGCAGGCCTGCATCCTGCAGAACGATCCGCTGAACGACGCGGCGCTGATGTCTTTGTTTGGAATGGTAGATGAAGCAATTGATTTTATTGTTTATTTATATCCGGATGCGGCGAAAGACGCTAAAGCCGATTGAGTTTCGAGGGCAAACTCACTAAGTCAACGCCATGCATGTGCCGGTCGTTTCCGTGCACGTTCCGGAAAGTTCGCATGACGAAGATCACCTACATCACCCCCGACGACCGCGCATTCGAGATCGAAGCCGATAATGGCACGACGGTCATGGAGAACGCCATTCGCAACGCCATTCCAGGGATCGAGGCCGAATGCGGGGGCGCCTGCGCCTGCGCAACCTGCCATGTCTATGTCGATGCGGACTGGGCCGACGCGGTCGGCGAGCCGGAGGCGATGGAGGAGGACATGCTGGATTTCGCTTTCGACGTCCAGCCGACGTCTCGCCTTTCCTGCCAGATCATCGTCAGGGACGAGCTCGACGGGCTGGTCGTGCGCATTCCCGAGCGCCAGGCCTGAGTCTCGGCGGCAGAGGTTGCGTTTCAGCCGGGGATGCGACCTTTTCCAATCTGCTCCAGCCGATAATTCAGAAGACGCATCATGCGATCCTCGAAATTGTGACTTTCGACCCGGTCGAAATGCGCTTGGGCATCGTCATGTTCCTTGAGGATGCGCGCTGTCCGTTCTTCCGCCGCCTTCTGCAGCGGAGGGCAGGAAGAGCGCCCGGGGAGCGCTTCCACGACATCCTCGATCTTGCGCGCAAAGCGCTTGGCGATGCCGATATGGCTTTCCTCGTGCCGCTTGATGTCCCTCGACAGGGTGTCCCAGATCAGTGCCGTTTCGCGATCGGCGCCGCGGCGGTTGCGCCAGCGCGGCAGGAAGACCTGCGCCTTGACGGTGACATCCACCCTGGCGATGCGGCAGGAACTCTGCGTTTCGGCGTAGCTGATCTTGGTGGTGAACTCCATCCGCGTCGCGCCAGGGTGCCTCTGGCCGGTGCTTTGCACCTGCGGGCCGCGCGAGCGCAACTGGCGCTCGATGTCGCTCAGGGTCTTGCCGCCGATCGGAAAGTAGCTGTAGCTGCGCGAAACGCTGGCCGCCGCCGCCGGCAGCGGTGCCAGGACGGCAAGCAGAACGATTGGCAGAACGATGCGTCTCATGGCGACTCCTTGCTACACCCTGCGGTCTTGCGCATGTCCTGACAACCGGTTTCGGAAGAGAGCATCCGACTTCGCACATACATATTTCGTATGAGCATTGATTTTGGCGGCAATGCGCCGCAGAAACGGCGCTGCCGAAATTTGGCCAGCCGAAATTTGGATCGCGGATGAGAGCATGACGACCTGCACCTGGACACTCGCGCATGGGCGCAGTCTGACGCTCGGGCCGCGCGCCCTCATCATGGGGATTCTCAACGTCACCCCGGACAGCTTTTCGGACGGGGGGCGCTTCGAACAAGCGGACCTGGCGATCGAACAGGCCGAGCGCATGCTGGAGGATGGCGCGGCCATCATCGATGTCGGCGGCGAATCCACCAGGCCCGGCGGCGAATCCGTTTCGGAGCGCGAAGAGCAGCGCCGCGTCCTGCCGGTCATCGAAGCCCTGGCGAGCCGGCCCGACGTCATCATCTCCATCGATACCTATCGCGAGGAAACGGCGCGCCGCGCGGTGGCCTGCGGCGCGCACATCGTCAACGATGTCTGGGGCCTGCAGCGGGAGCCGGGCATCGCACGCGTGGCGGCGCAGACCGGAGCGGGGCTCGTCATCATGCACACCGGCCGGGAGCGGCAGAAACTGCCCGATGTGATCGCCGACCAGTTTTCCTTCCTGCGCCGTTCGGTGGAGCTCGCCCGTGAGGCGGGGGTCGGCGCGAGCCAGATCGTGCTCGACCCCGGCTTCGGCTTTGCCAAGGACCCGCATGAGAACATCGAGATCATGAACCGGTTCGAGGAGTTGGCCGGTCTGGGATTTCCGTTTCTCGTCGGCACCTCGCGCAAGCGGTTCGTGGGCCATATGACCGGCCGGGAAGACGCGGCGGCGCGCGACGCCGGCACGGCGGCGACCAGCGTCGCCCTCCGCCTGCGGGGAGCGGCCGTTTTCCGAGTGCACGATGTCGCAATCAACAGGGACGCCCTGAAGGTGGCGGATGCTATACTGGCGGCTTCGAGATAGGCGGTTGGAGCGATGATGTATGTGATCCGGATGAAGAACTGCGCCTTCTTCGCGCGCCACGGCGTGCACGAGGAAGAGGAGCGGCTCGGCCAACGGTTCTATGTGGACGCAGACCTGACCGTGCGGCCGGGAAGGGCGCTGGACGACGATGCGCTGGAGGGCACGGTCGATTACGGCGTCGCCTTTCAGGTCATCGAGGAGATCGTCACCGGCAAGCGGCGGTTCCTGATCGAGGCGCTGGCCCTGGAGGTCGCGCAGGCGCTGACAGCGCGGTTCCCGGAGATCGCGCGCGCCGAAATCACCATCCGCAAGCCCAACGCACCGGTTCCGGGCGTTCTCGATCATGTCGAGGTCACGGTCGTGTGGCCGCAGGCATGACGTCGCTGCACGACGTTTTCCTCGGGCTCGGCGGCAATGTCGGCGAGCCGGACAAGGCCATGTGCGCCGCGCTCGCGGCGCTCGATGCGCGGCCGGACACGACGGTCGTGGCCGTGTCCTCGCTTTACCGGACGCCGCCCTGGGGAAAGACCGATCAGCCCGATTTCCTCAACGCGGCGGCGCATATCCGCACCCGCCTCGAGCCCAAGGCGTTGCTGGAGGCCTGCCTCGACATCGAGCGCGGGCTGAAGCGGGTGCGTGACGAGCGCTGGGGACCACGCTCCATCGACATCGACATCCTGCTTTACGACGAGGTCTCGATCGAGGCGGAAGGGCTGGTCATTCCTCATCCGCGCATGGCCGAGCGGGCATTCGTTCTGCTGCCGCTGTCGGAGATCGCTCCGGAGCGCCGGCTCGAAGGGGTGCGGATCGGCGATCTCCTGCAGCGGCTGGATTTGGGCGGCATCGAAAAACGCGCCCCGGCCGACCAATGGTGGAAGCCGCAGGCCGGTTAACGCCATTTGCCGTCGGACGGAAACGTCCGACGTCTCACAAATGAAGCAAATGCAATAGGATAGACCGATTTTCCTTTAAAGAGGATCAGGTCTATTTCCGGGCGATTGCGCTGACCGTGCCGCCGTCGACGCGCTTGAGCTTCATGCCGATCACCGGCACCATCTCCTCTTCGACGCGAACGGAAATCGTGATGTGCAGGGTGTTGCGGTCGGTGATGCGGGCGCGCATGGCGCCGCTCAGAGACGAGCGGTTGAGGGCGAAGACGACGTCGTTGCCCGTCACCTTGCCGCCGGTCACGTCAAGGCCCTTGCCGGCGGCGCCGTCGAGGAACGTGCCGGTGTAGCCGGACTTGCCGCGCACCACGCTTGCCTTCATCGGCTGCGTGAAGACACCGACGCGGCAGGTGCCGTCGAGCGCCATGCCGATCTCGTTGTCAGGCGTGCCGCCATCGAAATTGCAGACGAATTTCGTGCCCTTGTACTTGCCGGCGACGATCTCGCCCGGACCCGACCACACCCCTTCGACCGACTGGAAGAACTTCTTCTCCCGTTCCGATGCTTGGGCGCTGGACGCAAGGCCGGTGAGTGGCGCCGCTGCGATGGCGATAACGGCGAGCTTGAGCGCGATTTTCAGCATAAGGAAACCGGACCGGTTGAGGTTGCGACAAAGTTTGCGGAAAACCATGCCTAAGATTGGTTAAGGCTTTGTCTACCATACGCATCGAGTCGAGCGTAGGCGTATCGTGGGCTTCCCGGCGCGCGCCGGTCACTTATTGCTCGCCTGCCGCAACCTTTTCCTCCGCCTTGCTCGATGCGAAGCTCGTGAGCGTTTTCAGGAAATCGCCGATGCCAGGCCTCGGCAGGGCGTTGAAGGCGAGGGGGCGGGCGGCGGCCATCGCGGCGATGCCGATGCGCGCCGTCATCATGCCGTTGACGACACCCTCGCCGAGCTTGGCCGAAAGACGCGCCGCCAATCCATGCCCGACGATCTGCTGCATCAGCGTCTCGCCGGCGGCCATGGAACCGGTCACGGCAAGATGGGCGAGGACACTGCGGACCAGATGCAGGAAACCGAGGAAGCCCGGCCGCCCGCCATAGATCTCGGCGATCCGCCGCGTCAGCCGCGCTGCTTCGAACAGCACGTAAAGGACGTCGACCAGCGCGCGCGGCGAGACGGCGGTCACCACGGAAACCCGTTTTGCTGCGTCGAGAACCTGCTTGCGCGCCATCGCGTCGAGCGGCGCGAGCAGTTCCTTCTCGGCGAGCGCGAGCAGGTCCGATCCGTCGATGACATCGTCCTTGATGCTGTCGAGCGTCTTCCTGCCGGCGGCGGTTTCCGGCTTTGCGGCGACGAGCGCGGACAAGCGTGCGAGGATCTTGCGGGCTTCCGCGGCATCGTCGCGAATGATCGCATCCGCCGCGCTCCGCCTGATCTCCTCGATTGATGCGAGCCGCATCAGGGCCAGCACCTCGCGGCTGACGATCGTCAGAAGGGCGAGGAGCGCAACGGCGGCCGCGCCGAGCGCGATCCAGCCGAGCCAGTCGGCCCGCGCAAACAGGTCGCGGATCAGCCGATCGGCCCACAGACCGATCGCCAGGGAAACCAGCAGGCCGAGCGCGGCGAAGAAAATGCGGGCCAGCAGGGAACGACGGCGCGCGGGAATGGGAGGCGGCTCGCTGAGCGCCGCATCGGGCTCGGAAAAGAAATCCACGGGATCGGCCGTCACCGTGACCGCTTTGCCAGGATCGATGGCGCGCGGCGCGCGCTTTGCCACAGGCTTTTCTTGCGGCTCGGGTTTGGGGGGATCGATGCGGAACGCCTGAGGGGACCTGCTCATGCCAGTTGATCTCCGATCAGGAATTGAAGCGCCCGGTCAAGCCGGATGTGCGGCAGCGAAAGGGTGACGCCCTCGGCGGTGCGCTCGAGCTTCGGTGGGCGAAAACGCACGAAGCGGGTCGGCGCTTCGGTGAGCGTTTCGCCGTTGCCGCCGTGCCGCCGTCCCTGTTTGAACAACTGCCCCGGCTTCTCCGGCAGGTCGCCCGGGAAGATCGCGGTTTCCGTTTCGCCGTCGAAGGACTGGCCGGCGATGGTTTCTCCGGCCAGCGGCGTGCCGATGATGACGGGCAACGTCTCCTTGCCCTGGCGCACGGTTCCCTCCCGCGTGGCGCGCACCGCCGCCATCGCCAGAACGTCGACGGCGGCTCCGGAAAAGCCGGCCCGCGCGATGGCGCGGTCGGCCAGGCGGCGGACGATCGCCTGCAGTCGGTCGTGGCTTTCATGATGGACATGATCAGCCTTGGTGGCGGCGACCAGTATGCGGTCGATACGATGCGTCAGAAGGCCGGTGAGGAGATTGCTGCGGCCCTGGCGGAAGCAGGAGAGGATTTCGGTGAGCGAGCGTTCCAGGTCGGCGACGGCCTCCGGGCCCGCGTTCATCGCCTGCATGGCATCGACAAGCACGATCTGCCGGTCGAGCCTTGCTATATGCTCGCGGAAAAAGGGGCGGATGACGTGGGTCTTGTAGGCTTCGAAGCGCCGCTCCATCATCGCGTGCAGCGAGCCGGCCCTCGGCTTGCCGTCGCCGGTCTTCAGCGGGGCGAAGGTGAGGGCGGGCGAGCCTTCGAGATCGCCGGGCATGAGGAAACGGCCGGGCGGCAGGGTCGAGAGCGCGCGGTGGTCGGCCTTGCAGGCGCTGAGATATGCCGAGAAGGCCTCGAACAGAGCGCGGGCAACCGTCTCGTCGGCGGGCATGTTCGGATCGACGTCTTCGGCCAGTCTGCGCCACTCCGCTGAAAGATCGGCGCGGGCCGGCGATCGGGCCATCTCGATGGCTTCGGCGGAAAACGCCTCGTAGCTCTTGCCGAGAAGGGGCAGGTCGAGCAGCCATTCGCCCGGATAATCAACGATGTCGAACGAAAGCTTGCCGCGGGAGAAGAGGCGGTTCCAGGCCGATGCCGACTCGTATTCGACGGTCAGTCGCAATTCGGAGATGGCGCGCGTCGATTCCGGCCACACGCGCTGGTCGACGAGCGCCGCGATGTGATCTTCGTACTGGAAGCGCGGCACCGTGTCGTCGGGCTGGTGCTCCAGATAGGCCTTGGCCAGGCGCCCCGACTTCTGGGCATCGAACATCGGCAGCCGCCCGCCATGGAGGAGATTGTGGACGAATGCGGTGATGAAGACGGTCTTGCCGGCGCGCGACAGCCCCGTGACGCCAAGCCGGAGCGATGGCGAAACCAATCCGGCGGCCCGGCCGGCAAGCGTATCGAGTGCGATGCGTGCTTCGTCAGAAAACGTCGTCAAAGATGCCAAGAGGCGAAATCCTCAAATAACGCAAGACCTTGCATATAGGGAGCCGATTCTGCGATTGAAGGGAGCGATCGCTCATTGCCGGACCCGTTCCGGCCTCAGGAAATCGTCGAGATGACCGGAGCCCGGCATCAGGTCCGACAGCGCCCTCTCGAAGCGGATCACCGCGAGGCCGCAGGTGGGAAAGCCGGCGGCGGCAAGCCGCATCGCCCGGTCATCGCCGCCCGCCGGAAGCGCATAGGCGAGATCCTCCATCATCGGATTGTGTCCGACGATCAGCAGCGAGCGGGCCGGCGCCGCGGCGCGGATGGCGTCCACATAGTGCGTCGCGTCTGAGTTGTAGAGCTCGTCCACGAAGAAGGGTTCGGGCCCGGGTTGCGAGAAAGACGACAGGACGTGATCGCAGGTCTCCCGCGCCCGCCGCGCCGGGGAACAGAGCACCTGATCGGGGACGAGCCCCGTCTCCCGCATCCGCCGCCCGAGGATCCGGGCATCGGCGATCCCCGATGCGGTCAGTCCGCGGTCGAAATCCGTCATCCCGGGAGCCGCCCAGCCTGCCTTTGCGTGCCTCAGAAGAAAAAGCCTGTACACGGCCCGAAATCCCCCCTCGATCCTCAATTTTGGGCCCGAAACCGCGGCCTGCTCGCGTGACCCGGGCGGCAAATCACCTGCCGAGGCCGTGAAACAGCCTAATACGCATTTGTCTTTGCGGAAAAGCTTATGCGACTTTCCCCGGCCAATTTAACAAAACCGTGAAGCGAACCGGCTTTGTGCTTGTGGTTGTGCGGGGGCGCGAATATATAGGCGCCGGCGTTAGAACATCTTAGGGTGACTCGATGAATGAGCTCATTGATGCCGACTACGTGCCCACCGAGGACGAGCCCTTCATGAACGAGCGGCAACGCTCTTACTTCCGCGCCAAGTTGTTGCGTTGGAAGAATGATATCCTCAAGGAGGCTCGTGAAACCCTCGAGGCACTGCAGCAGGAGAACGCGAACCACCCGGACCTTGCGGATCGGGCCTCGTCGGAGACTGATCGTGCCATCGAGTTGCGTGCGCGTGACAGGCAGCGCAAGTTGATTGCCAAGATCGATGCCGCCTTGCAGCGGATCGAGGACGGCACCTACGGCTATTGTGAGGAAACCGGCGAGCCGATTTCCTTAAAACGTCTCGATGCGCGTCCCATCGCCACGCTGTCGATCGAGGCGCAGGAACGTCACGAGCGTCGCGAGAAAGTCTATCGCGACGACTGACGCATCCAGGCTGTCGTCATTGAATTATAGGCGCCGGATCGATGATCCGGCGCCTTTTTTCTTATGCAATCAGCGATTGGTCCTGTGCTCGTCTGTCAGCTCATCGAGCAACCGGCTCATCTCGTCCTCGAGCGAGGGACGTGCCTCCCGGCTGACGCTCCGCATCTCTTCGTCCAAGGCATCGGACAGGTCGTCGAGGGCGAGTTCCTCCGCACTCTCGGGAGCGGTTTCCTCATCGTTCAGCGCCGCCGTCGCGGCAACAGCCGACGCGGCCGCCGCAGCCTGCGGCGCTGCGGCTTGTGGCGCACGATGCAGCCGTGCGCGCTCCTCGATCACCTCGGCAACCGTGCGCGATGCCGTGAAAGCGGGGGGCGGCAGCTCGGAAGCCGTTTGCCTGGGCGCTGGGTGCCACGCCTC
>NZ_JANKOF010000108.1 GCF_024655565.1 Nitratireductor sp. ZSWI3 | reverse complement strand
CGCCCGGCGACCAGGTCGAGGACGGCGCGGTTGAAGATCGCGAACTGAACGTCGCGGTCGCGGCCGCTCACCGCCTCGCCGAGCCGCAGCGCCTCGGCGACGTCAAAGTCCCGCGATGCCACGAGGCGTTCGAGCACGCCGGTGATCTCCGCACCGCCGAACTGCGCCAGCAGGATGGCGTTGCGCACGCTGCCGCGGGCGTGGTCGGCAAGGACGGTTTCACCCTCCGTCTCCGGCGCGCCGAGCGCCCTGAGGAGCCCGCCGAGCCGATCGGCGCCGAGGGGGCTCAGCCGCACGATCTGGCAGCGCGAACGGATGGTCGGCAGGAGACGGCCGAGCGAATGGGCGATGAGGATGAAGACGGTGCGCGGCGGCGGTTCCTCCAGGCTCTTCAAGAGTGCGTTGGCGGCGCTGACATTCATGTCGTCGGCAGGATCGACGATGACGACGCGATAGCCGCCGTCATGCGAGGTCAGCGACAGGAACCGCTGGATGCGGCGGATCTCGTCGACCGTGATGACGGTCTTGAACTTCTTGTCGCGTTCCACATAGGGGCGCGTCAGGTGCAGGAGCGAGGGATGCGCGTCCTGCGCGATCAGCCGGAAGGTCTGCGAGGCGGGATCGGGCTTTGCCAGATGCTGCGGTGCGGCCGCCGGATCGGGGTGGTTGAAGAGGTGGTTGGCGAGGTGGAAGGCGAGCGTCGCCTTGCCGATCCCGGGAGGGCCGGCGAACAGCAGGCCGTGATGCAGCTTCCCGGCGCGGTAGGCGCCGGCAAGCATCGCCGCGGCGTCTTCGTGGCCGACCAGCAGGGGGTTCTCCGCCGGCTCGGGAATCTCGGGCAGCGTGTCGAACCGTTCGGGAGCGATGCGTTCGAACATCAGGCCCTGCTCCGCATCGGCTTCAGAGCGCTCTCGCGTTCGGCGCGCGCCATGGCCGCCCGCACCGCCTTCAATACGCCGGCGGCCACCTTGTCCGGCGGATCTTCGGCATCCACCACGACGCAACGGTCGGGCTCGGCCCTGGCGATCTCCAGGAACGCCCTGCGGCGCCGACGGTGGACAGACAGCGTCTCCTTCTCGAAGCGGTCGGGCGCATCGCTGCCGCGCCGGGCCCCTGCCCTGCGCAGCCCTTCCTCAGGGTCGATGTCGAGGATGATCGTCAGGTCCGGCAGCATGCCGTTGACCGTGACGCGCTCGAGCGTCTCCATGAAGGCCGGTTCCAGGTCGCCGGTCACGCCCTGATAGACGCGTGAGGAATCGAGGAAGCGGTCGCACAGGACGACGGTGCCGCGCTCGATCGCCGGGCGGATCACCTGCTCGACATGGTCGGAGCGGGCGGCGGCGAAGAGGATCGCCTCCATCGCCGGGCCGAAGGGCTCGGCCGCACCCGACAAGAGCACGTGGCGGACGGCTTCGGCGCCCGGCGATCCACCCGGCTCGCGGGTCACCAGAACCGTTCTGCCCTCTTCGCGCAGGCTGTCGGCCAGCTGCCCGATCTGGGTCGACTTCCCGGCACCCTCGCCTCCCTCGAATGTGATGAAGAAACCGCGCCGCAACAGACTTTCCCTTCGCCCGGCGCATCGGCCCGAATACCGGATCGATCTTCGGAAAGCACGATGCGCAGATTCAAAGACTTTCAGCGTCCCTCGTGCGTCCGAACGGCCGCACGGCGCCGTGGCCGCGGGAGCCTCGCTCCCGGTAGCCTCACCCCCTACTTAGGCGTTCGAACCCCAAAGGTCCACGCCATGCGGGGCTTCTCAACATCCCATTGGACGAAGTGAGACGAAAGCCGGCTATGAGCGGTATTTCCGGAGCCAGCCGGTCAGGAGCTCGCCGACCGCGTCGAGCGCGCGGTGCGAGAGGCGGCCGACGCCCACATCCTCGGCGGCATAGAGCGGTGTCTGCTGGCTGAGCGTATCGCCGACCCAGACCTCGAGCGTGCCGATCCGCATTCCCTCCTCGACGGGAGCGGCCACCGGGCCCTGGTAGACGATGCGCGCGGTCAGGCGGTCGGCATCGGCTACCGGCTGGAAGACGACCACCGGCTCCCTCGCCCGCAGCGCAAGATCCGATCGGTCACCGCCGAAGACCGAGACGCGGCCGATCACTTCGCCAGCGGCGAAGACCTCGGTCTTCGCAAAGGCGCGGACGCCCCAGTCGAGGATCTTGCGCGCTTCCTCGGCGCGCTGCTCCGCGCTCTCAAGGCCGCTCATGGCGACGAACAGCCGCCGGTCGCCGCGGTCGATCGCGCCGACCAGCGCATAGCCGCTTTCCTCGGCAAAGCCGATGGCCATGCCCTCGGCGCCGATGTCCATGCGCAGGAGCGGATTGCGGTTTCGCTGGAAGATCTTGTTCCAGGTGAAGGCTTCCTGCGCGTAGCGCCTGTAGAAGTCGGGATGCTCGCGCCAGATGTGGCGCGCCAGCAAGACGAGATCGCGCATGGTGACATGCTGCCCGGACGCCGGCAGGCCCGTCGCGTTGACGAAGACGGAGCTCTTCATGCCGATCGCGCGGGCGTGCTCGGTCATCATCCTGGCGAAATTCTCCTCCGAGCCGGCCATCCCCTCGGCAATGACGATGCATCCGTCATTCGCCGCCTGGACGATGACCGCCTGGATCAGCGCTTCGAGCGGAACCTCAGACTTCACTTCGGCGAACATGGTGGCCGTGCCCGAAACCGCCCCGCCCGTCCGCCAGGCGTGCTCGCTGACGTAAAATTCGTCGCTCAGGGACAGGCGGCCGTTTTCGACCGCGTCGAAGACCATTTCCATCGTCATCAGCTTGGCGAGCGATGCGGGCGGCACTTTCGCATCGGCGTTCCTGGAGAAGAGGACGGCGCCCGTCTCAGCATCGATCATGTGAGCCTGGGCAGCGCGCGTTTCGAAAAGCTGAGCGGTAGCCGTCTGTGCGCCGGACAGGAACAGGCATGCGGCAAGCGCTGCCGCTTTTGCGAACAAACTCGATCGGTACACCACATCGCCCCCGCGATTTTCGTCCGGCACCATTGTACAGGCTGGACGGTCCGACGATCAACCGTCGCGGAAAACACAAGCTCTTGAAGGCATGGCAGCACGCCGGCCGGTTGATCGGGCAGACGATTTCTGAAGCACGGCGTCCAGAAGGACGCCGGCGTTTCAGCGGCGCACGACGAATGCGTCCTGCGCGCCCTCGGCCCAGGCCGTTTCCAGCATCCGGTCGAGATCCATGCGACCGTCGGGCATGACGCTGACGACGAACAGCATCGCGCCCTGATCGTCGGTCACCGCCTGCAGGTCGACCCTGCCCAGCCGCGAAAGACTTTGCGCCAGCCCTTCGGCCTCACGCCGCGAGGCGAAGGCGCCCGCGTTGAGGTAACCGGCTTCGCCGGTTGTTGCCGCCGGCGCGGCGGGCGAACCCTTCCACCAGCGCTGCACGGCGGAAGCCGTCAGGCCGGTGTCAAGCACGCGATCGAAGGCGCTGGCAGCGCTGGCGATCCGCCGGTCCGCATAGGACAGGGCCGCCATGTCGACCTCTTTTGACGGCAGGGTCCGCGGACGGTCCGGAAGGATCGGCCCGGTGGCCGGCAGCGCGAACGCCGCATCGGAAGCGGCCGGTGCGGGCGCCAGGCCGGGCTGGCTGGCGAAGGCGTCGGCGGCAGCCACGCCCGGCAGCGAAGCCGTCGGCGTCGGGCCGTTCATGGCGATCATCACGCCCGTCGGCAGCCCGTCGGAGGGATCGGGAGCCGCGTTGCCCGGCCGGTAGGATGCCAGGAGATACTGGTCGTCGCGCCCTTCGAGTGGTGCCGGACCGACATATTCGACCTTGACCTTCGCCACCCCGACGCTCTTGTAGCCGAGCAGATCGGCGGCGCGCTCGGACAGGTCGATCACCCGGTCGTGGGCGAACGGGCCGCGATCGTTGACGCGCACGAGGACCGAGCTGCCGTTCTGCACGTTGGTGACGCGGGCATAGCTCGGCAGCGGCATGGTGGGATGCGCCGCCGTCAGATGGGTCATGTCATAGACTTCGCCATTGGCCGTCAGGCGCCCGTGAAAGGCATCGCCGTACCAGGAGGCCGCGCCCGTCTTGACGTAGTCGGGATCTTCCTTCGGACGGTACCATTTGCCCTTCACCTGATAGGGCTTGCCGACATGATAGCGTCCGCCGCCGCGCGGCAGATTGGAACGCAGCGCGCTGACGCGCGGACTTGCCTTCACGCCATATTCGGATTCGGCAAAATACTCCTTGGTGCCGGTCTTCTTGACGGCAACCTTCGGCGTCGTCGAGGTGCAGGCCGACAAAAGGGCCACGCCGGCCGTTGCGGCAATCATGACGGAAAGATGGCGCGCGCGCTTCCCACCCAAACGTGTTCGCAGGTTCATGCGCGCGAATCCCCTCGAGACGTCGACCAGCCATTCATCGGCGCAAGAAATCCCCATCCATCTCAAAAAGCTCGAAAAACCGGCACTTTCAGCAAATCCGCACGAGCACCCTCCGCACCCATGCCAGAAACATCTTAGCACCCTGTAAATCGTTTGTGGCGGGAAAGGGGCAAGAAGGGCGAAATGCGCAAATCGCACGACGGCGGCGGGTGTTTCCCGGCGGAGGAACGGCGTTTCGTCTTGAAAAGCCCGACCACTTCCCGCATACAGCGTTGCGCCGGAGGGATGGCCGAGTGGTTGAAGGCACCGGTCTTGAAAACCGGCAGGCGGGCAACCGTCTCGTGGGTTCGAATCCCACTCCCTCCGCCATTTGCCTTCGATTCCACGTGGCAGCGCGATCCTTCTTGGAATGGCACCTCGGGCAACGTTGCCCGACAGAAGTCTCCTCGCAAAATGGCGCCGCGCGTCGTTGCCCCTGCGACACACCTCTTGCGCAAAGCGTCCGCTCACACCCCGGACCGGCGAGGAAACGGTTGACCTTGCCCGGTCTTTTCCCCGACGCTTCTTCATCGGGTTCCATCGGGGGAAGATCATGAGAAGACTGTTTCTCGCCGGCGCCATCGCCGCAGCGGCTTGTGCACCGGCCTTTGCCGCCGATCCCGCCGCCAGCGCGGATGCGATGCCGTATGATTGGTCGGGCTTCTATCTCGGCGTTCAGGCCGGCGGGTCGTGGGGCGAGGTCGAGCACCGGATCCCCGATTTCGAACAGGTGTTCGGGCCGGCGCCCGACGGCGACATAAGCGGCTGGCTGGTCGGCGGCTATGCGGGCTACTACTGGCAGATGGACCGTATCGTCCTCGGCGCCGAACTCGGTGCCAACTGGCGCGATGTCGACGGGACGACCACGCTTCAGGGGCAGATGACCCGGACGACGGAGCAGAAATGGGACGCCTCGCTGGTCGGCAAGGTGGGCCTGCCGGTCGACAACATGCTTTTCTATGGCCTGGCCGGCGTCTCGGTGACCGAGGTCGAATCCTGGACCAATGTCGGGATCGGCATTCCCACGAACGCCTCCGACATCGTGTGGGGCTGGACGGTCGGCGCCGGCGCGGAGATGGCTTTCTCCGATCACCTGCGCGGGCGCCTCGAATACCGTTTTGCCGATTATGGGGAAGCGGACGTCCAATGCAGCACCTGCGGCCCGACCTTCGTGGAGCCGCGCACCCACACCGTCGCCGTAGGCCTGTCCTACAACTGGTAGGGCGCTGCGGCAGCGGTCGAACGTTTCTTCCGATGCCCTTTCGGGAAGCATGCGGCCGCCGGGTGAAATCACCCGACGGCGACGCCGCTTCAGCGACCGAACCCGGCGCTCGCCGGTAGCCAGAGCGAGAGCTGCGGGAAGGCCCAGATCATCACCAGCCCGGCGAGAAGCAGCGCGACGTAAGGCCCAGCGCCGCGGATGATCTCCGACAGGCGGGCGCCCGTGATTCCCTTGATGACGAACAGGTTCATGCCCACCGGCGGGGTGATCAGGGCGAGCTCGAGATTGATCATCAGCATCACCCCGTACCAGATCGGGTTGATGTCGAGGACCGTCATGGCCGGCAGGATGATCGGCGTGGTGATGAGGATGATGGCGATGGTCTCCAGGAACATGCCGAGCACGAAGATGGCGAGCATCACCACCAGGATGAAGCCGGTCTGCGTCAGGCCGAGCGCGGTGACGGCCTCCATGATCTCCGCCGGCAGGCGGATGATCGTCACGGCGTGGCCGAACAGCCCTGCCCCGGCGATGATCATGAACAGCATGGCGCTCGTCCGCATGGTCTGCCAGGCGCAGTCCCACAGGTCTGCGAGCGTCACGTTGCGATAGATGACGAGCGCCACGAACAGGGCGTAGACGGCACCGACCGCGGCGGCCTCGGCGGCCGTGAAGATGCCGAGATAGATGCCGCCGAGGATGATGGGCGGCATCAGCACGGCCCATACTGAACGGACGAAGGCCCGGGCCACCTCGCGCGTGCCCGGCCATGCCTGGGCGTGCGTCTCGCCATGCGCGTTGGCCTGCACCCATGAGAAGACGGCGAAGGCGACGGCCATGATCAGGCCGGGGATCATGCCGGCCAGGAACAGGGCGCCGATCGAGGCGTCGGTGACGATCGCATAAAGGATCATCGGCCCCGAGGGCGGGATCAGGATGCCGAGCGTGCCGCCGGCGGCGATGATGCCGTAGGTATCGCTGCGCCGGTAGCCGAAGCGCTGCATCTGCGGGATCGCCGTCGAGCCGATGGTGAGCGCGGTGGCGACGGAGGAGCCGGAGATGGTGGAAAAGATGGTGCAGGACAGGATCGTCGCGAAGCCGAGCCCGCCCTTCACGTGGCCGACCAGCTTGTTGGCCATGTCGTAGAGATCGTCGACCACCTTCGCCTTGATCATGACATGGGCCATGAAGGCAAACATCGGGATGGTGGCGAGCAGCGGGTTGTTGAGGCTGGCGAACACCGTGTCGGCCATCGCGTCGATCTTGCCCTCGAAGAACCACAGGACGATGACCGAACAGAGCGACAAGGCGATGAAGATCGGCATGCCGGTGAGCAGCATGACGACCAGGAAGGCGAGGATGAGGAAGATCGTCATCGCGGCCGCTCCGCAACAAGGCGCAGGGCCTGGGCGATCGCGGCGATCCCGAGAAGGACGGCGCCCACCACCATGACCGATTGCGGAATCCACATCGGCAGCGACAGATAGCCGGTGGAATAGGCGCCGAAGCGGCGCGAAAAGATCACGGTATGCCAGGAGGTGATGCAGAACAGCGCCGCGAAGACAAGCACCGTGAGGCTGGACCACAGGTCCAGCCACCAGCGCCCCCTGGGGCCGAAGCGGTCGAACAGGAGATCGATGCGGATGTGGTCTCCGCGCCGCAGCGCTTCGGCCGCGCCGAGCATGACGATGACGACGACCAAGAAGCCCGTCGCCTCGTCGGCGCCCATGATCGGCCGCCCCAGCACATAGCGATTGAAGACGCTGACGGCGGTGGTCACCAGCACCGCGAGGATGGTCACCGCGCTCAGCGCTCCGCCGAGACGGGTCAGCGCCGCCGCCAGGCGCCCGGGCAGCGAGGAGACGCCATCCATCTCCCCGCGTGCTGACTTGCTCTCCAAGCTCATGCCGCTACTGGAGCTTGCCGATCAGGTCCAGGAGCTTTTTGCCGTCCTCGCCGGTCTCATCGGCAAAGCCCTCGGCAAAGGCCGGCTGCATGACCGCCTTGAGCGCAGCATTCTCCTCGTCGGTTGCGATGTGGACCGTGACGCCCTTCTCCTCGAGCTGTTTCGGTGCGTCCGCCGCCGCCGCGATGGAGGCTTCCAGCGCCCATTGCGAGGCCTTTTCGCCCGCCTGATCGAGGGCCGTCTTCGCCTTGTCGCTCAAGCCGTCATACCAGGACGGAGTGACGTAGCCGTGCAGATAGGCCGCCAGCACCGGCACCACCGTCATATGGTCCTGCACCTCGAAATATTTGCGCGAATAGGCGGCCGCGACGTCGGTGATCGCCGCATCCACCACGCCGGTCGCCAACGCCTGGTAGACCTCGCTGCCGGGCATCGACACCGTGGTCGCGCCCATGGCGGTCAGGCCGCGGTCGAAGGCGGGGCCGATGCCGCGCATCTTGAGGCCCTTGAAGTCGTCGGGCGCGACCAGCGCCCTGCCCTTCGAGGTGAACACGCTGGTGTTGGTCTGGAACATCCAGGCGACGTTCTTCACGCCTTTCTCGGCCAGCTTCTCCTCCAGGAAGGCGGCGGCCTCCGAGGTCGGCCACTTCTTCCAGGCTTCGATCGAGGACATGGTGTAGGGGCCGACCGTAACGTTCATCAGCGGCAGCGTCTTGCCCCACTGGAAGTTCAGCGAGAAGGCGCACTCGATGTCGCCCTTGGCGACCGCCAGGATGTTGTCGTTGGCCTTGACCAGGCTGTCCGCGCCGAAAACCTGCACGTCGAGCTCGCCTTCCGACAGCGTCTCGACCTCGGCGGCCCAGCGGTCGACCACCTTGGCGATGTGATGGGCCGGCGGAAGCTGATGGCTGCAGCGCATGGCCGTCTCGGCCTGCGCCATGGTGACGGCGGAAACGGAGAGCAGCAGGGTTGCGGCCAGTGTTGTCTTGATGCGGTGCATGAAATGATCCTCCCTTGTTGTGTGTCGGGGCAAACTTGCCCCAGATTTAACAAGTGGCCTGCGTTTCCCCGCCAAACCGGCTCGGTTTGACTGGGGCAGGACACCTGATGACCGGGCCTCCGCTCCCGGTCATGCCCTCCAGTCGATCATGCCCGGCGGCCCGGCACGCGCGATCGCGCCGTAAAACTGCTCATCGGGCATGGCCTCTTGCGGAATCGAACGGGCCGCGGCAAGCGCGGAGATGTCGATTCCGGTACGGAATCCCTTCGTTTCGCACAGAAATACGAGATCTTCGAAGACGACGTTGCCGGTGGCGCCGGGGGCGAAGGGGCAGCCGCCGAGGCCGCCCAGCGAGCCGTCGAGCACGCGGCAGCCGGCATCGAGCGCCGCCGACGCGTTGGCGATCCCCATGCCGCGCGTGTCATGCAGATGCACGATGAAGGCTCCGCCGCACAGGCGCTCCATGGCGCTGGAAAGCGCACCGACCTGGCGCGGCCCGGCAAAGCCCACCGTATCGGCAATGCCGACGATGTCGGCGCCGGCTTCCAGGCAGGCCTCAGTCAGCCGCAGCACCTCGTCAGGCTGCACGTCTCCTGCGATCGAACAACCGAAGGCCATCGATATGCCGGCATTGACGAGCGCATGGTGGCCGCGCTCGTCGCGCATGCGCACGGCCCTGCGCACCAGGTCGATCGCCTCCTGGCGCGAGCGGCGCATATTGGCCTGGCTGTGCTCCTCGGTCGCCGAGACGACGCAGACCACCTCGTCGACCTTCGTGTCGAACGCATCGGCGGCACCACGCTCGTTGAGCGCCAGCGCTGCAGAACGGGCGCCGTCGAGCTGTGACGCGGCCTCGATGATCTCGCGGATATCGGCGAATTGCGGCATGCGGCTCGCCGGCAGGAAGGAGCCGATCTCGAAATGACGCACGCCGGCGGCATGCTCGGCGCGCAGCCAGGCTCGTTTCGCTTCGGTCGATGGCCAGGCCTTTACGAGCTGCAGCCCGTCGCGCAGCCCGACCTCGCGCAGGCTGACGCGGTCGGCGGGATAGGCCGATGCCAGGCGGCTCATGCCGCCTTCCTTTCGGGGCCGCGCGCCTGAAGGATCTCCTCCTCGTCCAGACCGAGCGCGCTGAGGACAGCCTCGGTGTCCTCGCCGAGCGCCGGCACGTCGCCGGCCCGGTTCAGCATGACGCCGTCGACGTCGAAGGGCAGAGACGGCGCGCGGAACTTCTCGCCGCTCGGCATCCTTGACTCCGCCAGCCCGCCGGGGCGCATGACATGCGGGTCGGAATACATGTCCGAAGGCTTGGCGATCGGCGAATAGGGAATGCCGAGCCCCTCGAACGCCTCGAGCAGCGGGCCAGCCTGTCGCGCGGCGATCGCCCTGGCGACGACCGGGATGGTGCGGTCGCGCGCATCGATCTGGTCCATGCGGGTCTGCAGCGAGGGATCGGCCAGAAGCGCATCCAGCTCGAGCAGGCGGCAGAGCGCGGCCCATTGCCCCTCGGTGACGGCCCCGACGAAGATCTGCTGCCCGTCGGCGGTGTCGAAAATGTCGTAGACGGGCCAGGAGAAGGTGCGCTCGGGCATGGGCGGCGGGTTCACGCCCTCCAACTCGAACTGCACCATGTGCTGGGCGACCAGAAGCAGGCAGTTCTCGAAAAGGCCGATCCGCAGGCTGCGTCCCCTGCCCGTCTTCTCGCGCTCCATCAGGGCCGCGACCACGGAGAACGCGCCGAACAAGCCGCCCATGATGTCGTTGGCGGACGAGCCGACGCGCAGCGGACGACCGGTCGGTCCGGTCATGTAGGCAAGGCCGGTCATCATCTGGACGACCTCGTCGAGCGCCGTGCGGTCCTGATAGGGACCGGAAAGGAAACCCTTGTGGGATGCCAGGACCAGTTTCGGAAAACGCTCGCGCAGCTTTGCCGGGTCCGCCCCCATTTTCGACAGTGAAGCGTCGCGAAAATTGTCGACGAAGACGTCGGCGGTCGACAGGAGCGTGTCCAGGGCGCGCCGCCCGGCGGGCGTCTTGAGATCCAGTTGAACGGATTTCTTGCCGCGGTTGAACAGGGGAAAGAACGGCCGCCCCATGCCGGTCAGGTCACGGGTCTTGTCGCCCTCGGGCGGTTCGACCTTGATCACCTCCGCCCCCAGCATGCCCAGAAACATGCCGCAGGACGGCCCCATGATCATATGGGTCATCTCGACCACCCTGAACCCCTCCAGGGGCCGGAAGCTCTGCTCCATCACGTCCTCCTCGAACCTGATCGAGCCTAGCGTTGCCGAAGCCGTCGAAAAATCATAAATTTTCTAACATATCTTTCGAAAAAACAGAAAGCTGGAGCAACCCTTGGATTCACGGCAGCTTCGCTACTTCACGGCCATCTACGAGCAGGGAACGCTGTCGAATGCGGCCGAGCATTGCCGTGTGGCGGTCTCCGCGCTCAGCCATCATCTGGCGAATCTGGAGGCCGAATTCGGCACGGCGCTGTTCGAACGCAAGCCGCGCGGCTTGCGCCCGACCGCCTCGGGCGAGCGGCTATACGTGCACGCCAAGTCGATCCTGAAGGCCATGTCGGCCGCCGAGAAGGACATTCGCGAGGCGGGCGAGGAGATCTCCGGCGAGGTTTCCGTGGGCATGGCCTATTCGGCGGTCAAGGCGATCGGCGTCGGACTGGCGCACCGTGTCGTCTCCGACTATCCGAAAGTGAGGTTGTCGCTCTCGGAAAGCCTGTCCGGCTCGACGCTGCTGCACCTGATGGCCTCGGAGGTCGACATCGCGCTGCTCTACAACCCACCGGCCGACCCCCGCCTTCGCGTGCAGCCGGTCCTGGAAGAATCGATGGTGCTGGTGGGAACCCGGGCGATCATCGGCGACAGCGAGGAGCCGGTGCGCTTTTCCGAGATCCTCGACATGCCGATGATCCTGTTGCGCCAGGGGATTTCGGCCCGCGCGCTGGTCGACGACACCAACCTTCTCAAGAAGCTCGAAAGCCGCGCCAAGCTGCAGATGAACTCCGTGCAGGCCATCGGTGCCTCATTGGCGGCCGGGCTCGGCTGTGCCGTCGGCACTAAGCTGTTCATGTATGAGCACATCGAGAGCGGGCTTCTGCACTACCGGCCGATCATCGAGCCTGAATTGTCGCGCACGCTCTACATCTGCGAGATGGCCGACCGGCCGGCGACCTATGCGCTCGAGGCCATCCGCGCAGTGATGCTGGAACTGGTCCGCGATGCCGTCACGGCGGGGCGCTGGGAAGCGTCCATCGTCGGCGACTGACGGGGCGCCGGCCCTTGTATTCCATCCGCCGCGGTCTATTCGACCACGGCGATCTCGTCTTCGGCACTATCGTCTGCTGTGGGGGCTTCCGCTTCGAGCGTCGCGCGCACCTCGTCGATCTTGCCATAGGCGTCGCCGACGCCGAGCACGCCCTTCGCCCAATCCAGCATCTCTTCGTCGACATAGGCTTCGGCGCCATATTGCTCGACACGGTTCCTGTTGGCGGCGGCGAGAAGCGCTTCGGTCAGCGCCTCGTCGGTGGTCGCCACCTCGAGCGTGTCGAGACTCTCCTCCGCTTCGGCAAGCTCGTTCTCGGCATCCGAAAGGGCAGAAAATTCGTCGCTGGCGAGCGCGCTCTCCAACGCGTCGCGCTCTTCGGCGAGCGCCGCAAGCTCGTCGTCGGTCAGGGCGGACGTGTCGACCGTTTGCAGCGATTCAAGGCGCGCTTCCAGTTCGGCCGCCGTCAGACCCTGATAGTCGAAACCGTCATAGGACTGGATCCCGTCGAGATGTGGTGCGAACGCTTCGGAAGCGGCGACGGCCGCAGCCTGCAGGGCTTCGATCTCTTCCGCGGCGATCTCGTATTGCGCCGAGGCCAGCACATAGCTGCGGACGGCGGTCATGCGCGGATCGTTGGCGTTCAGATAGGCGTGGTAGTTGCGTTTTAGCGAATTGAGGCCGGCCAGCTTGGCGTTGAAGTTCAACTCGCGCTGCGGCCTCGGCTGGGGAATCGGCGCATTCGCCAGCATCGGCCGGGTGGTGCGGTTGGCGCTGCGGCCCCTCGCCTTCGAGGTTTCGATGCCGGTTCTGGCGGCGCGGCGCTCCTGTCCACCGCCAAGGGCGCTGCGCGCGGCGCCGACGATGTCGCCGAAAAGATTGCCGACGCCCTTGCCGTTTCCTTGGCCGCTCCTCGACGATCGCGCCGAGGCCCGCTGGCTCTTGGCGCCGGAAACGCCGCCCGGCCCGTGACCGCCGCGGTTGCTCGCCTGGTTGCCGCCATGGTTGCCGCCATGGTTGCCATTGCCCCCGCCATTGCCGCCTCCGCCGCCATTACCGCCGCCCTTGGCGTGCGCCTGGCTCGACTGGAAGGCGGGTGTGCCATCAGGCCCCACCGACAGGATCGGCATGAACAGCAAAGCCGTCGTGCAACCGGCAATGATCGTGAAACGCGTCCGCATGGCGCTCCTCCCCTCGGACAATCTCGAAATCGCTCCAGAGTAGAGAGTAGCGCCGGACGGGTAAGCGGCTAAATAACGATTTGTTTTGGATGCGAATCAAAAGCCGGCTATTCGCTCGGCCGCGCCGATGCCGGATGATGCCTCGTTCAGCGCTCGCCGAGGCTCGACCCGAACTGCTCGACCAGCGGGGCGATGAAATAGCTCAAAAGCGTGCGGTCTCCGGTGATCGCGTCGATGGAGGCGGTCATGCCCGGTCGCAGCGGAAATCTGCCGGCGGGTGATTCAAGGAAATCCGCCTCGGGCCGCAGCCGCACGACGAATTCCCAGCGTCCCGGTTGCGTCTCGACCGAATCGGCCGAGACCTCCAGGACCTTTGCGCTGACCGATCCGAAACGCTCCGCCGGAAAGGCGTCGAGCTTGATGCGGGCGGCCTGGCCACCATGCAGGAAGCCGCTGTCCTGGTTCGGAAAGACGGCCTCGACCTCCAGCGCGCCACCATCCGGCACGATGCGCATCAGGCTTTCGCCGGACTGTGCGATGCCGCCGATGGTGAAGAGCGACATCTGCTCGACCGTGCCGGACACCGGTGCGGTGAGGCGCGCGGCGGCGATCTTGCGCTCGGCGCCGCGGCGTTGCTGGAGAAGGACGGCCAACCTGCCGTCGATCTCGCTGCGGCGCTGCCGGATGCGGTTGATCCGCGCCGTCAGAACGGCCCGGCGCTCCGCCTCGAGGATCGAGCGGGTGGCGATCTGCTTGTCGAGCTCGCGCAGCAGCATCTCGCGCTGCTTCCTGGCGTCCTGGTAGGTTTCGAGCACCGACAGATAGGCCGCGCGCGAGGCCGCGCCGCTGCGGATCAGCTTGTCGGCCGCCTCCAGCCGCTCGGTCTGGATGTCGATCGCCGCGTCGGATTTGGCGATGCCGGCGCGGGTGACCTCCTTCGCCTTCTCGTTGGCCTCGATCCGTGCGATCGCCTGGCGCAGCGCTACCGCGGCGTCTTCCGTCTCGGCGGCGAGCAACTGCCTCTGCTCCTCCAGGAACGAGGGATCGAGCCCTTCCCCTGCTTCTTTCACTTGCGGATCGAAGGGAGCGACCGCGACGGCTCCGGTGACGAGATCGGCCTGAGCGAGGCCGGCAAGGAAGCTCTCCAGACGCAACATTTCCACGCCGAGACGCTGCTCTTCCTGAACGATCGTATCGCGCTCTAGGCTGGCCTGCGTTGCGTCGAGCTGCAGGAGCAGGTTGCCCTTTTCCACCTTCGAGCCGTTGCGAACCAGGATTTCCGTCACCGGCCCGGAAAATTCGGCCTGGATCACCTGCACCCGCTCGACGGGAATGATCTTGCCGGTTCCGCGCGCCGTGATCTCGACGCGCAGCAGGGCGGCGGCAATCAGGCAGACGAGGAAGACGCCGCCGGTGAAGAGGACTGTCACATGCAGGGTGGGCGAAGCGATCCTGGTGTTGGCGGCGCGCATCAGAACACCTCCGAGCGGCCGAAATCGACGAAGGCGTCGGCCCTCGCGAAAACGTCGGGCCGGTGCGTGATGATGACGAGGGTCATCTGCTGCCTCAGCGCCATCAGTTCGTGGACCATGCGGCGCTGGGCGTTTTCGTCCAGTGCGCTCGTCGGCTCGTCGAGGATCAGGACGGAGGGCTTTTGCAGTACGGCGCGGGCGATCGCCACCCGCTGCCTCTGACCGCCCGAAAGCGCGCTGCCCCGCTCTCCCACCTCCGCCTCGAAACCGCCGATCAGCTGTTCGGGCAGTTCGGCCGCCGCGGCGACTTTGAGGGCGGCGCGCAGATCCTCGTCCCGCGCGTCGCCGTTTTCCATGAGCAGATTGGCGCGCAGGCTGCCGGAGAAGAGATAGGGTTCCTGCGGGACATAGGCGATCCTGGCGCGCACCGAGGCCGGGTCGCGGGCGGCGATATCCTCGCCGCCAAACAGGATCTGGCCATCATCCGGTGCCTCCAGCCCGGCGGCAAGGCGGCCGAAGGTCGACTTTCCGATTCCCGAGGGACCGACCACGACGGTGCAGGTGTGGGGTTCGGCGACTAAGTTGAAACCCCGCAGCACCGGATGGCCGGCCGTATAGGCGAAGCCGACCTTGCGGAACTCTAGGCGCGGCGGCAATTCTGCCGGAAGCGGCGGGCGCTCGCCGAAAGGCTCGATCGGCGTGTTCACGATGTCACCGAGCCGCTGGCGGGAAACCTTCAGGTTCTGCCAGTCCTGCCACAGGCGCGAAAAGCCGGCCACTGGCCCGGCGATCTTCTCCGCAACGAGCTGGAAGGCGATGAGCTGGCCGAGCGTCAGATCCCCCGAGAAAACCTGCCGGGCGCCGATAAAGACGATGCCGATCGTCACCATTCGCTCGAAGATGGAGGTCAGCTCGCCGCTGGCGATGCCGAGCAGCTGCACCCTGCGCCCGGCGTCGAGCGACCGCGACAGCGTGCCGTTCAGACGGTCGAGCATGATGTTCTCCGCCCCCAGCGCCTTGACCGAGACCGCGCCGCACAGATTTTCGACCATTCCCGACTGATGCTTCGATCCGGCGTCGAACTGTTCGCGCAGCCGGCGCCGCAGGAACGGCCCGAAGCCGAGATAGACGATCATCTGCAGCGGCAAGGCCACAAGCACGAGCAAGGTCAGCTTGGTCGACAGGGCAAAGAGAATCGCCAGGTAGATGACGACGAACACGAGGTCGAGGAAGACGCCCGTCGTCGTGCCCAGCAGGAATGCGCGGATCGTGTCCGTCTCGCCGACGCGGGTGATCGTCTCGCCGACCGGCCAGCGACGGAAATGACTGAGGGGCAGCTTGAACAGATGAGCGAAGATGCGGCTGCCCAGCTCGCTCGTGATGCGGTTCGCGGTCAGCATTCCGAGCAGGCTCGACAGGATGTTGAAGCCGCTCTGGAACAGGCTCGCTGCCGCCAGCACGATCACCACGACGACCAGCGAGGCCTCGCGCTGGAATGGCAGGATGCGGTCGATGACGACCTGGAAGATGAAGGGCTGGATAAGGCCGATCAGACGCAGGCAGATGGCGAGAAATGTGAGCTCGGCGAAGATCGGGACGAATTTGTGCAGGGTCTGCCCGAACCATCGTAAGGGAATCTCGCGTGCCGCTGGCAGGCTCGTCTGGCTCATAAGTGGTCCATCGCGAAGAATGAATTGGAACTGAGAGGGGAATGCATGCTGAAACCGAGGCGGGCCGGAGTCTTCGCCG
>NZ_JANKOF010000107.1 GCF_024655565.1 Nitratireductor sp. ZSWI3 | reverse complement strand
GCGAGCCGCCGCCCGTGCAGGCCGACCTGCCGCGCCCGCTCACCCCGTCGCGCGCCGGCGCGCTGATCGAGGCGGGATACGAGCCGGTCCCCTCCTCCCGCTCGCCGGTGCTTGACGATCCGGACAGGCCGGGGTTTGCGGTCCAGCGCGGTCTTGCCATGCACCGGCTTCTGCAGATGCTGCCCGAATGCCCGGCGTCGGGGCGCGAAGCGGCGGCGCGGCGTTATCTCGCACGCGCCGGCAGCGCGTGGAGCGAGGCCGAGCGCGAGGCGGCATGGCGGTCCGTTTCGGCGATTCTTGACGATGCCCGTTTCCAGCCGCTTTTCGCCGCCGGCTCGCGCGCGGAAGTCTCGGTGCTGGGCGAAGTCAGCCTCAACGGTGTGCGGCGCGCCGTCTCCGGCACCATGGACAGGCTGGCGGTGACCGCGGACACCGTTCTGATCGTCGACTACAAGACCAGTCGTCCCGTTCCGCAAACGCTCGATCAGGTACCGCCTGCCTATGTGGCGCAGATGGCGCTTTATGCCGAGCTCCTGAAACCCCTTTATCCGGGGCGCGCGGTGCAGGCGGCGCTGCTGTTCACCGAGGCGCCGTTGCTGCTGCCCGTATCGGCCGAGCGCCTGTCCAAGGCGCTTGCCGGGCTCGGCGGCACGTGACACAAGAGAGCTTGACGCGCGCCTGCGCTACCCCCACATGTGGTGTGACTTCTTTTGCCGATAGGAGATTCCAATGGCCACCGTGAAAGCGGACAAGAGCAACTTCCAGTCCGATGTGCTGCAGGCGGCGGAGCCCGTGGTCGTCGATTTCTGGGCCGAGTGGTGCGGCCCCTGCAAGATGATCGCTCCGGCGCTCGACGAGATTTCAAGGGAACTCGACGGCAAGGTGAAGATCGCCAAGCTGAACATCGATGAGAACCCGGAGATCGCCGCGCAGTACGGCGTGCGCTCCATTCCGACGCTGATGCTGTTCAAGAACGGCGAAGTGGCCGACATGAAGGTGGGCGCCGCTCCGAAGACGGCTCTTTCGGCCTGGATCAACGGCAACGTCGCCTGAGTCAGGCAGGACCGCTTACAAGAAACCCGGCCTCGCGCCGGGTTTTTTGTTTCCGCTCATCCCCAGACGAACAGGGCTGCCAGCCCCGCGATTCCGACGATCAGCCGCCACCAGCCGAACAGCGCATAGCCGTGCTGCGAGACGTAGCCGAGCAGCCAGCGCACGACCAGCAGCGCGGCCACGAAGGCGGCCACGAAGCCGATGGCGATGATCTCGATATCCGCTGTCGAGAGTATGTCGAAGTTTTTGTAAAGGTCGTAGGCGAAGGCGCCGGTCATGGTCGGCATGGCCAGGAAGAAAGAAAATTCCGCCGCCGAGCGCTTGTCCGCGCCCAGCAGCAGGCCGCCGACGATCGTCGCGCCCGAGCGTGAGGTCCCGGGGATCATCGACAGGCACTGGATCAGCCCGATGGTGAAATACATCGGCAGCGAAAACTTGGTCACGTCCGTGTAGCGCGGCTTGCTCGCCCAGCGGTCGACCCACAGGAGGACGAAGCCGCCGAGGATCAGCATGACGCAGATGAGCAACGGCGTTTCGAAGAGCACCGTCTTGATGACCTTGTAGGCGAGGACGCCGATGATCGCCGCCGGCAGAAAGGCGAGCAGGATGCCGAGCACGAAGCGCTGGGTATCGCGATCGCGCGGCAGGTCGATCAGCATTTTCCAGAGCCGCACCGCGTAGATGCTGAGGATCGCCAGGATCGCGCCGAGCTGGATCAGCACCTCGAAGGCCTTGCCGGTGGATTTGAAGCCGAGAAAATGGCCGGCGAGCAGGATATGACCTGTGGAAGAGACGGGGATGAACTCCGTCAAGCCTTCCAGAACACCGAGCACGAGCGCTCCCGCGATGGTCTGATCGGTCACGTTGGCTCCTCAATTTTGGCTTGCTTGTCAGTGCGACGCTCTCCCCCTATAGCTGAGGAAGAACTCCCGGAATCAGGTAATCCGAGAATTACCGCCACGGCCATGAAATGGCCAGAGCCCAGCGTTAGAAGTCGCCGCATGCTGACGTTATTTCATCATCCCCTCTTCGCATCGTGCCGCTTCGTGCGGCTGTCCTTTGGCGAGTACGGAGAAGAACTCGCTTTGATCGAGGAACGCCCGTGGGCGCGGCGCGAGGAATTTCTGTCGCTCAATCCGGCTGGCACGATTCCCGTCTTGCTTGCGGAAGGCGATCAGCCGATCGTCGGCGCTACCGTCATCGCCGAATATCTCGACGAGACACGCGGCGCGCTCAAGCGCGGCAAGCGCCTGATGGCGGAGGACCCGGTGCAGCGCGCCGAGATTCGCCGCCTGGTCGACTGGTATCTGATCAAGGCGGATGGCGACGTCACACGGCATCTCGTGCGCGAGCGCGCCTTGAAGCCCCATATGACGGGCACGGAGGGCGGCGGCTCTCCGGATTCTGCGGCGATCCGGGCGGCCCGCGCCAACATTCGCCAGCACATGAAATACACCAACTGGCTGACCGGCACGCGCGATTGGCTGGCCGGCAAGAAGCTCTCCTACGCGGACCTGGCCGCCGCTTCCGCCCTGTCGGTGCTCGACTATCTCGGCGAAGTGGAGTGGCATGATTATCCGGCGGCGCGCGACTGGTACACCCGCATGAAGTCGCGGCCGGCGTTCCGTCCCATCCTTGCCGACCGCGTGCGGGGGCTGTCGCCGGTCTCGCATTACGCGGATTTGGATTTCTGATGGGCACGGCGCAGGCCGACCGGCTTCGCGCCTTCATCGACAAAGAGGCGCGCGCGGCCGGCTTCGACGCGGTTGCCGTCGCTTCCGCACAAGCCGCCCCCTCGAAAGCCGGCGAGCTTGGCCACTTCCTCAGGGAGGGCCGGCACGGCACCATGCAATGGATGGAGGAGACGGCCGACCGCCGCGCACACCCGCGCGATCTCTGGCCCGAGGTCCGCTCGGTGATCATGCTCGGCATGAATTACGGGCCCGAGGAGGACCCGCTGTCGGTGCTCGGCAAGAAAAGCAGGGCGGCGATCTCCGTCTACGCCCGCAACCGCGATTATCACGACGTCATCAAGGGGCGGTTGAAGCAGATCGCCGGCAAGCTTGCGGCGCGCACCGGACAGGACGTCAAGGTCTTCGTCGACACCGCGCCGGTGATGGAAAAGCCGCTAGCGCGGCAGGCGGGCCTCGGCTGGCAGGGCAAGCACACCAATCTCGTCAGCCGCGAGTTCGGCTCCTGGCTGTTTCTGGGCTCGATCTTCACGACCGCGGAGCTCGAACCGGACGATCCCGAACGCGACCATTGCGGCTCGTGCCGGGCCTGCCTCGACATCTGCCCGACCAACGCCTTCCCGGCCCCCTACCAGCTCGATGCGCGTCGCTGCATCTCCTATCTCACCATCGAGCACAAGGGGCAGATCCCGCACGAATTCCGCGCCGCCATGGGCAACCGCATCTATGGGTGCGACGATTGCCTGGCCGTCTGCCCCTGGAACAAATTCGCACGGCATGCCGCCGAGGCGAGGTTGCAGGCGCGCCATGACCTGAACGAGCCCGAGCTTGCGGCGCTTCTCGCGCTCGACGATGCGGCGTTCCGCGCCTTTTTCTCCGGCTCTCCGGTCAAGCGCATCGGCCGCGACCGGTTTGTCCGCAACGCGCTCATCGCGGCGGGCAACTCCGGTGATGCAACGCTGGGTCGCCACTGCGAGGCCCTGCTCGCCGACCCTTCGCCATTGGTGCGGGGCGCTGCCGTCTGGGCCCTGTCGCGGCTTCTCGATGCGGGCGCCTTCGCGTCTCTTGAAGCGCGCTTGCGTCCGTTGGAAAAGGATGCCGAAGTGGAAGCTGAATGGAGGACGCGGCCATGACCAAGGAATTCTTCATCTTCGGCGCCGGCTATTCCGGCCGGGCGATCGCCCGTGAGGTGCTTGGCGAGGCTGCGTTCGTCGGCGGCACGACGCGCAATCCGGAGAACGCCGAGACGCTGCAACGCTCGGGGATCACGCCCTTCGTCTTCGACGGCGGCTCCGGCCTGTCGCCGGAGATAAGCGACGCGCTGTCCCGCACCACCCATCTGATCGTCAGCATCGCTCCCGATGCGCAGGGCGACCCGTTGCTGGCCGTTGGCCGCGACGTGGTGGGCAGCGCCATGCCTGCCCTGAAATGGATCGGCTATCTCTCGACGGTCGGCGTCTATGGCGATCATGGCGGCGCCTGGGTCGACGAGACAAGCGCCTGCGATCCGGTTTCCGAACGGTCGAAGCAGCGGCTGGCGACTGAAAACGACTGGCTGCGGCTCGGCAGCGACCGCGGCCTTCCGGTTGCCATCCTGCGCCTTTCCGGCATTTATGGACCAGGCCGCAACGCGCTCGCCAACCTGGCGGAAGGCAAGGCGCGGCGCATCGTGAAACCCGGCCAGGTGTTCAACCGCATCCATGTCGACGACATCGCCGGCGCCACCGCCCATCTGGCGCGCCGGCGCGAGGGCGGCCTGTTCAACGTCACCGACGACGCCCCCTCCCCGCCGCAGGACGTCGTTGCCTATGCGGCGCGGATCATGGGGATCGAGCCTCCCCCTGAGGTCGCTTTCGAGGCGGCAGGATTGAGCCCCATGGGCCGCTCCTTCTATGGCGAATGCAAGCGCGCGGCGAACGCGAAGCTGAAGGCCACCGGATATCGCATGCGCCATCCGGACTATCGTGCGGCGCTCGACGCCATGTGGGCGGAAGACCGCTGGCGGGCGGAAAATTCCTGACGCATTCGTCCGCGAATCGCAAGCTGTGCTATGATTCTTGAACCTGGGCGGACCGATGACGAGGAAGCGATGCGATTCGAAACGTTCTTGAAGGTCGCAGCCGCGGCCCTGCTCGGCGTCTTTGCGTTCACTGGCGCTGCGTCGTCCGAGCCGCTGGCCAAGCAGCTTTTCGGCGCCAAGAAACTGCCGGCGGTGGCCGCGCCGCAATCCTTCGGGTTCTATTCGAAAGGCTGCTTCGCCGGCGGCATGGCCATCGCCAAGGACGGCCCGCACTGGCAGGCCATGCGCCTGTCGCGCAACCGGCGCTGGGGACATCCCGAACTGGTCGCGACCCTCGAGCGCCTGTCTCGCGAGGCGGCCCGGGACGGCTGGCGCGGCCTTCTGGTCGGCGACATCTCCCAGCCGCGCGGCGGGCCGATGCTGACGGGGCATGCATCGCACCAGATCGGCCTCGACGCCGACATTTGGTTCACGCCGATGCCGGCCCGCCGTTTCACCAACGCCGAACGGGAGAACGTCAGCGCCGTCTCGATGCTCAAGGGCGACTCGCTCTATGTCGACGATCGTAAGTGGACGCCCGCCCATGAGGCGGTGTTGCGGCGCGCTGCGAGCTATCCGCAGGTGGAGCGCATCCTTGTTCATCCCGGCATCAAGAAGAAGCTCTGCGACACGGTGCGCGGCGACCGCCGCTGGCTGCAGAAAGTTCGGCCCTTCTGGGGCCACCACTATCATTTTCATCTGCGCATCGGCTGCCCGGCGGGCTCTTCCGGCTGTAAGCCGCAGGCCGCGCCGCCGCCCGGCGATGGCTGCGACAAGTCGCTCGACTGGTGGTTCACGGATGAGCCATGGCGGCCTGCCAAGGGCCCAGCCAAGCCGAAGGCGCGCGATATCATGACGATGGCGTCGCTTCCGGCGGCCTGCCGCGCGGTTCTCGACGCGCCCTCGCCCGCCTCCGAGATGGCCGTGACCCTAACCGGCGACGGGCAGGGGCAGCAGGCGGCGGCGGATCTTCCGGTGCTTGGCTACGGGCCGATCGATCCGGCGAGCGTGCTGTCAGCCATACCGGCCGATCGCGTTCCGCGGCCCAGCAGCAGGCCCGGCTTTCAGTAGTCGATCGGCTGCCGGTCGTGGGTTTTTCCGGGCGCCCCGCTTGCCATGAGGCTTCAACCGATTTAATTGCGCGGAAGCCTGGAGCGGGATGAGGAACAGTGTGAAGCGGTTTTCCGCCCGCATCCCACTCTGACTTTTTGGGATTGGCCAAGTGCGAACGCTATAGACAACAACCGGCCGCGACAGGACCGAGCTCAGCCATGCATTTCAAGAACGAGAACGACGCCGTGCTCAGATTTCCCGTCCTGATCGGGGATATTGGCGGCACCAACGCCCGGTTCGCCATCCTGGTCGATTCGAATGCCGAGCCGAAACTCTTCCCGGTGGTGCAGACGGCCGATCATGCGACCATCGATGAGGCGATCCAGACGGCCATTCTCGACCGCACCTCGATCCTGCCGCGTTCGGCGGTGCTTGCCGTCGCCGGCCCTGTCGACGGCGATGAGATCGACCTTACCAATTGCGACTGGGTGGTTCGCCCGCGTCAGATGATCGAGACGATGGGGTTCTCCGACATCGTCGTCATCAACGATTTCGAGGCCCAGGCGCTGGCAGCGGTGGCGCTCGAAGACGAGCACCTTGAGATGGTGTGTCCCGGCTCGCCGGAGGCGACGGGCAGCCGTGTCGTCCTCGGGCCGGGAACCGGTCTCGGGATGGCCGGGCTGGTGCATGCTCAGCACACATGGTTCCCGGTCCCCGGCGAGGGCGGGCATGTGGATTTCGGCCCGCGCAGCGACCGGGATCTCGAGATATTCCCGCATCTGGAGCGCATCGAGGGCCGCGTTTCGGCCGAGCAGATCCTTTGCGGCCGCGGTCTGGTCAATCTCTATCGCGCGATCGCCGCGGCGGATGGCAGGGACGCCGTCCGGCAAACCCCGGCCGAGATCACGGGAGCGGGGCTGGAGGGTTCGGATGCCATCGCCGTGGAGGCGCTCGATCTTTTCGTCACCTATCTCGGCCGGCTTGCCGGCGACATGGCGTTGATCTTCATGAGCCGCGGCGGCGTGTACCTGACGGGCGGCATCGCCCAGAAGATCGTGCCGACGTTGAAGAACGGCAAGTTCCGCGCCGCCTTCGAGGACAAGGCTCCCCATGGCGCCATGATGCGTGCGATGCCGGCCTATGTGATCACCCATCCGATGGCCGCGCTGCGCGGGCTTGCCGCCTATGCGCGCACGCCCATCCGCTTCGGTGTCGAGACCGAGGGGCGGCGCTGGAGGTCGGGCTGACGGGTGGCTTACAGCGCCGTGCGTCCATTTGGACGCACAAAGGACGCTGTAAGTCTTTGAATCTGCGCATCGTGCTTTCCGAAAATCGATTCCGATTTTCGGGCTGATGCGCCGGGTAGTCCGTCTCTGCCGGTAGGCGTCATAATTGCGGCGTGATTGGCCGTTGCATGAGCAGCCGTGAACAGGCATACAGCGCCCTGCAGCCATTCGGACCCGCAAGGGACGCTGTAAGTCTTGGTATGAGCTCGCCGGCGCTGGCTGAACAGGAACGGATGCTTTGAGACTCGGAAGAAACACGGCCGATCCGGGCGCGGTCATCCCCGTCATCCGCCGGATTTTCGCGGAGAACGGCCGCGAATATGTCGGGCACTACGCGATCGCCGTGCTCTGCATGCTGGCCATCGCCGCCACCACGGCCTTCAGCGCCTGGATCATGCGCGACATCATCGACGAGGTCTTCTACCGCCAGCGCTGGGACCTGGTGGGCTGGATCTGCACTGCCATCGTCGCCGCCTTCGCCATTCGCGGCTTCGCCACCTATGGCCAGTCCGTGATGCTGGCGAAGATCGGCAACAACATCGTCGCGCGTTACCAGCAGCGGGTGTTCGACCACCTGATGCGTCTCGGCATCGGCTTCTTCACGACCACCCGCTCCGGCCAGCTTTCGGCGCAGATCAGCCAGAATGTGGGCGGCATCCGCGACCTCCTGAACATGACGGTGGCCTCCATAGCGCGCGATGCGGTGACGCTGGTCGGCCTCGTGGCCGTGATGGTGCTGCAGGATCCGCTGCTCTCGGTGATCGCCCTCGTCATCGGTCCGCCGCTCATCTATGCCGTGAACTATCTGATGCGGCGGCTGCGCCGGGTCACGCGCGAGGCGGTCGAGGTCAATTCCAGGCTGCTCGGCGCGATGCAGGAATCGGTGCAGGGGATCGCCATCATCAAGGCCTTCACCATGGAGGATCAGCTCTCGCAGAAGATGACGGGGCTGATAAGCTACGCCGAGGAGCGCTCCAACAAGATCGCCCGGGTGTCCGAGCGGCTCGGCCCGATCACCGAGCTTCTGGCCGGACTGGCGATCGCCGGCGTCATCGCCTATGCAGCCTGGCGCGCCTCGGTCAGCGCGGAGCCGCCTGGTTCCGTCTTTGCCTTCATCACGGCGCTGCTTCTGGCCTACGACCCGGTGCGCAAGCTCGCGCGTGTCCAGGTCAATCTCGAGCGCGCGCTCGTTAATGCGCGCATGATCTACGAGATCCTCGACATCGAACCTCAGCAGGGCGATGCGCCCGATGCCGGCACGCTGCGGGTGGAGAAGGGCAACGTTTCGTTCGACAACGTCGCCTTCGCCTACAGCGACACGCTGCCGGTGCTGCACGGCGTCAGCTTCGTCGCGAAGGCAGGCGAGACAACGGCCATCGTCGGCCCCTCGGGCGCCGGCAAGTCGACCCTGTTCGCGCTGCTGCAACGCTTCTACGACCTCGACGGCGGCCGCATCGAGGTCGACGGGCAGGACATCTCCAGGGTCACCAAGAGCTCGCTGCGCGGCGCCATCGCCTATGTGTCGCAGCAGCCCTATCTGTTCGAAGGCACGATCCGCGACAACATCCGCTATGGACGGCCGGACGCGACCGACGCGGAGGTGGAGGCGGCGGCGCGTCTTGCCCATGCCGACGAGTTCATCCGCCAGCAGGCGCGGGGCTACGACACGCTCGTGGGCGAAAACGGCGCCACGCTGTCGGGCGGTCAGCGGCAGCGCCTGTCCATTGCCCGCGCGATCGTCCGCAACGCGCCGATCCTGCTGCTCGACGAGGCGACCTCCGCGCTCGACAACGAGTCGGAAGCGCGCGTCCAGGAAGCGCTGGAAGAGATCATGAAGACCCGCACCACGCTGGTCATCGCGCATCGGCTGTCGACGGTCGTCAACGCCGACCGCATCATCGTTCTCGAGGAAGGGCGCCTGGTGGAGGAAGGCACGCACGCCTCCCTTGTGCGCAAGCCGCACGGCATTTATGCACGGTTCCACCGAATGCAGCGCGAGAAGGGCGAAGACCTGCTGGCCAACAGGACGGCCGAAGCGGAGCCCGCGGGCGAGGAGAGCGGCGCATGAGCGAGATGGGGCTGGTGGTTGTCGGCGCGGCGGGGCGCATGGGCCAGACGCTGATCCGCACGGTTCATGCGATGGAGGGAGCGCGTGTCGCCGGCGCCATCGAACGGCCGGGCTCGCCGGCCCTCGGAAAGGATGCCGGCGAGCTGGCCGGCATCGGCACCATCGGCGTGCCGATTTCCGACGATCCGCTGGCCGCCTTCGCCAAGGCCGAGGGGGTGCTGGATTTCACCGCGCCGGCGGCGAGCGTCGAGTTCGCGGGCTACGCCGCGCAGGCTCGCATCGTCCATGTCATCGGCACCACCGGCTGCGATGCCGGCCACGAGGCCAAGATCAAGATGGCCGCGCACCACGCCACCATCGTCAAGTCGGGCAATATGAGCCTCGGCGTCAACCTGCTCGCCGTTCTGGTCAAGCAGGCGGCAAGGGCGCTCGAGGCGGCCGATTTCGACATCGAGATCCTGGAGATGCATCACCGGCACAAGGTGGATGCGCCCTCCGGCACCGCGTTGCTGCTCGCCGAAGCGGCTGCCGAGGGGCGCGACGTCGCGCTGGCGCAGAAGAGCGTGCGCGTGCGCGACGGGCACACCGGCCCGCGCGAGCCCGGCACGATCGGCTTTGCGACCCTCAGGGGCGGCTCGGTGGTGGGCGAGCATTCCGTCATTCTGGCCGGCCCCGGCGAGCGCATCACCCTTTCCCATCAGGCCGAGGATCGCGGCATCTTCGCGCACGGCGCGGTCAAGGCGGCGCTGTGGGCGCGCGGCAGGAAGCCGGGCCTCTATTCGATGCTCGACGTACTCGGGCTGAGCTAGAGAATTTTGCAATCAGGTGGAAACCTGACGACCGCATAAATGCGGAAAGACAAAGAAGATGGATCGGGACAGCGTTTCCATGAAACGATGAACCGATCTGGTTTTCAACATCCGAAACCTGCAAGGGAAAGCGCCATGTCCGGTACACTGATCCTCGTCCGTCACGGTCAGAGCGAGTGGAATCTCAAGAATCTGTTCACCGGCTGGCGGGATCCGGGTCTGACGGAGAAGGGGCATGAGGAGGCGAAGGAGGCCGGCCGCAAGCTCAAGGCACGCGGCATGAAGGCAGACATCGCCTTCACCTCCGATCTTTCCCGCGCCCAGGTCACCAACGATCACATCCTGCACGAGCTCGGGCAGGACGGGTTGAAGACGATCCGCGACCAGGCGCTCAACGAGCGCGACTATGGCGAGCTTTCCGGTCTCAACAAGGACGATGCGCGCAAGAAATGGGGCGAGGAGCAGGTGCATGTCTGGCGCCGGTCCTACGACACGCCGCCGCCCGGCGGCGAAAGCCTGAAGGACACGGGCGCGCGCGTGTGGCCTTATTTCCTGCATGACATCCTGCCGCATGTCCTGCGCGGCGAGACGGTGCTGGTCGCCGCGCACGGCAATTCGCTGCGGGCGCTGGTGATGGCGCTGGACGGTCTGAGCGGTGATGAAATCGTCAGGACCGAGATCGGCACCGGCGTGCCGATCATCTACAGGCTCAACGCCGATTCGACGGTAGCTTCGAAGGAAATCCTCGAAGGCTGAGCGGCGAAAGGGATCGCCGCGGAGCCGTGACGGCGGCTCCGCGAGGCCATCGGCCATGGGCTGGCGCGATGCACCGAAATTTCCTCTCGATGGTCGAGAATTCGCGTTGACAGGAAGGGACTTGGCCCTTACATCGGCAGCGCACACCTGCCCAGGTGGCGGAATTGGTAGACGCGCACGGTTCAGGTCCGTGTGCCGCGAGGCGTGGAGGTTCGAGTCCTCTCCTGGGCACCATCCTTTTAAGAAGCCATTTTCACGTTGCGCCCGCAGGGGCGCGTTGGCCGTTGGTTTTTTCTGAATAACCGGCCGCTTCGCTAAAATTCGAAAACTCCCGGATGTACAGCCTTGTCGGCGCTGAAGGAGTTTGAGTGCTTGGCGGCATCATTCTGCCAATATTCGACGGCTATAGCATTTTGCGGTCAAGTGGAATCACCTGACGACCGTACAGATGCGGAAAACAATGAGGCGGAGCGTCTTGTGTAGCGTTCAGAAGAACGCACAACGCTCTAGAGTTGCGTCCATGAAGATTCTTACCCTGTCCACGTTTGGTGAACGCTGCGGGATCGCCACTTACAATGATGCGCTCATGAGCGCTCTCGGGCGCTCCGGGGCGTGTGTCGACGTGCATGCCGTCGAAACGGCGACGGCGCGGACGCGATCGAAGCAGGGGATGCTGCACCATTTCGATGCCTTCGGGGCGAAAATCGATGCCTATGACGCGATCATCATTCAGCACGAATACGGGCTCTTCGGCGGCAGATACACGTCGGGCCTTGCGCAGAAGGTGTTTGCCCGGCTGATGAGCAGAGTGGCCGCGGCGGGAAAGCCGACCGCCGTCATCTTCCACTCGGAACCGCGCACCTCGCATCGCATCCTCTCGAGGAAGCGGGTCAACTGGGCGCGGATCTGCCGGTTGATCAACGACAATCCGCAAATCTTCGCGGTCGTTCACGGCAACACCGCCGAAGGCCAGTATGTGGAAGCCGGACTCTCGCCGGCCTCGATCTGGGCCACCCGGCACCCGCTGCCGGCCCCGCGCATAATTCCCAGGAGGAGCGCCGGAGACGAGATCGTTCTGACGATCTTCGGCTTCGTGGCGAAGTACAAAGGATATGACGAGGCCATCGAGGCGCTCGACAACCTGCCGGAGCGATACCGGCTGGTGATCGCCGGCGGCACGCATCCGGGGAACGCGATGGACGACACGTTCGAGCGCCTCAAGGAGCGCGAGGGCGCGCGGCTCGAAATCACCGGCTGGCTGGAGGAGGAGGACATCGCAGCGGTCATGGCGCGCACGGACATCGTCCTTGCCCCCTATCACAGGAACGGGCCGGCCGGGTCGGGCGCCGTGACCTGGGCGATCTGCCATGGCAGGCCGGTCATCGCCTCGCAAACCGTCAGCTTCAGCGAAATCCAGGAGGAGGCCGGTTGCTTCGCAATGGTGCCTCCAGGTGATGCGCAGGCGCTGGCAGACGCCATCCGCACCGTCGCGGAGGATGACGCGCTGAAGGCGCAGATGGTGGAGCGCGGCCTGGCCTACACGCGGAAATACAGTTGGGCCGGCATGGCCGACCGGCTGCTGCACAGGTTGCAGGCCCATCGAGGAGGAGACCGCCATGTTGCGAGACGCAGCGAGGAACCGCTCCTCGCTCTTCGGTAGCCGCAGGGATCGCCAGAAGACTTTCGATCCGATTGTCCGCACCGTCCCGGACGCGATCGAAGCCGCCGAGCGCGCCCTGGAGGGCTGGTGCAGCCGCGCGAAGGCCACGGCGCTCGCCGATGCGATTGTCAGGGAGCGGCCGGAAATCTGCGTCGAGATCGGCATTTTCGGCGGCCGCTCGATCGTTCCCTGCGCCGCGGCCTTGCGACAGAACGGGACCGGCGTGATCTACGGGATCGAGACCTGGAGCCCTTCTGTTGCCACGGAGCACTTCACCAGCGAGGAGAACGATGCCTGGTGGCAGGAGGTGGATTTCACGCGCATCAAGCGGGAGTTCCTTGCCTTCATCGCCGCGCATGGGTTCACCGAGCAGATCAGGATCCTCGAGTGTCCCTCGCGCCACGCCGCCTCGTTCTTCGAAACGATCGACTTCCTGCACATCGACGGCGCGCATTCGGTGTTCAACGCGGCGGAAGATGTCGTGCTCTATGCCAGGAAGCTGCGGGCCGGCGGCATCGTCGTGCTCGACGATATCGATTGGCCGACCACCGGGCCGGCGCATGACATCCTGAAGTCGATCGCCGAGCCCTTGCTGACGATCGAAGACGACGAGGGCAGGCCGACCTGCGCCTTCCTGAGAAAAGTGCGCGACTGACGCTGCGCGGCGGCGCTGTTGCAGCAGATGAGACTGTCCGACAAGCGGCGCTCTACTGTCGATCTGCCGGCGGAAGCTTTGAAGACGCCGTGCCGTCTCATCGCCGTATTTACCGATTATGCGCGGTAATCGATACGGATCAGGGGACAACTTCCATGCAGCCGCCCATTTGGAGCCGGCGCGCGGTCGTGCCGGCCGCGGTGCTTTTGCTCGCCATCCTCTCGACGCCTGCTTTCGCCCAATGCGGCAGCGCGTCGTGGTACGCCTTGACATCGAAGACCGCTTCCGGAGAACGCATGAATCCGGCGGCGATGACCGCCGCGCACCGCACCTTGCCGTTCGGCACGAAGCTGCGTGTGGTGAACAAGCGCAACGGCCGCAGCGTCGTCGTGCGCATCAACGATCGCGGCCCGTTCATTCGCGGACGCATCCTGGACCTGTCCAGGGCGGCGGCGGCCAAGCTCGGCTTCCTGAATGCAGGCCACACCAAAGTCTGCCTCGAGACGCGTTAGGTCCTGACCCTAACCTGCCGCCTTGTGCAGGGACGGCGACGCGGACTGCCTGAGATAGCCGAGCGTGGCATCGGCGTCGCGCGGGCGGCCGAAGAGGAAGCCCTGGCCCCCGTTGCAGCCGAACTGGACGAGACGCTGCGCCTGCGCTTCGGCCTCGATGCCTTCGGCCACCACATCCATGCCGAGCCCTTCGCACATCGCCAGGATGGCCCTGATGATGTGCTCGGAGGGGCGGTCGTCGAGAATCGATGACACGAAGGCGCGATCGATCTTCAGCTTGTCGAACTGGAATTCGCGCAATCGGCCGAGGCTCGATTGCCCGGTGCCGAAATCATCCAGCGAGACGCGGATCCCGACGCGGCGCAGATCCTCGACGATGCGTTGCGCCGAGGCCGGGTCGCTCATCAGGCCCGTCTCGGTGATCTCGATCTCCAGCCGGCGCGGGTCGAAACGGGTGCGCTCGAGGATGGAGAGGATCTGCAGGCCGGTGCTGTGATCGACCAATTGCGATGGCGACAGGTTGAACGAGAGAAAGAGATTGGTGGGCCAGCCGCGCGCTGCTTCCGTCGCCTTGCGCAGCACGAGCTGCGAGAGGGGGCCGATGATGCCGCGCTCTTCGGCGATCGGGATGAAGACCCCGGGCGAGACCGGTCCGAGATCATGGTCGGTCCAGCGTGCGAGCGTCTCGAAGCCGATGGTCCGTCGCGTTTCCAGGTCGACGATCGGCTGGAAATGCGGTTCCACCTCGCCGGCCGCCACGGCGCGGCGAAGAGCCTGCTCGATATGGGTGACGCGCTTGGCGGCCTCTTCCATCTCGCGCGTGTAGACCACCACGGTCCCGCGTCCGGAACGCTTGGCCTGGTAGAGTGCGGTTTCCGCCTTGTTGAGGAGGATCTCGCTCGTCTCCTCCTGCGAATAGTAGAGAGAGCAGCCGGCGGAGGCCGAGAGACGGGCCGTGCGGTGGCCGACGTCGTAAGGTGCGGAGAGGATTTCGATTAGCAGGCGCGTCTTCTCGCGGGCGGCTTCCTCGCTGAACACCATCGGATAGAGAAAGGCGAATTCATCCGCCCCGATGCGCGTCACCGTGGAGCCGTCGTCCATCGCGGCGCGCAGGCGCAGCGCCACCTGCTGCAATATGTCGTCGCCGGCGGCGCGCCCGAACAGGTCGTTGATGGGCTTGAAGCCGTCGAGGTCGAGCACGCCGATGGCGAATGGCGCGGGATCGTCGGCCCGCTCTCCGATGAGCCGATTGATCTTGTCGAAGAAGCGACGCATGTTTCCCAGGCCCGTCAGCGCGTCCGTGAAGGCCAAATCAGCTTGATTTGCCATCATCGACCGTCCAAGAGCGGGCGCCGGCTGCATCGTCCTCCGTTCCTCTGCTGGATAATCTATTCCGGCGGCGACCATGCACTCGAAAAGCTTTAAGAATAGTATCCGTGCAAGATTACGGCGAGGATTGCTCTCCTGTCCGGTGAGGGCTCTGCCGGACGTGGTTTTCCCGCCCGCCGCTCCGGCGCGAGCCCGCTTGATCCCGGCTTCCTGTTATCCCATTTATGCTGCAGTCAGGTGGTTCCACCTCACCGCAAAATGCTGTAGCCGTCATCTGCCCATCCCAGAGACCTTCCCGGGAGTCCCGTTCATGCCGCTCAACGTCGCCATCCAGATGGACCACATTTCGACGATCTCGATCGCCGGCGACACCAGCTTCGCCCTGGCGCTCGAGGCTCAGCGGCGCGGGCACGCCCTGTGGCATTACACGCCCGACCGGCTGTCGATGGTGGGCGGCCAGGTGATTGCACGGGCCGAGAAACTGTCGGTGCGGGACGAAAAGGGCGACCATTTCACGCTCGGTGAGCCGGAGCGGGTCGATCTCTCGTCGATGGATGTGATCCTGCTGCGGCAGGACCCGCCCTTCGACATGAACTACATCACCACGACGCATATTCTCGAGCGCATCCATCCGAAGACACTGGTCGTCAACGATCCGGCCTGGGTGCGCAACAGCCCGGAAAAGATCTTCGTCACCGAGTTTCCCGACCTGATGCCCGAGACCCTGATCACCCGCGATCCGCGCGAGGTGGACGAGTTCCGCCGCACGCATGGCGACATCATCGTCAAGCCGCTCTATGGCAATGGGGGCGCCGGGATCTTCCACCTGCGCGAGGGGGACCGCAACCTTGCCTCGCTGCTGGAGATGTTCATGCAGGCGTTTCGCGAGCCGTTCATCGTCCAGCGCTACCTGCAGGAAGTACGCGCCGGCGACAAGCGCATCATCCTGATCGAGGGCGAGCCCGTGGGGGCCATCAATCGCGTGCCCGCGGAGCATGATTCCCGCTCCAACATGCATGTGGGCGGGCGGGCCGAGCCGGCCGAGCTGACCGCGCGCGAGCGCGAGATCTGCGCCCGCATCGGCCCCGCCCTGCGCGAGCGCGGCTTCACCCTGGTGGGCATCGACGTGATCGGCGACTGGCTGACCGAGATCAACGTCACCTCGCCGACGGGCCTGCGCGAGGTGAAGCGGTTTGGCGGTCCCGACATCGCCGCCCTGTTCTGGGATGCCGTCGAAGCGCGTAAGGCCGCCTGACGCCAAGCAAACCGCGCGAAGCCGACGCCGCCCGGCCGATCACG
>NZ_JANKOF010000106.1 GCF_024655565.1 Nitratireductor sp. ZSWI3 | reverse complement strand
AGTCGCTACGGGGCTCATCGGCTCGTCTGGTACGAAGAGCATTTCGACATCCGCGACGCGATTCAACGCGAGAAATCGCTCAAGCGCTGGTCGCGGAGTTGGAAGATTGCGCTGATCGAGCGGGAAAATCCCGACTGGAACGAGTTGCTCCGCGGCTGGGGATGGTGAAGGTCCGGTCGGCCATTTTGCGCGGTGGTGCCAATACCGGCGTCCGGCATGGATCCTCGGGTCGGGGCCCGAGGATGACGACTGACAGAAAGTTTCATGTCATTCACCAGCGTGGGCGATTGGTATCACTGTTTCCACCGATCGTCATCCTCGGGCCCCGACCCGAGGATCCATGCCGCAACACTACCGGCGGGCGCCGGCGCGATCGGACGGGTTTTCATTCGCCGGGACCAAAGCGCATCGCCCTGCTTGCCTTTGCTTCGCCGCTATGAAACGAAAGCGACGATGACGACAGGCGACAAACGATATTTCCTCGATGTCCGGCAATCGGCCCGCGGCCTTGCCTGGGAGCATCGCCTCGACCCGCGCGGCGAGAACGTCGCGCTGGCTATCGCGCAGAGCCACGGCATTCCCGAGATCGTAGCGCGCGTTCTGGCGGGCCGCGGGGTCGGTCAGGACGATGCGGAGCGCTTTCTTCTTCCCACCATTCGCGACCTCTTGCCCGATCCGGCGACGCTGACCGACATGGACAAGGCTGCCGGGCGCATCGCCGATGCCGTCAGGCGCGGCGAGAAGGTGGCGGTTTTCGGCGATTACGACGTGGACGGGGCGGCCTCGTCGGCCATGATGAAGCGCTTTCTCGCCCATTATGGCGTCGAGGCGGAGATCTACATTCCCGATCGCATCTTCGAGGGCTACGGGCCCAACCCCGCCGCGATGCGCGAGCTTGCCCGGCGCGGCGCGAGCCTCATCGTCACGGTCGATTGCGGCACCAACAGCGCCGAGGCAATCGAAGCTGCAAATGCGGCCGGCGCCGATGTCGTGGTGCTCGACCATCACCAGGTGGGCGGCGAGCTGCCGCCGGCGGTGGCCACCGTCAATCCCAACCGCGAGGACGATCTGTCGGGGCAGGGGCATCTTTGCGCCGCCGGCGTCGTCTTCCTGGCGCTGGTGCAGACCGTCAAGCACCTGCGCCAGGGAGGAACGGCGAAGGCGCCGCCCGCCCTGCTCGGCATGCTCGACCTCGTCGCGCTGGGCACCGTCTGCGACGTGGTGCCGCTCGTCGGCGTCAACCGCGCCTTCGTCGTCAAGGGGCTTCTCGCCGCGCGGCGGATGGAGACGCCGGGGCTTGCTGCCCTGGCGCGCGTGTCGCGCATCGGCGAGCCGCTCAATCCCTATCACCTCGGGTTCATGATCGGACCGCGCATCAACGCCGGCGGCCGGATCGGCAATGCGGCGCTCGGCAGCAACCTGCTCGCCGGCGACGATCCGGTAGAGGCGGCGAGCATCGCCGAGACCCTCGACCGGCTCAACACCGAGCGCCAGGACATGGAAATGGTAATGCTGGCCGAGGCGCGCGCCGAGGCCGACGCAGAGCTGATGGCGGGCGAGGGGCCCGCGGTCCTGGTCACGGCGAGCGAGCGCTGGCATCCGGGCATCGTCGGGCTGATCGCCTCGCGCCTGAAGGACCACGCCCGGCGGCCGGCCTTTGCCATCGCCTTCGATCCGAACGGCCGGGGCACCGGCTCGGGACGCTCGATCCCCGGCTTCGATCTCGGCAAGCTGGTGCGCGAGGCGGTGGCCGAGGGGCTGCTCGTCAAGGGCGGCGGCCATGCCATGGCGGCCGGCATCACCGTCGAGCGGGCGATGCTCGGCCGGTTACGCGCCTTCTTCGAAGAGCGGGCGGCGGCGGCCGTGATGCGCCTGCGCGACGCGGAGAGCCTCAAGATCGATGCCGCGCTTTCGGCCGAAGGGGCAGGTCTGGCGTTGCTCGACGCGCTGGAGACGGCAGGTCCCTACGGCTCGGGCCATCCGACGCCGGTGCTCGCGCTGCCTCGCCACCGGCTTGCCGATGCGCGCGTCGTCGGCAATGGGCATGTCAAGGCGGAGCTGCGCTCGCAGACCGGCGCGCGGATCGAGGCGATCGCCTTTCGCGCCGCCGAGACGGATCTCGGGACGTTTCTGTTCAACAGCCGGGGAAACACCCTGCACGTGGCGGGGACGCTCGCCGCCAATCACTGGAACGGCAATCGCCGTGTCCAGTTGCGCATCCAGGACGCCGCCGGCGCTTGAAGCTGCCGCCGCGCTCTACTTGAGGACGGTGAGCAGGCGTTCCAGCTCCGCCAGACGGGCCTGCGTGGTCTCGTAGCCGATGGCGATCGCCTCGCCGGCGCGGTGGAACTCCGTCAGGCCGATATTGCCGAGCTTGGGCTGCAGGGCAAGATCCGGTGGGTCGCCCGCCATGCGGGCGCGCGAGATGCGGTCCTGAATGATGTTGAAGGCCTCGACCATCACGCCGGTGATGCCCAGCCGCTGGTCGCGTCCGCGCTGCCCCTTGTCGATCACCAGTTCGCTCTGGCCGTCCTTTTGGTCGGTCTGGAGCGGCATGTCGGCGCTGTGCTTGATCACGGCGGCTCTGCCGAACAGGTCGTAATGCAGGTTGACCGCCATCACCAGAGGCTGCTCGTGGGCGCGGCAGGCGGAGACCGGGACCGGATTGACCAGCGCGCCGTCGACCAGAACACGGCCGTTGCACGTCACCGGCTCGAAGACGCCGGGCAGCGCGTAGGAAGCGCGCATGGCGGTGATCAGCGAGCCGCTCGACAGCCAGATCTCGTGCCCGGTGCGGATCTCGGCCGCCACGCAGACGAAAGGCTTCGGCAGGTCCTCGAAGGTGACGCCCTCCAGATGTTCCTGCATGCGGGCCGTCAGCTTCATGCCGCCAAACAGGCCGCTGCCGCCGAAATTGATGTCGAGGAGACCGAAGATGCGGCGCTTGGTGAGCGAGCGGGCGAACTCTTCCAGTTCATCCAGCTTGCCCGCCAGGTAGCAACCGCCGACCAGCGCGCCGATCGAGGTGCCGGCGATCATGCCGATCGGGATGCCGGCCTCGTCCAGCGCCCGCAGGACGCCGATATGCGCCCAGCCGCGCGCCGCGCCGCCGCCCAATGCCACGGCGATGCCGCGACCCTTGTGCGGTGCGGGCTCGGGCAGTGGGGGCTCGGGAGGGACGACGTCGATCTCCCGGCTTTCCTGCTTCCTGCGTAGAGACGCCCAGTCGAGCATGCTTGTCTCCTAGTCCCAAAGGCATCATGCCCGAGGACGGTATCAATTTGGTGAATGTGTGTCGCGCCAGCGAACCGGACGGTTCAACGCGGCCCTCACCTGAAACGCCTTGCCTCTTTCCTATATTAATTGGGCGTCGCGCGGGTAGAAGTCTATGCTCCGACCGATCAAGAAATACTCCGACCGTTCAAGAAATCGAGACCTCCTTTCGGTCAGCCAGTGGTGCGATCTCAACAGATGGTACCCATCTGCTGAGAAAAAGCGCCCCACCAGATCAGGCCTTGCGGGATAGAGGCTTCATACGACGATCGGTGAGCGCCGCTTTCCCGTCGCGAAGGCTCACCTCACGGTAGAAGCAGCTTTGCCGTCCGGTGTGGCAGGTGGCGCCGTCGCCGGCGACGGTGACGCTGAGATGGACGGCGTCCTGGTCGCAGTCGGTGGTCATCGACACCACGTGCTGGACGTTGCCGGAGGTCTCGCCCTTCTTCCACAGCGTGCTGCGCGAACGCGACCAGTAGTGGGCGATGCCCGTCTCCAGCGTCAGGGCGAGCGATTCGGCGTTCATGTGCGCGACCATCAGCAGCGCGCCCGTCCCGGCGTCGGTGACGACGGCCGTGATCAGGCCGCCGGCATCGAAGCGCGGCGAGAAGACCGCGCCTTCCTCGAGCGCGGCCTTGTCCGACGGAGCGGGAGGGAAGGCGAGCGACGACATCAGCCGTGCTTGTCGCGCAGCATGGTCATGAAGCGGCTCTGCTCCTGCAGATCCTGCTTGAAGACGCCGGTGAAGGTGGTCGTCAGCGTCGTCGAGCCCTGCTTGCGGATGCCGCGCATGGCCATGCACATGTGCTCCGCCTCGATCAGCACCGCCACGCCGCGCGGCTTCAGCACCTCCTGGATGACGCCGGCGATCTGCGCCGTCATCGCTTCCTGGGTCTGCAGCCGGCGGGCGAAGATGTCGACGACGCGGGCGATCTTCGACAGGCCGACGACCTTGCCGTCCGGCAGGTAGGCGACATGCGCCTTGCCGATGACCGGCACCATGTGATGCTCGCAGTGGGAGTGGAACGAGATGTCCTTGATGAGGACCATGTCGTTGTAGCCCTGCACCTCCTCGAAGGTGCGGCCGAGCTCTTCGGCCGGGCACTGGTCGTAGCCGGCGAACATTTCGCGGAAGGCCTTGGCAACGCGCTGCGGCGTCTCCACGAGGCCCTCGCGATTGATGTCGTCGCCCGTCCAGCGTAACAGCGTGCGCACGGCAGCCTCGACTTCCTCCTGCGAGGGGCGATCGGTGATAGGCTTCTCCATAAAGCCTCTCTTCTCCGCGGCGTTCTTGCCCTTTTCGGCATGAGGCGGAAAATTCTTGATAACGGCGTCCATAGAAGGCGTCTCCCGTAGTTCCTGTCTGAGCAGGAACGAGTTGAACGGTTCACGGCCTTATCCAGCGGGTTTTGGAGAATTATTCTCAGCCCGGCCCGACAGCGGCGTGCACGAAACCGGCGCTCAGCGAGGGTTTGCCTCCCCAGTGGTCTGACCGGAACAGATGGTACCCATCTGTTTCGACAAGTCAGCCCGCAGGTTATTGCTCTGGTGGGGCGATTTTTCCCAACAGATGGATACCATCTGTTGGAATCGCACCACTAGGTCGCATCCCTTGTCGCAGGCGCACGGCCCACATTATATAAGTGGCTGGCCAGGGAAGGAAAGGTTGGGGAGCAGTATCCTGACACTTTGCTTGCGGCGATCTGGAAAAAAACATGCTGGACGACGTCTACAACGCAAAAATTCTGGGGTTTGCCGGCAATATCGGCCGGATCGGCCGTCTTTCCGATCCGGACGCCACTGCCAAGGCCCATTCCAAGCTGTGCGGCTCCACCGTGCTGGTCGACCTCAAGATGGACGGGGACACGATCACGGATTTCGCCCATGAGGTGAAGGCCTGTGCGCTCGGCCAGGCCTCGTCCTCCATCATGGCCGCCCATGTGGTGGGGGCCAGGGCCGACGAGCTGCGCCACGTGCGGCAGCAGATGTATGCCATGCTGAAGGAGGACGGCCCGCCGCCCGAGGGCCGCTTCGGGGATCTGAAATATCTGGAGCCGGTGCGCGGCTACAAGGCGCGTCACGCTTCCACGCTGCTGACCTTCGACGCGGTGGTCGACGCCATCGAGCAGATCGAAAGGGCGCGCGCGGGCGCCGCCGCCTGAGACCGTGACGGGAACCATCCGCAGCCGCAATTGGCAGGGCCCGTGGCCGAAGACGCCGGGACGGTTGTTCGGCATTGGCGTGGTGCGTCTCTACCAGCTCACCCTGTCCGGCTTCATCGGCGGCTCGTGCCGCCATTTCCCCACCTGCTCGGAATACACCTATGAGGCGGTTGCCAGGCACGGCCTGTGGGCCGGCGGCTGGATGGGCCTGTTCCGCTTCATGCGCTGCGGACCGGGCGGCACGCACGGGGTCGACCTCGTGCCGGAGACGCTGCAACCGCGGCTGAGATGGTGGGCGCCGTGGCGGTATTGGAGGGTGAATGGCAAAGGAGCGAATAGCGAGTAGCGAATAGCGAGTAGGGAATAGGGGGAATAGGGAAGAGAAGCCCCGCCCACCTCCACTTCAATCTCCATTACTCTCTATTCGCTACTCGCTATTCCCTATTCGCTCTTCTCCACCCCTTTACCCGCCGCCCCGATGCGGCTACATGCCCCCTGCAAACATATCGTCACCACCCGCGTTCGTTGGCGGGACTGGATAGGAGAAGTCTTATGGCCGAGGCCGTTTCCCTGAAATTTCCCGATGGTTCCGTCCGCGACTACGATGCGGCGACGACCGGCGCCGATCTTGCCGGCTCGATCTCCAAGTCGCTCGCCAAGAAGGCGGTCGCCTACACGTTCGACGGCACGCTGCGCGATCTTTCCGATCCCGTCGGCGCCTCCGGCGCGGTGGAGATCGTGACGCGCGAGGATCCGCGCGCGCTGGAGCTCATCCGCCATGACGCGGCCCATGTGCTGGCCGAGGCCGTGCAGGAGCTGTGGCCGGGCACCCAGGTCACCATAGGCCCGGTCATTGAGAACGGCTTCTATTACGACTTCGCGCGCAACGAGCCCTTCACGCCCGAGGATTTCCCGGCGATCGAGAAGAAGATGCGCGAGATCATCGAGCGCAACAGGCCGTTCACCAAGGAAGTCTGGTCGCGCGAGAAGGCGAAAAAGGTCTTTTCCGACAAGGGCGAGAGCTACAAGGTCGAGCTGATCGACGCGATCCCGGAAGACCAGGACCTGAAGATCTACGCCCAGGGCGAGTGGTTCGACCTGTGCCGCGGTCCGCACATGGCCTCGACCGGCCAGATCGGCAAGGCCTTCAAGCTGATGAAGGTGGCCGGCGCCTATTGGCGCGGCGACGCCAACAACCCGATGCTGACGCGCATCTACGGCACCGCCTGGCACACGCAGGAGGAGCTCGACCAGTATCTCCACATGCTGGAAGAGGCGGAAAAGCGCGACCACCGCCGCCTCGGCCGCGAGATGGACCTGTTTCATTTCCAGGAGGAAGGCCCGGGCGTCGTCTTCTGGCATGCCAAGGGCTGGAAGATGTTCCAGAACCTCGTCAGCTACATGCGCCGCAGGCTCGCCACCGACGGCTACCAGGAGGTCAACGCGCCACAGGTGCTCGACAAGAGCCTGTGGGAGACCTCTGGCCACTGGGGCTGGTACAAGGAGAACATGTTCTCCGTCCAGTGTGCCGATCCGGAGGCGGAGGACAAGCGCACCTTCGCGCTGAAGCCGATGAACTGTCCGGGCCATGTGCAGATCTTCAAGCATGGCTTGAAGTCCTACCGGGATCTGCCGATCAGGCTTGCCGAATTCGGCAACGTCCATCGCTACGAGCCGTCCGGCGCCCTGCACGGGCTGATGCGCGTGCGCGGCTTCACGCAGGACGACGCGCACATCTTCTGCACCGAGGATCAGCTTGCCGCCGAGTGCCTCAAGATCAACGACCTGATCCTGTCGACCTATGCCGATTTCGGCTTCGAGGAGATCACCGTCTTCTTCTCCACGCGTCCTGAAAAGCGCGTCGGCTCGGACGCCCTGTGGGATCATGCCGAGGAGATCATGGCGGGGGTGCTGAAGAAGATCGCCGCCTCCGACAACCGCATCAAGACGGCGATCAATCCCGGCGACGGCGCCTTTTACGGGCCGAAGTTCGATTATGTGCTGAAGGACGCCATCGGCCGCGAATGGCAGTGCGGCACGACGCAGATCGACTTCAATCTGCCGGAGCGCTTCGGCGCCTTCTACATCGACCAGGATTCGGAGAAGAAGCAGCCGGTCATGGTGCATCGCGCCATCTGCGGCTCTATGGAGCGGTTCCTGGGCATCCTGATCGAGAATTTCGCCGGCCATTTCCCGCTCTGGTTCGCGCCGGTGCAGGTGGTGGTGGCGACGATCACCTCGGACGCCGACGATTATGCGCTGAAGGTCACCGAACGGCTGCGGCAGGCGGGGCTGTTGGCGGAAGCGGATCTGCGCAACGAGAAGATCAACTACAAGGTCCGTGAGCACTCGCTGGCCAAGGTGCCGGTCATCCTCGTCTGCGGCAAGCGCGAGGCGGAGGAGGGGACGGTGAATATCCGCCGCCTCGGCAGCCGCGACCAGGCGTCGATGTCGCTCGATGCGGTGACGGCGATGCTGGTCGAGGAGGCAACCCCGCCGGACGTGAAGCGCCGCGCGCGAGCCGCGGCGGCGGCCTGAGCTTTTTCACTGCCGGAATCTGTCCCCGCACACCCGTGGGGGCAGATATGGCCGCTCGAAGCCGCCGCTTCCGGCGAGCCGAGCCCTCCGGAATGCGGCTGAACGCTGGGCGGATATCAGTCGGGAAACTGGTTGTTGGCGTCGAGAAGATCGGTGGGCATGAGCTCGACATCCTGGTTGCGGCCCGGGACGACCGAGAAATCGCGCTGGTAGATGCGGTCGCGATTCTTGGCGACGATGGTGTAGCCGCCTTCGGCAAGCACCATCGACGCGTAGGCGCCGACCGTCTCGTAGACGATCTCGCCGGTGTCGGTGAGGATGGACCAGGCCGTATCGGCAATGGCTTCGCCGCCGCGCTCGCGCACCAGCTTGAGCGTCAGGTCGGCGGCCCGGTGCTCCACCGTCGCTTCCGTCAGCTTGCCGGCCTCGACGCGGATGTCGGAGCGGATGACGGCGTTGACCGCGCCGTAATTGGACACCACGTGATAGGTGCCGGCGTTGAGGCGGACGATGCTGCCCGGCTCGACATCGGGAATGATCAGCGCTCCATCGCCGACCGAATCCTCGCCGCCGGCCTCGTAGATCGAAAAGCGCAGCTGGCCGGGCGGGATGCGCACGCCGCCGGACAGCGTCGCGTTGAGCTGCAGGCCGCCGGCATCCAGCACGAGGTCCTCGCGCAACGATCCCTTGCCGACCGTGATGCGCTTGGTGACGCCGGCCCGACCGTAGGCCGCATGCACCAGATAGCTGCCTGGCGCAAGCTCGAAGACGCCGGTGCCGCCGCGCGCCGTCGCCACAAGGGGCAGCTTTTCGTCGGGGCCGGTCTCCGTCCGGAAGACGCGCCAGACCAGGCCGCCCGGGATCTCCTCGCCGCCGTCGGTGAGATGGGCGGCAAGCGTCACCTCGCCGCTCTCGCCGAGGGCCAGGGACCGATCGAGCGAGGCGGGGGCATAGTTGGTGAGACCCGGCAGGCGCAGCCCGTCGACAGCCGTGGACGCGCCCTGCTGGGCCGCCGAGGGCGACACCGACAAGGAAGAACCGGCGATGACTGTCAGGGCAAGACATGCCTGCGGGATACGGCGCATGGTGAACTTGAAGCCCAAGCCGGTGGCAATTTCAAGGCGATTGTGCAATCTCAGGCCGGTCGCGTAGCCAGCGGTGTCGCCAGCCCAAGCGTTCAGCAAGCATTCCACCCCACAGGAGACAGACATTGCATCCATCCGTGCTCGATTTCATGCTCGCGCGCAAATCCGCGCCGATCCAGGACCTGGCGGAGCCGGCGCCTTCCGACGAGGAGATTCGGACGATCCTGACGGCGGCGGCGCGGGTGCCGGATCACGGCCGGCTGACACCCTGGCGTTTCATCCTTTATCGCGGCGATGCCCGGCATGCGATCGGCGAGAAATTGGCGGAGCTGGCGCAGGAGCGCGAAGGGCCGTTGCCCGAGATGCGGCTGGAGAAGGAACGCACCCGCTTCTCGCGTGCGCCGCTCGTCATCGGCGTCGTGTCGGTGCCGAAGAAGAGCCCGACGATCCCCGAATGGGAACTCTTCCTGTCCGGCGGCATGGCGGCAATGAACCTGATGATCGCGGCCAACGCCATGGGCTACGGCACCAACCTGATCACCAACTGGTATTCGAACGATGCCGAGGGGCGGCGCATCCTGGGGCTGGCGCCCGACGAGCGGGTGATCGGCTTCGTCCACATCGGCAGCTTCGACGGGGAGGTGCCGGAGCGCCCGCGCCCCGATGTCGATGCGCTGATCTCGACCTACGAAGGCCCAAGATGAAAGCCTTGCATTCATTCTGATCGGGGTAGGGTACCAGTGGTCTGACCGAAAGAGATGGTACCCTTCCGTTTCGTCAAGTCAGCCCACAAGTTATTGATCTGGTGGGGCGATTTTTCCCAACAGATGGGTACTATCTGTTGGGATCGCACCACTATAGCATTTTGCAGTCAGGTGGAATCACCTGACGTCCGCATAAATGCGGAAAAACAAAGAGATAGAGCGTCCTTTGTGCGTCCAAAAGGACGCACGGCGCTCTAGGAGACATGATGTTCTACGAACCGGAAAAGGGCCACGGGCTCCCGCACGACCCGTTCAAGGCGATCGTCGCGCCGCGGCCGATCGGCTGGATCTCCACCATCGGAGCCGACGGGGTGGCGAATCTTGCCCCCTACTCCTTCTTCAACGCGATCTCGTCGGATCCGCATCTCGTCTGCTTCTCCTCCGAGGGCGCCAAGGACAGCGCGACCTTCGCCGAGGAGAATGGCGAGTTCGTCGTCAACCTTGCTTCCATGGACCTGGCCGAGAAGCTCAATGCCAGCTCCGTCGATGCGCCGCGCGGGATCAGCGAGTTCGCCTATGCGGGGGTGACGGAGGCCCCGTCGAGGCTGGTCGCGCCGCCCCGTGTCGCCGAGTGCCATGCGGCGCTGGAGTGCAAGGTCACCGAGGTGCGGCGGCCGCTCGGCCTCGGCGGGAAGCCGGCCGGCGTGATCGTCGTGACCGGCGAGGTGGTCGGCGTCCATATCGACGAGGCGGTGCTGCGCAACGGCCGGTTCGATGCGGTGGCGGCCGGCAATCTGGCCCGTCTCGGCTATCGGGACTATGCGGCGGTGACGGAGGTCTTCGAGATGATCCGCCCTCGCTGGACACAGGAATGAGCGGCGAGGCAACGCGCCGCGAACCGCCGTAAGACTTTGAATCTGCGCATCGTGCTTTCCGAAAATCGATTCCGATTTTCGGGCCGATGCGCTGGCGCTTGCATGGGCGGTCGGCGAGTGTCACTTTCCACCAGCCGTCGAAGCTTAGGGAGGGAACCATGCGCAGGCTCGTCGTCATCTTCACCGTTGTCATGTCCGTGCTGGCCGGGGCGATCACCTCTGCTCTTGCCGACGGCGCCCTTGTGACCGTCGCCGGCAAGGTCGCTAACACCAATCGCGGCCCGTTCGATCCGTTCACCGACGGGTTCCTGAACTATCACGACAAGACGTTCGAAAAAGCATTCGAGCTCGACGCCCGGGCGCTCGCCGCGCTGCCGCAGCAATCCATCACCGTCGACGCGGATGTCGAGGACTGGCCGGGCGCGATCGCGATGGAGGGGCCTCGGCTCAAGGATGTGCTGGCAGCGGCGGGAGCCGAAGGTGGAACGGTCACGCTCTATGCGCTCGATGGGTTTGGGCTCGAGATGACGCCGGAGAGGCTTACCGCGCAGGATTGGATCCTGGCGAGCAAGGCCGGCGGCAAGCCGCTCGGCATCGGCGGGCATGGGCCGCTGTGGCTCGTCTACGACACGGCCGGCCGCAAGGCGACGGAAGACGAGGAAAAGACCTGGGTCTGGTCGGTCTTCTACATCGCGGTCGAGTAGCGCCTCACGTTTCCCGCCCGCCGCTGCGGGCAAGGACCCGCTCGGCGAGCGCCAGATGCGGCCGGTCATACATGCGCCCGCCGATGTTGACGACGCCTGCATCGCCGGCTTTTGCGAAAGCCTCCACCACCGCGCGCGCCTTTTCGATCTCCTCGGGAGCAGGGGTGAAGGCCGCGTTGATGGCCGGCACCTGCGCCGGATGGATCGCCATCTTGGCGACGAAGCCGTCACGCGCCGCGGTTCGGCAATCCCGCTCGAACGCCTCCATGTCGGAAAAATCCGGAACCACCGTGTCGATGGCAGGAACGCCGGCTGCGGCTGCCGCGAGCAGCGTCATGGAACGGGCGAGGCGGAAAAGGTCGGTGTAGCTCCCGTCTTCGGTGCGTGCGGCCAGCGCGCCGACATCGGCCGAAAGGTCTTCGGCGCCCCAGGTGAGGCCGGCAAGGCGCGGGCTCGCGCCGCGGTAGCTCGCCGCGTTGAGCACGCCCATCGCCGTTTCGGTGATGATCGGCAGGACGCGCGTGGCGCCGTCCTCGATGCCGTGCTCCGCCTCGTGCACGCGCAAGGTGGCGGCAAGGCGGGCGACGTCTGCGCCGCCCTCGGCCTTCGGCAGCATCACGCCGTCGGGGCGCTCGGCCATGACGGCGGAAAGGTCGTCGTCGGTGAGGCCGGTCGTCAGGCCGTTGACGCGGACATAGAGCCTGGCCGCCGTCCTGCCGCGTGCGCCGGCGAGGAACGCGGCCGTCGTGCTGCGCGCCGCCGGCTTGCGGTCGAGGCTGACGGAATCCTCGAGGTCGATGATCAGGACGTCGGCGGCCGAGCCCAGGGCCTTTTCGAGCTTGCGTTCTGAATCTGCGGGAACGAACAGAAGGGAGCGCATCGTCAGGCTTCCGCCTTCCTGACGATCATCGCCTGACGGATGCAGCGGGCCACCAGCTTGTCGTCCTGGTTAAAGGCGCGGTGCTCGAACTCGACGATGCCGCGGTCCGGTTTCGACTTCGATGCGCGCACCGACCTGACCTCGGTCTCGACGCGGATCGTGTCGCCGTGGAAGACCGGATGCGGAAAGCTCGTGTCCGTCATGCCGAGATTGCCGATCGTCGTTCCGAGCGTCGTGTCATGCACCGAGATGCCGATCATCAGGCCAAGCGTGAACAGCGAGTTGACCAGCGGCTTGCCCCACTCGCTCCTGGCGGCGAAGTCGAAATCGATGTGCAGCGGCTGGGGATTGAGCGTCATCACGGAGAACAGCATGTTGTCGCTTTCCGTCACCGTTTTGCGCAGCGCGTGCTGAAACACCTGTCCCGGTTCGAACTGCTGCAGATAAAGACCGGCCATCGCACTCCTCCAATCGACCTCTTGTCCCTTGATAGGCGGGCGCCGGTCGCGCCGCAAGCCGACCGTTATGGTAAACGTTTCCTATACGAATTCCCGCTAGGGTCACAGGATATGGGGCGGGAGCATGGGGCGACGGTGCAGGTGGTTCAGCATTTCCTGAAATGGACCGAGACGGCCAAGGTGAATGAGCGCGCCGCGGCGGCGGCGGCGCTGGCAAGGGCCTATCTCGGGGGGACTCTCACCTTCGAAGACCGCTGCGCGGCGGAAGCGGCGCTGACGGCGCTTCTGGACGATCCCTCGTCCAAGGTGCGGGCGGCGCTGGCGGAAGCGCTGTCGCTCAGCCGGCATGCCCCGGTTCAGGTGGTGGCGGCGCTCGCCGCCGACCAGCCGGACGTGGCGGCGCCTGTTCTGGCGCGCTCGCCCGTCCTTTCCGATACGGACCTGATCGAGCGCGTCGCCGAGGGACGCGAGGCGACGCAGTGCCTTGTGGCTCTGCGTCCGCAGCTCTCCATGGGCGTTTCGGCGGCGATCGCCGAGGTGGGATCCGCGGCCGCGTGCCGGGCGTTGCTCGAGAACGCCGGCGCAGACATCGCCGGCCTGTCCTTCAGGCGGATGGTCGAGCGGCATGGTTCGGATGCCAGCTTGCGCGAGATGCTGATCCGGGATCGGCGGCTGCCGCCCGAGTGCCGGCACATGCTGCTGATCCAGCTTGGCGAGACCCTGCGCGATGCGCCGCTCGTCAAGGCGCTGGTCGGGGCAGCCCGTGCGGAGCGGCTGACGCGCGAGGCCTGCGTGCGGGCGTCGCTGAAGCTGATCGAGACGATCGGGCCGATGGAGCACACCGCGCTCGTCGAGCACCTGCGGCTGCACGGCGACCTGTCCGCCGGTTTCATCGTGCGCATGGTGGCGCATGGCAAGATCGATTTCTTCGGCGCGGTTCTGGTTGCCCTGACCGGTCAGACGGAGGCGCGCATTCGCTCGCTTCTGGCCAATGGCAGGGACGTCGCTGTCGCCGCGCTACTGCAAAAGGCCGGGCTCGGCAGGGAAATGAACATGCCGATCCTCAAGGCGCTCGGCGTTTGGCGTGAGGTGGCGCGCGGCAAGCGGCTGGCCGGCGCGCAGGAAGTTTCATGGCTGATGCTCCACAGCATCGGCGCCACGTCCGGACAGGCCGGGCCGGCGCCGCAGCTTGCGGAGCTCGCCACCCTGCTGCGCGGCATCCATCTCGACGCGCTGCGCGAAAACGCCCGCCTGCAGGCACAGGCGATCGCCGCCGCCTGACGGCACCACAAGTGCTCGGCGGGATCAGATATCCAGCTCTTCGGCGAACTCGGCGTTGTCCTGGATGAAGCGGAAGCGGGCTTCCGGCTTGGTTCCCATCAGCGCGTCGATGGCGTCCTTGGTCGCGTCCTGACCGTCGATCACCGAGACGCGCAACAGGGTGCGCTTCTTCGGGTCCATCGTGGTCTCCTTGAGCTGGCTCGCCATCATCTCGCCGAGGCCCTTGAAGCGACCGATCTCGACCTTGCCACGGCCGGTGAATTCGGTCGCCAGCAGCTCGTCCTTGTGCGCATCGTCGCGCGCATACATGGTCTTGCCGCCCTGGCTGATCCGGTAGAGCGGCGGCACGGCCAGATAGAGATGGCCGTTCTCGATCAGTTGCGGCATCTCCTGATAGAAGAAGGTGATGAGCAGGGAGGCGATGTGCGCCCCGTCGACATCGGCGTCGGTCATGATGATGACGCGGTCGTAGCGCAGGTCGTCCTCGCGGTATTTGGAGCGCGTGCCGCATCCCAGCGCCTGGACGAGGTCCGAGATCTGCTGGTTGGCGGCGAGCTTGCCGGAGCCGGCGCTGGCGACGTTGAGGATCTTGCCGCGCAGCGGCAGGACGGCCTGGCTGGCGCGGTCGCGCGCCTGCTTGGCCGAGCCGCCGGCCGAATCGCCTTCGACGATGAAGATCTCGGCGCCGGCCGCCGCACTCATGGTGCAGTCGGCGAGCTTGCCGGGCAGGCGCAGCTTGCGCACGGCGCTCTTGCGGCTGACTTCGCGTTCCTGGCGGCGGCGCAGGCGCTCGTCGGCGCGGGCCACCACCCAGTCGAGCAGCTTGGACGCCTCCTGGGGATTGTCGGCCAGCCAGTGATCGAACGGGTCGCGAACCGCGTTCTCCACGATGCGCATGGCAGCGGCCGTGGCCAGCTTGTCCTTGGTCTGCCCGACGAATTCCGGCTCCCGAATGAAAACCGAGAGCATGCCGGCGGCCGAGATCATGACGTCTTCGGCGGTGATGATCGATGCGCGCTTGTTGCCGGTGAGGTCGGCATAGCCGCGCAGGCCGCGCAGGAGCGCGTTGCGGAAACCGGATTCATGCGTGCCGCCCTCGGGCGTCGGCACGGTGTTGCAGTAGGAATTCAGCATGGCGTCGCCGCCATACCAGGTGACGGCCCATTCGACCGCGCCGTGGCCCGCGGTCTTCTCGCTGCGGCCGGCGAACACCTCCTTGGTGACCTGGAACTCGCCGCCGAGCGAGGCGGTCAGAAAGTCCTTCAGGCCGCCGGGGAAATGGAAGGTCGCCTTCTGCGGGGTCTCGTCCTTCTCGCCGAGAAGGGAAGGGGCGCAGAACCAGCGGATCTCGACGCCGCCGAACAGATAGGCCTTCGAGCGGGCCATCCGATAAAGGCGCGCCGGCTGGAACTTCGCATCCCTGCCGAAAATATCCGCGTCGGGCTTGAAGCGCACCTTGGTGCCGCGCCGGTTGTGCACCTCGCCCAGCTTTTCGAGGCCGCCCTGCGGCAGGCCGCGCGAAAAGGTCTGCCGGAAAAGCTGGCGGTTGCGGGCGACCTCCACCTCCAGCACTTCCGAGAGGGCGTTGACGACCGAAACGCCGACGCCGTGCAGGCCGCCCGAGGTTTCATAGACCTTGGAGTCGAACTTGCCGCCGGCATGCAGCGTGGTCATGATGATCTCGAGGGCCGACTTGTCCTTGAACTTGGGGTGCGGGTCGACCGGGATGCCGCGGCCATTGTCGGTGACCGCCAGGAAGCCGTCCTCGTCGAGTTCCACCTCGATGAAGGTGGCGTGGCCCGCCACGGCTTCGTCCATCGAATTGTCGATCACCTCGGCAAAGAGATGGTGGAGCGCCTTGTCGTCGGTGCCGCCGATATACATGCCGGGGCGGCGACGCACCGGCTCCAGCCCCTCGAGCACCTCGATGTCGGCGGCGTTGTATCCGTCGCTTCCCGTTTGCGCCGGCGCCGGGCGTGCCGCTGCCGGGCGTGCCTTGCGCTCGACCGCCGGCTCAGGCGCCTTGGCGCGCTCGATATTGTTGGTCAGGCCGGCGAAAAGGTCGTTGTTGTCGTCCATAGGGCGTGTGGCTTCCTGTCCCGCGAATCACCCCGCAGTTTGCCATGGATTCCAAGGCAAAGCGAAGGTCGTTCCGGTTCCGTTCGGATGGTACGGGAGCGCTTTACAGCATTTTGCGGTCGGGTGGAATCACCTGATGCGGGCAGAAATGCGGAAAAGCAGAATGAGAGGGCGCGCGGCCACGCCCGGAGCCGGGTTTTCCACATGAGCGGGCCGCGGCGAAGGTC
>NZ_JANKOF010000105.1 GCF_024655565.1 Nitratireductor sp. ZSWI3 | reverse complement strand
CAGGACCGTATCGCATCTCCTGCAACGTTGGACGATGGTCGAAATCCTTGCGGCCGTCCAATCTCCCCCCTTGAGGGGGAGATGCCCGGTAGGGCAGAGGGGGGTGTGAAGGCCGCCAGACGCTTCGAGCAGAAGATGAAATGCCCTAGATTTTCATCTTCTGCTCGAAGCCCGGGCTCAGCGATAGTCCTCGGGGCTCGCCACCTTGCCGCCTTCGCGGACTTCCGTGATGTAGCGCCAGCAATCGGGCCGGGAGCCGTCGAGATCGGTGAAGCCGTAGACCCGCGCGAGCTGGCCGCTCGACAGGGACTGCCCGTTCCAGCGGGCGCGGTCGGGGGCGGCGGCGAGGGCGGCCACCGCCCGGCCCACGAAGCGCGGCGTCTCCGAGATGCCGAAATCCGGCAGATCACGGGTCGCCTCGCGCCAGGTCTCTTCGGTCACGTTGTAATGTTCCAGCATCATCTCCGAGCGCATCCAGCCGGGAGTCAGCGAAACGGCGGTCGCACCGTGCGGCTCGAGATCCTTCGCGTGGGCCCAGGCCATGCGTGTGGCGGCGGTCTTGGCGAGGTCGTAGAACACCGACAGGCGATAATGGTTCGCGTTGTATTCGGCGGTGCCGTCCGTCACCTCCACCAGCAATCCGCCGGGCTGCTCGATCAGGAGCGGCAGGGCATGGTGGGCGGTGATCAGATGCGTGTCGACGCCCAGCCGCAGAAGGCGCAGCCCGTTCTCCAGGTTGTGATCCCAGACCGGCTTGTCCCATTCGAAGAGCGTCTCCCCGCCCCAGATGTCGTTGACCAGGATATCCAGCCGACCGTGCTCCTTGCGGATGCGCGCGACGAGCGCTTCCACCTGGTCGGCATGGAGATGGTCGACCCGGACCGCGATGCCCTCGCCGCCGGCCGCCGTCACGAGCTCGGCGGTTTCCTCGATCGTCTCGGGGCGGTTGTATTCGGATCTCTGCTGGCGGGTGGAGCGACCGGTGACGTAGACCGTGGCGCCGGCCGCGCCGAGTTCCACGGCGATACCGCGGCCGGCGCCGCGCGTGCCGCCGGCGACGAGGGCGACCTTGCCCCGCAGCGGTTTCGGGCTCTGGCTTTGCATTGAAGGGCTCTCCGGTTGCTGTCAGACCAGACCGCGGCTCTCCATCGCGGTTGGTGCGCTTCCTGGCTGTCCTAACTCCTATCCGTTCGCCATCGTCACGGCGCACTTGGCCATGGCGACGACCAGGCTTGCCCGGTAGTCGGCGGATGCATGGATGTCGGTCATCAGCGCATCCGCGGGCACGCGGACGCCATCGAGCCCGGACGGGGAGAAGTCCGTGTCCAGCGCCGCTTCGACTTCCGCACAGCGGAACACGCCGTCGTCGCCCGCCCCGGTGACGGCCGCGCGGACCGCGTTGCCGTCGCTGGCGACGAACACCGCAGTCATCGCATAGCGCGAGGCGGGATTCGGGAATTTCGCATAGCCGGCCTTTGCGGGAGCCTCGAAGCGCACGGCGGTGATGATCTCGTCCTCCTCGAGCGCGGTTTCGAACAGGCCGGTGAAGAAATCCTCCGCGGCGATCTCCCGGCGGTCGGTGACCACGGTGGCGGCGAGCGCCAGGATGGCGGCCGGATAGTCCGCCGCCGGATCGTTGTTCGCCAGCGAGCCGCCGATCGTGCCCATGTGACGCACATGCGGGTCGCCGATCAGATTGGCCAGATGGGTGAGCGCGGGGCAGAGCGCCCGCAGATCGGCGCTCGCCGCCACCTCCGCATGGGTGGTGCCGGCGCCGATCGTCACCGTCCGGCCGGCAGCCGAGATGCCCTTCAGCTCGGCGATATGGCTGAGATCGATCAGGTCCGACGGGGCGGCAAGCCGCGTCTTCATGGCCGGGATCAGCGTTTGGCCGCCGGCCAGGAACTTGCCGTCGTCGGCATCCTTCAAAAGCTTCAACGCTTCCTGGAGCGAGCCGGCGCGATGGTAGTTGACGTCATACATGACCGTTCTCCCTCAGGCCGCCCTTGCGGCGCCGGCGCCCATGGCCTCCGAGGCCGCCAGGATCGCCTTGACGATGTTGTGATAGCCGGTGCAGCGGCAGATGTTGCCTTCCAGCTCCTCGCGGACGGTCGCCTCGGTCAGTCCCTCGGGGTGGCGGCGAATCATGTCCGTCGCCGCCATGATCATGCCGGGCGTGCAGAAACCGCATTGCAGGCCGTGATGCTCCTTGAACGCCGCCTGGACGGGGTGCAGGGCGTCGCCCTCGGCCAGCCCTTCGATGGTCAGGATCCGCGCGCCGTCGGCCTGGACGGCGAGGATCGAACAGGATTTTACCGACCTACCGTCCATGTGGATCGTGCAGGCGCCGCACTGGGAGGTGTCGCAACCCACATGGGTGCCCGTCAGGCCCAGCGCTTCGCGCAGGAAATGCACCAGCAAAGTCCTGCCCTCGACGGTGCCGGAAACCTCTTTTCCGTTCACCGACATCGAAATCTCTGTCATGGGATCGTCCTGCCTGCTCGAATCTTGGGTTGGCCGTCGCTGTGGCGCGAGTGTGCAAGCTTACTCAAAGCGGCGGCTGTGTCCATGCCGGCGTTGCATCTGTGATCGAGCCCGGGGCAGGCTTTCCGACGAACAGGCAGGGCCGTCCGATTCAAATCCTGTGAAGTCTGCACGAGATGCCCGTCACCGTGCGCGGTTCACGCGCCCATCCTCGTTTCAGGAGATACCGGTACATGCGCATATGAGCGCGCCAGGGGGAATCGGCGACGATCGTTACGTGTCCGCTCTCGTTGGATGAGATGTGCCGGCACATGAAGGTCATGGAGTGGGCGGGAGCGGCACGAAGCGCTCCCGCCATCGCGGCGGCTGTCAGGATGAGGGCGATTTTCTTCACGATGTGTCCTGAGTAACGGGCAATAAGTTTTTCGGAGCCTGCGAGACGAGGCCGGCTGTGAAACTCTCGCCTCATCCGAATTCGCCGCAAGCCAATGCGCTGCCGGGGAGCGCCAAGTGTGTCTTTCTCAGCCGGCTTTGGCCGCCTCCGCTGGGTCTTGCATGCGCCCCACGCCAGAAAGCGGTCTTGTCGCCGCTCTGCAGCGTATGCCACGCATCGTGACCGAGCCGGCCGGGTGGCCCAGCGTCCTCAACGCCTGGTACATCTGCAGTTGGGCCCCTATGTTGGAATTTGCGTAGATTCTCAGGACGCCCGATCGCGACGCCAGGCCGCACAGATAGGTCTCCGCGTGGGCTGGAGCCGAAATCGTTGCGGCCGCGAAAGCGGCGAGAAGATGAATTGAAAATCTCTTCATGGTGAAATCTCCATTCAGGGGTCGGAGGTTGTGGCGGTCTCGCCGCATCGTCTGACGAGACCGTCAGTCGCGATAACGCGAGCAGCGGATGCTCCCGAACGTGGCCGGGCTGGCGGGCAGTCCCAAACGAACCAACTGCTGGTACACCAGAAGATGTGCTGTCCCCAGAGACGGGGCCTCGATGATCGGTCCTATGCTCCCCGGTGCGAAGTTGCACTGGTATTTCCGAGCGTGCGCGGCCTGCTGGCCGGACAAAAGAAGCATGGCGGCTGCGGCCAGAGAATGTATTGTTTTCTTCATGCACGCCTCCAGAATAAAGTTGCTGAAAATTTTCAAATATACATAAATACAAAGATGTATCTTCAATAAAATTCGGATTTATATAATTGTTACTTATTGAAACGGTTATTGCTTGTCGGATGGTTCGGCCGGTGGATGTGCATCGCATGGGCAGGGCCCTCCCTGGCATGCCGCATTCCGCCCAGCGATGGCGCTCCGGCACTTGATCTTCCCCGCCATTGAGGCTATCAGGCAGCCGCTTGCGCCGATTGCCACGTCATGGGCTGTTGCGGGCCGGCCGTTGTGCGGTCCCGTTCGAAATTCGGTTGCGCAGCTCCGTCGGGGCGGCTATGTGGTCGGTGACGGTGTTTCGCAGCAACGGGGTCCGCAAATGCGGGACTTTCGGTGCGGGCAAGCTGTCGGGAGCGGCATCGCTCCCAGCATGATGGGCCGCTTTAGCTCAGTTGGTAGAGCATCGCATTCGTAATGCGGAGGTCGTCAGTTCGAGTCTGACAAGCGGCACCACTTCATTCGTTTCCCAATTCGTGAAGATTTCCGGCGTGCTTGCCGTGGCCGATGGCGTCAGTCTTCCAGATAGCGCACGCCCGCCGCCGCCGATTTCTGCTGGATGAGCTCCACGGCCCTCAGGAGATCGCCAATGATGCCGGCAATCTCCCGGGTGTGCCCGGAGGCATCCGGAAGGGTTGCTTCCAGAGCCAGGACGGCGTTGCTTAGATGCAGTGGAGCGGCAAGCTGCAGCACGTCCTGCTCGACGTCGAGAAGCCTGAAGCAGCCAGACGTGCGGAAGAAGGCGGCGCTTTCCTCCAGCTTCTCGGCCGCCGCCGACTCTCCCTCGGTTTCCTGCGCGATGATACGAAGCTGCTCGCGGTGAGCGCAGGCGGTGAAGAGGAGCGCGTGGCCGGCCGCGGAGCGGGTCATCGAAGAGAGGCAGCCGATATGACCCGGCACGACATTGCGGCCCGCGCCGCGGCAGATCAACAGGGACAGCGCGCGGTCGCTCTCCGATACGGCCAGCGACACCGTCATCCTCTGGTTGTCGGCCAAGGCCTGCATCACCGGCCGTGCCACCTCGATGACGGGGGTGTTTTCCAGAAAGGCTTCCGAGAGCGCTGTGGCCATGCGGCCGGGCTGATAGCGTCCGGCGAAGCGGGTGGATTCGACGAAACCCTGCAGTTCGAGCGTCTTGATCAGCCTTGCGGTCGTCTCGTTGCGCAGGCTGGCCTGCCGGGCCAATTCGTCGACGGTCATCGGCCCTTCGTCGGATAACAGGCGAACAAGCTCCAGGCCGTTCTGGAGGGCGACCGTGCTGCTGCCATCCTCATTTTTCGTCTTCAAGGGATCAGCGCCCTCCCGCGCAACGCTCCACCTTTTTGTTGTTACGCCGAGTGACTGGTCTTTCGCAACAATTACCGCATCATTCCAGCATGTTCACCAGAAAGGCCGACATGCCCGGAAAGGCCGAAACGATCGCCAGTCCGACGAGCGCCGTGATCAAGAAGGGCACGGCGCCCTGCGCGACGCGTTCGAGCGGCAGGCGGGTGACATTGGCCGCCACATAAAGGTTGATACCGACGGGCGGGGTGAACAGGCCGATCGCCAGGTTGATCATCACCACGATGCCGAACCAGACCGGATCCCAGCCGAGCTCGCGCGACACCGGCAGGAATATGGGCAGGCAGATGAACATGATGGTGATGGCGTCCATGAACATGCCGGCGATCAGGAGCACCATCATGATCACCAAGAGCACCACCCACCGGTTGTCGCTGATGCCGAGCAGCACCGACGAGTACTGCCCGATCAGGTCGTCGACCGTGACGACCCAGCCGAACAGGCTGGCATAGGCGACGACGAGCATGACGACGGCCGAGGAGGCGGCCGCGTCGGTGAGCGACTCGTAGAGCCCGCGCAGGCTGAGCGTGCGATAGACGAGCCCGCCGATGACCAGGGCATAGACGGTGGCCACCAGTGCCGCTTCCGTCGGCGTGAAGGCGCCCGAATAGATGCCGCCGAGGATCACCACGGGGGTCATCAGGCCCCAGAAGGACTCGAGGAAGGATCGCCACAGCCGCCGCCCGTAGGGCAGGTCGGCATGGGGCGAGGGCATGAGCCGATCGAGATGCGGGGCGCCTGCGGCAGCCTTGGCTCTACGTGCGAAAGGCAGCGTCGCCAGCATCAGTATGCCCATGAAGAGGCCGGGAACGATGGCGGCGATGAACAGTTGCGAAATCGAGGTCTCGGCGATCACGCCGTAGATGACCAGTCCGATCGACGGCGGGATGACGATGGAGAGGGCGGCTCCCGTGCACACGAGGCCGGCCGCGAAGGAGCGCGAATAGCCGTCGTCCTCCATGCCCTTGATGATCAGCGGGCCGATGGCGGCGACGGAGGCCGGCCCGGAGCCGCTGACGGCTCCCCAGAACAGGCAGACGACGGTTCCCACCACGCCCATGCCGCCGGGCAGGCTGCCGATCAGCACCCGAAAGAAGCGGATCATGCGCTCGGCGATGCCGAGCGATCCCATCAGCGCGCCGGCGAGGATGAAGAAGGGGATGGCGAGCAGCGAAAACTTGGTGATGCCGGTGGCGATCAGGTCGCCCACCAGGTCAAGCCCGAAGCCCAGCGTCCACATGGCATAGAGCGCGGAAAGCCCGAGCGCGAAGGCGACCGGCAGGCGCAGGGCCAGAAGAACGAAGAACACGATGAGCATCTGCGTGCCGGCGCCGAGGTCAAGCATGGCCGGCATTCCCGCCCTCGATGTCCTTCCAGGTGTCGAGGATATGCTGCACGTAGCGCAGTGTGATCAGCGCGAAGCCGAACGGTAAGCCGGCGCTGTAATACCAGGCCGGAATCTGCAGCGCGTAGGAGCGTATGCCGCTCGAAACCTGGTTGGCGACGAGCTGCCAGCTGAACCAGGCGGACAGCACGAGAAGGAGAACGGACAGGGCCGCGGCCAGAAGCAGAACCGCCTTGCGCAGGGGTTTCGGCAGCAGCTCGAAGAACAGGGTCACGGCCAGATGGTCGCCGGTGCGTGCCGCCACCGCTGCGCCGAGAATGGTGAGCAGCAGGAAGCCGTTGGTCAGGAGCTCTTCGGAGGAGGCGAGCGAATAGCTGGTGGTGTAGCGGACCACGACATTGACGAAGCCGAGCGCCGTCATGGCCAGGAAGAGGATCGCGCAGGCGATTTTCTCTGCATCGCGCAGCAGGAAGGACATCGCGTTTCTCCAGGAAGCCTGCGGAGAGGGACCGGCCGCCGGGCCGGTCCGTTTCAGCTCAGCGCCGCATCAGTTGGTCGATGCGACGGTGTCCTGGAAGCTCTTGACGAGCTCGTCGCCGACCTTGGCGGCCCAGGTGTCGAAGGCAGGCTTGGTGGCGTCGCGGAAGGCCTGCAGCTCGTCGGCCGACGGCTCGTAGACCTCCATGCCCTTGTCGCGCAGGAAGGCAATGCCCTCTTCCGTGCTCTTGCGCGTGATCTCCTTCTGGTAGGCCATCGCCTCGGTGGCGGCCTTCTGCACCTTTTCCTTCGTGGCGTCGTCGAAGGAGTCCCAGCGCTTCTTGCTGACGCCGATGAAGATCGGGTCGTAGGAATAGTGCCAGGTGGTCAGGTGCTTCTGCACCTCGTAGACGCGCTGCGGGATGATCACCGCGCCGATCGGGTTTTCCTGGCCGTCCACCACGCCCTGCTGCAGGGCGGTGAAGGTCTCGGTCCACTGCATCTGCTGCGGGTTGGCGCCGAGGGCGTTCATCACGTCGATATACATCGGGCCGGCGACGCGCATCTTCAGGCCCTTCATGTCGTCCGGCGTCTTGACCGGGCGCACGTTGTTGGTGACCTCGCGGAAGCCGTTCTCACCCCAGGCGAGCACCACGATGTCGCGCTGGGCCATGATCTCCTTCATCCTGTCGCCCGGCGCGCCGTCGGTGGTGGCGTCCACCTGCTCGTAGCTGCTGTAGAGATAGGGCAGCGAGAAGACCGCCATCTCCGGCACCAGCGGGGTGACGTTGATCGCCGAGGTGATGACGAAATCGAGCGCGCCGCGGCTGACCATCTCGGCCTGCTTCATCTGGTCGCCGCCCGAGAGGGTGGCGTTCGGGAAAACGCGGATCGAGAGCGCGCCGTCGGTGGCGGCGGTCAACAGCTCGTTGAACTTTTCGGCTCCCTTGTGCCAGGTGGTGGCGTCGCCGGTGTTGTGGGAGAGGCGCAGCGTCTCGGCGGATGCCTGGCCGAACAGGGCGAAGCACGCGACCGCCGATGACAGGGCGATCGCGCCCAATTTGGAAAATTTCATCTTTTCTCCTCCGTGAGTATTGCCGCCAGGGGCGGGTTGCGGTGCATGACCTCCATCATGCGCGAACATTGGTCCATATCATGGATCGTTCTCCACGATTTTGGAAGGGGCAATTTACAATTTCAGCCATATACCGCAAGATAAATTGCATCGCTTTACAGCGGATGGCTGATTTGATAATTGTTATGATCCATAATATGGACCTTGGGAGGCGTTGTCGGTGATAGCTATGAGCGGTGCCCAGAGCGTCGACCGGGCCCTCGGCCTCCTGTCGATGGTTGGCCGGCACGCCGGCCGCGGCGTGTCGTTGACGGCTCTCGTGGAGGAGAGCGGGCTGAACAAGCCGACGGTGCGGCGCCTGCTTCTGGCGCTGATCCGCGGCGGCCTCGTCGAGCAGGACGCGGAAAGCCGGCTCTATTATCTCGGCGAGGAGTCCTATGTGCTCGGCACGCTCGCCTCGCAGCGCTTCGGCCTTCTGGAGATCTGCCACGCCAGCCTCAGCCGCCTTTCCGAAAAGACGCAGGACACCACCTTCCTGTCGGTGCGTCGCGACATGTCATCGCTCTGCCTCTATCGGGAGGAGGGCACCTATCCGATCCGCACGCACGCCCTGCAGATGGGTTTCGAGCATCCGCTCGGCATCGGCGCGGGTTCGCTCGCCATGCTGGCCGCCCTGCCGGACGCGGAGGTCGAGGAGGCGCTGGCCGCCAACGAGAAGATCATCCTGGAGCGTTATCCGAGCCTGCCGCCGGACCGCATCCGGGAGGGCGTCGCCCAGGCCCGCGCGCGCGGCTATTCGCTCAACCCGGGCCTGATCGTCGCCAATTCCTGGGGAATCGGCGTCGCGTTGCGCCTGCCCGACGGGCGGCTGGCCGGCGCGCTCAGCATCGCCGCCATCGACAGCCGCATGCAGGAGGAGCGGCAGGCCGAGCTTGCCGGCTATCTCAGGCAGGAGGTCGCAAGGGTCGAAGAGAAACTGGCGGCGATGTTTTCCGCCCGCCGCAGCGCTGCTGAAAAGCCGCAATCGAGGAGGCAAGGCAAGTGACAAGAGCACGGATCGTCGGATGGGCGCATTCGCCCTTCGGCAAGTCGGAACTTGAGGATACCGAGCGGCTCATGGCCTCGGTGACGATGCCTGCCGTCGAGCATGCCGGCATTGACCTTGGCGACCTCGACGGCATCTTCGTCGGCGTCATGAACGGCGGTTTCTCGAAGCAGGATTTCCAGGCCTCGCTGGTCGCCATGGGCAACGAGAAGCTCGCCCACGTGCCGGCGGTGCGGCTGGAAAATGCCTGCGCCACGGGGTCGGCGGCGCTCTACAGCGCCATGGATTTCATCGAATCGGGCCGCGGCCGCATCGCGCTGGTGGTCGGCGCCGAGAAGATGACGGCGACACCGACCTCAGAGGTCGGCGACATTCTGCTCGGCGCCAGCTACCGCAAGGAGGAGGCGGATGTCGAGGGTGGCTTTGCCGGCCTCTTCGGCCGCATTGCCCAGGCCTATTTCCAGCGCTATGGCGACCGCTCCGAGGAACTCGCCATGATCGCGGCGAAGAACCATGCCAACGGGGCGCTCAACCCCTATGCGCACATGCGCAAGGATTTCGGCTTCGCCTTCTGCAACACGGTTTCGGAGAAGAACCCCTATGTGGCGGCGCCCTTGCGCCGCACCGACTGCTCGCTGATCTCGGACGGTGCGGCGGCCATCGTGCTCGCCGACGAGGAGACGGCGGCTTCGCTGCAGCGCGCCATCGGTTTTCGCGCCCGGCGGCATGTCAACGATATCCTGGCGCTCAGCCGTCGCGACGTGCTCGCCTTCGAGGGCGCGCGGCGCGCCTGGGCGGGCGCGCTCGAGGAGGCCGGACTCGCCCTCGACGATCTTTCCCTCGTCGAGACGCATGACTGCTTCACCATTGCCGAACTGATCGAATACGAGGCGATGGGCCTGGCCAGACCCGGCGAGGGCCACCGCGTCGTGCGCGAGGGCATCGCCGCCAGGGGCGGCCGGCTGCCGGTCAATCCGTCGGGGGGGCTCAAGTCGAAGGGCCATCCGATCGGCGCCACGGGCGTTTCGATGCACGTGATGGCGGCGATGCAACTGGCCGGCGAGGCGGGCGAGATGCAGGTGCCGGATGCAGCGCTTGCCGGCGTGTTCAACATGGGCGGGGCGGCGGTCGCCAACTACGTCTCGATCCTGGAGCGTGTGAAATGACGAAGCCGGCTCCAAACGGAGGTGCCGTGCCCTGCTCCACGCGAGTCATGAACCTGGCCAATTTCCTGACCCAGTCGGCGCGCCGCCATCCGCACGATGCCGGCTTCGTGTGGGGCGCTGCGGTCTGGACATGGGCCGAGATGGAGGCGCGCGTCGAGGCCATGGCCCACGCGCTCGCCACGGAGTACGGCATCGGCAAGGGCGACCGCGTGCTCGTGCAGTCGGCCAATTGCAACCAGATGTTCGAATCCATGTTCGCCTGTTTCCGCGTCGGCGCGGTGTGGGTGCCGACCAATTACCGCCAGTCGCCGGACGAGGTGGCCTATCTCGCAGAGGCGAGCGGCGCGCGCGGCATGATCTGCGGGGCGGCGTTTCCCGATCACGTCGACGCGTGCCGGAAAGCCGCGCCGTCGCTGGAGTTCGTCCTGTCCATCGGCGCGTCGGATTTCGCCGAGGACTATGACGCGGTGGTGGCCCGCCATCTCGGCAGGCCCTTCGCCAGCGTCGCCGTCGACCGCGACGATCCGTGCTGGTTCTTCTTCACCTCGGGCACGACCGGTCGTCCCAAGGCGGCTGTGCTCACCCATGGACAGCTCGCCTTCGTCATCACCAATCATCTGTGCGACCTGATGCCCGGCACCGGGCCCGGCGATGCCTCCATCGTCGTGGCGCCTTTGTCGCACGGCGCCGGCGTGCACCAGCTCACGCAGGTGGCGCACGGCGTCAAAACCATCCTGCCGGCCTCCGAGCGGCTCGACGTGCCCATGGTCTGGTCGCTGATCGAAAAGTGGAAGGTGACCAATGCCTTCACCGTGCCGACCATCCTCAAGATGCTTGTCGAGGATCCGTCCATCGAGCGGTTCGACCACTCGACCCTGCGCTATGTGATCTATGCGGGAGCGCCCATGTACAGGGTCGACCAGAAGCGCGCGCTGGCGGCGCTCGGGCCGGTGCTGGTGCAGTATTTCGGGCTCGGCGAGGTGACCGGCAACATCACCGTCCTGCCGCCAGCGCTGCATTCCGGCGAGGATGACGAGAATGCCCGCATCGGCACCTGCGGGTTCGAGCGCACGGGCATGCAGGTGGAGATCCAGGACGACGACGGGAAGGCAGTGGCGCCGGGCGAGACGGGGGAGATCTGCGTCATCGGTCCCGCGGTCTTTGCCGGCTACTACAACAATCCCGAAGCCAATGCGAAGGCGTTCCGCAACGGCTGGTTCCGCACCGGCGATCTCGGTCGCATGGACGAGAGCGGCTTCGTCTACATCACCGGCCGCTCGTCGGACATGTATATCTCGGGCGGTTCCAACATCTACCCGCGCGAGATCGAGGAGAAGATCCTTCTCCATCCGGACATCAGCGAGGCGGCGGTGCTGGGGGTTCCCGATCCGGTCTGGGGCGAGGTCGGCATCGCCGTGTGCATCGCCCGTCCGGGGGTCGATCCTGCAAGCCTCGACCTGCGCGCCTGGCTCGACGGCAAGATGGCGCGCTACAAGCTTCCGAAGCTGTTCCTCTACTGGGACGCGATGCCGAAATCGGCCTACGGCAAGATCACCAAGAAGATGATCCGCGAAGAGCTCGAACGGCGCGGCGAGATGCCGGTCTTCGACGCGGTCACGGCCGGGTGAGGGGGATCATGGAGAACGGTGAGATGAGAGCGGTGGCGATCACTGGCGGCGCTTCGGGGATCGGCCTTGCGACGGCGGCGCTTCTTGTTCAGCGCGGCTTTGCGCCATGGCTTCTCGACCTCAAGGCCGAGGCGTTGGGGGAGGCTTGCGCCTCGCTCGAGCTTCCCGCCGGGCGTGGCATCGTCTGCAATGTTGCAGACGAGGCGTCGGTGGCGGCGGCGCTGGAGCGGGTGGCGGCGTGCGGGCGGCTCGTCGGCGTCGTCAACTCGGCGGGCATCGCCATCGACCGGCCGATGGTCGAGACGAGCGTCGAGGATTTCCGGCGCATCGTCGACGTCAACCTGACCGGCTCCTTCATCGTCGCGCGCGCGGCGGCACGCATCTGGCTGGCGCGTGGCGAGACCGGCTCGATCGTCAACATCAGCTCCATCTCGGGCATGCGCGGCAACAAGGGACGCAGCGCCTATGGCGCGTCGAAGGGCGGCGTCAACACCATGACCATGGTCATGGCCAACGAGCTCGGCCCGCGCGGCATCCGCGTCAACGCGGTGGCGCCGGGGCCGATCGACACGCCGCTCGCGCGTCAGGTGCACACACAGGATGTGCGGGCCCAATGGAACGAGCGCGTGCCGCTGCGCCGCTACGGCACGACGGCGGAGGTGGCCGGCGCGGTCGCCTTCCTGATGTCCGAAGATGCCGGCTATGTAAACGGCCAGGTGCTGGCCGTCGACGGCGGCTTCACGACGGCGGGGCTGCACGCATGAGCGGGCGCAGCATCCACCATCCCGGACCCGTCGCCGCCGTGCGCCATGCCGCCGTCGCCTGCCAGGCGCAGCCGCTGACGCTCGTGCTCGAACCCGGCAAGCCGTTCAATGCGGCGGTGGCCGATGCCTTTGCCGTGCACGGCTTCGATGGCGGATACATGCTGCTTGAGGACGTGCCGATGCGGCGGATGAACTATGTCATCCCGGCCGCAAGCCCGGAAGCGGAGCACGCTGCCTGGTACAGCGACACGCGCGCGCCGGCCGGGGGCGGGCTCATCAAGCGCGCCGGCCTTCATCTCGGCTCGCGTGACGGTGAGGCATTCCTGCATTGCCACGGGCTTTGGAACGTGCCGGGCGAGGGCGTCTCGATGGGGCATCTGCTGCCGTTCGAGGCGGAGGTGGCGTCCGCCACCGCGGTGCGGGCCTTCGGCGTTTCCGGTGCTTTGCTCGACGTCGCGGACGATGCGGAGACGAATTTCCGCCTGTTCGCACCACGGCCCGCCGCCGCGTCGAAGATGGCCGGCTCCCACAGGGCGGTGCTCGCCACCGTCCGGCCCAACGAGGATATCTGCCTCGCCATCGAGGCGATCTGCGCCGAACACGGGCTCGCGGAGGCAAATATCCACGGCATCGGCAGTCTCGTCGGCGCCGAGTACGCGGACGGCCGGCACATCTCTTCCTATGCGACGGAGGTGCTGATCCGCGACGGCAGGGTGGGCAACAGTGCCGAGGGGCCGCGCGCCGCGCTCGACATCGCCATGGTCGGCATGGAGGGGGGCATCTCGCAGGGGCTCCTCGAGCGCGGCGCAAACCCCGTCTGCGTCACATTCGAGTTGCTGATCGTCGGCTGATCAATAGCCGCCGAGGCTCGGAAGCCAGGTCGACAGCGCCGGGATGAAGGTCAGCGCCAGCAGCACCAGGAGATGCATGACGAGGAACGGCGGCATCTCGCGGATCATGTCGCTCACCTTTATCTTCACCGCCGAGGAGACGACGAACAGCAGCGCGCCGACCGGCGGCGTCAGGAGCCCAATCGTCAGATTGACGATGACGACGATGGCGAAGTGGATGGGGTCGATGCCGAGCGCATGGGCGATCGGGCTCAGGATCGGCACCAGGATCATCACGCCGGGTAGCGGATCCATGAACAGACCGAAGACGAGCAGCAGCACGTTGACCGCCAGCAGGAAGAGGATCGGGCTCAAGTCCCAGGAAACGATGGTGGCGGCGATCGCCTGCGGGATGCCCTCGATGATGATGATCCAGGCGAAGGCGCGGGCGGCGGCCAGGATCAGGAGGATCGCCGCCGTCACCAGCGCCGAGCGGAAGACGATGTCCGGCAGATCCTTCAGGCGCAGCGAGCGGTAGACGAACAGGCCGCACAGGAGCGCGTAGAACACGGCCACCACAGAGGCTTCCGTCGGTGTGAACATGCCGCTGCGGATGCCGCCGATGATCAGGACGATGAGCAGGACGGCGGGCAGCGCCTGCAGCGTGGTGCGCAGCATCTCGCGGGCCGGCGGGCGCGGCCTTGCGCTCTTGAAGCCGCGCCGGCGGCAGACATACCAGTTGGCCGCCGCCATCGCCGTGGAGATCAGGATGCCCGGAATGAGGCCGGCCATGAAGAGCGCGATGACCGAGACGTTGTTGTCCTGCATCGCATAGAGGATCATGATGATCGACGGGGGAATGATCGGCCCCACGACAGAGGCCGATGCGGTCAGCGCGCTGGCGTAGGATTTATCGTAGCCGTCCTTCTCCATCATGCGGATCATCATGGCGCCGGGCCCCGCCGCATCGGCGAGCGCGGAGCCGGAGATGCCGGCGAACATGGTCGAGGAGACGACGTTGGCATAGCCGAGGCCGCCGCGGTAATGGCCGACGAACTGCGAGGCGAAGCGCAGCAGGATCTGTGTCATCGCGCCGCTCGTCATCAGCTCGGCGGCGAGGATGAAGAAGGGCACCGCCATCAGCGGGAAACTGTCGAGGCCGGAGAACATCTCCTTGACGACGACGATCTCGGGATAGGTGCTGCCGAGACCGATGGCCGCCCAGGCCGCCAGCGCCAGCGCAAAGGCCACCGGCATGCCGATGAGGAGCAGGAAGAAGAAGGAAGCGAACAGGATCAGGGCCACGGTCTTCTAGTCCCGGTTGGCGGCGAGGCCGGCGTCGCGGTCGACTGCGAGGGACGCCGCATCGGCCTCCACCTCGGCGAAGCGGTTCTCGAGGACGAAGCTCCTGGCGATCAGGCCGAGGTGGACGATCAACAGCGTGAAGCCGATCGGCATCGCCGCGTAGATGTAGCTGAAGGAGACGCGTGTTGCCGGCGTCATCTGAAAGCGGGCGCGGGTCATGTAATCCTTGCCCATCCAGATCATGATGGCGCAGAAGGCGACGAGCAGCAGCAGGATGAAGACGCGCACCATGCGCTGGGCGTTGGTGCCGAGCAGTTCCTGGAAATTGCCGATCGCTACATGCCCGCCGGCGCGAAGCGCCATCCCGGCGCCGAGGAACGTCATCCAGATCATCAGATAGCGGGCGACTTCCTCCGCCCAGATGATCGAGAAATTGGTGAGGTAGCGCAGCGACACATTGGCGAAGACGATCACGGCCATGGCGGACAGCAGCAGCACCAGAGCCCATTTGTTGGCAGCGAGAAAATAGCGCTCGAACGTGTTCACTGGCCCCTCCCTAGAGCGCCGTGCGTCCTTTCGGACGCACAAAGGACGCTCAATCTTCTTGCTTTTCCGCATTTATGCGGACGTCAGGTGATTCCACCTGACTGCAAAATGCTATAGCGCACCGGGCTGATCGCCTTCCGGCTCGTCGTGCGTCCTGTTTAGAACACGATCATCGGGTGTGGGAACCGTTTTTCGGGCGAATTGTCAGCCACGGCAAGTGAATCGCGAGGACGCACGGCGTTCAATTTTTGCTTTTCCGCATTTATGCGGACGTCAGGTGATTCCACCTGACTGCAAAATGCTATGGTGCGTCCCCGCGATGCTGGAGCATTCGTGCCGTTTATTCGGTGGCGATGATCTGGTCGATGGTCGCCTTGTCGTACTGGCCGTAATATTTCTCATAGGCTGGCGCCAGCGCCTTCTGGAAATCGGCCTTCTCTTCGGCGGTCAGCTCGCTGATCTCCATGCCTTCGGCCTTCAGCTGCTCGACGCCCGAGGTCTCGACCTCGTCGACATAGGCGCGCATGGCGGCGACGGCTTCCTTGGCCGCATCCTTGAAGATCTGCTGGTCTTCCGGCGTCATGCCTTCCCAGAGCTGCTTCGAGACGAGCAGCATCGCCGGCGAATAGACGTGGCCGGAGAGCGTCAGATACTTCTGCACCTCCGAGAGCTTCGCCGAGGTGATCACCGAAAGCGGGTTTTCCTGGCCGTCGATGGTGCCCTGCTGCAGGGAGCTGATCACTTCCGGCCAGGCCATCGGCGTCGGCGCGGCGCCCAGCGTCTCGAAGGCGGTGATGTGGATCGGGTTCTCCATGGTGCGCAGCTTCAGGCCGGCGACGTCCTGCGGCTCGCCAATGGCGTTGCGGTTGTTGGTGATGTGGCGGAAACCCTGCTCGCCCCAGGCGAGCGCCACCAGGCCGGCGTCGTCGAACTTGGCGAGGATCGCCTGGCCGACCTCGCCGTCGAGCACCTTGCGCGCATGGGTCAGGTCGCGGAACAGGAAGGGAATGTCGAAGATGCCGGTCTCCGGCACGAAGTTGCTGAGCGTGCCCGACGAGACGATGGTCGCTTCGACGGTGCCGATCTGCAGGCCCTCGATCACCTCACGCTCGCCGCCGAGGCCGGAGGAAGGGAAGTGACGAAACGTGTAGCGGCCGTCGGTCCTGGCCTCGACCACCTCCTGCCATTTCTGGGCGGCGACGCCGTAGTGCGAGGTCGGCGCCAGCGCGTAGCCGATCTTCACCTCCTGCTGCGCGTTGGCCGCGCCGGCCAAGGCAAAGACGCCGAGCGCCGTCGCCAGTGCCAATTTCATCGTGAACGAATTCATCAAACCCTCCCTGTGCAAAGATGCGTTGCGATCAAGATTCCTGTTCCCAATGCGTTTGGCCCAGCGCGCCCTTGCAGTCAATGCGCCGTGGCCCGCAGGACCAGCAAGTAGCGGTGCCTGGTGGTCTGACCGAAACAGATGATACCCATCTGTTTCGACGAGTCAGCCCACGAGCTGTTGATCTGGTGGTGCGATCCCAACAGATGGGTACCATCTGTTGG
>NZ_JANKOF010000104.1 GCF_024655565.1 Nitratireductor sp. ZSWI3 | reverse complement strand
CGGCATCGGCGCCGCCATTTCCTCGGTGCTTGCCACCGAGGGCCATACCGTCATGGTTGCCGACCTCAATTCTGACGCCGCGCAGCGAACCGCCGAGGCGATCTCCGACGCGGGCGGTGCGGCGCGGGCGCTCGCCCTCGACATCAGCGACGGGCGAGCCGTCGACCGGCTTGTCGAGGAAGCCGGCGACGTGCGCCTTCTGGTCAACAACGCCGGCATCTTCGATGTGAAGGATTTCTTCGACCTCCAACCAGAAGACTTCCGGCGCATGTACGAGGTCAATCTGGTGGCCCTGTTCGACCTGTCGAAGAAGGTCGCCCTGCGGATGCGTCCGGGCGGGGCGATCGTCAACATCGCCTCGCGTGCTATGCTCGGCGCCCGCCACTACGCCCACTATGTCGCCTCCAAGGCAGCCGTCGCCGGCCTGACCCGCGCCATGGCTCTCGAGCTGGCCGAACGGCAGATCCGCGTCAATGCCGTCGCGCCAGGCGTCATCGAGACCGCCATGCTGAAGGCACGGTCCGACACCGATCTCGACGCCCTGCGCACCTTGCAGCCGATGAAGGAGCTTGGCGCGCCGGAAGACATCGCCCATGCGGTCGCCTTCCTCGGCTCGGACAAGGCGCGCTTCATCACCGGTCAGATTCTCCTGGTCGACGGCGGCCGGTCGCTCGGCGGAGCAACGGGTTTTTGAGGAAGGTTCAGATGGATACAAACCGCTTCGCAGGAAAGACGACGATCGTCACCGGTGCGGGTTCCGGCATCGGTCGCGCCGTGGCCGAGCTCATGGCGGCCCAGGGCGCTGCCGTCATCGCCGTCGACCGCGACGCCACCGGCCTTGCCCGGCTCCCTGATGCGGTCGAGACGCTGGCGGGCGACGTGACCGATCCCGCCCTTCCCGCAAAACTGGCCGATCGGCTCGCCGGCCGCCCTCTTTCGATCCTGGTCAACAATGCCGGGATCGGCGGTGGCGGACGCGCCGACGAGACCAGCAACGAAGATCTCCTGCGCTATTTCAACGTCAACGTGCTCTCCGTCTTCGCGCTCAGCAAGTTCGCGGTCGCCGCGATGCGCCGGAGCGGCGGTGGGGCGATCGTCAACATCGCCTCCATCTACGCCATCGTCGGCGCGACGGGCAGTGCCGGCTACAGCACCAGCAAAGCCGCGGTCGACGGAATGACGCGTCAGATGGCAACCGATTTCGGCCCCGAGAACATCCGCGTCAACGCCGTCGCGCCCGGCCTTATCGAAACGCCGCTCACCGCCGAACGCATCCGAAACGAGCCCTGGCGCCGGCAGATCTTCATCGAGCAGGCGCCACTGCGCCGCGTCGGTCGACCTGAAGATGTGGCCCAGGCGATCGCCTTCCTCGCCAGCGAGGAGGCCGCCTTCATCACCGGCGCAACGCTGCGTGTCGATGGGGGCTGGGCGGTCGGCCGCTATCCGCGCCAGGGAGATGCGGCGTGACGAACGGGAATGACTTGCCGGCCGAGCGCTACGACCTTGTCGTCGTCGGTTCGGGGGCCGCCGGCATGGCCGCGGCGATCACCGCCAAGCTTGCGGGCCTCGATGTCGTGATCCTGGAGAAATCGTCGCATTACGGCGGCTCGACCGCCGTCTCGGGTGGAGCGATCTGGATTCCCGACAATCCGAAGATGCGCGAAGCCGGCATGACGGACAGTACCGAGGACGCATTCGCCTATATCTCGTCGGAGACCGGCAACCGCATGGACGCCGATATCGTGCGCGCCTTCCTCGAGAATGGGCCGAAAATGGTGTCCTTCTTCGAGAAGAACACGGCTCTGCAGTTCGACCACCGCGCCCACTCGCCCGACTATCACCCCGACCGGCCGGGCGCGGCGCTCGGCGGACGCGTGCTCGATGCCAAGGATTACGACGGACACCGGCTCGGGCGGCATCTCGACGATCTTCGCCCGCCCATCGACGAGTTCACCGTCTTCGGTGGCATGATGCTGAACCGCATCGACATCGGCCACTTCATGAAGATGACCCGCTCGGCACGGTCGGCGCTCCATGCGGGCCGTCTTCTCGCACGCCATGCCGTCGACCGCCTCGGCCATCGGCGCGGCACGCGGCTAGTGCTCGGCCAGGCGGTTGCGGGACGATTGGCCGAAACCGTCTTCAAGCTGGAAATCCCGCTTCTGCTGGAGACGGGCCTTGTCGGCCTCGTCCGCGAAGGCAAGGTCGTGACCGGCGTGAAGGTGGTGCATGGCGGCACTAGCAGAACCATCGGCGCCGCCCGCGGCGTGGTGCTCGCAACCGGCGGTTTTCCGCAGAACGCCACCAGGCGGGCAGCGTTCATGCCGCATGTCAGAGCCGGCTCGCAGCATTACTCCATGTCTCCGGAAACGGGCACGGGCGATGCCATAGAGGCTGCACTGGCGGCAGGGGCGGTGCTTGTCGAGAGCAACAGCAACGCGGCTTTCTGGGCTCCCGTATCGCTTCTGCCCGGCCCTGACGGCGCGCGCGCCTTCCCGCACCTCTTCCTCGACCGCGCCAAGCCCGGTGTCATCGCCGTCGATGGAACGGGCAGGCGCTTCGTCAACGAAGCCCTTTCCTACCACGACTTCGTGCAGGCGATGATCGGAGCGGGCAAACATTCCGCCTGGCTCCTGTGCGACCACAGGGCGCTTCGACGCTATGGCCTGGGAGCGGTGCGCCCCTTCCCCGCCCCGTTCGGCACACATCTGCGTTCAGGTTATCTGAAGCGCGGCCGCACGCCGGCAGATCTTGCGATGCAGATCGGCGTTCCAGCCGAAACGCTGCAACAAACCCTCGCTGCATTCAATCTCGATGCCGCGCGGGGCGTGGACCAAGCCTTTGGAAAGGGCTCGACGGCGTACCAGACCTATCTCGGCGATCCGGAGCACGAACCCAACCCCTGCCTTCGTCCGTTGACCGAGGGTCCGTTCTACGCGATCGAGATATTGCCGGGCGACATCGGCACCAGCGCCGGCCTTCGCGCCGATGCCCATGGTCGGGTTCTCGGCGAGGACGCGGCCCCCATTCCCGGCCTTTATGTCTGCGGCAACGACATGAATTCCATCATGGCGGGCGCCTATCCGGGCGCGGGCATCACGCTCGGCCCGGCTCTCACCTTCGGCTTCATCGTCGGCCGCCATGCGGCGACCGGTGCGCCCTGATCTTGCCGATCGGCGGCTCGGCCGTTCCCATGGCGACGAGCCGGCAGACCGACCTGCCGGCTCATTTCCCATTCATTCGGCCGCCTGGGGAAGCGGCAGCGCCGGTCCGTCGGCGCTCTCCGTGGCCTGACCTTCGGGGGCCTGCCTGTCCTGCGGCCGCTTCACGCGGTAGAAGGCTGCATAGAGCGCCGGGACGAACAGGATCGTCAGCACGGTGGCGACGGCAAGCCCTCCCATGATCGCAAAGGCCATCGGCCCCCAGAACACGTTGCCCGACAGCGGCACCATGGCGAGGATCGCGGCAAGCGCAGTCAGCACCACGGGGCGCGTGCGGCGCACGGTCGCCTCGATGATCGCCTCCCATTCCCCGCGCCCGTCTTCGAGGTCGGCCTTGATCTGGTCCACCAGAATGACGGTGTTGCGCATGATCATGCCGGCGAGCGCGATGAGGCCGAGCAGCGCGACGAAGCCGAAGGGCTGGTTGAAGATCAGCAGCCCCAGCGTCGCCCCGATCAGGCCGAGCGGCGCCGTGGCGAACACCAGGGCCAGCCGCGAGAAGCTCTGGAGCTGGATCATCAGGATGGTCAGCATCGCGAGGATCATGATCGGGAAGACCTGGAACAGGGCCACGTTCGCCTTGGCGCTTTCCTCGATCGAGCCGCCCATTTCGATGCGGTAGCCGACCGGCAGGTCGTTCACCAGCGGCTGCAGGGTCGGCCAGATCTGCGAGGAGACGTCCGGCGGCTGCACGCCGGCCGGCACGTCGGCGCGCACGGTGATCAGCATGTCGCGGTTCTGCCGCCACAGGATCGGCTCCTCGTGGCCGTAGACCACACGGGCGACCTGTGACAGCGGCACCGGCGTGCCGCCGCGCGTGGCGATGGTGAGATCGCCGATATGCTCGATGTCGAGGCGTTCGTTCTCCACCGCGCGGGCCACCACGTCGACGGTTTCGATGCCGTCGCGCACCGCCGTCACCGTGTAACCGGACAGGAGCGTCTGCAGGGTGCGGCCTATGTCCTGCGGCGTCAGGCCAAGGGCGCGGGCGCGGTCCTGATCGACCTCGAGGCGGATCGACTTGGCCTGCTCGTTCCAGTCGAGATTGGGATCGAGCGCGTTCGGGTTCCTGGCCATCACATCGCGCACCTCATAGGCGATGCGACGCACCTCGAGCGGATCGGGACCGATGACGCGGAACTGCACCGGGAAGCCCACCGGCGGCCCGAAGACCAGCTCGGTGACCCGCACGCGCGCCTCGGGCAGGCCGCCCTCGGCCACGTAATCCTGCAACCGCGCCTTCACCCGGTCGCGCGCCGCGGCATCGGCCGTGTACATGACGATGATCGCATAGTTCGGCTTCGGCAACTCCGGATTGGAGGCGAGGAACCAGCGTGGAGCGCCGGCGCCCGTGTAGGTGGAATAGGTGAGCACCTCCTTGTCGGCGGCCACCACGCCTTCCATCTCGCGCGCCGCCGCTTCCGTCGCCTTGAAAGGAGCGCCTTCCGGCAGGCGGATCTCCACCATGAGCTCCGGCCGCGGCGAGGTCGGGAAGAACTGCTGCTGCACGAAGCCGAAGGCGAAGATGGAGGCGACGAACATGCCGATGACCGCCGCGATGACGACCCAGCGCCACGACACGCACCAGTCCACCGCCGCCCGCAGCATGTGATAGATGCGCGTGTCGTAGATGTCGTGATGGCTGCCACCTTCGGCCGGCACCGCCCCGTGCTTGTGGAAGTCGGGGAGCAGCTTGACGCCGATATAGGGCGTGAAGATCACCGCGACGAACCAGGAGGCGACCAGGGCGATCATCACCACCCAGAAGATGCCGCCGGCATATTCGCCGGCGGTCGACTGGGCGAAGCCGACCGGCAGGAAGCCGGCGGCCGTGACGAGCGTTCCCGTCAGCATCGGAAAGGCGGTCGAGGTCCAGGCGAAGGTGGCGGCCTTCAAGCGGTCGTAACCCTGCTCCATCTTCACCACCATCATCTCGACGGCGATGATCGCATCGTCGACCAGAAGGCCGAGCGCGATGATGAGGGCGCCGAGCGTGATGCGCTCCAGACTCATGCCCAGAAGGTCGAGCGCGATCATGACGATGGCGAGCACCAGCGGCACGGCGAGCGCCACCACGATGCCGGTGCGCCAGCCGAGCGACAGGAAGCTGACGGCCAGCACGACGGCCAGCGCCTCCATGAAGACCTTGACGAACTCGCCGACCGATTCCTGCACGACCTCGGGCTGATCGGCGACGAGCTCGATGTCGAGACCGACCGGCAGGTCGGCGCGGACCGCCTCCATCGCCTTTTCGAGATTGTCGCCGAGCGTCAGGATGTTTGCACCGTCGGCCATGACGACGCCGATGCCGAGCGCCTGCTGGCCCCTGTGCCGGGCGGTGAAGGTGGGCGGATCCTGGTAGCCGAGGCGCACATCGGCGATGTCGCCGAGGCGAAACACGGTGCCGTTTGCCGAGACCGGGACCGCCGCCACCGCATCGACGCCGCCGAGCGCGCCCTCGACGCGCAGGAAGACACGGTCCGAGGCGGTCTCGATCTCACCGGAGGGGGTCACCGCGTTCTGCGCGGCGATCGAATTGAAGATCACCTCGGGATCGATGCCGAGCGTCGCCAGCTTGGAATGCGAGAATTCCACGAAAATGCGCTCGTCCTGGTCGCCGTAGAAGCGCACCTTCTCCACGTCCGGGACACGCAGCAGGTGCTGGCGGATGTCTTCTGCGGCGTCCTTCAGGTCGCGCATCGTGGCGCCGTCGCCGGTCAGCATGTAGAGGGCGCTGTCGACGTCGCCGAACTCGTCGTTGAAGAACGGCCCGATGACACCCGCCGGCAGGCTGCCGCGAATGTCGCCGACGCGCTTGCGCACCTGGTACCAGATGTCGGCCACCTGATCGGGCGGCGTCGTGTCCTGCAGCTGGACCTGCATGAAGGTCGAGCCAGGCTTGGAATAGGTCCGCACCTGATCGAAGTGTGGGATTTCCTGCAGGGTCTTTTCGATCGGATCGGCGACCTGGCGCTGGATCTCCTCGGCCGTGGCGCCGGGCCAGACGGCGTTGACCACCATCACCTTGATCGTGAAGCTCGGATCTTCCGCCCGCCCCAGCCGGGCATAGGAATAGACCCCGCCAAGCGACAGAACGATAATCAGGAAAAGGACGAGCGTCTGGTGGGTGACGGCCCACTGGGAAAGGTTGAACCTGTGCATCGTTCCCCCCGGTCAGTCGGCGCTGGCGGACTGGATTTCGGCAAGCCGGACCTTGGTGCCGGCCTCGAGCTTCTGGACGCCCAGGGTGACGAGCTTCTCGCCGCCCTCAAGGCCGCCGCTGACGATGGCATTCCTGGATTGATAGGCCTCGACGACGACCGGCCTGCGTTCGAGTTCGTTGGAGGTGGGGTTGACTACGAACACGACCGGACCCCGGCCGTCGTCGAGAAGCGCCGTCATCGGTACGCGGGCTACCGGTGACGGATCGCCTTTTGTGAGCGAGACCGTGGCTGTCATACCCAGCCTGAGGGCCTCGTCCGCATCCTGGACCGCGAAGCGGACCGGGTAGGTTCTGCTTGTTCCATTCGCCTCGGGCGACACTTCGCGCAGATGCGCCCTGTAGCTGGCGCCGCCGGCCCAGAGCGTGACCTCGGCGCTCGATCCCTCGAGATCGGCAAGCCGGCTCTCGGGCACCGCAATCTCCACCTCCCGCTCGTCGAGACGGGCGATGGTGACGACCATCTGGCCGGCCGACACGACCTGCCCAGCCTCGACGCCGACGGCGCTGACGGCACCGGCGGCCGATGCCTTGAGGTCCGTGTAGCCCATCTGGTTGGCGGCCAGGGCGACGGCGCGTTCGCTCTGCTCGGCGCGCGAGCGGGCCTCGTCGACGGCGAGCGACTGCGCGTCGAGCGCCGCACGCGCCACATGGCCGCGTTCGAAGAGCTGCCTGGTGCGGGCGAGGTCCGCCTCGGCTTTTGCCAGGCTCGCCTGCGCGGCCCGGAATTCGGCCCGCCGCTGCTCGAGCTGGAGCGCCAGATCCGCAGGGTCGAGGCGCGCCACGACCTGTCCGGCTTCCACGCGGTCGCCGACATCGGCCAGCCGCTCCGCGACCTTTCCGCCGACGCGGAAGGCTTCCGCCACCTCGATGCGCGGCACCACCGTTCCGGTATAGGTGCGGGTCTCGGCAAGCGGCGCCAGACTCACCGTGGCGACACGCACAACCGGATCGGGCTGCTTGGCCACCTCCTGCTCCTGGCAGGCCGCCAGAAGCAGCGCCGATGCACCCACCAGGACGAGATGCTTGATCACACTCCGCGACATGCGCGCCTCACTTCTGTAAACGTTGTTGATTGACGTTTTTAAACAATCATCACAAATTGGGCGCACAACACCGAACGCTGAACCGAAGCGCTAGTCCTGCTTGCCGAGAGCCTTCAGGATGAAGCGGATCTGCTCGCGCAGCCCTTCTTCCGTATCTTCACCATGCTGGATGCAATGCTCGATCATCATCGGATGCAGGAAGGACACGAAGGCCCTCTTCACGCAACGGGCGGCTTCGGCAGGATCATCGACATGGAATTCTCCGGCCGCGATGCCTTCGCGAATGATGCCTTCGAAAATCGTCGTCACCCGCTCGATATGCGCCTTGATGATCGCCCAGTTCTCCTGCATCGCGGCGGCGACCATCTCATGAGTCCGCTTCTCCTTGATCAGCGTCGTCTTGTTGTGAACGTGGATGGTCATCAGCAGCTTGGAGAGCTTCTCCGCGGCAGGCCCCTGCGTCCGGGCAATGGAAAACGCCAGTTCGGCCACTTCCTGGACGACGCGTCCGCAGATGCATTCGTTGATGGCGCCCTTGGAGGGAAAGAAGCGGTAGATGTTCGCCGGGCTCATGCCGAGCTCGGTCGCGATGTCGGCGACGGAGGTCTTCTGATAGCCAACCCGGCGAAAATAATCTTCCGCGACCTCAAGGATGCGGGCGCGGGTCTCGTCGGGATCGCTTCGGGTGCGTGTCGTCTGTCTCATGGTCCTCATTCCTGATGAATGTTAATAATCATCACTAATCACTCTGTCAATTCGAAAATCGCCGGCCGCGCGAAATCGCGCTTGCGCTGACCGCGCTCCGACGGTCGCCGGACGCAATGCCCTGAGCTTTCCGCGCATCGAACGGTCCCGCCTCATCAACGACAGCGGCCCACCCTCGTGAACGAGGGCGGGCCCGCGGCATTACCATCGATTGACCTTCAGCGAGCGGCCTTGAAGGCCTCGTAACGCTTCTTGGTTTCCTCGTTCATGGGATAGAGGCCCGGCAAGGGGACACCGCGGTCCACCTCCGTCATGATCCAGGCCTCCATCGCCTCCTGTTCCGGCGCCTCGGCCAGCACCTCTTCAAGCAGGGCCGCGGGGATGACCACCGCACCGTCGTCGTCGACGACGATCGTGTCGCCGGGCATGACGGCAACGCCGCCGCAGCCGATCGGCTCCTGCCAGCCGACAAAGGTGAGGCCGGCAACGGAAGGCGGCGCGGCGATGCCAGCGCTCCACACCGGAAGATCGGTCGAGAGTACGCCTGCCGCGTCGCGCACGACGCCATCCGTGATCAATGCCGAAACGCCCTTCTTCGCCATGCGAAAGCACAGGATGTCGCCGAAGATGCCCGCATCGGCGACCCCCATGGCCCCAGCCACTGCGACACAGCCTTCCGGCATGTCCTCGATGGCCGCCCGCGTCGAGATCGGCGATCCCCAGGAAGCGGGCGTGGCAAGATCTTCGCGCGCCGGCACGAAGCGCAGGGTGAAAGCCGGCCCGACGATGCGGGGCTGACCGGCACGGAACGGCTTGGCGCCCCGGATCCAGACGTTCCGCAACCCCTTCTTCAGAAGCACCGTGGTCAACGTCGCCGTCGACACGCCCCTGAGGGTCTCGATCGCATCTTTTGACAGGCTCATTCTGTTCTTCCCTTTGGTCAAACGCTTGGAATGAGGCCACCGTCCACACGGATGACGGAGCCGGTGATGTAGGAGGCGCGCTCGCTTGCCAGAAAGGCGACCGCATCTCCATATTCGTCGGGTTCGCCGTAGCGGCCAACTGGAATCGTCGCAGCGCTTTCGGCCGCGACGTCGGCGACCTCGCGACCTTCCCGCTCGGCCTTCTTGCGGTCGAGAAACTTGATCCGGTCGGTGGCGATGCGCCCCGGCAGCACGATGTTGCAGGTGATGCCGTCCCGGCCGACCTCGCGCGAGAGCGTCTTCGACCAGCCAACCAGAGACATTCTGAGCGCATTGGAAATGCCAAGATTGGGGATCGGCGCGATCACGCCGGACGAGGTGGACGTGATCACCCGTCCCCAGCCCCGTTCACGCATGCCCTCCAGGGCGCGATCGGTTACGGCGATGACCGAGACGACCATCGCACGGAAGTGCTTCTCCCAATCCTCGGGCGCCTGACCCGATGCCGACGTCGGCGGCGGCCCGCCGGTGTTGTTGACGAGAATGTCGACGCCGCCGAACGCGCTCTCGAGCGCGGCGAAATGCTCGCCGATGCGCGCGAGATCGGCCAGGTCCCAGCGAAGGCTCCGGGCGGTTCCGCCGGCTTGCCTGATCTTTCCGGCGGTCGCTTCGGCCGCCTGCTCGTCGATATCGGTGGCGACGACCGTCGAGCCCTCGCGGGCGAGCGCCGCGGCGATCGCGCCGCCCAGCCCTCCGCCGGCGCCGAACACGAGCGCTGTCCTGCCTTCCAATCCAAGGTCCATGAATCCTCTCCGTGGGTGAGGCGCGCACTGTCGGCAGTCCGGGGCAAAAAGAAAACCGACCTCCCCCTTGCATGACGATAAAGAGAAAGTTCGGTTTTGTGGCAGCTGCGTTGTTGCACCTGGCACAAAGCCTGTTTCCCAGACGTCATGGATAGGTTCTGCAACCATGCACCCCGCTCATGGCGATCTCCCAGCCCGCAGTGCTGACGGCGGCCTCCTCGCGAATTCCTCGTCAGAGCGCTCCGCGCGGAGCCGCGAGCCCGGCGCATTGCAGGAGGACACGCAACAGGTGCACGCGCGGGCCGCTCAGGGGATGGATGATGCCGATCTCGCGGTGCGTCGCCGGCGGTGGAAGCGGCAGGCTTCTCAAGCGCAGGCTCTCCGGCCGCGGACCCTGCCATTCCGGCACCACCGACACGCCGAGCCCGCGATCGACGAGCACGGCGATCGCATCGAGCGCGTCCAGTTCGAACCGCGGTTCGCTGTCGATGCCGTTCGCCGACAGCCACGATGCCGCCAGGCGGCCGCCCCACTGACTGCGGTCGTAGACGATGATGGGCCGGTCGCGGAGGATTTCCAGAACGTCGCCGCGCCTTTCGCTTTCCGGCACGAGCAGGATCAGGCGCTCGCGACTCCATGTGGTGAAGGTGACGCTTTTCGGCCACATGAAGCCCGGCCTGACGATCGCCGCGGCGTCCAGTTGCCCCGAGACCGTGCGCTCGTAGAGCTGCGAGGACGCGCCCGGCTCAAGGAATATCCGCAGACCCGGATGGTCTGCTGCAAGCCTCTCCAGAACGGCGGGCAAGAGCCCCGTGAGCGCCGTCGAGATCGCGCCGATGCGCAGCTCGCCCGAGATATCGCGGCTCAAGATCGCGTCGCGCATGGCGCGCAACTCGCCGAGCGCCGCCTCCGCGCGCGACAGCACGGCATTGCCCGCCTCCGTCGGCCGCACGCGGCGCCCGGCGCGGATGACGAGTGGCACGCCGAACTCGGCCTCCAGGGCGCGCATCCGCTGTGCCACGGCGGTCGGGGTTATGTCGAGCTGGCGGGCCGCCGCCGTCAGGGAGCCGCCGCGCGCGACGGCGAGAAAGGTTTCCAGCAGGCGGCTATCCATAAATGAACAAAGCCTTCACAATCATTTATTCCATACTGCAATATCAATTCATTTCGGCATCGGCTACTGGCAGAATGACGGCGGCACGGGCGGCTTGCCCCGCACCTCCGCGCCGAATGCACAATTCAGTGAATTCCAGCCGCTATGAGGAGAGGCTCATGATCTCGAGTGAAACCGCCGGTGTCTTTGCCATCGCGCCCACACCGTTCACGCCGGACGGGAGCCTCGACGTCGCGTCGCTGAAACGCATGACGGATTGGTATCTCGAGCGCGGCGTCGACGGGCTCACCATTCTCGGCATCATGGGAGAAGCGCAGAAGCTGGAGCCCGAGGAGAGCGTCACGGTCGTCCGCGAGGTCGTCGGCGCCGCGGCCGGAAAGCCGGTGATCGTCGGCGTCTCGGCCCCCGGCTTTGCGGCGATGCGGCGCCTTGCCGGCGAGGCCATGTCCCTGGGAGCGGCCGGCGTGATGATGACCCCGCCCGCCGCGGCGCGCACCAACGACCAGATCGCCGGCTGGTTCGCCGGCGCGGTCGCGGCCATCGGCCCGGACGTTCCCTGGGTGCTTCAGGACCATCCGACGGCGACCGGCGTGATCATGGCGCCGCAAGTGATCCGGCGCGTCATCGGCGAGCACGACAATTGCGTCATGCTCAAGCACGAAGACTGGCCGGGTCTTGAGAAGGTCTCGGCGCTGCGCCGCTGGCAGAAAGAGGGAACGCTGCGTCCCGTCTCCATCCTCTGCGGCAACGGTGCGCTCTTTCTGGACCTGGAGATGGGGCGCGGCGCGGACGGCGCGATGACCGGCTATGCCTTTCCGGAGATGCTGCGCCGCGTGGTCGACCTCTCGGCGACGGATCCCGACGGGGCGGCGGACATCTTCGACGCCCACCTGCCGCTTGTTCGCTACGAGCACCAGTCGGGCATCGGCCTGACGGTCCGCAAGCACATCCTCGCCCGCCGCGGCGCCATCGCCCATGCCGATTTGCGCGCGCCCGGGCCGAAGCTGTCGGCGGAAGCCCACGCGGAAGTGGACAGGCTCCTCAGGCGGCTTGCGCGGAAGGATCCGAACCTCGTCATCTGACAAGCAAGCAGCGCATCATCGGCGACCGCCCCGGTCGCCCTTTAACTTCGCTTTCGCAAGGCCTTATCACCAGCGCTCGGCACGAGAGCGCCGATGGCGATCCCGCAGGGACCCAACCAGCGCTGGAGCCTCGACTTCGTCTCCGACATGCTGACCGACGGCCGGCGCTTCCGCATCCTGTGCGTCATCGACGACTTCAGCCGCGAATGCCTGGCAGCGGTGGTCGACAACTCGCTGTCCGGCGAGCGGGTTGCCCGCGAACTCGACAGCATTGCCGAGCGGCGCGGCTATCCCTGCATGATCGTCTCCGACAACGGCACCGAGCTGACCTCGAATGCGATTCTGGCCTGGCAGGAGGAGCGGCAGGTCGAATGGCACTACATCGCGCCGGGCAAGCCGATGCAAAACGGTCTGGTGGAGAGCTTCATCGGGCGGCTCAGGGACGAGTGCCTTCTGTAGTCGGGGCCTCGGTGTCAAGCTCTGGGTCAATCCCTACGTTCGATCCAAGCACCCGTCTGGGGTCATGCTTCTGTTCGCGGTCGGCATGTGCGCGCCGCAGGATGGGGGTCGAAGGTGAGGCGGACCATGCTAAACGGCGGGCTTGTGGTTGCGCGCTGAAGCAGCACCAGACACTCGTGCGGCCTTCGCCTCATCCCCGTCCCTGACGGGACCTCGGATCGATCGGGGGGCTACCCCTCTCGAAGCTCTTGATCAGATCATGCGGGCGCTCCCCAACGGAAGGGAGTAGCGTCGCGCCACATTCGGTGCATGACAACAGCCAGCTTGCGCGCGACAGCGATCTTGGCCTTCTTCAATGTGCTGCGCTTGGCGATCCTTACGCCCCAGGCCTTGATCGACGTCCATTGGCACGATCGGGTCAGCATCACATGCGCCGCGGTAAACAGTGCGGTTCGCGTGAACGCATCTCCTGATCGGCTGATGCGGCCCCGGACATCGGTCTCACCAGACTGATATTGTCGAGGCGTGAGGCCGAGGTGGGCGCCGACATCGCTCGATCGTCGGAACCGGGCCGGGTCGTCGATCGCCGTCTTGAAGGCCAGCGCTGTCACCGGTCCCACGCCTGGAATGGTCATGAAGCGCCGGCACAGTTCGTCGTTGGCCGTCACCCTCAGCAATTCCCGATGTAGCACCGACAGCCGCGCCATCATCGCCGTCCTGCCTTCCAGCAAGGCGCCAATGCAGAGCTCAAGCTGCCGGTTGCCGTCGACGAGATCGCGCACGCGGGCATCGAAGGCGCTGGCGCTGACCCGTCCGACCTTCAGACCGAAGGGCCGCAGCAGGCCGCGGATCTCGTTCTCATGGTCACGCAGCTTGTTGACGAAGAACTCTCGCGCCACCAGCAGCGAGCGCAGTTCCTGGCTAACCACCGACTTCACATGCACCGCCTTGAACCAGCCCGAGCGGATCAGATGCGCGATCGACCGAGCATCGTTGCGGTCGTTCTTGTTGCGGTTCATCGCGACCATGGCCGCCTTGGCATGGCGGGCCTCGATGCACACCGCCGGCAGCCCCGCGTCCTTCAGCCCGAAGAACATCCACTGCGATAGCGGTCCCGCCTCAAAGCCAACACGGACGAAGCCATCACCGATCCGCTGCAACTCGGTGGCTATCAGCTCGGGGTCAGATCCGACCCGCGACTCGTGCACCAGACGGCCGTCTTCGTCGACGATGCACACGTTCGTCAACTCGAGCGACACATCCAGGCCTGCGTAGAGAACAGTCATGCTTGCCTCCTTCTCGGCAGTGGAACATGCCGGTCAGGAAAGCACCGGCGTCTCCGGAACCGAAGCCCCGACTACGCCATCTCAATGAGCGGTTGTTCACCAGCTACCGGCACGCCCGCGACAGCATCCAGGAATGAAGGATCGATTACAATCTGAACCGCCCGCATACGAGCCTCGACGGGCTCACCCCGCACGAATTTGCAACCCGGTCCAGAATGGACCACAACGTGAACAGGGCTAACCTATAGGCGGGGACAAAGCCGGGAGCAGGTCATCGCCGACAGGGTCGCGACAAACCGCGTGCCGGGCCGGCTACACCGCGCGGAGGCGCAACGAAACGGCCTGTCCGCATCCATCGTGGTGCTTCCCCACGACGGTCGCGTCATCGCCGACATCAACCGAAACCCGAAATCCCCATAGCCGTCGACTGTGCCCCGCGGGTTCCTTCCTCGGAGACTTTCGTACGCCTGCCGGCACCCGAAACTCTTCACGGCAACAGAAAGGCAGCTATCCCCTCGGCGCTGCCCAGCAGCGGACAGTCTGGGCCTTGCCCCGAAGCTTGCGGGCAGGAAAGCGCCCTCACCTCGAATGTTCAGACAAACTTTCCCTTCGCCGGTAATCCGACGTTTGGGCCCCCAATCACGCGCCAAAGATCGCAGTATAACTGGAAAGCGAGTTCATTCGATGGCGCGGAAGGCGTCTTGCAGTTTCGGAATCAGTTTTCGCATCGCAGGCGCGGCGCGGTCGACATGACGCGTTTCCAGAAACCAATGCCGCCGGATAAGAGCGGGCCGCTAACGCTGCGGTCCCTCTGACCGACGAAGCACGTCCTGCCATTCCGGATGGCGGCCGATCTGCGCCTTTGCGAACGGACAGAGTGGCATGATGGCGACCCCATCGCGGCGGGCATCCTCGACCGCTTGTCTCACCAGTCGCTCACCAACCTTACGGCCACGCAAGGCCGCAGGAACTTCCGTGTGATCTATGATGATCAATCCTTCGCCGGCCCGGCTATAGGTCATCTCCGCTTCGACGCCATCGATGATCAGTCGATAACGCCCTTTCGACGCTCCATCCTCCCGCTCGACCTTTTCGTCACCGGCTGAAGGCGCATCCTTCGCCAGCGCCGCGTCCGGGCAGCGGATCCGACGCGGCTGTCCATGCGCACATTCCAGAAGATCGCGGTCCCAGCCGCCCAGCTCGGCGGCAGCCTCGTAGGTCGAGACGAGGAAAGCCATCAGAGTGTCGTCGGGATCGGCCGCCGACTGCACGGCATCGTAGGGGAGGATGAATTCAGACAGACCGTCGTGCCAGAACGCGGCATCGGGCCGGACCACTGCTGCCCGGTAACCGTTCGGTGCCGGATAGGCGTAGGCGTAAAAGGCAGGATAGTCGATGCCACCGCCACCCGGCCAGAAGCCCGCCGACGAGACCTCGCGGTCATATGCCTCCTGAGCCACGTCGTCCGGCAAGGCAGGAATACCGCCGGGGTGGAGCGGCGCGCGCCGTCCGGAAAACCGGGTGACGGCCAAGTCGAGAGCGCCCCAGAACAGATGAACAGGACTGGATTTGCCGAGGAAGGAGGTGCGGAACCGATTGAAGACCTTGTCGACCGCCATCAACGCCTGATGGAAGCGATGAACGGCGTCGCGGTCGTAGGGCCGGTCGCGATGATCTTCGGCGAAGGGTACCGGGTTGGGCACCTCGTTCGGGCTGCCGTTGAAGGTCGGCGTGCCGCCGAGTTCCGTAATCAGCCGCACGAAGCTCGCATGGAATGTCGCGACCGTGGTCGGCCCGAGATCGAACGACGCCTTGCGCCCGTTGCCGCAGATGCCCACGACCCTGTGCTCTCGAAGATCGAACAAGATTTCGATGCCTGGACCGTCGGGGATCGGCGACGATGCCAGACCGCTCGGCGTGACATAGAAGGTCGCGTTCCACGAATGGTTCAGCCACGGTGTATGAGCTAGCCGGTATTTGCCGGCGACCTGCAGGTAGAGATGCAGAGCTGAACAACTCTCACGCCAGCCAAGGTAGTCAAGGTGAGGCCACTTGTTGCTCATTTCGCTTTTCTCCATCCAGCATCTGCTCTGTACGGGAGCGATTCCTGTGATCCGGGTCGCTTGAATTGCGCCCGCGCGATCATTCCATCATTGTCACTCAGTCCGGCAGAGGAATGTACTCATCCCGGTCGCCGACTGGCAAATCGAAGCGACCCTTGCCCCAGTTTCCGGCGCGCCATTCCGCCTTGGCGAGTTCGATGCGCTCCTGCGACGAGGCGACGAAGTTCCACCAGATGTAGCGCGGTCCGTTGAAGGTCGCGCCGCCGAGGATCATCAATCGCGCGCCCCGCTCTCCGGCGGCTACCGTGATGTGGTCGCCCGGCCGGAACACCATCATCTGGCCTGCCTCGAATTCCTGTCCGGCGCCCGAGATCGAACCTTCGACGATGTAAATGCCTCTGTCCTCATGATTGTCCGGCATGGGCAGCCGGCTTCCCGGATCGAGCTTCACATCGGCGTAGAATGTCTCGGAAAGCATCGTCGCTGGCGCGGTCTTGCCATAGGCGTTGCCGAGAATGAGCCGAACCGAGACGCCGCTATCCTCGATGACGGGCAGGGTGTCCTTGCCGTGATGCTCGAAGCTGGGCGCCACGTCCTCGTGGCTGTCCGGCAGGGCCAACCAGGTCTGGATGCCGAACAGGCTGTTCGGGCCCCTCCGCGCCGTCGCGGAGGTGCGCTCCGAATGCGTGACGCCGCGCCCGGCCACCATCCAGTTCAGCGCGCCGGGACGGATGATCTGGTCGGCGCCAGTGCTGTCGCGGTGATGGAAGTCGCCGCGAAACAGGTAGGTGACCGTGCCGAGGCCGATATGCGGATGCGGCCGGACGTCGACGCCCTGCCCGGTCAGCAGTTCGGCCGGCCCTGCCTGGTCGAAGAAGATGAACGGCCCGACCATCTGCCGCTTCGGTGCCGGCAAGGCGCGACGGACTTCGAAGTCACCCAGGTCGCGGGATCGCGGAATGATGAGTGTCTCGATCGCGTCTATGCCGACCTCGTCGGGACAACCGGGTTCGAGTGCCGGGTTCCAACTCATGTGCACCATCCTCTCTGAGCTTCCGAGGTGTCTATACTGGCGCGCCGCCATCTGCCGAGCTAGCCCCGTGATACGTCAAGCTGTGTCGCAGCAAGTGGAACGTGCGGGCCATGACGCGAAGTAGTGCCACCGTCGAGCGAAGGTCCTAGACGAGGTTTCGAAGCGCTCGTGTTCTAGG
>NZ_JANKOF010000103.1 GCF_024655565.1 Nitratireductor sp. ZSWI3 | reverse complement strand
GTTGCAGAAAGTCTTTTCCATGAAGAAGCTGATTGGCCGGACCTCGGGCCTCGCCATGTTCCTATCGTTTTCCGCCTTCATCGTTCACGCGGCGCCGACCGGGAGCGCCTTGAGTTGGCCAGAGGAGAAATGCCGTCTTTTCAAGGCGTTCAAGGAAGATGCACTGGCGCGCCTGGGACGCGAGGGGTTCAGTGCCTCGTTCCTGGAGACACAGGAACGGTTCATCGCGGAGGGATGCACGATGCGCCTTGCCGTCTGCCCGCAGGCGCCGAAGGAGCTGGATTATGCCAACCTGGTGTCGCTGCAGATGATCAACGCCGGAGCCACGGGCTCGTTTCTGCCGTTCTCTTGCCCTCGAAGATAACGCTCAGCCCAGCATCAGCACCCGGCAGCGCGCGCCGGCTTCTGCCGCGGGAGCTTGCGGTTCGCGCACGATCAGCGCGTTGGCTGCCGCCAGCGTGGTGAGCATGGAGGAGTCCTGGACGGGGAAGGGGGTCGCGATCAGGCCGTCGGGGCCGGCCGCGACGGAGGCGCGTATGTAGTCGCGCCGCTCGTCGTTCTCCCTGAGCGGGGCCGAAAGGACGGCGCTGCGCAGGTCCGGCGTGAAGCCGCGCTGGCCGAGGCGGGCCACGAGCGGACGCAGGAACAGATGGGCGCAGACCAGGCTTGACACCGGATTGCCCGGAAGGCCGAGCACGCGCATCTCGTCCAGCCGTCCGAACATCAGCGGCTTGCCGGGCCGCATGGCGATCTTCCAGAAATCGAGCGACAGGCCGGCATCGAGCAGCGCCTGTCGCACCAGGTCGCGTGCCCCGACCGACGCGCCGCCCAACGTCACCAGAACCTGCGCTCCCGCATCTCCTGCCTTCCGCACGGCGGCGGTGATCGCCGCGGTGTCGTCGGCGACGATGCCGAGATCGAGGATCCGGGCGCCTTCGGCCTTGGCGAGCGCGCCGATGGCGAAGCCGTTCGAGGCGACGATCTGGTCGGGGCCGCACGGTTCGCCCGGCAGCACGAGTTCGTCGCCGGTGGCCAGCACCGCCACGAGCGGCAGCGTCCTGACGGGCACCGCGGCATGGCCGGCGGCGGCGGCGAGGCCGATCGCCGGCGGCGTCATCAGCCGGCCTTCCTCCAGGATGGCGTCGCCCTCACGGAAATCGAGGCCGGCCCGGCGGATGTGGCGGCCCTTATCGGCGGCCGACAGGGCCTCGACACGGTTGCCGGCTGCCGGGCGGGCGTTCTCCTGGATGAGGATCGTGTCGGCGCCCTTCGGAACCGGCGCACCGGTGAAGATCCGCACGGCCTGGCCGGGCGCCAGCTCGCCCGCGAACCGATTGCCGGCGGCCGATTCCCCGATCAGGTCGAGCTGCACCGGTACCGAGCGGACATCGGCCGCCCGCACCGCATAGCCGTCCATAGCGGAGGCGTCGAAGGGCGGCTGGGTGCGCGTCGCCGCGAGCGGCCGGGCCAGCACCCTTCCGTCGGCCTCGGCGATCGGCACCATCTCCGCCGGCAGGGGCCTTACCCCTTCAAGGATGCGCTCCAGCGCTTCGTCGACGGGCAGCAGCGCCATGCTCAACGCTCTTCGGCGCGAAAGGTGCCGGACTTGCCGCCCGTCTTTTCGACGAGCCGGATGCCGGTCAGCACCATGGCCTTGTCCAGGGCCTTGGCCATGTCGTAGATGGTCAGGCAGGCGACGGAGACGGCCGTCAGCGCCTCCATCTCGACGCCGGTGCGGCCGTCGACCCGCACCTCGGCGGTCACGCGCAGGCCGGGCAGGGCACGGTCCGGCTCGATGTCGACGGCGATCTTCGACAGCATGAGCGGATGGCAGAGCGGGACCAGCTCATGCGTCTTCTTTGCAGCCATGATGCCGGCGATGCGCGCCGTGGCGAGCACGTCGCCCTTCTTGGCGTTGCCCGACAGGATGGCTTCCAGCGTCTCAAGCCGCATGGTGACGGCACCTTCGGCAACGGCGCGGCGCCGGGTCTCTTCCTTGCCGCCGACATCGACCATGCGGGCCTCGCCGGTGGCGGAAAGATGCGTCAGCTTGCCCTCGGCGCCGCCCATCAGCTCACACCGCCGTCTGCGAGGCGTCGAGACCCAACAGGGCGCGGGTCGCCGCGGTCACGTCGGCCTGGCGCATCAGGCTCTCGCCGACCAGGAACGACATCATGCCGGCGCGGGCCAGCCGGCGGCAGTCCTCGTTGGTGAAGATGCCGCTCTCGCCGACCACGATCCGCCCCTCCGGCACGCGCGGCGCCAGGCGCTCGCTGGTCTCGAGCCTGGTTTCGAAGGTGCGCAGGTCCCGGTTGTTGATGCCGATCAGGCGCGAGGACAGTTCGAGGGCCCGCTCCAGTTCCTCCTCGTCATGCACCTCAACGAGAACGTCCATGCCGAGATCGACGGCAGTGTCTTCGAGTGCCCTTGCCTCGGCATCCGACACGCAGGCCATGATGATCAGGATCGCGTCGGCGCCCCAGGCGCGCGCCTCGAACACCTGATAGGGCTCGAACAGAAAGTCCTTGCGCAGAAGCGGTAGCGTGCAGGCCTCCCGCGCCATGCCCAGGAATTCTGGGGCACCCTGGAAAGAGGGAGCATCGGTGAGCACGGAAAGGCAAGTCGCACCACCTGCCTCGTAGGCTGCCGCAAGCTCTGCCGGATGGAAGTCGGCGCGGATGAGCCCGCGCGAGGGACTGGCCTTCTTGATCTCGGCGATCAGCGCGAAGCGGCCGGCAGCCTTTCTTTTCGCGAGGGCATCGGCAAAGCCGCGCGCGGGTGCGGCGTCCTTCGCCATGACGGAAAGAGCGGCGATCGGCAAAGCTGCCTTTGCCGCTTCGATTTCCTTGCGCTTGTAAGCTTCAATCTTCCGCAAAATATCAGTCATCTTCAAAATGCCTTTGGTTGGAAATATCTATCAGTCGCTCAAGTGCCCTTTCCGCCTGACCTCGGTCGACGGATTCGGCCGCGAGCTTGATGCCATCTTTCAAAGTTTTTGCCCGGCCCGCGACCACAAGAGCGGCGCCGGCGTTTAAAATTGCTATGTCTCTATAAGCGTTCTTCTCACCCTTCAGAACCGCCCGCAACGCGGCCGCGTTGTGAGCGGCATCGCCGCCCTTCAATTCGGCCATGGAAACGCGTTTCAGGCCGACATCTTCCGGCGTGATCTCGAAATGACGGATCTGGCCCTCCTCGAGGGCGGCGACCTGCGTCGTGCCCGCCGTGGTCATCTCGTCGAGGCCAGCGCCATGCACGACCCAGACGCATTCGGCCCCGAGCTCCTGCAGCACCTTGGCAAGGGGTTCCACCCATTCGGGCGAGAACACGCCGACGAGCTGACGGCGCACGCCGGCAGGGTTGGACAGCGGCCCCAGCAGGTTGAAGATGGTGCGTGTGCCGAGCTCGACCCGCGAAGGGCCGACATGGCGCATGGCCGAGTGATGGGCGGGCGCGAACATGAAGCCCACGCCGGCCTCGGCGATGCAGGCGGAAATCTGCTGCGGCCCGAGTTCGATGTTGATGCCGAGCGCCGCCAGCGTGTCGGCGGCACCGGAGCGCGAGGACAAGGCCCTGTTGCCATGCTTGGCGACCGGCACGCCGGCGCCCGCCACGATGAAGGCGGCGCAGGTCGACACGTTGTAAGAGCCGGACGCGTCGCCACCCGTGCCGACGATGTCCACCGCATCCTCGGGAGCGGCCACCGGCAGCATCTTCTCGCGCATGGTGGCGACCGCGCCGCAGATCTCCTCGACGGTTTCGCCCCGCACGCGCAAGGCCATCAAGAACCCGCCGATCTGGCTCGGCGTGGCATCACCCGACATGACCACGCCGAAGGCCTCGTGCGCTTCGTCGAAGCTGAGGGAGGCTCCCGATGCGACCTTGGCGAGATAGGACTTGAAATCGCTCATGGCACAGACTCAGAAGCTGAGGGCTTCCTGCATGGCGGCCCGGTTCACCGTCACCGGGTACTTGCCCTGCAGGCGCGCCACCATCTGGTCGAGCAGATCGTCCGAAAGCGCCGTGCGGAGCGTCGTCCGCTCGTTTTCGGGCAGGCTTTCGGGGCCGACGCTCGCCGGCTCGAAGACCTCGGTGACCTTGAAGAGATACTGGCCATCACCGGTCGGATTGGCAAAGACGCCGGTGCCGTCGCGCGGCACGGAGAAGACGGTGGCCACGCCCGACTGGCCGAGATCGGCATCATTGGCGGTGCGCTTCAGCCCGCGCTTGATCTGCTTCTTCTGGTCGAGCTCTTCAGCGATCGCGTCGAGCGTCTTGCCCTCCTTCAGCTCCTTTGCCAGCGCGCCCGCCCGGGTCGCCAGGCGCTGCGCGCCTTCGGCCTTGATCCAGTCGGCGGCCACCGTCTCGCGCACTTCGTCGAGCGTGCGCTCCCGCTCCGGCGTGACCTCCTCGACCTCGTAGAAAACGAAACCGTTGCCGCCCATGGGCAGGGGGGCGTTCTCGACGCCCTTGTCGGTCTCGAACACCTCGCGCAAGAGGTCGGACGATTGCGGCAGGTCGCCGACGGTGGACCCGTCGGGACGCTTCGCATTGCGGTCGACCGCATCAATGGTGCGCACGGTCAGCTTCAGGCGCTCGGCCGCCTCCGCCATGGTCGCTCCGCCGGCGCGGGCATCCTCGTAGGAATCGTGCACGTCGAGCAGCACGCGGGCGGCTTCCTCGAGCGCAAGGTCGTTGCGGATGTCGCTCTCGACCTCGCCCAGCGGCCGCACGTCCTCGGGCTCAATCGCAGAAACATGGACGATGACCGGACCGAACATACCGTCGATCACTTCGCTGAACTGGCCTTCCTCGAGCGCGAAAGCGGCCTCGGCGACGGCGTTGTCCGGTATGTCGGCCTTGGCCAGCGTGCCGAGCGCCGTGTCCTGCGAGGTCTTGCCTGCGGCGGTCGCCACGTCGGCAAAGGCCTTGCCATCGAGAAGATCCTTCAGCGCGCCCTCGGCAGCCTGCCTGTTCGCGAAGACGATCTGTTCGATCGTGCGCCTCTCGGGCGTCGTGTACTGGTTGATAGAGGCCTGATACGCCTTGCGCACCTGTTCGTCGGAAACCGCTTCGCGGTCGGCGATGTCCGACGGCTCGAGCTTCACATAGCTGAACTTGCGGTATTCGGGCGCCGCGTAATCCGCCTTGCGCTCGTCGAACCAGGCCTGCAGCACGGCATCCTGTGGAGCCTCGATCGGCTCCACCACGGAGCGCGGGACCAGCACATATTCGACCGTCCGGTCCTCGCCGCGATAGAGCGCGATGTTCTTGAGCATCTCGTCGGGCACGGCGATGCCGTCGGTGGCGGCTTCGACAATCTGCTGGCGGACGGCCACCTGTTCGCGATTCTTGAGATAGTCCGCCGGGCGCATGCCGATCTGGCGCAGCACGAAATCGAATTGCTGACGGTCGAAGCGGCCGTCGGCGCCGCGGAAGGCCGGGTCCTCGGCGGTCAACTGGGCGAGCTTGTCGCTCGACACGCCGAGACCGAGCCTGCGCGCTTCCTCGTCGAGCAGGACGCCCGCGGCCAATTGCTGCAAGACCTGCTCGTCGAGCCCGAAGGCGACGGCCTGCTCGCGCGTCACGCGCGTGCCGAGCCGCTGCGACAGGGCATTGATCTGCCGGTCGTAGGCAAGGCGGAAGTCGAGCATCGATACGGACGCATCGCCGACCGTCAGCACGTTGCGCGAGGGGTCGTTGAGGAGCTGTCCGGAAATGCCCCAAACGGCGAAGCTGACGACGAGCAAGCCGAGAAGAAGCTTGGCGATCCATGTGGAGGCGGCGTTTCTGAGACTGTCGAGCATGTCGGTTCCGGAATTCCCTGCTTGTTCTGCGGGGCTGTACGCCCACACAGCGCAATAGCGTTCCTGAAGCCGGGTGTCGATAGCGGACTGTCGATTGGCCCGGCGACCGCCCCGTGCGGATTGCTTTGCGTCGGGTTTTTGATAGGGAAGGGGCGATTTCAACGAGAACAAGGATGAAGCCGCATGACGCCCGGTATCCGCCCCCTTATCGCCGGCAACTGGAAAATGAACGGCACTAGCGCCTCGCTCGGTGAACTCGAAGCCATCGCGGCCGGCCCGTATGGCGACGCAGAGGCGCTGATCTGCCTTCCGGCGACGCTGATCTCCAGGGCGGTCGATGCCGTTGCCGGCAGCGCCGTTGCGCTCGGCGGGCAGGATTGCCATGCGGCTGCGGCGGGCGCCCATACGGGCGACATTTCCGCCGAGATGCTGGCCGATGCCGGCGCCAGCCATGTCATCGTCGGGCATTCGGAGCGGCGAACCGACCATGCGGAGACGGACACGGTGGTCGCCGCAAAGGCGCAGGCGGCCTGGCGCGCCGGACTGACCGCGGTCATCTGCATCGGCGAGACCAGGGCGGAGCGCGAGAGCGGCCAGACGCTTGCCGTCCTGTCACGGCAGATCGCCGGATCGGTGCCGCAGACCGCCGTGGCGGCCAACACAGTCATCGCCTACGAGCCGGTCTGGGCCATCGGAACGGGCCGGACGCCGACCGCAGCGGACGTCGCGGAGGCGCATGCGCATATTCGCGGCGAGCTCTCCTTGCTGCTGGGGACTGAGGCCGGGGCGATGCGCCTTCTTTATGGCGGCTCGGTGAAGCCGTCGAACGCGGCCGAACTCATGAACATCGAGCACGTGGACGGCGCCCTCGTCGGCGGCGCCAGCTTGAAGGCGGTCGATTTCCTGGGCATTGCCGCCGCTTGCCGCGCCTGACGGACGGTTCGTGCCAAGAAAAGGCTTGCGCTCGCGCTTCCAGGGCCTATGTGTGGGGCAAATCGCCTCGCGCGGCCGGAATTTGCTTCGGTCGTGATGAAGCGGCGAAAGAAAGCCCGTCGACAAGGTGGCCGACTTCCGGAGCGAAACGCACGTTTCGTCCCACAGGAGCCCGGCGCCGCTCTTGGAAAAATGGCGAAAGCCGTGTAATGAGCCGCGTCCGCAACCGAGCGGGCGCTTTGAGCCGGAAAGCCGGAAGGTAACATGCAGACCGTCATCATCGTCATTCACCTGATCGTCGTGGTCGCGCTGGTCGGCGTGGTCCTCATGCAGCGCTCCGAAGGGGGCGGGCTCGGCATCGGCGGCGGTTCCGGTTTCATGTCGGCGCGCGGCGCCGCAAATGCGCTGACCCGCACCACGGCCATCCTGGCAGCCGCCTTCTTCGCCACCTCGCTGGCGCTCTCGCTGATCGCCCGCTACGGGGCGAGCCCGACCGACATTCTCGACCGCATCCCGGCGGGCAGCCAGCAGACCGAAGGCGCGGGCGGCGTTCTCGACCAGCTTGGTGGCAGCGGCCGCTCCACGACGGCACCGACCGACGAGACGGCGCCGGCCGGCGAGGGCAACGCCGAAGACCAGGTGCCGACAGGCCAGTAATCTCCATTTCGCGCAGCGGCAGGGTCGCGCTATGGCGCGGCCTCGGCGGGCGTGCGCGAAACTTTCCTTCACCGCGAGGCGCAAAAAGATTTGCGGCTCGTCATTTTTTGCTGGCGGAATCGCCTGTGTCCGGGTAAGCGATGAGTCCCATGGCGCGATATGTATTCATAACCGGCGGCGTGGTTTCTTCCCTCGGAAAAGGCATTGCGGCAGCGGCCCTCGGCGCGCTGCTCCAGGCTCGTGGGTACCGCGTCCGCATCCGTAAGCTCGATCCTTACCTCAACGTCGATCCGGGCACGATGTCGCCCTATCAGCACGGCGAGGTGTTCGTCACCGACGACGGGGCGGAGACGGACCTGGATCTTGGCCACTACGAGCGCTTCACGGGGCGTTCGGCCAACAAGCAGGACAACATCACCACCGGCCGCATCTATCAGAACATCATCGAGAAGGAGCGGCGCGGCGACTATCTCGGCGCCACGGTGCAGGTGATCCCGCACGTCACCGACGAGATCAAGCAGTTCGTCCTCGAGGGCAACGAGGACTACGACTTCGTGTTATGCGAGATCGGCGGCACGGTGGGCGACATCGAAGCCATGCCGTTCCTGGAGGCGATCCGCCAGCTCGGCAACGAGCTGCCGCGCGGCAACGCGGTCTATGTGCATCTGACGCTGATGCCGTGGATCCCGGCAGCCGGCGAGCTCAAGACCAAGCCGACACAGCATTCGGTCAAGGAACTGCGCTCCATCGGCATCGCCCCCGACATCCTGCTGGTGCGGGCCGACCGCCAGATTCCGTCCGAGGAGCGGCGCAAGCTTTCGCTGTTCTGCAACGTGCGCGAATCGGCCGTCATCCAGGCCCTCGACGTGGCGCATATCTACGACGTGCCGACGGCCTATCATCGTGAAGGACTCGATTCGGAGGTTCTCGCGGCCTTTGGCATCGACCCGGCGCCGAAGCCGCGCATGGAACGCTGGCAGGAGGTCTGCGACCGCATTCACAATCCCGAGGGGGAGGTGACGATCGCCGTGGTCGGCAAATACACCGGCCTGAAGGATGCCTACAAATCGCTCATCGAGGCCCTGTCGCATGGCGGCATGGCAAACCGGGTGCGCGTCAAGCTCGAATGGATCGAATCGGAGATATTCGAGAAGGAAGATCCGGCGCCCTGGCTCGAAAAGGTGCACGGCATCCTGGTGCCCGGCGGCTTCGGCGAGCGCGGTGCGGAAGGCAAGATCCTGGCGGCCAAATTCGCCCGCGAGCGCAAGGTGCCGTATTTCGGCATCTGCTTCGGGATGCAGATGGCCTGTATCGAGGCGGCGCGCTCCCTGGCAGGGATCGAGAAAGCCTCGTCCACCGAGTTCGGCCCGACGAGCGAGCCGGTGGTCGGCCTGATGACCGAATGGCTGAAGGGCAACATGCTGGAGAAACGCACGGCGTCCGGCGACCTTGGCGGCACCATGCGGCTCGGCGCCTATGACGCGACGCTGACGGCCGGATCGAAGATCGCCGAGATATACGGCGGCGAGCACATTTCCGAGCGTCACCGCCATCGCTACGAGGTCAACATCGGCTACCGCCAGAAGCTCGAAGCCTGCGGGCTGGTGTTTGCCGGCCTGTCGCCGGACGGCGTTCTGCCGGAAACGATCGAATATCCGGACCACCCCTGGTTCATCGGCGTGCAGTATCACCCCGAATTGAAGAGCAAGCCGTTCGACCCGCACCCGCTCTTCGCCTCCTTCATCGGTGCCGCTGTGGAGCAGTCGCGCCTGGTGTGATAGCTTTTCCCCGTTCAACCGAGAGCGGGGGACACTGCCTTGGCGACGCCGCTGGACGTTCTGTTCGACGATCCCGCAAACCTGCCGGAGGACGGTGCGGTGCCGCAGGCGGTCGTCAATGAGATGCGCGCTTTCTCCGACTATCTCGACCAGACGGTGCCGCCGAAACGCGCCATCGACCGGAACATCCTCATCGCCACCTGGAACATTGCCCATTTCCGGTCGCTGACGCGCAAATGGTCGGTGCCGGCCTCCTCCGACGACAGTCCCAAGCGCGACTACCGCTCGCTCTGGGCCATAACCGAGGTGATCTCGCGCTTCGACGTGGTGGCCGTGCAGGAGGTGGGCGAGGATTTTCGCGCGCTGCGCTCTGCGATGAAGGTGCTCGGGCCCAACTGGAGCTTCCTGATGACGGACCGCAATGCCGGGCGGGGCGGCAATGGCGAGCACATCGCCTATCTGTTCGACACGACGCGTGTCGCCCTCTCGGGGCTTGCTGGGGAGCTCGTGGTGCCCGACGAAGCGGAGGAATTCGGCTTCGACGCCGACAGTTTCAAGCGGCAGTTTGCCCGCAACCCCTATGCCGTCTCGTTTCGCACCCGCGACACCACCTTCATCCTGGTGACCACGCACATCGACTATGGCGACGAGGATGCCGAGCGCTTGCCGGAGCTGCGTGCCATCGCCCGGTGGATGCAGGACTGGGCGGCGCGTGAGCGGCGCTGGCATCACAATCTGATCGCCCTCGGCGACTTCAACCTGGAGCGCATCGGCAACAAGCTCTACGAGGCCTTCGTCGGCACCGGGCTCGAGGTGCCTTTCGTCCTGCAAAGCCACCCGCGCACCATCTATGCCCGCGCCTCCGAACCGGAGAAGGCGAGCTATCACGATCAGATCGCCTGGTTCTCGAAAGGCAATGCGGCCCTGATCGGCCTCGAACTGGTGAATGGCGGCATCGTCGAGATCTGGGGCCGGCTCCTCAATGACATCGGCCTGACGAAGCGGAACTTCGCCTTCCGCATCTCCGATCACCATCCGCTGTGGGTGGAGTTCCGCCTGCCCTAGGGTCAGGACCTATTAATATGGCCGCGATGGTCGGCCTGATTTGTGCGGATACGCGAAGCAAGACCGCAGGAAGACTTCACGTCTTTCAAGGTCTTGCGACAAAGTAGCCCGTGCAAATCAGGCCGATCCGAAGGACGCTCGATAGACCGGCGATCTGCCGCGTCAAAGCCCTTGACCGGGGGAAAGACCCCGCTCTGCGGGCTTTTCCTTACATCTCTTGGTCTATCGAACGCCATTGCGGTCATATTAGTAGATCCTGACCCTAGATCGCGATGATTTTGGATTGAATCAATCCAAAATCATAAAACCCGATCGATTCCAAAAAATAGAGCGGGATGCGGGCGGAAAACCGCTTCACACTTTTCCTCATCCCGCTCTAGGGGGAGAACGGCTGAGGCCCTTGCAAAGCGCCGCCTCATCGGGCACATGCGTCGCATGGTTTCGAGCAGCCAGGCGCAACCGGCGCGTTTCCTTGATCACTGCGTTCTGCCGACCGCCAGCTTGGCGGCGGCCAGGAAGCGGCTCGATGCGCTCGGCTTCACCGTGGCGCCCGATGCCGCCCATCCGTTCGGCACCGGCAATTGCTGCATCTTCTTCGCCGATGGCTCCTATCTCGAGCCCCTCGCGGTTCTCGACGAGGCGCTGGCGAAGGAAGCGGCTGCGGAAGGGAATGTTTTCGTCGCCCGCGACGCTCTGTTCCGCTCGGCCCTCGGCGAAGAAGGATTTTCGGCGCTGGTGCTGGGAAGCGGCGATGCGGCGGCCGATCACGCCGCCTTCGTCGCCGCCGGCATCTCGGCGGGCGCGCCGCTGTCGTTCTCGAGGCCGTTCACCGATGCGGCCGGCCGTGAGGCCGTCGCCTCCTTCAAGCTCGCTTTCGCGGCGCCGGGTGAACGGGAAGAACGCTTCTTCTTCACCTGCCAGCGCGTCAACAGCCCGAAGGGCGGCCGCTCCGGCTTTGAGCGGCATGCCAACGGAGTGAAGGGCATCGCCCGCATCCTCGCCGTGGCGCCGACGCCGGATGCCTATCGCGACTTTTTTGCCGGTTTCAGCGGCAGCCGGCCCACCGCCACCGCCGCCGGCGGCATCGACCTGCGGCTTTCCAACGCCGGCCTGTCGGTAATGACGCCGGCAGGGTTCGACGAGGCCATCGCCGCCAGGCAATCAGCGCATGGCGGCGGGCTCGATCTGGCGGGCATCCTGTTCCAGGTTCCGGCGCTTGCCACGCTCAGGACGCTTTTAAGTGCGGGCGATGTTCTGTTCGCCGAACATGCCGGCCGCATCGGCGTGCCGCCCGCCGAGGGGCAGGGGGCAACCTTCATCTTCGAGGAGTCGTTTCCATGAAACCCAACCCGCGCGTCACGATCGGTCACGCCGTGTTCGCCAATGAGGCGCCGCTGGCGCTGATCGCCGGCCCGTGCCAGCTCGAATCGCGCCAGCACGCCTTCGACATGGCCGGCGCGCTGAAGGAGCTGACCCGGAAGCTCGGCATCGGCTTCGTCTACAAGACCAGCTTCGACAAGGCGAACAGGACTTCGCTCTCCGGCCGGCGCGGGGCCGGGCTCGACGCCGCGCTGCCGATCTTCGCCGATCTGCGCCGGGAGCTCGGCGTGCCGGTCCTCACCGACGTGCACACGCAGGAGCAGTGCCGCATCGTGGCCGATGTGGTGGACGTCCTGCAGATTCCCGCCTTTCTCTGCCGACAGACGGACCTGCTCATCGCCGCCGCGGCGACCGGCAAGGCGGTGAACGTCAAGAAGGGCCAGTTCCTGGCGCCATGGGACATGGCGAACGTCATCGCCAAGGTGACGGATTCGGGCAATCCCAACGTGCTCGTCACCGAGCGCGGCACCACTTTCGGCTACAACACGCTGGTTTCCGACATGCGCGCCCTGCCGCAGATGGCCGAGATGGGCGCGCCGGTGATCTTCGACGCCACGCATTCGGTGCAGCAGCCGGGCGGCCAAGGCGGCTCGACCGGCGGCGAGCGGCGCTTCGTCGAGACGCTGGCGCGCGCCGCCGTCGCCGTCGGTGTCGCCGGCGTCTTCATCGAGACCCACGAGGATCCCGACAATGCCCCCTCCGACGGCCCCAACATGGTGCCGCTGAAGGATCTGCCGGCCCTGCTCGATCGCCTGATGGCGTTCGACCGGGTGGCGAAGGGGCGATAGCGCGGGAGCGGCCGCGCCCGTCCCTCGTCATTGTCTTTTCCGACGCTTTCGCTAAGACAGGCGCTGACAATTCCTCCAGCCCAACACCAGATGAGAAAGAGCTCAAAATGACTGCCATCATCGACATCGTCGGACGTGAAATTCTCGACAGCCGCGGCAATCCTACCGTCGAGGTCGATGTGGTTCTGGAAGACGGTTCCATGGGGCGGGCCGCCGTCCCGTCGGGCGCCTCGACCGGCGCTCACGAGGCGGTGGAGCTGCGCGACGGCGGCCCGCGCTATCTGGGCAAGGGGGTCGAGCAGGCGGTCGATGCCGTCAACGGCGAGATTTTCGAGGCGCTGAGCGGCCTGGATGCGGAGAACCAGATCCAGATCGACCGGGCGATGATCGATCTCGACGGTACGCCGAACAAGAGCCGGCTCGGCGCCAACGCCATCCTTGGCGTGTCGCTTGCCGTCGCCAAGGCGGCGGCGGAGGCGGCCGGCCTGCCGCTCTACCGCTATGTCGGGGGCGCCGCCGCGCATGTGTTGCCGGTGCCGATGATGAACATCGTCAATGGCGGCGCGCATGCCGACAATCCGATCGATTTCCAGGAGTTCATGGTGATGCCGGTCGGCGCGCCGAGCCTGCGCGAGGCGGTGCGCTGGGGCTCGGAGATCTTCCATACGCTGAAAGCCGGTCTGAAGGCTGCCGGCCACAACACCAATGTGGGCGACGAGGGCGGCTTCGCGCCGAACCTGAAGAGCGCCGAGGCGGCGCTCGACTTCGTCGTCGCCTCGATCGAGAAGGCCGGCTACAAGCCCGGCGAAGACGTGGCGATCGCGCTCGACTGCGCGGCGACGGAATTCTTCAAGGACGGCAAATACGTCTATGACGGCGAGGGGACGACCCGCGACGGCAAGGCACAGGCGGAATATCTCGCCAAGCTCGTCGGCAATTATCCGATCATCTCGATCGAGGACGGCATGGCCGAGGACGATTTCGACGGCTGGAAGATCCTGACTGACCTCGTGGGCGCCAAGGCGCAACTCGTCGGCGACGACCTGTTCGTGACCAACTCGGCACGTCTCAAGGACGGCATCAAGATGGGGATCGGCAACTCCATCCTCGTCAAGGTCAACCAGATCGGCACGCTGACGGAGACGCTCGACGCGGTCGAGACGGCGCACAAGGCCGGCTACACGGCGGTGATGTCGCACCGCTCGGGCGAGACCGAAGACGCCACCATCGCCGACCTCGCCGTCGCCACCAATTGCGGGCAGATCAAGACCGGCTCCCTGGCGCGCTCCGACCGGACCGCAAAATACAACCAGCTCATCCGCATCGAGGAAGAGCTCGGCCTGCAGGCGCGCTTTGCCGGCAAAGGCATCCTGCGCGGATAAATTCGTGCGCCGGCGGACCGGACTAACGGTCCATTAAGCAAGATATGTGCACATGCGGGAGAAGGGTTTTTCCGCATGTGGACACGTCATCACAAACGCCGCAACACCGGCCGCCTCATTATCCCGGTCATCACCGGTCTGTTTCTCGCCTATTTCGGCTTTCATGCCTATCACGGCGAATACGGCATCTATTCCAGTTACCAGCTTGACGCGCGCATCGCCGAGGCGCAGTCTCGGCTGGACGCACTCGTCGCCGCACGCAGCAAGCTCGAGGGGCGGATTGCGCTGCTGAGGGACGGCTCGCTGGAGAAGGACATGCTCGACGAGCAGGCTCGGCGGGCGCTGAATGTCGCCAGAGAAAACGAGGTGGTCATCTTCCTCGACGATCCGGGCTGAATTAACCGGAATTCGGTTAATCGTATAGAAATCAATAAATAACAGCAATTTAGCTGCATGGCAGCTATGCGTATTTTGGATGGCCGAACACCGCCGCACGTGCTAGCTTTCTGTTCCATAAGTGGGAGGTAACGGGAGGGACCGGTGCAACTCGTGCCGGGCGTTGCCGTTACACAATTTCCCCGACATGTCAGCTAGGGAGTTGAGGCATGGCGCGCGCCGCAAGCAAGACAACTGCGACCAAGTCACGGCCGGCGAAAAAGACGCCGGCGGGAGGTGCCGCCCAGGCGCCCAGGACCCCGCCACCGGAGAATTTCGACAAGGACCAGGAGCTCGCGGCCTATCGCGAGATGCTGCTCATCCGCCGTTTCGAGGAAAAGGCCGGCCAGCTCTACGGCATGGGTCTCATCGGCGGCTTCTGCCACCTCTATATCGGCCAGGAAGCGGTGGTCGTCGGCATGCAGATGGCCCTGAAGGAGGGCGATCAGGTCATCACCGGCTATCGCGACCACGGCCACATGCTGGCGGCTGGCATGGAGGCGCGCGGCGTGATGGCGGAGCTGACCGGGCGCCGGAGCGGCTATTCCAAGGGCAAGGGCGGCTCCATGCACATGTTCTCCAAGGAGAAGCATTTTTATGGCGGCCACGGCATCGTCGGCGCACAGGTGTCGCTCGGCACCGGCCTTGCCTTCGCCAACCGCTACCGCGGCAACGACAGCGTTTCGCTCACCTATTTCGGCGACGGCGCGGCCAACCAGGGCCAGGTCTACGAGAGCTTCAACATGGCCTCGCTGTGGAAGCTGCCGGTGATCTACATCATCGAGAACAACCGCTATGCGATGGGGACGGCCGTGGCCCGCTCTTCGGCCGAGACGGATTTCTCGCATCGCGGCCTGTCCTTCCGGATTCCCGGCCTGCAGGTCGACGGCATGGATGTGCGCGCGGTGAAGGCGGCGGGCGACCTGGCGGTCGAGTGGTGCCGCTCCGGCAAGGGCCCGATCATCCTGGAGATGCAGACCTACCGGTATCGCGGCCACTCCATGTCGGACCCGGCCAAGTACCGCTCGAAGGACGAAGTGCAGAAGATGCGCTCCGAGCACGACCCCATCGAACAGGTCAAGCAGCGGCTTCTGGCCAAGAAGTGGGCCGACGAGGAGGCGCTGAAGGCGATCGACAAGGAGGTGCGCGACGTCGTCGGCGATTCCGCGGATTTCGCACAGGCGGATCCGGAGCCCGACGTCTCCGAACTCTACACCGATATTCTGCTCTGAGGGGGTGCCGACATGCCGACAGAAATTCTCATGCCCGCGCTCTCGCCGACCATGGAAGAGGGCAATCTGGCCAAATGGCTGAAGAAGGAAGGCGACACCGTCGCCCCGGGCGACGTGATCGCCGAGATCGAGACGGATAAGGCGACCATGGAAGTGGAAGCCATCGATGAAGGAAAGATCGGCAAGATCCTGATTTCGGAAGGCACGGAAGGGGTGAAGGTCAACACGCCCATCGCCGTGCTTCTTGCCGACGGCGAGACGGCCGCCGATCTCGACAAGGCGCCTGCTTCCGCCCCGCCGGCCCGGTCGCAGCCGCCGGCCGAGGAGCCCGCCGCGCAGCAGGTGGAGGCGACGCCCAAACCCGCCGCGGCGCCGAAGGCCGAATCCCAGCCGGTTCCGGCCGATCCGGACATTCCCGCCGGCACCGAGATGGTGCCGACCACGGTGCGCGAGGCGCTGCGTGATGCCATGGCCGAGGAGATGCGGGCCGACGAGCGCGTCTTCGTGATGGGCGAGGAAGTCGCCGAATATCAGGGTGCCTACAAGGTGACGCAGGGGCTTCTGCAGGAGTTCGGCGACAAGCGGGTGGTCGACACGCCGATCACCGAGCACGGCTTTGCCGGTGTCGGCGTGGGCGCCGCCTTTGCCGGCCTGAAACCCATCGTCGAGTTCATGACCTTCAACTTCGCCATGCAGGCGATCGACCAGATCGTCAACTCGGCGGCCAAGACGCTCTACATGGCCGGCGGCCAGATGGGCGCGCCGATCGTCTTCCGCGGGCCGAACGGCGCGGCCGCCCGCGTCGCCGCACAGCATTCCCAATGCTATGCCGCCTGGTACAGCCATATCCCCGGGCTGAAGGTGGTGATGCCGTATACGGCGGCCGATGCGAAAGGGCTCCTGAAGGCAGCGATCCGCGATCCGAACCCGGTGATCTTCCTCGAGAACGAGATCCTCTACGGCCAGACCTTCGACGTGCCGAAGCTCGACGATTTCGTCCTGCCGATCGGCAAGGCGCGCATCCACAAGGAAGGCTCCGACGCGACGATCGTCTCGTTCGGCATCGGCATGACCTATGCCGTCAAGGCGGCCGAGGAACTGGCGGGCGAGGGGATCGACGTCGAGGTGATCGACCTGAGGACCATCCGGCCGATGGACCTCGACACGGTGATCGCCTCGGTCAAGAAGACCAACCGGCTGGTGACGGTCGAGGAAGGTTTCCCGCAATCCTCCGTCGGCGAGCACATCGCCAGCCAGGTGATGCAGCGGGCCTTCGACCATCTCGACGCGCCGGTCATCACGGTCGCCGGCAAGGACGTGCCGATGCCCTATGCCGCGAACCTCGAGAAGCTGGCGCTTCCCAAGGTGGCCGAAGTCGTCGAGGCGGTGAAAGCCGTCACCTACCGGAACTGAGCGGGAGGACATCATGCCGATCCAAATCACCATGCCCGCCCTCTCGCCGACCATGGAGGAGGGCAACCTCGCCAAGTGGCTGGTCAAGGAAGGCGACAGCATTTCGCCCGGCGACGTGATCGCCGAGATCGAGACGGACAAGGCGACCATGGAGGTCGAGGCGGTGGACGAGGGCACCGTGGCCAAGATCGTCGTGCCGGCCGGAACGGAGGGCGTGAAGGTCAACGCGCTGATCGCCGTGCTCGCCGGCGAAGGCGAGGATGTGAGCGAGGCGGCCAAGGCCGCGGCGAATGGCGGCGCTGCTGCCGGTTCCGCGCCGAAGACCGGATCCGCACCGAAGGAAGCGGAGAAGGAACCGGCCGCCGCCAAGGCGGAAGCTCCGGCCGCCAAGGCCGAGACGCTGGTGAAGGCCGAGGCGCCCGCACCGACGCCTGCGTCGGATGGCGGTACGCGCGTTTTCGCCTCA
>NZ_JANKOF010000102.1 GCF_024655565.1 Nitratireductor sp. ZSWI3 | reverse complement strand
AGGCCGATCGCGGTGGCTTTGTCGGCAGGGTTTTCTATCAAGTGCAGTGCCTGCGTGGAAAACCGGTCGTGGTCTTCAAGCAAAATTGAGCGATCGATCATCATTGGCAATGCAACATCCTTCGCACCTCGGATGATATAACCATCTGTGCATGATGATTGCACTGTTGATCTTGGGGAGCAGCAAGATAATTGGTGCCATCCGCTGCCGGTCCCAGCTAAAAACAGACAGCACACCCTGCATCTCATGCAGACCACGCTCAGGCGTCCGGGGGCGCCCCAGCGCTGGCGAGCGCCGCAAGGTGAACGGGTCGGATCACCTGCGACATTGCCTGAGATCGCTCGCCAGCGATGTGAGCAGTAGTCGTCAATGCTTAAGCAAAGGAAAACGCACAGCAGGGAAAGGCGCCGTGCGCATCGTTATCGGCAACAACGCGCCGCCGGGCGCAGCCGGAAGCGGTGGGTCGGGCTCAGCCGGTCCTGCGGCCGAAAACGACGATGCCCCGCTTCTGCGTCTCGAAGCCGTGCGCGTTCAACAGGGCCATGACCTCGGCATCCGGCGAGGCGCCGCCGCGTTCGGGGGCGCAGTCGATGGCGATCCTGTCGCAGTCGAGCCCGCCTTCGCCGGTGAGGATCTCGAGTTCGACGCCCTCGGCCTCCACCTTCATGAAGTCGAAACGATCGATGCCGTGCCGTCGCGCCAGTTCGGCAATGGTGATGGCTTCGACCTCGACGGTCTCAACCGGTGCGCCATGGTCGGGATCGAGAATGCCGTCGTCGATCGCCGTCTCGCTGATGTGGAAGGGGAGGACGGTGCAGGCATTCCAGAGCGCGCATCGTGCCAGCGTGACGTTGCTGCTGCGCGCCAGATTGGCCGCGGCCGCTGCCGAGTTCACCGGAGAGGGCTCCACGGCGATCACTCTGTCGGCTCTTCCGGCGCAGGCGCTGGCAAAACCGCCGATGAACGATCCGCAATCGAGGACGGTGTCGCCTTCCTTCACCTCGCAGAAGCCGGGCAGCGAATATTTGCGCAGCATGAAGGCATGATAGCCCAGTGCCATGCGGTGGAGATGGCTCCAATAGGTGTTCCGGGGGATGGTCCATGTGAGTTCGTTGAAGACGACCGTCTTCAGCCGCGCATCCAGATCATGCGGCTGGATCAGGAAGGGATGATGATCCGCCCATCGGGACGCCGCGAATTCGATGAATTCGCTCGCTTTCTCCGATCCCAGCTTTTCATTGATCTGCATGCCGATGGCATTGCTAAGCCCAGCATTCGGCCCCATGCCCGTGCGCCCCGAGAGTGATGTTGGCGGCGACATTATACGGCTGCGGCGATCCTCGCAACGACCGGCGGTGAATACCGCACCAATCTTCCGGCGACGGCCTGCCGCCGGCCCGCTTCCGGAGCCGGCGGTGATTCCCGAGGTTCTATTGCCAGGCCTTGAGGCCGGTGATCGCGACCTCGTAGCGGTCGGTGTCGGCGATGTAGCGGACGTCGTAGCTGGTCGGATAGTAGCCCGGTCCGCTGTAGCGGGCAGGGGTCTTCACCGGCATCGTCGCGGCGGGCTTGGACAGGAGGTGGTCGCGCGTCACCATCGGCTCGAAGAAGATGAGGCTGCCCTTGTTGTAGCCGTAGATGAAGGTCGCGGCGAACGGCGTCCCGTGGAACTCCGGCGCCGTCACGTCGATGGCATGGACCCCCATCTTGTCGACCACCGTGTCCGGGACCACCTGGTAATCGGGTGCGACCAGGTCCTTGTCCTCGACCACGGCGGAGGTGTCGTCGGGGCCGGTGAAGGAGATCATCTCGATGTCGTCCCGGCTTATCGTGTAGAAGTGGAAGTCGAAATGGGGCACCGAGTAGATGTCCGCAGGCGGGTGGCCGTGCGGGTTCCAGTCGACCAGAACGCCGGTATAGCCGGTTTTCGAGCCCTCCGGCATCGGCAGGAAATACTGCCAGGCACCACCTTTCGACTGCGGGTTGGCCTCCATCGGCAGGCCCTCGAGCGCGCCCGCCGTCAGGCTGACGGCGATCGCCGTCGGGGCGCCGCCCGCATCGGTCTCGATCCTGATCTGCATGGTGCCGTTGCCCAGTTCGACGGGTTCGCCCGTCAGGCTGTCAGCGACGGCCGGCGCTGCGAGCACCGTTGCTCCGAGACACGCAATTGCCGCTCGTTTGAGACAACTTTCCGTCTTCAGCATTGTTTCCTCCCTGCGCCTGCCCGTCAGGGGCCCGACCGGACGCGCCGAACGCTCCGGCCGCCCGATGGCGGCAGCCGAAAGACCAATATGCCCAAGGGGCTTGGCGGCCGGAAATGATCTTTGGTGTTAAGCCGTTCGGCTTAGCGGAGAGCCGTCCACTCGTCTGCTCACTTGGAGCAATTTTTTAAAAAATGATCATTTTTATAATAATCTTGCGTTTTATTGAAAAAATCAGGTCAATTTATAGAGGAATTCGGGCAGATCCACATTTACTTCCTGTAGAATTGAGATTTACTGAATATAGGCCAGTATCGGGTCAATCGTGGATGCGGGGGCGGGAGCGGTGAAACCGCAACGATTATGCGCAAGGGGCAGGATCGGCGGCCGTCTTTGCAGGACCCGTGAAACGCTTTTCGCCGTATTCTTGACCGCGGTCGCACTGATCACGCTGCAGATGCCGGCTCTCGCGCAGCAGCTTTCGATCGCCGCCAACCCGTCGACCTTCAATGCCGCCGGCGACACGATCAACTTCACCTACACCATCCAGCCAGGATCCTACACGATCACCTCGATCAACACGCCGATCACGACGGCGATCAAGAACGTCAACGTGACATGCCCGGCGGTTCCGCCGGGCGGCACCTCGTCTAACATCGTCTGCACCGGGGCCTATGTCGTTTCCACGGAGGATGCGACCTCTGGTACTTTTGCTGACTTCGTGCAGATCCGCGGCTTGAGGGTGGGCGGTACGTTCGATTTCACAAGCCCCACCCTCTTCGTGACCTCCGACGCCGGTGGGGAGGTGAACATATCCGTCAATTCCTCCCCCAGGCCCTCGCAGCCCGGCGAAACGGTCAGCGTCACCGCGACGGTTTCCTCCCTGGGCTGCAATGCGGGCGATGCGCCGCCGGGAACCGTGACGATCTCCGTCGGTGCCGAATCGCAGACGCTCTCGCTCACGTGGACGGCCCCTGTCAGCCCCTCTTCGTCGGCAACGATGCAGGTCTCGACGCTTCCTGTCGGCACCCATCCCGTTTCGGCCAGCTATTCGGGAGGGGGAGGGTGCGCCGCCGCCACCGCCTCCGGGGCCGACCATCCGGTCGATACGCCGCCGACGGTGACCATCAACCAGGCCGCCGGCCAGAGCGATCCGACGGCAGCCTCGTCCATCCTGTTCGATGTCGTCTTCGACAAGAACGTGACCGGATTCACGAGCAGCGACGTCGCCTTGTCGGGCACGGCGGGGGCTGTATCGGCGAGCGTCTCCGGCTCCGGTTCCGCATACACGGTCGCGGTCAGCGGGATGACCCAGCCCGGCACGGTGTCTGCCACCGTCCCGGCCGGCAGCGCCACCAGCACGGCCGGTTTCCAGAACCAGGCCTCGACGAGCACCGACAACACCGTCACCTATGTGGTGCTGGAGATCCTGCCCGCGACGCTTCCCGATCCCGTCTACAACACGCCCTATCTGCCGCCGCAGCTGACCGCCAGCGGCGGCACGGGCCCCTATGGTTTCAGCATCGACAGCGGAGATCTTCCCGCCGGAATAACGCTTTCGGGCAACGGCCAGTTGTCGGGCACGGCGACCGCCACGGGCTCGTTCAGCTTCACCGTCGCAGTGACGGACCAGAACGGGCTCTCGGCCACGCAGTCCTATACGCTCAACATCGCGGCGCCCGTCATCACCATCGCCCCGCCGGTGCTTCCTGAAGCATCCTACGGCATGCCCTACAACGCCAGCCTGACGGCTTCGGGCGGTGCCGATCCCTACCTCTTCTCCCTTGATGCAGGCGCGCTGCCGGTGGGCCTGTCGATGTCGAGTTCCGGTGTTCTTTCCGGCACACCGTCGCAAGCGGGCACGTTCGTTTTCACGGTGCGGGCCGAGGACCAGTATGGGCTGTCGGCAACGGCGGCCTTTTCGATCACCGTCGATGCACCGGAAATCGACGTGCAGCCCGCAGCCGTGCCGCAACCCGCCTACGGGGTTGCCTATGAGCAGCAGCTTTCCGGCAGTGGCGGCACCCCGCCCTACCTCTTCTCGCTTGCCAGTGGCAGCTTGCCGCCGGGATTGGCGCTCAGCAGCGCCGGTCGGCTCTCGGGAACGGCGATCCAGCCGGGAACCTTCAACATCTCCATCCGTGTCGAGGATGCAAACGGCTATACGGGTACGAGAGCCTACACCCTCATCGTCGCAGCACCGACGATCGCTCTCTCGCCGCCGAGCCTGCCGGCGATCACCGTTGGCGCGCCGGTCGCGCAGCAATTTTCGGCAAGCGGCGGCTCTGCCCCTTATCTGTACAGCTTGGTCTCGGGCGCATTGCCGGCCGGCATCGCGCTTTCCTCCGCCGGCCTCCTGTCCGGGCAGGCAACGGCGACAGGGACGTTCGGCTTCAGCGTGCAGGCGGCAGACGTCAATGGCAACACGGGCGAGACGGCCTACACGCTGACGGTCTCTCCGTCCGCCACCACCACGACCTTGCAGACCAGCGCCTCACCGTCGACGGTGGGCGATATGGTCACTTTCACGGCGTCCGTCACTTCTTCTTCCGGCAACCCCCTGTCCGGCACCGTCGTCTTCACAATCGACGGGGCAGGCCAGCCTCCCGTTGCCGTGTCGGGCGGATCGGCCTCCCTGTCCACCAGCACGCTCGCCGTGGGGACGCACACGATCACCGCCGCCTATTCGGGCGACCCGGGCAACGCCGCCTCGACCTCCGCCCCGCTGACCCAGGCAGTCGAACAGGCCGTGACGACCACCTCGGTCATCTCGAGCAGCAATCCCTCCGACTATGGGGATCCGGTCACCTTCACCGCCACGGTCTCGGGTGTCCCTTCGGCGCCGGCGCCGACCGGATCTGTCCAGTTCTCCTCCAACGGCGCCCTTCTCGGCACGGTGGCGCTCGCCGGAACCACGGCGGCGATCACGGTCTCCGATCTGGCCGCCGGCGGCAACGACGTCGTGGCGACCTATGGCGGAGACGCCAACAATGTCGCAAGCACATCGCCCGTCCTGGTGCAGACGGTCCGGGCCCTCGGCACGGTCATCATCCGGCAGATAACGACCGGCGGCGACGGCACGTTCTCCTTCACCTCCTCGGAGCCGGCGCTCAACGTCACCGTGACCACGGTCGACGGCGAGGGGGCGAGCATGCCGCTTTCCCTGACCGCCGGAACCTATGCGGTGAGCGTCGGCGTCGTCGAGGGCTTCGCCGTCACCTCGATCTCCTGCAACGACGGCGACAGCTTCGGCAGCGTGGAGACGCGCACGGCAACGATCAGCCTGGCGGCCGAGGAAACCGTGATCTGCACCTTCTCGAGCGCCAACTCCCGCGACGTGACCAGCGACCTTCTGGCCGAGTTCGTGGAAGTGCGGGCCGGCATGATTCTCGAGAACCAGCCCGACATGGGGCGCCGCGTCGGCCGCCTCAACGGACAGGCCGGTGGCGGCGGCTCCATCTCCTCCCTGCTCGGCTATCTGCCGCAACTGGCCGACGCCCGCTCCGTCAATCTCGCCTCCAGCCTCGGTGCGATCAGGCGCCTGTCGGGCGGCGAGGGCACCGACCGCTTCGACCTGTGGTTCGAGGGCAGCTACAGCCGCTTCGAGGCCAATGAGGCGACGGGACATTTCGGGCTGGCGACCATCGGTGCCGATTATCTCGTCAACCGCAACCTGCTGGTCGGCGCCTTCCTGCAGGTCGACCGCACCACCGGTTTCGTGTCGATGGCCGGAGGCACGGCCGAGGGCACGGGCTGGCTGGCCGGACCTTATCTGACGGCGCGGCTTTCGGAAAACCTCTATTTCGACCTGCTCGCCGGTGCCGGCACCTCGTCGAACGACGTCAATCCGCTCGGCACCTATACCGATTCGGTCGATGCCACGCGCTGGCTGGTGAGTGCTGCCGTTCAGGGGGCCTGGCAGCGGGATGCCTGGACATTCTCGCCGCGCGCCCGTCTGGCCTATTTCGAGGAACGGACCGAGGCCTATACGGACAGCCTGGGAGTGGACATCCCGGCGGTCAAGGCGGGGCTCGGGCAAATTTCCTTCGGGCCGGGCCTGTCCTACCGGCACATCACGCAGGACGACGTGCTGCTCGATTTCAGCATCAGGCTGGATGGCGTCATGGACATCCGCAACACGCAGGACAAGCATGGCCTGGACAATTTCCACGGCCGCGTGGAAGCTGCCGTGGATGCCAGCCTGCCCGGCGGCGGCAGGCTCGGGGTTTCGGCGCATTACAGCGGCCTGGGGGAATCGGCGCCGAGCATGCTCGGCGGCCGCGTCCGTCTTTCCATGCCGCTGAACTGACGCGGCAGAAATCCGATTTTTGGACCGATGCGCTGGTGGTGCGATTCCAACGATGGTACCCATCCGTTGGGAAAATCGCCCCACCAGATCAACAGCTTGTGGGCTGACTTGTCGAAACAGATGGGCACCATCTGTTTCGGTCAGATCACCGGGTCAGAAGGCCAGGATTATGGTGGCCGCGATCGCCATGGCCATCGACAGGACGATGAGCGCCATGAAGGTGCGGGCCCAGTCGAAGAACATCGCATAGCCTGCCGCCCAGGCGGCCGTGGCGGCGCCCAGCGCGAACATGAAGCTGTCACGCTCGCCGCTCGCGATCGCGGCGGCCATCAACCCCCCGATGATGATCGCGCCGAATGTGACGATGATTGCGACGGCATACGCGTCGTAACGCTCATTCATTCCCAGTCCTTTCGATGGTCGCGCAGGCGGCTGCGCGGCCGCCCGCTCGCCAGACAATCTCTAGCAGCTTAATCACCGGCAAGAAAAGCCCAGGCATACATCCTTTGCGGCCGGCTGCCCGCATTTCCAACGGTTGCTGGGCATCCGTAGCCGGATGGCAACAGCGCCCGCCGTCGGGGCGCGGCAGAGGAGGTAAGCCTGCTTTCAACGATTCCGCGCCGACCGCTCCCAGGGGCGGGCGCACTGGGCGAGGTCGTTCCAAAGCCGCCTTGCATTGTCCCAGCTCTTCTGCGCCTTCATCTGCTGCGCGCCGATCACGCGGCCGATGGCGCGCTGGGCGGTGATGTCACTCAGCTCGGCAAAGGGCGGCCCGGTCAGCAACGCCTCGGCCATTCCGGCATCGGCGAGGTCGCCGAACACGATCTGCAGCGTCTTCAGCTTTCCGAGAAAGCGCTTCACGCTCTTCTGCGGAAAAAGGGGAGCAAGGAATTCCAGGCAATAGCGCAGCTTCTTCAATTCCTTGCGCAAGGCATGCCGCTGCTGCAGATCGAGCGTATCGATCTCTTCCGCGCACCCGCAGGCACGGCGCCAGCGCTTGTGCAGGCTCTTCCGCGCCAGTTCGGGGATCATTTGCCGGTGGCCGTTTCCGGGCCGTCCGGCCCCTTGTCCCAGCCCGCTCGTTTCGATGAATTCGGCCAGCGCAATCTGCAGGTCTTGCGCGCGGCGCCCGATGAGGAGGCCGCGCAACTCGGCGCGCGTGGCTGCGGCATGCGTCTCAAGGGCGCTTTGCAGCGGCCGGAAACCCGTCTCGCCGTCATGCGCCGCCGCCTCGCGCGGCACGATCTGTGTGCGCGCCACGTCAAGGTCCCGTAATCGGCCGACTTCACGCCCCAGCCAGCGGGCTTCTTCGCGCAGGCGGTCCAGCGTCTCTCCGTCCGAGACGGTCGGGGCGACGAGCGCCAGCGCGCCGCGCAACCGCCTGAGGCCGATGCGAAGCTGATGGGGACCTTCCGGGTCCTCGAGCGCGCGCACCACGAGGATGTTGGTGCTGATCTGGTCCAGGCATTCGCGCAGGATGGCGCGTAGCGCCTCTTCCGCGCTCTCGTCGACCAGAAGGTCCACCGCCCAGGCCCTGCGCGGCGCCAGCGGCGGCTCGACATGACCCTCCTCGGCGAGGAGGAAGCCGCGCGCCGCCTTCGAATGGCGCGAAAACCGCAGGCCACCCTCGGGCATCAGCTGCCGCGCGATCTCATAGAGGCCGCGCGCCTCGCCGTCCGTCAGCTCGATCTCCAATTCGCGCAGCACCTCGGCGCGCCCGCCGGCCCGGACCTCGCCTTCGTCGATCGCCAGGCTGGCCCGTGTTCCCGCGAGCCCGACCGCAAAGCTCTGCCGGGCCATCTCGGTCTCCAGCACCGGCTCGAGGGGAGCGTTGCCGACGAGGCGGTCCAGCTTCTTGCGCAGTTTCTGGTCGGCGACGGCGCGGATCGACACGCGCCCCTCCGGAGCCGGCTGTTCCACTTCCTGGACCTGAGACAACCCGCTGGCGATGCGGCCGCGATGCTTGACGGTCTGCAGCCATCGCGTTCCGTCGTGCCTCAGCCGAAGCGAGATGCCGGCGGCGCGCAGCGCACCGGAGGCGGTGTCGAAATAGATGCTGCGCAGGACTTCCTGGCGCGGCTCCGCCAGCGCGATCCCCAGCTCCGGCAGCCTTCTCCTCACATCGGCGGCACGGTCTGCGTCGATCAGGAACTTGAGCTCGACTTCACGCATACGACGCCCCGAAAACCAACAGCCGCTAGGTTTATCGCGCCCTGAGCGTTGGGGAAAGATCGTTTGGGGCACAGCTCATGATGTCGAGTTCCATCCCGTCGTTAGAAATCAAGCTTAAACCAATGTATTCATAAACTATTTTGCGTGCGAAGGCGCATGTCGAGGGCAAGCGTGGAGGAAGATCCAGCGCGTTTTCCGCAGCATGAATTTCACTGCGGCATCACTTCTGCGCGGCGTCACGCTCCTGCTTGACGAGCAGGGGCACCGCCATGCCCGCCACGATCAGGATGAGCACACAACTGATGATGTACGCATACAGATAAACCATGCGGCATACTTTCGGTCCGCTCGCGCAACCCCTTGCGCGATCCTGCATTGTCGAGACTTCGACCTGGCCGAATTCGGCGACCGTGTGCGCAAGTCCCCCCACTCAAGGCGATTGACGCCTTCCCACTCCGCAGAATGGGGCTCCAACCTTTATATTAATTAAACACGGTTGACGCAGCGTAAGCAATAGTCGGCTATCTGGTTTGCCCGAGACCCGACGGTTTTGCACTATAACCGGGGCGGCACATAGCGCGGCACGTCGAGTTTCAGCGGCTTGGGCTCGATCAGGACCTTCAATTCACGCTGCTCCTGCTGCCAGCGCTGGTGGCGTGTGGCAAGAAGTCTCTCCGTCCGGTCGGCGGCATCGGCTGCACGCTGATCGGCCTTGGTCCAGTCCTTGCCGGGACGAACGACGGTCTCGGCCGCCTGCGCCGGCAGGCCGGCGGCGAGGCCGAGAAACAGCAGAACGGCAAGGCGGCGATATTTCATCATCTCTTCCTTCTCGGCGGTGAGCCTTCCGGGCACCCTCCCAGATACCCTCTATGTAGGCCCGGCCCTGCGCTTTCGCCAGATCGCGGGCGGGGCCGCCTTCGGCGCCGCCCGCGAATTTCTTCCACGGAAAGCCGTGCCGCCCGGTTGCGGTGCCGCCTGCGCCTCTGTATTGCCGGTGAAGCTGCACCCGTTCCCCAAACCGTTCTCCGTTCCCAGGGAGGTGTTGTTGAGCGAGCCGGAAGGACTGGACACCGACATGGGCGCCGCGGCGGCGCCCGACATGGGAATCTATGACGAGGACGGCGTCGTTGCGGCGCCGTTCCTCGCCCATATCGGTGCGGCCATCGCCGACCGCGACACGCTGACGCTGAAAAAGGACGTCGGCTCGCTCCACCAGTCCGAGATTGGCGACCTCCTGGAAGCGCTGCTGCCCGAGCAGCGTCTGGCGCTCGTCGTCCTGATGGGCGACGATTTCGACTATACCGCGCTGACCGAGGTCGACGAGGCGATCCGCCTCGATATCATCGAGAACCTGCCCAACCGGCAGGTGGCGCGCGCCGTCGAGCAGCTCGATTCGGATGATGCCGTCTACATTCTGGAAGACCTCGACCAGCAGGACCAGGACGAGATTCTGGCCGAGCTGCCGTTCACGGAGCGGGTGCGCCTGCGCCGTTCGCTGGGCTATCCGGAGGAGACCGCCGGCCGGCGCATGCAGACGGAATTCGTCGCCGTGCCGCCGTTCTGGACCGTCGGCCAGACCATCGACTACATGCGCGAGGAGCAGAACCTTCCGGAGAGTTTTTCGCAGATCTTCGTCATCGATCCGACCTTCCGCCTGGTCGGCGCGGTCGATCTCGATCGCATCCTACGCACCAAGCGAGGCACCAAGATCGAGGATGTGATGCGCGAGACGCGCCACGCCATCCCCGCCACCATGGACCAGGAGGAGGCGGCGCAGATTTTTGAGAAATACGACCTCCTGTCGGCCGCCGTCGTCGACGAGAACGAGCGCCTGGTGGGCGTGCTCACCATCGACGACGTCGTCGACGTCATCCAGCAGGAGGCCGAGGAGGACCTTTTGCGCATGGGCGGCGTCGGTGACGAGGAGCTGTCGGACCGCGTCTGGACGGCGGCCCGTTCACGCGTGCCGTGGCTGATGGTGAACCTCGTCACGGCCTTCCTGGCCGCGTCGGTCATCGGCCTCTTCGACGGCACGATCGAGAAGATCGTCGCGCTGGCCGTCCTGATGCCGATCGTCGCCGGCATGGGCGGCAACGCCGGCTCGCAGACCATGACAGTCACCGTGCGCGCGCTCGCCACGCGCGACATCGACATCTACAACGCCGGCCGCATCATCCGCCGCGAGATGGGGGTGGGCCTTCTCAACGGCCTCATCTTCGCAACGCTTATCGGCGCCGTCGCCGCCGCCTGGTTCCAGGACTTCGATCTTGGTGGCATCATCGCCGCGGCGATGATCATCAACATGTTCGTTGCCGCCCTCGGCGGCATCCTCATTCCGCTGCTGCTCGACCGTGTCGGCGCCGATCCGGCGGTGGCGTCGTCCGTCTTCGTCACCGCGGTCACCGACGTGGTCGGCTTCTTTGCCTTCCTCGGCCTTGCCACGTGGTGGTTCGGTTTGCTTTAAAGTGGCCGCAGTCAAGTGGAATTACCCGACATTACAGAAGATAAGCTTATTGATTTTCTATCTCCGGTAGAAAATTCTTCTTTCCCCTGTGTGACCTCTTCCCACCTTGATCTATCGAAGGGGTAGGGAGTGAGTAAGGGTGAATGGCTGTTTCCTCCAAAACTTGAAATGATCCAGTGCGAGCGTGGTCCAGCCTGTCTTGCCACGGGACAGAAAATATCAAATGGGCTACCTTGGTTCTTTTATCATCCGACGGGGGGCGAGAATGAAAATGCCTCGATACATTGTGGCAATTTTAGCACTGTTGCTAGTTAGTGCATGTAACAACACATCGCGAGATCAATGGAAGACGATTGCCGATACCGACGCAAGCCGCTTTGAACGTGCAAAGGCGATTTGCAACGGGCGGGCTGCACACACTCAGGTTGTGGCTGGCAGGCGATGGATTGCCGGCGCTATCGCTGCTGACGTGGCATTTGATGGCTGCATGGCTGAACAGGGCTTTGCAAAGAAGCAACAGTAATTGGCCCGCGGAGCCGTTCAAGGGTGGACCTTATGAGAAGTCGCATTTTGCTCGCACTTAGGCGAATGCGGGCCGCGCCGTGCGCCGCGCCCGGAACAGGATGAAGGCGGCGATCGCCATGTTGCCGAGGTTCCAGGCGATCCCGTTCAGGAACGCCGCGCGGTAGGACCCCGTGAGGTCGTAGATCCAGCCCGACATCCAGCCGCCGAACGCCATGCCGATGATGGTCGCCATGATCACCACGCCCATGCGCTGCCCGGCCTCGCGTGCAGGCAGATATTCGCGCACGATGATGGCGTAGCTCGGCACGATGCCGCCCTGCGACAGGCCGAAGATGAACGACACCATGTAGAGCGAGGCGAGCCCGTTGAAGGGGATGTAGAGGAACAGCGAGAGGCACTGCAGGACCGAACCGATGAGAAGGGTCGGCACGCCGCCGATGCGGTCCGCCAGGAAACCGGAGACGAGCCGGCTGACGATGCCGGCGCCCAGCATCAGCGACAGCATTTCGGCTCCGCGGGCGATGTCGAAGCCGAGATCCATGCAATAGGCGACGATGTGCACCTGCGGCATCGACATCGCCACGCAGCAGCACAGGCCCGCCAGCACCAGCAGGGTCTGCAGCGTCCGCGGCGACAGGTCGATGGGCTTGCGCCGGCTGTCGGCCCGTCCTCCCGGAAGGGGTGTCTCGTCGGCCTGGATATGGGGCCGGCGGCGCAGGAGAAGCGCCAGCGGCACAATGGTCGCGACGCAGAACAGGCCGATGCCGAGAAAGGTCGTGCGCCAGTCGGTCTGCGCCAGCGCCAGCTTGATCACCGTCGGCCACAGCACGCCCGACAGGTAGTTACCGCAGGCGACGGCGGCCACCGCGATGCCGCGCTGGCGCTCGAACCAGTGCGAGATGTCCGCCAGGAGCGGGCCGAAACAGGCAGATCCCCCTAAGCCGATCAACCCCTGCAGCAGGGCGAACTGCCAGATCGAGGCGGAAAAGCTCGCCGCGATGAAGCCGCCGCCCAGCGCCACGCCGGCCATCGCCACCGGCAGGGCAACGCCGATCCGGTCGGCATAGCGGCCGATCAGCACATTGCCGACGGCAAAGCCCACCATGGTCGCCGCATAGGGCAGGGAGGCCGCCGCGCGGTCGACCCCGAACTCCGCCTGGATGGGCGGCAGAACCACCACGATGGCCCACAGGCCGACGGTGCCGATCGTGCCGAGCAGCAGCGAAACCGTCATGCGGAACCAGGCATAGGCTCCGTCCACCGGCGTTTCCATCACCGTCGCTGCAGTGCTGCGCACCGTCTCCTCCTGCCTCCCGGTCGCCGGCGAGGAAGGCGCCAGCCTCCTTTCCATAGGTCGGCCCATGCGTGCAACGGTAGGGCCAAGGTCCTGCCACAGGCTGGCCATGACGCAAGATGGCCGGGGGCTGCCGATGCCGCGTCGGTGTGCCAAATTGACTTTTACGTAAAAGCCGTGGCAAGGTCCTTCTCCGGCTGCGCTGGGGATCGGTCCGATCCTTTGGAGCCGGAGAAGGCAATGCTGCATCGCGGCTCGACGACTGCCGTACATAAAGGGCGAAGAGCCATGCGAGATTACTATTCCATCACCGAGCTGACGCGAGAATTCGGCATTTCGACCCGAACGCTGCGCTTTTATGAAGACGAAGGGCTCATCAACCCGGTCCGGCGCGGCCGCACGCGCCTTTACCGGCCGTCCGACCGCCATCTCGTCCGGCAGATCCTGCGCGGCCGCCGGCTCGGCTTTTCCGTCGCCGAGATTCGCGAGATCATCGAGGTTTACAAGGCGCCGCCCGGCGAGGTGGGGCAGTTGAAGCTGATGCTGAGTAAGATTGCCGAGAAGCAGCAGGATCTGCGCCAGAAGCGGCGTGATCTCGAGGACACGCTTGAAGAGCTGGCGCGGGCCGAGGAGTCCTGCGTGGAGCGCCTCGCCGAACTCGGCGTCACGACCTGACGCCGTGCGGCATCGCGTCTTTCAGGACGTGCGGCGCCCTATATCCAGCGCCGCACCTTCTTCTGATAGTCGTGATATTTCTTCCCGAACCGCAGGGCGAGGTGTCTCTCTTCGGGCTCGATCGCCAGCTTGACGGTGAGGAAGCCGGCAATCAGCACGAACAGCAGGAACCAGGCATTGCCGGTCACCAGGCCGAGGCCGGCGGTCAACAGGCTGTTGCCGAGATAGATCGGATTGCGGCTGACGGCGAACGGGCCGCTCGTGACGAGCGCCTTGGCACCGCGTGTCGGCAGGATCGAGGTGCCGGCCCGGTTGAGAGTCCGCATCGCCTGCAGGTCGATGAAGACGAAGGCGGCGATCAGCAGCCAGCCGAGAGCAAAGAGAATGTCCGAAAGGGGCCTGCCGAACCAGGGCAGGGGATAGGCGATCCCTGCCACGACGGCGGCCGCGATGGCGGCCAGATAGATGACCGGCGGCCAGGGAAATCTACTCGGCCGTGCCTCCTGCTTGTCCATTCGTTCCCTCCCGCTGCGGTGCTGCCGTCCCCGCGTCTGCCCGCATAGTGCATTCGGAGGCGATCTCGCTCAAGCGGGATTCGGTTTCGCGGTCGGGCCGCGCCGACATCACGGCCTCGAGGCGGCCTTCGCCATCCAGGACGTCCACGAAGCAGCCGCAATAGGCGGCGCAGAAGGCTTCCTCGCGCGCTGCCTCGCACTGGCGGACACAGGCCTGCGTGAAGCGGGCGTCGGCCGGCAGGACGGCGGGCGGCCACATCTGGGCGAGGAGCCAGACGCAACCGATGAGGATCGGCTGGTGCAGGAGGTAGAAGGCGAGGCTGTGACGCCCTGCGAAGGTGACGGGCCTCGACCAGCCGCCGCTCTGCAGCAGCGACAGGCGGGCGAGCACGCCGCTGTCGCGCCCGGCGCGTGCGGCGGCGATGCCTGCGAGGACGGCTCCGAACCAGGGAAACAGCGGCACGTAATCGTTGGACGGGGGCCTGAAGGTGGAAAGACCCAGCCACCACAGGGCAGGATGATCGAAGGCCGGGGCGCTCAGGAAATGGGGGGCGGCCACCACGCCGGCCGCCATCAGCAGGACGGCCCAGGCGGGCAGGCTCAGGAAGGCGAGGCCGAGAAGGCTCGCCACCGCGATGTGGTGCAGGATGCCGAAGAAGATGAAGCCGGACGGAAAGACGATCCAGGTGGCAAGCGAGATGGCCGCCGCCGCCGCGACGATCATCGCCAGCCGCTTGCCGAAGCCGGGCCAACGGATCGATTGTGCATGGGCAAGGAACAGGCTGACGCCGACCAGGAACAGGAAGGAGGTGGCGATGCTTCGCGCGAAAATCCGCCAGGCGCCCGTCACGGTCGTGCCCGGTTCCATATAGCCGAAGAATTCGAGATCCCAGCCGAAATGATAGACGGCCATGGCCAGAAGGGCGGCCCCGCGTGCGATGTCGATGGCTTCGATGCGTGACTTGCCAGAAGCCGCATGCCGCATAGGATGAGCGTCCCCGATACAAATATTCTAAAAACTGATGCTTATATAAGTCGCCGCCAATAGTGGCCGAAACACGGAGAGAGGAACAAACATGCAGACAGTGAACGCCAACGGCGCCTCCATACCGGTTCTCGGCCTGGGAACCTGGACCCTCAGGGACGGGGCCTGCGTCGAGATGGTGTCGAAGGCGCTGAAGCTCGGCTATCGCCACGTCGACACCGCCGCCGCCTACGGCAATGAAGAGGCCGTGGGCGAGGGGCTGCGAACTTCCGGCGTGCCGCGCGACGACATCTTCCTGACCACCAAGGTGTGGTGGACCGACATCGCCCCCGGCGATCTGGAGCGCTCGGCGGAGGCCAGCCTGGCCCGCCTCGGCGTCGACCGGATCGACCTCCTGCTGATCCACTGGCCGAACCCGGCGATCGAGCTTTCCGGCAGCATCCGCGCGCTCAACCGCATGCGCGAACAGGGGCTCACCCGGCACATAGGGGTGTCCAATTTTCCCACGGCGCTGCTGGCCGAGGCGATCGATGTGTCCGAAGCGCCGCTGGTTGCCAACCAGGTGGAGTATCACCCCTATCTCGACCAGACGAAGGTCCATGCGGCCTGCCGCGCGGCGGGCATGGCCATGGTCTCTTATTGCCCGCTGTCGCGCGGCGGCGGATTGTTTTCGGAGCCGGCTGTAACGAGCGCCGCCGCAACGCACGGCAAGACCCCGGCGCAGATCGTGCTGCGCTGGCACATCCAGCAGGAGGGCGTCGTGGCCATTCCGCGCACCGGCAACCCGGACCGTCTCGCCGAGAACGCCGACCTCTTCGATTTTGCGCTGAGTGAGGCCGAGATGACGGCGATCTCGGCGCTGCGCAGCGCCGGCCGGCGCATCTGCGACTACGAGTTCTCACCCAGGTGGGACGCAGCCTGAGCGCTGCGTGCCGCCGCCGGTTAACCCTGCGTTAGCTGAAGGAAACTACCTTACCTGAAGTTGTTCCGGCCGTCGCGGGTGAGACCGGGGACGACCTGTGCCTTTGGGGGAAGGTGGGCAGCGCATGTTGCAGACATCCAGCGCTTCGGGCGAACGGCCGGGCGACATCGCGACGATGATCGCCAATGCGATGCGGCGGATGGGCGTCGTCGGCCTGCCGCGCAACTACGAGATCTTCTACGAGGTCTACACCGGCTCGAACGGCGAGCTGGCGAAGGATTTTGCCGCGCTCAAGGGGCATCCGACGCAGGATGCGCTCGATGAGCTGGCGCACAGACATTTCGCGCAGAGCAGCCGTCAGGCGATCGTCGAGACCGCACAGGACCAGATCGCCCTGAGGGCGCAGGAAATCCTCGCGCTGCTGGGGCGGGAGCGCAGCTCGCTGGAGAAGTTCGGGGTCATTCTCAACCAGACCTCGAACGGGCTCGGCAGCAATGCCGACCTGTCGCGCGACATCCTGAGAAAGATCGTCGGCATCATGGCGGCGGCCACCGAGACCACCATCGAGCAGGGGCGCCAGATCAGCCAGGCGATGGCCGACAAGTCCGAAGAGCTGGAGAAGATGCGCTGCAAGCTCGAGCAGTACAAGCGGCTGGCCGACACCGATCCCCTCACCAGGATCTGGAACCGCCGCGCCTTCGACAGGAAGATGGCGCGCGTCTTCGGCGATCGGCGCTCGATCATGTTCCATGCCCTGATCCTTGCCGATATCGACGGCTTCAAGACCTTCAACGATCGCTACGGTCACCCGGTCGGCGACCGAATCCTGCAGATCGTCGCCCACCTCCTCAAGACCCAGGGCAGCACCGATTGCTTCGTCGCCCGCACCGGCGGCGAGGAGTTCGCGATGATCGTCGAGGGCCTGACGGAAGACGCCACGATGGCCGTCGCCGAGGCCACGCGGGCGACCGTCGAGCAGGCCGAGTTCGTCATCGGTTCGGCCGCCCGCAACTATGGACCGATCAACGTCTCGCTGGGCGTCTGCATGGCGTCCGATGCGGCCGATGCCGAGGATCTCTACGCCAAGGCAGACCAGGCGCTTTATGCCTCCAAGGTCGCCGGGCGCAACCGGGTCACGCTCTATTCCAGGCTGCCCAAGGGCAGCTTCACCAAGAACTGGCTTCTCTACCGCAGCGAGTGATTGCCGGCGGCGCTTAAAATTTTAACGAATTTCTCTATAGTTCGCACAGGGGCGCGCCGAATTTCGCCCAAATTGTGCTACACGGGCCGGAAGGGGCGACATTTCCGAACGATTCTTTCGCGGCATTTCAGACAAGTGAGGACTCCGACTATGTTCAAGAAATCCATCGCTGTTGCGCTGCTGGCGGGCTTCACCGCCGGATGTGTGACCAGCACCGACCCCTATACCGGTCAGCAGAAGATTTCCAATACGGCCGGCGGGGCGGCGCTGGGCGCGCTCGCGGGCGCCGGCGTCGGACTTCTGGCGGGCGGCGACGATCGTCGCAACGCGCTCATCGGCGCCGGCGTCGGCGCGCT
>NZ_JANKOF010000101.1 GCF_024655565.1 Nitratireductor sp. ZSWI3 | reverse complement strand
CCGGCGGATCACACCGCCGGCCGTGGGCCTCGTCCGTCAGCGGGCCGACTGCTCGAAGCGGCGCAGCAATTCGTTGCCGCGTTTCGCCGCCTCGTCGAGCGCCGCCTTGGCGTCCTTCTGGCCCTGCCAGACCGCTTCCAGCTCCTCGTCGATGACGGTGCGGATCTGGTCGAAATTGCCGAGCCGGATGCCCTTGGAGTTGTCGGTCGGCGCCTTGCCCGTCATCTGCAGGATGGCGACGTCCGTGCCGGGATTCTCGTCGTAGAAGCCCTGCTCCTTGGTCAGCTCATAAGCCGCCGTGGTGATCGGCAAATAGCCGGTGTCCTGGTGCCACTGCGCCTGCACCTCGGCGCTCGACATGTAGGTCAGAAACTTGGCGACGCCGGCATACTCGTCCGCTTCGTGACCGGACATGACCCACAGCGAGGCACCGCCGATGATGGTGTTGAAGGGGGCGCCTTCCTGGTCCGGCCAGTAGGGCAGATTGGTGACGGTGAATGGGAAGTCGGCTTCCGCCTTCACGCCTGCATAGCCGGCTGAGGATTCGGTGAACAGGGCGCATTCGCCGGAGCGGAAGCGCGCACCGCCCTCGTTGCGGCGGCCGGAATAGCTGAACAGGCCGTTCTTGGCCCATTCGCCGAGCTTGGAAATGTGCTTCACCTGCAGGTCGCCGTTGAAGACCAGCTCGGTGTCGGTGCCCGCGAAGCCGTTCGCCTGGGTGGCGAAGGGTACGTTGTGATAGGCGCTCAGATTCTCGAGATGAATCCACGACTGCCAGGCGGTCGTGAGGGGGCAGGCCGAGCCCGCTTCCTTCAGCTTGACGAGGATCTCCTCCACTTCCGGCCAGGTTGCCGGCTTCGCCTCGGGGTCGAGCCCGGCATCCTCGAGCGCCTTCTTGTTGAGGTAGAGGACGGGGGTCGAGGAATTGTAGGGCAGCGACAGCATCTGGCCGTCGGCCGTGGTGTAGTAGCCGGCGACCGGTGCCAGATAGGCGTTCGGGTCGAAGGGCTCGTTGGATTCGGCCATCACTTCGTAGACGGGCTTCACCGCGCCCTTGGCGGCCATCATGGTCGCCGTGCCGACTTCGAAGACCTGCAGGATGTGCGGCTGTTCGCCGGCGCGGAAGGCGGCGATGCCGGCATTCAGCGTCTCGGAGTAGTTGCCCTTGGGGGAGCCGACCACCTTGTAGTCGCTCTGGCTCTCGTTGAAGCCGGCGATCTGCTGGTCGATCAGCTCGCCGAGCCGGCCCGTGAACGCGTGCCAAAGCTGGATCTCGGTCTGCGCCTGAGCAGTCCCAAGCGTGGCGGGAAATACCGCCGTCAGCACTGCTGCAGCGGAAATCATTGCGCGAAACTTCATTGCTGTTCTCCCTACTCTACCGTGTCGCCGGATTGAAGACCGGTCTCTATTGGTCGGCTTATGTAACGGCCGGATGACAGCATCTGCGGAATACATTGTCCATCCTTTTTCCGCGCTGGAAAGTTCATGCCGCCTGCCGCTTGGCGTTTTCAGCCAGCTCGGCCTATACAACACGTTGCATAACAGTTTTGGGGATGAACGGGGGATCGATGGACTTCCTGACGCGGGTTGCGGCGGCGGCCATCACGCTGTTTGCGCGCTTCATAACCGCCGTACGCGGCGACTGGCGCGGCATCGAACCGGTGCCCCGGCAGCGCGTCTATTTCGCGAATCACGTCAGCCATGGCGATTTCATCCTCCTGTGGACCGTGCTGCCGCCGCGCATGCGCCGCCAGACGCGGCCCGTCGCCGGCGCCGACTATTGGCTCAAATCGCCGATCCGCCGCTTCATCGGCCGCGACGTCTTCAATGCCGTGCTGATCGACCGAAACCGCGAATCGCGCACTGACGACCCGATCGCGCAGATGGCCGAGGCGCTCGACGGGGGCGCCTCGCTGATCGTGTTTCCCGAGGGCACGCGCAACGAGACCGATGCGGCGCTGCTGCCCTTCAAGAGCGGCATCTACAATCTCGCCCGGGCGCGGCCGTCGGTCGATCTGGTGCCGGTGTGGATCGACAATCTCAACCGGGTGATGCCGAAGGGCGAATTCGTGCCCGTGCCGCTCATCTGCACCGTCACCTTCGGCGCGCCGCTTCATGTCGGGGCCGACGAGACCAGAGAGGCCTTCCTGGCGCGCGCCCGCGAGGCGCTCTTCTCCCTCTCCCCCCATGCGCAGGGCAACGGCCGATGACCGCACCGCATATCGATCTCCTCAAGCTTCTTTCCGGGCTCGCCGCGGTGCTCGTCGCGGCTTCAATAGCCGGCTATATCCTCCAGCGCCGATTATCGCCGGATGGCTCCAACGCGGTGATCGAGAACCTGAACGACCGGGTGAAGGCCTGGTGGGTGATGATCATCCTGATGGGGGCGGCGCTGCTGTTCGGCCGCACCGGCATCATCCTGCTGTTCGGCTTCGCCTCCTTTGCGGCGCTGCGCGAGTTCGTCACCCTCACCGACACGCGGCGCGGCGACCATTGGGCGGTTGCCGCCGCCTTCTTCGTCATCCTGCCGTATCAGTATTATCTGGTGTTCATCGACTGGTACGGGCTCTACTCCATCTTCATCCCCGTCTATGCGTTCCTGCTGCTGCCGATCGTCGCGGCGCTGCGCGGCGACACGGACCGCTTCCTGATCCGCGTCGCGGAGGTGCAGTGGGCGCTGATGATCTGCGTCTTCTGCGTCTCGCACGTGCCGGCGCTGCTCAGCCTTGAGATCCCCGGCTATGAGGGCCGCAACCTGCTGCTGATCGCCTTCCTGGTCGTCGTCGTGCAGTCGAGCGACGTCCTGCAATATGTCTGGGGCAAGCTTCTCGGCCGCACCAGGATCGCGCCCGACCTGTCGCCGTCGAAGACAGTGGAGGGCTTCGTCGGCGGAGCGCTGAGCGCGACGCTGGTCGGCGCCGGCCTGTCGTGGATGACGCCGTTCACGCCGCTGCAGGCCGGTCTTCTGTCGCTGGTCATCGTGCTCATGGGCTTCTTCGGCGGCCTCGTCATGTCGGCCATCAAGCGCGATCGCGGCGTCAAGGACTGGGGCCATCTGATCGCCGGCCATGGCGGCTTCATCGATCGGCTGGATTCGGTGATCTTCTCGGCGCCCATCTTCTTCCACGTGGTGCGCTACTGGTGGTCTCTCACATGAGCGGCACCCTTGCGCGGCTGGCGAGAAGCAGCGCCGTCCACATGGGCTTCGCCTTCCTGGCGATGGGCGGCTGGGCGGTCTTCGCCAACCGCGGCCATGCGATGCCGGGACCGCTTCTTGCGGGCCTGGTGCAGGGATTTCTGTCGGCTGCCATCACGCTCTTCCTGAAGCGGGCCATCGAGTGGCTGGTCGCGCAGTTCGGCGGCATCGCCGGCCTGGTGCTGCCGCCACTGATCGCCTGCCTCACCTCGCTCACCCTCCTGTCGGCGATCCACGCGCTTGCCGGCACGCCGGAAATCCTGGCGACCATCGCCCTGCCGTTGACCGTCGCCACCAGCTATGCCGCCCTCTACACCTACACGCTTTGGAGCGCCCGACCATGAGCAAGGCCGACAACCGCCGCCCGCTGGCCAGCCGGGACACCGGCTGGGCGCGGACCCTGACGCGCTGGCTGGCCGCCGGCCCCGTCACGCCGAACCAGATCTCCGTCGCCAGCATCGGCTTTGCCGCGCTCGCCGGTCTTGCCCTGTGGCAGGCGGGCGGCGCCGAAGGCATCGCGCGGCCGGTCCTCCTCGTCCTCGGCGGCCTGTGCGTCCAGCTTCGCCTCCTGTGCAACCTGCTCGACGGCCTGGTGGCGGTCGAGGCTGGCAAGGGATCGCCCGACGGCGCGTTCTGGAACGAGTTCCCCGACCGCATCGCCGATCTGCTGATCCTGGTCGGGCTCGGCTATGGCGTCGGCCTGCCGGCGCTCGGCTTCGCGGCAGCGAGCTTCGCCATCCTCACCGCCTATGTGCGCGAGCTTGGCCGCGCCTGCGGCCAGCCGGCCGATTTTTCCGGCCCCATGGCCAAGCCGCACCGCATGGCGGCGATCACCGCGGCGGCGGCATTGTCGCTGTTCGAGCCCTTGTGGGACGGCCATGGCGAGGTGCTCACCATCGCCCTGTGGGTGATCGCGCTCGGCACCGCCCTGACGGCGCTCCGCCGCGCGGCGCGGCTGGTCGGCCGGCTGCGGGGCTGAACAGCGCCTAATCCGCGGGCGCGTCTGCAAACCGGCGTTGGGAGACGCGCCAGTAGTCCGGCGGCTCGACGAGGAGATGCGACAGGCCGGCGCGCTCGAAAGCGCGCTTCGCCTCCCCCGCCGCGGCCTCGAGGAGGCCAGGCTCGTCGAGATGCGCGATGCGCCGCCCGCGCATCAGGACCCTCCCGTCGACCAGCACGGTGTCGACATCGGCGGCCGAGGCGAAATGGGCGATCTTGGTCACCGGCATGGTCGGCGGATAAAGATGCGGCTTCTGCATGTCGACGAGCACGATATCGGCTTTCTTGCCCGCTTCGAGCGAGCCGAGGTCGGCTTGAAGGCCGAGCGCGCGGGCCGCGTCGATGGTGGCCATCTCCAGCGTCTTGCCGGGCGGCAGATAGGACGGGTCCCGGAAGTGGCGGCGATGATAGTGCATGCACTGGGCCATGTGGCGGAACATGTCGAAGCCGCGGTCCGGCGCCGCCGCATCGGAGCCCAGGCAGACGGTGACGCCCGCCTCCAGCAGCTCCGGCACCGGGCAGCGGCCATAGATCGACATGATGGCGCTGGGATTGTGCACGATCGCCGCGCCCGTCTCGCCGAGCGCCGCGAGATCCGCCGACGTCAGGTCGACGCTGTGGCCGAGCAGGGCAAAGGGGCCGAGCACGCCCAGATCGCGGGCGAGCGCGATCGAACCGTCGCGATGCCCGTCCTGGGTGAAGATCACGCCGGTCTCCTCGCGCAGCGCCATCATGGCCTCGCCCATGCGCACGACCACGCGCCGGGAGGCCGCATCCTCCACCTCGCCGGCATAGTAGACCGGCATGACCAGACAGACGCCGGTGCGGCGCCGAAGAACGTCGTTCCAGCGGCCGATCAGCTCGGCGCTGACCTCCATCTGCCGCTCGAAGGTGAGGTCGAACTCCTCGAGGCCGCCATCGGCCAGGATGCGCGCATAGCGCTGCGGGAACGGCGCCCTGCCCGCCCCGACAGCCATGATCGTGCGCAGGCCCGATTCCATCGTCGCCGCGCAATGCGCGTCGCCGGCAGCGGCATCGTCGGTGCGGTAGATATCGGCACCGCCGCCGAGCAGCGAGACGGCGGTGGTGACCCCGCCACGCAGACGCTCGAGCTGCACCAGCGCCTGTTCGGCTCGCCAGAACGACGGCGTGGCGACACGCGCATAGATGCGCCTGCAGGCCTCGAACCAGGCATTCGTGTCGCCGGCACCCGCCGCGCGCACGAGCCCGTGCCCGGCATGCGAGTGGGAATCGATCAGGCCGGGGATCGCCACCATGCCGCCCGCGTCGATCACCTCGCCGGCCTCGACGGGTTCGTCCATCCCTGCCGATCCGATGCCCGCGATGCGGTCGCCGGTGACGGCGATCCAGGCCTTCTCGATCACCCGGCGCTGCGGGTCGACGGTTATGGCGGTGACATTCCGGATCAGGACGTCCGGACGGCGGTTCGGGTCGCTCACGGACATCGCGCTAGCGCCGGGGAGACAGGATGTCGGCGAGGTTGCGCGCCGGGGCGCGCTCGCCTTCGAGGTCGAGCTGCGCCTCGATGTGCGCGAGGTGATGCTTCATCACCTCGATCGCCGCGGCCGCGTCATGCGCGACGATCGCTTCGACGAGCGCCTCATGCTCGTCGGGACCGCAATTGTGGGCCGAGCGCGACTGATAGAGCGCGGTGATCAGCGAGGTGCGCGAGACGAGGTCGCGCAGCAGGCCGGCGAGGATCTGCGACTGGGCAAGATCGGCGATGAGCATGTGGAAGGCGCCGGAAAGCCGGATCGCGGTCTCGAAGTCGCCGGCGTCATGCGCCCGGCGTTCGGCCGCCACGTGATCGCGCAGGCGCCGCGCTCCCTGATCGTCGATGGTGGCGCAGAGCCGCTCGACCAGCCGCTCCTCGATCGTGCGGCGCGCGAAGAAGACGTCGCGCGCTTCCTCGATCGACGGCTCGGCGACGAAGGCCCCCCGGTTCGGCACCAGCGTGATGAGGCCGTCGCGCGCCAGATGCTGGAGCACCTGGCGGATGCGCGCCCGGTTGACGTTGAAGATCTCCGCCAGGTGCTCTTCCTTGAGCCGCGTTCCCGGCGCGAGCTGCCGGTCGACGATCGACGACCAGATCCTGTCGTGGATGTCCTGGTCGGTCGCCGGCCGGTTGGTCGTCTTGGCGTCCATTCCGTCCCTCCCGCCCGCCTCTCGGGCGGCCCTCTCGTTGGTGCCGTTTCATTGAAACCGCTTCGCAGCGCAAGTCAACGAGACTGTTAACAAATATTGTTGACAATATCAATTCCGAATGTCAACAATATGAGAAGGACCGGGATTGCAGGGCGCCCAAGACGCCGCGCAGGGGACCGGTTCCCGAAGCAAAATGGGAGACTGCATGATGAAGAGACTTCTTCTGGCGGCCACCGCCGCGACCCTGGTCGGCCTCAGCGCCGCCGCCCCGGCGAGTGCCGCCGAGATCCGCTACGCCTCGGCGGGCGACATCTACGGGCTCGACCCGCATTCGATGACCGATTCATTCTCGATCAACTTCCTGCAGCACATCTACGAGCCGCTGGTCCGCTACAGCAAGGACCTCAAGATCGAGCCGGCGCTGGCCGAGCGCTGGGAAGCGGTCCAGCCCGACGTCGTGCGCTACCACCTGCGCCAGGGCGTCAAGTTCCACGACGGCGCAGCCTTCACAGCGGACGACGTGGTCGTCTCCCTCAAGCGGGCCACGCATGAGAAGTCGCCGATCAAGGGCAACCTGCCGGCGCTCAAGGACGTCGTGAAGATCGACGACTTCACGGTCGACCTGCACCTGACGGGGCCGACGCCGCTGCTCAACAACTTCCTCACCAACATGTCGATCTTCGACGCGGGCTGGCTGGAGGCCAACAACGCCGTCGAGCCGGTGAACGCGCAGCAGGGCGAAGAGGGCTTCACGACGCGCAACGCCAACGGCACCGGCCCCTTCAAGCTGGAAAGCCGCCGGCCGGACGCGCAGACCGTGCTCCTCGCCAACGAAGACTGGTGGGACACGCCCCAGCACAACCTCACCAAGATCATCCACACGCCGATCGGCTCGGACGCGACGCGCGTCGCCGCGCTCTTGTCCGGCGAGATCGACATCATCGTTCCCTCGCCGCTTCAGGATGCCGGTCGCATCGCCAATTCGGCGGGCGTGAAGGTGCTCGAGGCGCCGGGCCTGCGCACGATCATGATGGGCTTCAACATCAAGGACGAGCTCAACGACGGCGACGTGGAGGGCAACCCGTTCCAGAATCCGGCGGTGCGCAAGGCGGTGTACCAGGCAATCAACATGGATCTGATCCGCGACCGCATCATGCGCGGCAAGTCGCGCAATGCCGGCGCGCTGGTGGCGCCCGAGGTGCCGGGCTTCGACGCGGCCGTCAACGAACGCTTCGCCCACGATTTGGAGGCGGCCAAGGCGGCGCTCGCCGAAGCCGGCTATCCGAACGGCTTCCAGTTCAACATGAACTGCCCCAACGACGCCTATGTCAACGACGAGGAGATCTGCCAGGCCATGGCGGCGATGCTGGCCCAGGCCGGCCTCAAGCCGAAGCTCGTCACCGAGGCCCGCACGCTGCATTTCCAGAAGGCTCTGGCCGGCCAGGCCGACCTGTTCATGCTCGGCTGGGCGACGCTGCCGATGCTCGACGGCTACAGCGTTTTGTCGGCCATGCTGCACTCGCCGGACGACAAGCTCGGCACCTGGAATCCCGGCGGCTACGTCAACGCCAAGCTCGACGAACTCACGGAACAGGTCGATGTCGAGCTCGATGAGGAAAAGCGCCGTGCGCTGATGGTCGAGGCCTTCGCTATCGCCAGGGACGAGGTCGCCTGGCTGCCGCTGCACCAGCAGCCGCTCTCCTGGGCGACGCGCGACAACGTCCATGTCGAGCAGACCGCCGACGATCTGCTGCGCCTGTGGTACGCCAAGGTCGACTGACGCGATCCGGGTCCCCGCTTCCCGTAAGGCGGGGGCCTTCTTCCTGAACCAGGCCGGCGACCGCACCCAGCGGCGCGCCGGAGCAAATGGAGGATTGCACGATGCCACTCTTCATCCTCAGGCGCGTTCTGCAGGCCGTCATGGTGATGCTCACCGTCGCCTTCATCGCCTTCCTGATGTTCCGCTTCCTCGGCGATCCGGTGAACAGCATCGTCTCGCAGGACGCCACGCAGGTCGAGCGCGAGCAGGTCCGCGAGCGGCTCGGCCTCGACGACCCGCTGCTCGTCCAGTACGGCCGCTTCGTCGTCGACGCGGCGCGGGGCGATTTCGGCATGTCGTATCGCAACGCCCGGCCGGTCAGCGCGCTGCTGGCGGAGCGCTTCCCGGCGACGGCGGAACTGGTGCTGGTGGCGGCGCTGATGTCGCTGGCGATCGGCATTCCCTTCGGCATCTACACCGCATTGCGGCCACGCGGCGTGCTCAGCCAGGCGCTGCAGATCGTGTCGCTGATCGGCATATCGCTGCCCACCTTCGTGACCGGCATCCTGCTCATCCTGTGCTTCTCGGTCTGGCTCGGCTGGCTGCCCTCCTTCGGGCGCGGCGAGGTCGTCGACATCGGCTGGTGGTCGACCGGCTTCCTCACCGCGAGCGGCCTCAAGGCGCTGATCCTGCCCTCCTTCATGCTCTGCATCTTCCAGCTCACGCTGATCATGCGCCTGGTGCGCGCCGAGATGCTGGAGGTGATGCGCACCGACTACATCAAATTCGCCCGGGCGCGCGGCCTCAAGGCCAGGGCGATCAACTTCCGCCACGCGCTGAAGAACACGCTGATCCCGGTCGTCACCATCTTCGGGCTCCAGCTCGGCGGGCTGATCGCCTTCGCCATCATCACCGAGACGGTGTTCCAGTGGCCGGGCATGGGGGCGCTGTTCATCCAGGCCGTCAACTTCACCGACGTCCCGGTGATGGCCGCCTATCTGGTGCTCGTGTCGCTGATCTTCGTGGTGATCAATACGAGCGTCGATCTTCTCTACAACGTCATCGACCCGCGCCTGCGCACCGAGCGCAAGCCGGCGACCAATGCCGGCATCTGAGAAAGGAACGACGATGGCCACCCTTGCAGCCCGTTTGCGCAGCTTCACCGCCGGCGACCTGTTCTATTCCTTCAGGCGTTCCAGGACCACGGTCCTCGCCACCACCGTGCTGGCGCTGATGATGCTCGGCGCATTGCTCGCGCCGCTGGTCGCCCCGCACGATCCCTTCGACATCGCCTCGCTCAGCCTGCTCGACAGCGAGCTCCCGCCGGCCTGGATGGAAGGCTCGAACCCGGCCTACTGGCTCGGCACCGACACCCAGGCGCGCGACGTCTTCTCCTCGATCCTCTACGGCCTGCGCATCTCGCTTTTCGTCGGCGCGGCGAGCGTCCTCCTGGCCGCCGTCCTCGGCGTCTTCCTGGGCCTCGTCGGCGGCTATTTCGGCGGCCTGCTCGACGCCGTCATCATGCGCGTTGCCGACGTTCTGCTCTCCTTCCCGGCGATCCTCGTCGCGCTGCTCATCAACGGCGTGCTGCGCGGCATCCTGCCGGCCGGCCAGCAGGAAAGCGCGGCCCTGATCGTGCTGGTGCTGTCGATCGGCCTCACCAACTGGGTGCAATACGCCCGCACGGTGCGCGGCTCGACGCTGGTCGAGCGGCAGCGGGAATATGTGCAGGCGGCGCGCACCATCGGCGTCGGCTCGCTGCGCATCATGCGCGCGCATATCCTGCCCAACGTGCTGGGCCCGGTCCTGGTCATCGCCACCATCAATCTCGGCATGGCGGTGCTGACGGAGGCGACGCTGTCCTTCCTCGGCGTCGGCATGCCCGCCACCATGCCCTCGCTCGGCACCCTTATCCGCGTCGGCAACGAATATCTGTTCTCCGGCATCTGGTGGGTGGTCATCTTCCCCTCCGCGACGCTCGCCATCCTCGTGCTCGCCGTGAACCTGCTTGGCGACTGGCTGCGCGACGCCCTCAACCCGAAGCTGAGGTAGGACCATGGCTCTGCTCGAAGTCGATCGCCTGAGGGTCGAGTTCCCGACCCGCAACGGCACCCTCACCGCGGTGGACGACGTGTCGTTCACCGTCGAGGAAGGCGAAGTTCTCGGCCTCGTCGGTGAATCCGGCGCCGGCAAGTCGATGACCGGGGCCGCCATCATCGGCCTCATCGAGCCGCCCGGCCACATCGCCGGCGGCGAGATCCGGCTCGACGGCGGCCGCATCGACGCGCTGCGCGGCGAGGCGTTGCGCAAGGTGCGCGGCAAGCAGATCGGGGCGATCTTCCAGGACCCGCTCACCTCGCTCAACCCGTTGTTCACCGTCGGCGACCAACTGGTCGAGACGATCCGCACACACCTGCCGCTGAGCGTCGCGGAGGCACGCCGGCGCGCCGTCGACTGGCTGGCCGAGGTGGGCATCCCGGCGCCCGACAAGCGCATCGACCAGTATCCGCATCAGTTCTCGGGCGGCATGCGCCAGCGCGTCGTGATCGCTCTGGCGCTGTGCGCCGAGCCGCGCCTGATCATCGCCGACGAGCCGACGACGGCGCTCGACGTCTCGGTGCAGGCGCAGATCATCGCGCTCCTGAAGAAGCTCTGCCGCGAGCGCAACGCGGCCGTCATCCTCGTCACCCACGATATGGGCGTGATCGCCGAGACGGCCGACCGGGTGGCGGTGATGTATGCCGGCCGGCTTGCCGAGATCGGTCCGGTGAAGCAGGTGCTGGAGAAGCCGAACCATCCCTATACGGCAGGCCTCATGGGATCGATCCCCCGCATCGGGCCGCGTCCCGAGCGGTTGATCCAGATCGCCGGGTCGATGCCGCGGCTGAGCGACATCCCGGCCGGTTGCGCCTTCAACCCGCGCTGCACCCGTGTCTTCGCAGACTGCCACGTCCACCGCCCGCGGCTCGCCGCGAGCGGCGACGGCGCGGTCGCCTGCCTGCATTACGAAGGAGCCCGGCCATGACGCGCACGATGAGCCTTGCCGCCCGGCGGCCGGCGGGCACCGCTCCGCTGCTCGAGGTGTCGGATCTGCGCAAGCATTTCGCGCTGCCGCGTCCCTTCCTGAACCGCGTGCTCCAGGCCGAGCAGCACCAGCTCGTGCGGGCCGTCGACGGCATCGACTTTACCATCGAGCGCGGCAAGACGCTCAGCCTGGTCGGCGAATCGGGTTGCGGCAAGTCGACGGTCGCCAAGCTGGTGATGGGCCTGATCGGCACCACGTCGGGCAGGATCGTCTTCGACGGCGTCGACCTTTCGCACGCGCCGGCCGGCGCGCCGGCGAAGCTGCGCCGACGCATGCAGATGATCTTCCAGGATCCCTATGCCAGCCTCAATCCGCGCTGGCGCGTACGCGACATCATCGCCGAGCCGCTGCAGACCTACCGGCTGTGCGCCTCCCGCGCCGAGGAAACGAGGGAGGTCGACCGGCTGCTCGAATTCGTCGGGCTGAACGCCAAGGACGGCGACAAGTTCCCGCACGAATTCTCCGGTGGCCAGCGCCAGCGCATCTCGATCGCCCGGGCGATCTCCACGAAGCCGGACTTCCTCGTCTGCGACGAGCCGACCTCGGCCCTCGACGTCTCGGTGCAGGCGCAGATCCTCAACCTGATGCGCGAGATGCAGCGCGAGCTGGGCCTCACCTATCTCTTCATCAGCCATGACCTGGCGGTCGTGAACTTCATGGCGGACTGGATCGGCGTGATGTATCTCGGCCGCCTCGTCGAACTCGCGCCGGCCGAGACCGTCTTCGCCAGCCCCCAGCACCCCTATACGCGGCTGCTGCTCGACACGATCCCCGACCTGACGATGGCAAGGCGCGGCCGGGAGCCGGTGGCCGGCGAGGTGCCGAACCCGATCGACCCGCCGCCCGGCTGCCATTTCCATCCGCGCTGCCCGTTTGCCGAAAGCCGCTGCCGCTCCGAACCGCCGCAACTGCGCGAGACGGTGCTGGGCGCCAGCACGGCCTGCCACGCGGTCGAGGAAGGGCGCCTGCCTCCCGCGGTCGCGTCCGGTTTTGCCGGTGGTGCGATCCCAACAGATGGTGCGCATCTGTTGGGAAAAATCGCCCCACCAGATCAACAGCTTGTGGGCTGACTCGTCGAAACAGATGGAGACCATCTGTTTCGGTCAGACCACTAGACTCGCGCTGCACGCGGCGATGTGAAAGGAAACACGATGGACTTCGACTTCAACCGGTTGCCCGCGCAGGACCGCTACCGCCTGCTCGTCTCCTTCGTCGCCCCGCGCCCCATCGCACTGGTGACGACGGTCGACGAGAACGGCATCCGCAACGCCGCCCCGATGAGCTTCTTCAACGTCTTCTCGCAGGATCCCCCGATCCTCATCCTCGGGATGCAGGCTCGGCCGAACGGCTCGCTCAAGGACACGGTGCGCAACATCCGCCGCTCGGGCGAATTCGTCGTGCACATGGTCGACATGGCGATCGCCGAGCAGATGATCGTGACCGGCATCAATTTCCCGGGCGAGGTGGACGAGATCGAGGCGGCCGGGTTGACCGCCCTGCCGTCGGCCCAGGTGGCGCCGCCGCGCATTGCCGAAAGCCCCTGCGCGATGGAATGCGTGGTCGAGCAGACCATCGACTACGAGCGGCGCTGCATCGTGCTCGGCAAGGTGGTGCACATGCATGTCCGCGACGAATGCCTGGATGCCGCCGGCCGCTACGTGCAGCCCGACAAATATCGGCCGATCGCACGGCTGCACGCCGACAATTACATCGTGGCAGACAACCAGTTCGTGCTGAAGAAGCCGGCGGACCTGCTCCACCACGAGGCCGCACAGGGCTACGCGGAGCCTTCGCTGGCGACCGCCCCCCGCTGATCGATGGCACCAGAATGCGCATCCGCCTGATCAATCCCAACTCCACCGCCTCGATGACGGCCCACGCAGAGCGCGTGGCGCGCGCCGTCGCGGCACCCGGCACGGTGGTCGAGGGCGTCAACCCGGCCGGCACGCCAGCGAGCATCGAGGGCCACGCCGACGAGGCCTTGTCGGTGCCGGCCATGCTGGAGCTCATCCGCAGAGGCGAGCACGACGGCGTCGACGGCCACGTCATCGCCTGCTTCGACGATCCGGGCCTGGGCGCCGCCCGCGAGGTGGCGCGCGCTCCAGTGGTCGGCATCTGCGAGGCGGCGGTGCATGCCGTCAGCATGATCGCCAGGCGCTTCTCCATCGTCACCACGCTGGAGCGCTCCGTGCCGATCATCGAGGATCTGGTGCAGGACTACGGCGCCGGCCGCCGCTGCCGCCGCGTGCGCGCCGTGGACCTGCCGGTGCTGGTGGTCGACGGCGACCCGCTCTACGCGCGCCAGCGCATTGCCGAAGAGATCGGCCGCGCCGTGCGCGAGGAGCGGGCCGAGGCTGTGGTGCTCGGCTGCGCCGGCATGAGCGACCATCGCGGCTGGCTGCAGCAGGAGACCGGCGTGCCCGTGGTCGACGGGGTGGTGGCAGCCGTCAAGTTCATCGAGGCCCTGGCCGGCGCCGGCCTGTCGACCAGCAAGGTCGGCGCCTACGCCTTCCCACTCAACAAGACACCCGCCCTGCCGCACGATGCGGCGGCCGGCGCAACCCGCTGAAAGCCTGAAGACATGACCGAGCTGATCCTCAAGAACGTTCGCCCCATGGGCGGGGCATCGACCGACATCGTGATCCGCAACGGCCGCATCGCCGCCATCGGCGCAGCGAACACCGCTGGCGCTGCCGTCGAGGACGGCGGCGGGGCGATCGCCCTGCCCGGCCTGGTCGAGGCGCATGCGCATCTCGACAAGACGCTGTGGGGCATGGGCTGGCGGCGGCATCAGGCCGGCCCGTCGCTGGAGGACAAGATCTCCACCGAGCGCCGGCTGCGCCGCGAATGGAACATCGACCCGGCGCGCCAGTCGGCGCGGCAGGTGGCGCTCTGCGCCGCGCAGGGCACCACCGCGATCCGCAGCCATGTCGACATCGACACCGATCAGGGCCTGTGGTGCTTCGAAGGGGTCTGCGCGACGCGCGAGCGCTTCGCCCATGTGGCGGACATCGAGATCGTCGCCTTTCCGCAGTCCGGGCTGATGGTCCGCCCCGGCACGCTGGAGCTGATGGACGCGGCGCTCGCGAACGGCGCGGATGTGGTCGGCGGGCTCGACCCCTGCGGCATCGACCGCGACCCGAAGGGCCAGCTCGACGCGATCTTCGCGCTGGCGCAGAAGCACGGCAAGCCGATCGACATCCACCTGCACGAGCCGGACGAGCTCGGCGCGTTCTCGATGGAAATGATCCTCGAGCGCACCCGCGCCACCGGCATGCAGGGCAAGGTGACCATCAGCCACGCCTTCTGCCTCGGCATGGGCGACCGGGCCCGTGCCGCCGCGCTGACCGACAGGCTGGCCGAGCTCGACGTCGCCATCGCGACGACCGCGCCCGCTTCGCGGCCGGTGCCGATGGCCGCCGAGATGCGCGCCGCCGGCGTCCGCCTCTGCGCCGGCTCGGACGGCATCCGCGACACATGGGGCCCTTACGGCAATGCCGACATGCTGGAGCGCGCGCTGTTCATCGGCCTGCGCAACAATTTCCGCCGCGACGAAGACGTCGAATACGCACTGCACATCTGCACGCGCGGCGGCGCCGACGTGATGGAGCTCGCCGGCTATGGGCTCGCCGAAGGCTCCTTCGCCGACATCGTGCTGGTTCAGGCCGAAACGCTTGCCGAAGCCGTCGCCGCGCGGCCGACGCGCCAGCTCGTGCTGAAGCGGGGCCGGCCGGTCGCCCGCGACGGCAAGGCACTGTTCGAGGTGGAATGATGAGCCTCGCCGGCCCCACTCTTTTGACCGCAAGCTGGGTGGTCGGCCATGCCGGCGGCCACCACTGCCTCTATCCGGACGGCGAAATCGTCGTCGAGCGGGACCGCGTCGCCTTCGTCGGCCATGGCTATGGCGGTGCGGTGGCGCGCCGCATCGACTACGGCCACGCGCTGATCGGCCCGGGCTTCATCGATCTCGACGCGCTCGGCGACCTCGACACCACGGCGCTCGGCTACGACAACCAGCCGGCCTGGAAGAAGGGCCGCATCTGGCCGCAGAGCTACATCGACAGCGGCCCGGTTGAGATGTATGACGAGGCCGAGCTCGCCTTCCAGAAGCGCTATGCCTTCTCCAGGCTGATCCGCGGCGGCATCACCACCGCGTTGCCGATCGGTTCCCTGTTCTATCGCGCCTGGGGCGAGACGACGGCCGAGTTCGAGGCCGCCGCCGATGCCGCGCGCGATCTCGGGCTGCGCGTCTATCTGGGGCCGGCCTACCGCACCGGCAACGCGCTGGTGCGCGAGGACGGCACGATCGATTATTTCTTCGACGAGGAGCGTGGCCTGAAGGGCCTCGAAGAGGCGATCGCCTTCTGCCGCAGGATGGAAGGCCGCGACAACGGGCTGATCCGCACCATGCTGGCGCCCGACCGCATCGAGACCTGCACCCCGGACCTCCTGCGCCGCTCGGCCGCCGCGGCGGACGATCTCGACGTGCCGGTGCGGCTCCACTCCAACCAGTCGCGCTTCGAATATGACAGCGTCCTCAAGCTGCGCGGCATGAGCCCGACCGCTTGGATGGCGAGCCTCGGCTTCCTGTCGCCGCGCGCCCTCCTGCCCCACGGCACCTATCTCTCGGGCAGGAACGGCATCGCGCATCGCAGCGACGACCTCGGCATGCTGCGCGACGCCGGCGTGACGATCGTCCACTGCCCGCTGGTCTCGGGCCGGCACGGGACGGCGCTGCAATCCTTCCGCAGCTATCGCGACATGGGACTGCGCATCGGGCTCGGCACCGACACCTATCCGCCCGACATGTTCCTCAACATGCAGGTCGGCATGATGCTGTGCCGGGTCGCCGAGGCGAGCGCGACGGCCTGCCGGTCGCAGGAATTCTACGATGCGGCGACGATCGCCGGCGCCGATGCGCTCCGGCGTCCGGACCTCGGCCGCCTGCAGCCGGGCGCCAAGGCGGACCTGATCGTCGTCGATCTGGACGACCCGTTCGCCGGCCAGGTGATCGATCCGATCCAGACCCTGATGCTCAACGCCCATGCCGCTATGGTGCGCAGCGTCATGATCGACGGGCGCTTCGTGATGGAGGATGGCGTCATTCCCGGCATCGACGACCGCGACTATCGCCGACGCGCGCAGGCCCAGTTCGACGGCGTGGTCGCAAAGTATCCGCTGCGCACCTTCGGCCACCCTCCGGTGCACGAAATCTTCCCCTCCAGCTACCCTGTCGCCGCCCCACAGGACCCGGCAGGAAACCGGTGAAGCGCGCGTCCCATCAGGCCTTGGAATCGCGCTGAAAGATCCAGTCGTGATCGGGATGGTTCTGGAAGCGCCATTTGCGCAAGGGGCCGGCCATGACGTTCAGATAGTACATCTCGTAGCCATAGGGCGCGCCACAGGGGTGGTGCCCCCTGGGCACCAGCACCACGTCGTGGTCGCAGACCGCCATGGTCTCGTCGAGGCTGCCATCCTCGGTGAAGACGCGCTGGACGCCGAAGCCCTGGGCCGGGTTGAGCCGGTGGTAATAGCTCTCCTCCAGATAGGTCATGTTGGGATAGTCGTCCTCGTCGTGCCGGTGCGGCGGGTAGGACGACCAGTTGCCCTGCGGCGTGTAGACCTCCGTCACCAGGAGGCTGTCGGCGACGTCGCGATTCTCCATCGCGATGTTGTGGATGTAGCGCGTGTTGGCACCCTTGCCGCGCTCTTCCAGGCCGATGCCGGCCGGGCCGATCACCTGCGCGTCATACCCGCCCTTGCCGGGTGCGGAACAGACGGCAAGCGTGCAGTGGGTGGTGGCCCTGGCCTGCCAGTGCCGGCCGTTCGGAATGTAGACGGCGTGCGGCGGCAGGCGCTCGAACACGTTCATGCGCTCGCCCAGCGCGCCGAAATCGCGGCCGGCGCCGGAGATCTCGGCCTTGCCCTCGACCAGCACGAGGATCACCTCGCGCTCGCCGGTGTCCTCGGAAGCCACCTCGCCCGGGCGCAGCCGGTAGAGCCCGAAGCCGACATAGCCCCAATCGGCCGATTGGGGCGTGATGTCGTGCACCTTGCCGGACGTGCCGGCGGGTTTGATCAAGAGATCGGACATGACTGGCTCCTTCGCGTTTCGTTCGGCTGCCGGCGCTGCCCCTCACCCTCACCCTCTCCCCGTAAACGGGGAGAGGGAGTCACCAGCGTCGCGGCCATCCTCCTTCTCCCCGCGAGCGGGGAGAAGGTGCCGGCAGGCGGATGAGGGGCGGGTGCCGGCCTTCCACCCCTATTCCTCCGGCGCAAAGGCGATCAGCAGCACCCAGGCGGCATAGACGCCGGCGCCGGTGAAAAGCACGCCCCAGAAGGGACCGCCCGAGACGAACTCGAACAACCCCCAGCCGAGGCAGGCGGCGACCACCGCCACGCGCCGCCATAAAGGACGGAAGAACGGGTGGCCGGGATCAAGCAGTTGCATGGCGCCCTTTCATCTACCCCCCTCTGGCCTGCCGGCCATCTCCCCCTCAAGGGGGGAGATTGAACTTCGCCGATGGTTTCGCCAATCTTCGACTTTGCAGACGGGGCGAAACGTCGAA
>NZ_JANKOF010000100.1 GCF_024655565.1 Nitratireductor sp. ZSWI3 | reverse complement strand
CCTCTCCCCGCTCGCGGGGAGAGGGTGAGGGGCAAATGCTGCGGCCATCCTCCTTCTCCCCGCAAGCGGGGAGAAGGTGCCGGCAGGCGGATGAGGGGCGAGCGCATTTCGTCGGGCGCCCCGGCGCGAATGGGAGGAGACGGGAAGCATGAGAGACAACGCCTTCGAGGCATTGACGGTGGAGACGTTGCCGGCACGGCTCGGCGCCGTTCCGGAGATCGCCGCACGCGTCGGCGGATCACCGGAAAACTGGCAGGTCCGGGAAGTCGGCGACGGCAATCTGAACCTCGTCTTCATCGTCGAGGGCGCCTCGGGTACCGTCATTATCAAGCAGGCGCTGCCCTATGTGCGCCTCGTCGGCGACAGCTGGCCGCTGCCGCTGAAGCGTTCCTTCTTCGAGTACAACGCCCTCACGCGGCAGGAGAAGCGCGCACCGGGCACCGTGCCCGCCATCTACCATTTCGACGAGGCGCAGGCCCTGATCGCCATGGAGTTCCTCTCGCCGCACGTCATCCTGCGGCGGGCACTGATCGAGGGCCGGCAACTGCCGAAGATCGGCAGGGATCTCGGCCTGTTCATGGCGCGCACCCTGTTTCGCGGCTCGGACCTTGCGATGAAGGCGCCGCAGCGCAAGGTGGACCTGGCCCTCTTCGCCGACAATGTGGAGCTCTGCGACATCACGGAAAACCTGGTCTTTTCCGATCCCTATTTCGAGGCGCCGATGAACCGGCACACGCCGGGGCTCGATCCGCTGGTACGCGAGCTGCGGTCCGACCGCGACCTGAAGGTCGCGGCGCAACGCATGAAGCACCTCTTCGCCTCGAAGGCGGAGACCATGGTGCATGGCGACCTGCACACCGGATCCGTCATGGTGACGGAGGAGGACACGCGCGTCATCGATCCCGAATTCGCCTTCTACGGACCGATGGCCTTCGACGTCGGCATGCTGCTTGCCAATTACTGGATGGCCTTCTTCTCGCAACGGGGCCATGAGAACGACGGCGACCGCACGGCGATGCGCGCCTATCTGCTGGGGGTGGTGGCCGAGACCTGGGGCACCTTCCGCGACGAGTTCGCCCGCCTGTGGCACACCGAGCGCGGCGGGATTCTCTATCAGGCCGCCCTATATGAGGATCAGGACGACGGCCTGGCCTCGGAGCAGGCGCTCGGCCACGTCCTCCACGATCTGTGGACGGACATGCTGGGCTTTGCCGGCATCGAGGTGCATCGGCGCATTCTCGGCCTCGCCCACAACGCCGATTTCGAGGCCATCGCCGACGAGGCGCTGCGCGCCTCCTGCGAAGCCGCCGCGCTGAAATTCGGCCGTCACGTCGTCGTCAACCGCAACGCGATCCAATCGCTGGCCGAGCTCGCCCGGCTGGCGAAAGCACTGGACCAGGGGAAACTGTCATGAAGGTCGCAGACACGCACTATCGCACCATCTGGGTGAATGAGGATGGCTGGTCGGTCGATCTGATCGACCAGCGCTGGCTGCCGCATGAGCTGCGCATCGAGACGGTGCGCAGCGTCGAAGGCATCGCCACCGCGATCCGCGACATGTGGGTGCGCGGCGCGCCGCTGATCGGCGTCACCGCCGCCTACGGCGTCGCGATCCGCATGCGCGAGGACCCGTCCGATGCCGCGCTCGACGCCGTCTGGGAGACGCTGCACGAGACGCGCCCGACGGCCATCAACCTGCGCTGGGCGCTCGATGCGATGCGCAGGCTGCTGCGCACGCTGCCGGAGGCCGAACGTGCCGAGGCGGCCTATAAGCGGGCCGCCGAGATCGCCGACGAGGATGTAGAGCTCAACCGCAGCATCGGCCGACACGGTCTTGAAATCATTCGCAAAATCGCGGCAGGGAAAAAACCCGGCGAACCGGTCGGCATCCTCACCCATTGCAATGCAGGCTGGCTCGCCACCGTCGATTACGGCACGGCGACCGCGCCGATCTATCTCGCCGTCGAGGAAGGCATTCCGGTCCATGTCTATGTGGACGAGACGCGTCCGCGCAATCAGGGGGCGCACCTGACCTCCTGGGAGATGGCCGGCCACGGTGTCCCGCACACGCTCATCGTCGACAATGCCGGCGGCCATCTGATGCAGCACGGCATGGTCGACATGGTCATCGTCGGCACCGACCGCACGACGGCCGATGGCGACGTGTGCAACAAGATCGGCACCTATCTGAAGGCGCTCGCGGCAAAGGACAACGGCGTGCCGTTCTACGTCGCGCTTCCCTCTCCCACCATCGACTGGACGGTGCGTGACGGCGTCAAGGAAATCCCCATCGAGGAGCGCTCCGGCGACGAGGTCTCCCTCGTGTGGGGCAAGGACGAGGACGGCCGGGTGCGTCAGGTGCGCATCTCGCCGGAAGCGACGCCGGCCGGCAATCCGGCCTTCGACGTCACTCCGGCGCGGCTGGTCACCGGGCTCATCACCGAGCGCGGCATCGCCGAAGCGTCCGCCGAAGGGTTGAAGGCCCTGTTCCCCGAACGGGCCAATGCCGATGCTGCGTGAGCTTCACAAGATGATTCGGACACGGCCCGAAACGCGCTGATTCTGAATCGTTTTCGGCAATGCCTGCAGGGGGACGCTTCCCCCTACCGCGGGGCGTCAATAAGGCGTGTCGCCGCCATCGATGGTGATCGACTGGCCGCGGATGATCTGCGCCGCGTCCGACAGAAGGAACGCCACGACCCGGCCGACCTCCACCGGCAGAATGTGCCGGCCGAGCTGTTGCGGCACCATGGCGCCCATCATTTCTTCCGACTTCTCCGCATCGCCGCCGGCGATGAAATCGGCGACGCTTTTCAGCATGTCCGTCGCCACCCCGCCTGGGCAGACGGCGTTGACGTTGATGTTGCGCGCGGCCCATTCGAGCGACAGCGAGCGCGTCAGATTGATGACTGCCGCCTTGGAGGCGTTGTAACCGGCCATGTTGGGATAGCCGACCTTGCCGGCATTGGAGGCGATGTTGACGATCGCGCCTCCATGCGCGCCAAAGCGGCGGGCCGCGGCCTGGGCGGTGAGCAGAACGCCCTTCACATTGACCGCCATCTCGAGATCGATGTCGGCAGCCGTCATGGCATCCGCCGGGCCGAGGCGCACCACGCCGGCATTGTTGACGAGGCCGTCGAGCCGGCCGGTCCGCTCGACGATCTCACCGAAGGCCCTGTCGAGGCTTGCCGCGTCGGTCACGTCGGCCGTGGCGGTCGTGACCCGCGCGCCGCCACCGAGGGCGGAGGCCGCCTCATCGAGCCTGGAGCCCGGCAGATCGAGGAGAGCCATGTCTCCGTCCGCCTCCAAGATGGCTTGCGCGATGCCGCGGCCGATGCCTCCGGCCGCGCCGGTGATCGCGATGACCCTGCCGGCGAGCGGCTCCCTGTGCGTCGTTCCCATGATGATTCAACTGCCTCGCAAACTGATTCCGTTCTCTTCCATAACAGTCTGATTTAAGACTCGAATTCACCAGGTCGGGCGGGTGCCGACGCCGCCGTCGACGACGAGGTCGGCGCCGCTCACCCAGCGCGCCGCGTCCGAAACGAGAAACAGCACCGCATCGCCAATGTCCTGCGGCTGGCCGAGCCGGCCGAGCGGCGCTGCCGCCTTCCAGCGGTCAACACCCTCCGGCCAGCCTTCCTCGATGCCGTCACGATGGATAAGGCCGGGCGAGATCGAATTGACCCGGATGCCGAGCCCGCCGAGTTCCAGCGCCGCCGCTTTCGTGAACATCAGCAGCGCCGCCTTGGAGGCCGCGTAGTGGGCGTGGCCCGGCGCCGGCTGATGACCTTCGATGGACGCGATGTTGACCACCGCTCCGCCACCGCCGCGCGCATCCACATGCGCCGCGAAGGCGCGCGTCAACAGGAAGGGAGCGGTCGTGTTGACCGCCATCATCTGCGCCCAATCCGTCGGCGCGATCTCCCTCAGCGGCGCGACCGGCTGATGGCCGGCATTGTTGACCACGGCATGAACCGCCCCAAAACCGTCAAGCGCTCCCGCCATCAACGCCGCGACGTCGGCCTCCACGGACAGATCGCCGGCGGCGGCGAGCGCCCGTTCGCCGATCCCGGCGGCCAGTGCCTCGGCGGCGTCCCGATTGCCGTGATAGTGGCAAACGACATTGGCGCCGGCTTCCGCCAGCCGCCCGGCAATGCCATGGCCGATGCCGCCGCTGGCGCCGGTGACGATCACGGTGCGTCCCGTCAGATCGAAGAGGCCGGCAACGGGGGGAAGTATGTTCTGCATGGTTCAGGCTCCCTTCAAGGCGGGCAGGAGCCGGCCGAGGATCGCCTCGATCTTGCGGCCGGCAATTTCAGCGTTGGCGAAAACCTCCTCGATCGTGTCGGGCTGCTGTTCGGGTCCGCCGGTCGCCTTGTTGGTGATCGCCGAAAGGCCGATCACCGGGAGGTTTGCGTGGGCCGCGGCGATCACCTCCGTCACCGTCGACATGCCGACCGCATCCGAGCCGGAAGCACGGTAGTAGCGGCGCTCGGCGGAGGTCTCCAGCGACGGGCCGAGAACGCCGGCATAAATGCCCCTGCGCAGGGCGACGCCCGCCTTTCCGGCCGCGTCGGCGGCGACCTTCAGCAGATCCGGGTGATAGGCGCGCGACATGTCGGGGAAGCGGATGCCGATCGCCTCGTCGTTCGGCCCCACCAGCGGGTTCATGCCCGTGAAGTTCATGTGATCCTCGATCAGCATGACATCGCCCGGTTCGTATTCGGGGTTGAGCGAGCCGGCCGCGTTGGTGACGATCAGCGTTCGTGCGCCAAGGCGCTGCAGCAGATAGACGGCCAGCGCGATGTCCCGCGGCGCCCAGCCTTCGTAAAGATGCAGGCGTCCCTGCATCATCGCCACACGACAGCCGTGCAGCGTGCCGATGACGAAGGCGCCCTTGTGGCCCGGCGCGGTGGAGACCGGAAAGCCCTCCACTTCCGCATAGGGGATCGTCACCGCATCCTCCACCTCGTCGGCAAGCTGGCCGAGGCCCGAGCCCAGCATGATGGCGATGGCGGCGGGGGCACCGGCACGCTCCCTGATCGACGCGTGGGCGCGTTCGAGACGCGCGAGCTGGGTTTCGGTCATGGCCGGGAACTCCTTCGGGCTACAATTCAGGAAACGGTGGCGGCAATGCGCGGCGCAAGGCGCGCGACCTCGTCCAGCGTGTCCTCGATGGCATGGCGGGTGAGCCGCCCATCGCGCACCACCTGCTCGCCGCCCACGAACACGTGGCGCACGTCGGATTTCGCCGTCGAATAGACGAGATGGGTCACCGGATCGAACAGCGGCACCGCATGCGGACGCCGGACGTCCACCAGAATCATGTCGGCAAGCTTACCCGTCTCCAGGCTGCCCAAGCGGTCCAGCGCACCAAGGGCCCGCGCGCCGGCCGTGGTCGCCATGGCCAGCGCCTCGGCGGTGGACACGGCATCGGCGCGCTGCGTGGCGCCCTTGTGCAGGGTCGCCGCGAGCCGCAGGGCCAGCCACATGTCCAGGTCGTTGCCGCTGATCGCCCCGTCGGTGCCGAGCGAGACGTTGACGCCGGCGGACAGCATGTCGGGAACGCGGGCGATGCCGGAAGCAAGCTTCAGGTTCGAGACGGGATTGTGCGCGACGGTGGCGCCGGTTCGCGCCAGGACCTCGATCTCCTCATCGTCCAGATGGACACAGTGCGCCAGCGTCGTCCGCTCGTCCAGCAAGTCGAGGTGGTCGAGGTGGCGGATGACGGAGCTGCCGTAGCGGCCCTGGACGTCGTCCAGCTCCGCCTTGGTCTCGGCCGCGTGCGTGCTGAACAGGCCGCCATGCCTGTCGGCGATCTCGCGCGCCGTCTTCAGATTCTCCGGACCGACCGTATAGGCGCCATGCGGCATGGTCGCCGCGAAGACATCGTCGGCATCGCCGAACTCGGCGAAGAACGCCTCCGCCGCCCTGACCCGGGCCTCCAAATCCTCGCCGGTGACGCCCGGTCCGTCGAAGAAGATGCCGCCAGTGGCGACGCGGATGCCGACTTTGCGGGCGGCGCGGACGGTCTCAGTGGGATACCAGAACATGTCCATGACGCTGGTGACGCCCGACAGGAGCAGTTCGGCGCAGCCAAGGACGCTGCCCAGATGCGAGGTCTCCCTGTTGAGGATCGCTCCCTCCGCCTTCCAGACCTTCTGCAGCCAGGGCTCCAGCGGCAGGTCCTCGACCAGCCCGCGAAACAGGCTGTCGGCGGCATGGCAATGGGCGTTGACCAACCCCGGCATCAGGATGTGGCCCGAGCCGTCGAGGACCGACCGCGCGGCGGTCGCCTCGTCTTCCAGATCGGCAGAAGCGGCGACACGCGCGATCCGCCCGTCCTTCACAGCCACGCCGCCATCCCTGATGACCGTGTTGTTGCCGTCGCAGGTGACGACGATGGCATTGCGGATGACGAGGTCGGCACTCATGAAGCATCTCCTTTGGCTCGCTTGGCCCGCCACCAGGACAGGGTGACCAGCACGATAAGCGTGGCGAGATACGGCATCATGTCGGTGAACTGCTGGGCAAGGCCAAGACCCTGCACGCGGAAGGACAAGCTGTCGACCGCGCCGAACAGAAGCGCGATGAAGAACAGCGGCCAGGGCCGGCCGCCGGTGAGCAGCACCGCCACGACGGCGATCCAGCCGCGCCCGGCACTCATGTTCTCCACAAACAAATTGACGTTGGCGATGGAGAGCTGGGCGCCGCCGAGCCCGCACAGTGCCCCGCAGGCGACCAGTGCCAGAAGCTGGACGCCGCGCGGATTGACCCCGCCGGCGCGCAGCGCCTCAGCGTTCTCGCCGGCGGCGCGGATGCGCAGGCCAAGCCGGTGCCGTGCCAGGAAGAGATGCAGCAGCGGCACGCAGGCAACCGATATATAGAACAGAACCGATTGGCCGCTGAGGATCGGGCCGAGCCCCGGAACGGCCTCGATGAAGGGCAGCCGGACGGTGCCGAACCCAGCGATGGCCGGGTCGCTGAAGGCACCGGTGACATCGAAGATCGCGCGAAGCAGAAAGGTGGTGAGGCCGGCGGCCAGGAGATTGATGGCGATCGAGACGACGATGGAATCGCCGCCGCGCCGCAGGTTGAACTCGGCGAAGACGAGGCCGAGGGCCATACCGGCCGCCATCGCGGCCAGTGCTCCAAGGTAAGGCGAACCGGAAAAATAGGCGCCGAGCACGGCCGCGAAGGCGCCGGTCAGCAGGAACCCTTCCAGCGCGATGTTGAAGACCCCGGCCCGTTCGCAGAGCGCTCCCCCGAGGGCGGCCAGGAGGATGGGCGTGACGAAACGCGGGACGGATGCGGCGAAGGAGGGGTCCAACAGAAGATCAAGCATCGCCGCCCCTTCCGCCGTCCTTCGAGGACAGCGCGCCGGACACCCGGCTCGCCACGAAGAGGATGATGACGGCCTGGATCACCAGAGCGATTTCCTTGGGCACGCCGGCGGTCCGTTCCATGCCGGCGGCACCGGTCTGCACGGCAGCGAAGAAGAAGCCCGACAGCGGAACGGCCCAGGGCACCATGCCCACCAGAAGCACCGCGATGATGCCGGTCCAGGCATAAAGAGGCTGCACCAGCATGCCGTCGATATAGCGGTGATGGATGCCGAAGACGGCGATCGCCCCGACCAGGCCGGCTATGGCGCCGCTGATCGCCAGCGTCTGCAGGGTCAGCTTGCGCACCGGCAGGCCGACGGTGCGGGCGAACTCCTTCGACAGGCCGTTCAGCCGCGTGTGATAGCCGTGGACGGTCGAGTAGCTGTAGACGAGCGCGAAAGCGGTCGCGGCAAGGGTGAAGAGAATGCCGACATCGAGCCTCGTCCCAGGAAAGCTGGCAAGCCAGGTTCCCTGCGGAACGAGATGCGACTGCACCATGCCCGACGGCACGTCGCGAAAAGGATGCGCCACCATATAGGAAGCGATGTAGCGGATCGGGTAATTGAGGAGCAGCGAGCCGACCAGTAGCGGCACGCCCATGTAGAGCTGCAGCACGCCGGCCAGGAGCGCCCAGGCGGCACCGGCGAGCATCGCAGCGAATATGGCCGCGACCAGCACGAGGAGCGGCGGCCCCGGCAGCAGGATCGCCGCCAGCGCGGCCGCCAGGCCGCCCGCCACCAATTGCCCCTCCCCTCCGATGTTGAAAAGGCCGGCGCGGAAGCTCAGCATCACCGAAACGGCCATGCCGACGATCAGCGCCGAGCGGCTGAGCGTCGCCATCAGATAAGCGTGGCGACGGCCGCCGAAGGCCCCTTGCAGGAAGCCGGAGATCGCCTCGCCGAACGGCGCACCGACGAACAAAAGCAGCGCGAACACGATGGCGCCGATCCACAGGAGGGTCAAAGCCCAGGGCAGAACCGCCCGTCCGATGCCGTTTGCCGCCGCCATCAGGCGACCTCTCCGAAAGCATCGGAGGCGCGCGCGGTCATCAGCGCACCCACCCGATCGCGGCTCGCCTCGCCGCCGGCGACCTCGCCGGAGATCTCCCCGGCATACATGACCAGGATCCGATCGGACAAGGCGATCACCTCGTCGAGCTCGGTGGAGATGAGCAGGATGGCATGTCCGGCGTCGCGCATGCGCATCAGTTCGCCATGGATGAAATCGATGGCGCCGATGTCGACCCCCCAGGTGGGGTTCTCGGCGATCACCAGCGGGGTGCCGCGGGTCAGCTCGCGCCCGACCACCAGCTTCTGCTTGTTGCCGCCCGACATGGTGGCAGCCGCCGCCCGCGGGCCGGCGACGCGGATGCGGTAGTTGTCGATCAGGGACCGGGCGAACCGCGCCAACGCCCGATGCTTGAGAAATGGCCCGGCGGCATAGGCCGCGCGGTCGTCGCGCCCGGCATTGGCGTTTTCGCTGACCGACGCCCCGAGCGCCAGGCCCATTCGCTGGCGATCCTCCGGAATGTAGCTCATGCCAAGCCTGCGGCGGCGCTCGACGTCGAGACTGTCGATCCGTTCACCGCACAGGCGCACCGAGCCCGACCGCAGCGGCTCGAGACCGGTCAGCGCGCGCACAAGCTCGGCCTGACCATTGCCGCTGACGCCAGCGATGCCGACGATCTCGCCGGCGCGCAGCTTAAAGGAGATCGGGCCGACATCGCGACCCCGCCGCGCCACGGTCAGCGCGTCCACCGACAGGATCACATCGCCCGGCTCCTGCGCCTTGCGGGTGCGGGGCGCCGGCAGGTCGCCGCCGACGATGCCGCGTCCGATCTCTTCCCTGGTGGTGTCGGCCAGCGGCGAGGAGGCCACCAGCCTGCCGGCGCGCATGACGCTCACCCGGTCGGCGATCTCCATCACCTCGTCGAGCTTGTGCGTGATGAGAACGATCGCCTTGCCAGCGGCGCGGAAGCTTCTCAGCGCGTCGAACAGCCGGCTCTTCTCCTGCGGGGTGAGCACCGCCGTCGGCTCATCGAGAATGAGCAGATCGGCCTCGCGATAGAGGACCTTAAGGATCTCCACCGCCTGCCGCTCGCCGACGGAGAGGCGGCCGAGCGGGCGATCGAGATCGACGCCGATGCCGTGCGTCCTGGCGATCGCCCCGACCCTGGCGCGCGCTTCGGCAAAGTCGACGAAGCCGAAGCGGCCGACGGGCTCGGCGCACAGCACGATGTTCTCGAGGACCGACATGGATTCCTGCAGCATGAAATGCTGATGCACCATGCCGAGCCCGGCGCCGATCGCGTCCTGCGGCGAGGCCCAGCGCCGCGGAACGCCGTCGATGGTGATCGTCCCCCCGGTCGGGATCACCAGGCCGAACAGCATGTTCATGAGCGTCGACTTGCCGGCGCCGTTTTCACCCACGAGGGCGTGGATCTCCCCCGGCTCGATGGCGAGCGAGACGCGATCGACCGCCAGCACCTGGCCGAAACGCACCGAGACGTCGTTCAGGGCAACGCGCATTGGCCGATCCCGCCCGAAGCCGCAATCACTTGGCGAACATCGGATCTTCCAGCTTGAGCGAGCCATCCTTGATGGCGGCGGCCACCGCGCGCATCTTCGCCGCCACCTCGGGATGGTCGACGATCAGGCAGCCGCTGTCAGCCAACCGGTCCTCCTCGAGCGCCATGGCGGACATGCCGCCTTCCTTCAGGCCGAGCGACATGGTGAGGCTCTTTTCCCCCTCGAGGATCGAGCCGATCGCCTGCACCATGGCCGTGTCGACCTGCTTAAGGGTCATGTCGACGATGTGGCCCGGCGCGTTGGGGCACTGGTTCACGTCGACGGAAAACGCCTTGAAGTCCTTCTCCTTGGCCGCTTCGAAGACGCCAAAGTCGCCGCCGGCGGTGGCGGTGAAGATCAGATCGGCTCCGGCGGCGTTCATGGCCACCGCCTGCTCCTTGGCACGCACCGGATCGGCAAAGGGATTTTCACCGCCCACCCAGCGGATATCGACGGCGGCCTCGGGGTTCACCGACCTGACGCCTTCGGCATAGCCGTCGGTGTAGCGATGCAGGAACGGGATATCGAGCGCGCCGACGACACCGACCTTGTTGCTCTCGGTGAGCATGCCCGCCGCGACGCCCATGAGGTAGCTTGCCTCATATTCACGGAAGACGGCACAGTGCACGTTCTCCGGGCGATCCTCGATGCACTGGTCGATCACCAGGAACTGCGTGTCGGGTGCGGTCGGCGCGACTTGCCTGATGATGTCGTTGAACTCGAAGCCGAGGAGGACGACGATGTCGGCCCCTTCGTTGACCGCCGCATTGACGTTTTCCAGACGGTCCGCCGCCGTGCGGCTCTCGTAGGTTTCAACGTCGGCGCCATATTTCTCGCCGGCTTCCTCGATGCCCACCTGGCCCATCTTGAGGAAGGCGTTCACACCGATCGCGTCGGGAGAGACATACACGAAGAATTTTTCTGCGGCCGTCGCGGGCGCCGTCAGAACCGTCGCGCCTAAAAGACCCGCCGCCAGCCAGCTCTTGCAAATCTTCATAAGCGCCACTCCCTGTGCGACCTCGCCATTCAGTGAGGCATTGTGGAGCACCTCAACCCCTTTGACAATTGTCAGCGGCGCTGATCATTGTGGAAGATGCATGCAGAAAGGACCGACGAGATGCCGGACTGGTTGATCCAAAGCACGGGGCAGAAAGAGTTCTGGACGGAAGAGCGTTGCTACATCACCGAGCTGATGAACACGCCGGCATCTCCGGAGGCCTCGCTGGCGATAGCCCGCGTGGAGCCCGGCGTCACGACGCAGCTGCACAAGCTGACCGGCATCTGCGAGCGCTATGTGATCCGCAAGGGCGAAGGCGTGGTGGAAATCGACGGAATCCGGCAGCGTCTCGGCGTCGGCGACCAGGCGGTCATTCCTGCCGATGCCGCTCAAAGGATCACGAACACGGGGGGTGGGGATCTTGAATTCTATTGCGTCTGCACGCCGCGTTTCCGACCGGAGGGCTATGTCGATCTGGAAAACCGAAACCCGACGCACGGCGTTGACTAAGCTGCTGGCGATCGGGCTGCTATGAAGGCGCCCTTCTCCGATCGCCTGCGCCCAGGGAGCCTCGGGCGTGATCGCACCTCACCGACGCGTTCCGTTCACGGCAGCATTTCACGAATCTTGTAGGCCACCTCGGTCCTGTTGGTGGCATTCAGCTTCTTCATGATGTTACGGATGTGCACCTTGACGGTGCTTTCGCACAACTGCAGCTCATAGGCGATGATCTTGTTGGCCTTTCCGCGCCGCAGGGCGTCTGCGACCTCGGCCTCGCGTGCGGTGAACAAGTTTCCCAATCCGACGACGCGGCTGCTGTTGGAGTTGATGACCTCCCGCATCGCCATGACACCGCTGGCAGGAACGAACACGCCGCCGGCCCGCGCCAGAAGAATGGCCTCGGCGGCAACGCCGACGCCGACATTGCTCGGGATGAAACCCTTCGCTCCGGCATCGAGCGCCTTGAGAATCTGGGCCAGGTCGTCCGTATCGGCGATGACGATCACCGGCTGCTCGGCAAACTCCTCGGCCAGTTGGTGAATCTCGTTGCCGAGGCCTTCCTCAGTGATCTTCCGGCTGCCGGCAATGAGCAGCACCGCCGCTGGCTGGCGATCATCACCGATCCGGTGCCACTCGGCCGACGAGCCCACGGCGACGACATCGAGGGTCGTGTTCTGGGTCGCCAGGCTGCGTGCAAGGCACTCCCGGTCGAGCACGCGCGGGTCGATGAGCAACACAACGTCGCGCGCGGCTTCCTCATACTCCTCGTCCCAGACGCCATGTTCCGGCATCCCGCCTGCCCCGACGGAATGCATGATCGACTTCATAGCGACATTTTCCTGGAGTTCTTTAGCGTGTTCCATGACTTCGCTCCCCAACTCGTACGCAGCACCAAAATTCCGACACTGGAGGAAATGCTTGGTATAATTATCAGGTTTTGTGCATCCCCCCTGCTTGCGCCCTGCGTGGCAACAAACGAAAGATTCATGATACAAGTGTTCTAAGCTGATCACTTGAATGAGTATTATCCTCATATTTACGGATAAATTGCATTAACATGGATCAATGCAACTGATGAATCGGCCTTCAGCGATTTATATCGCTTATTTTTACTTTGGGTTGCAAGCCTTCATTTTTCACCTCTAAATAGAAGCCGCCATCGGCGCAGGGCGTGCTTTCAGCCGATGTTCAACGCCAGGTAGGCGTCGTCAAAGCCGACGGTGTCGACCAGGCGCTGGCGATTGTAGAATTCGACGACACCGCCCCTGAAGGACACGTAGCCGGCTTCCCTCAATTTGCGCAGCACGCGGTTGACGTGAACGACGGACAAACCCAGCGCATCGCCGAGATCCACCTGCGTCAGGGGGCACGGGAAGCGCGCGTTGCCGCCCTCCTCCCGCACGCCGACCCGATAGGACAGTTCGAGAAGAAGATGGGCGACCCGCTCGACGGCGTCGCGCCGGCTGATGCTGACGAAGTGCTCGGCTGTGCGGGCATAGCGGCGTGCCATGCCCTTCAGGACGAATTCACGGACATGCCGCGGGTAGGTGGAAAGGTTCTCGTAGATGGCCCCCGGAAACTCGAACAACGTCACCGGTGTAACCGCCATCACGGATTCCCGCGCCCATTCGGTCGAGCCCAGTGTTACGACATCCCCGGTGAGGCAGAAATCGACGACCGTGCGGGATCCATCGGTCAGTTCCTTGCCGCAGGCGACCCATCCCGAAACGATCAGCAGAACGGCGCGGCGCATGTCCTCGCTGTCCGCGATCGTCTCGCCGCTCGAATAGACGCGCTTCTTCAGTCCGGTGTGTTCCAGCCGTCTGGCCTTGCTGCCGAACAGGCTCTGCGCCGTCTCGGATTCGAGATAGTGCAAAATCTCCCTGAAGTTCCCCGCACCATTCGCCAGCATGCCCTCTGCCATCGACCCCTTTGGCTGCATTCTCAGTGAAGGCGCGGAAGAAAAGGACGCACCTCCTCGTTAACCTCCAACAACACTCCGGGTTCCGGGCGCGAGCTGTTCCGATCCCGTTCCTGGAGCGAAGTCACCTGCAGTTCTGTCACGACACATACCGTAAACATACAAGATTACGAGTTTACCTTGCCGCGCAGCCGTCAGCTTGACATGGATCATGCCGAATTCAACAGTATGGCCTGTAAACCTCTTTCCTACCGCATCGTGTTCAATTTTATTTGATCCTTCCGGCAGGGGAAGCCTTCCTGGAACAAAAAGTTGCAAAAGCGGAATTCGACAGGTCATGTGCTGCATCCGCCACCAGAGATTTGCCGTCACCCGGTGGGCCGACGGGGACCGGCTATGGCCGAATCCTGCACGTCCGGCACGCCATCGCGAGACGACAAAAGGATTAGAAGCGGCGTGCGATACGCCGATCGGGCAGCCATCCTCATCCTCTAAGCGTAGGCTCCATCCACCAAGGTGCTAGCTGCGCGGCGCGCGGCGGCCCTTATGATTCGTCAGCGGCAGACGGACGGCGGCGATCCGCATGCACGATTTTAAGTCGTAGCAGTTGTTCATTTCTTTGCGAATTTGATTGCCGGAACGAAGGACGGCGGTCCGCGCTTGCAAGGGTTGCGAACAGGCAAGACGATCGATGACGAATTCCGGCAGCCCACACCGAACAGTTCCACCGGCCGACACGAACAGGCTGCTGTCGCTCATCCGGAGCAACGTCGCCGCCTTTAAGCTCGACCTTTCCGGACTGCATGTCGTGGTTCCCACGGACAGCGGCTTTCTGGCGGCAATGGCGACCACAGCCCTTCATGCGGGCGCAGGAAGCGTCACCGCCATCACCGCCCCTTCGACACGGTTTCGCTCGGCCGAGGCTGCGGCCGAGAAAACGCGAGCACTGGCTTCGCTCGCGGGCCTCGAGCACAAGCTCAGCATTGCCGAACGCATAGACGACGAGACCTGCCGCGCCACCAACATTCTGGTGAGCGGCGACTTCATCCGTCCCGCGACACGCTCGATCATCGAGCGGCTGCCTCCTCGCTCGGTGATAGCCCTCACCCACGAAGCATGGATGACGGTGAAGGACGAGATCGACATCGAAGCCTGCATCGAGCACGGCGTTCCCGTCTCCGCCGTCAGCGAGGCGCATCCGCTCGTCGGCGGCGCGGACTACCAGCCGGCACTCTGCCTGGAACTCTTCAAGGCGGCCGAGGTCGGCGTCCGGGGCGCCGCGGTGGCGCTGATTTGCGACAATCCCCTTGCCGGGCCGCTCAAGAACGGGTTGCGCAGCGCCGGCGCTCAGATGACGGTGTTTCCGCGCGCGGACCTGGTCGTCGAGCACGGCTGGAACGCGATCGTCCTCGCCTTGCGGCCGCAGGACGAGCCCCGCCTTGACATTCGCGATCTCGGCCATCTCGCCAAGGCGGCGCCCGATGCCACTATCATCCAGTATTGGGGGGATATCGACCGCAAGGCGGCCCGCTATTTCGAACTCACCGTATGGCCTTCGCGCACGCCGGGCAAGGGACAGTGGGGGTTGCCCCTCCAGGTGCTCGGCCCCGAACCGATGCTGCAACGCATCGCAGGAGCGCTGAGGGCGGCGCAGACGGTGCTGGCGGGCGTCACCCCGGAACCGGGCGATCTGGCACAAGTCCTTTCATCATCGGATGTTTCCGAACTTGCCTGATCGCCCTCGGGGCTTCGATTCGTCTTCGCAACCGCAAAAAAATATGCAATACCCCCGGGGCGCATCGGAGCTTGGGGAGAGTGTCATCCTATGCGAGCGAGGAGGAGAAACTTGAGCGCAACGGGAAGCACCGCCGCCCTCACCCCGCCTGCCGTCATGGCCCGGAAAGGGGATGTTCCGCTCGTCTGCCTGACCGCCTACACGACGCCGGTCGCGCGCCTGGTCGATCCCTATTGCGACATCGTTCTTGTCGGCGACAGCGTCGGCATGGTGCTGCACGGTCTGCCGACCACGCTGGGCGTGACGCTGGACATGATGATCCTGCACGGCCAGGCGGTGCGGCGCGGCATAAAACGCGCCCTGCTCGTGGTCGACATGCCCTTCGGATCCTACGAGGAATCGCCGCAGCAGGCCTTCCACAACGCCGCCCGGCTGATGGCCGAAACGGGTTGCGCGGCCGTCAAGCTCGAAGGCGGCGAGCCCATGGCCGAGACGATCGGCTTTCTGACGCGGCGCGGCATCCCCGTCATGGCCCATGTCGGCCTCACCCCGCAGGCGGTGAACAGCTTCGGCGGCTACAAGGTCCAGGGGCGAGGCAAAAAAGGCGGCATCGTCGAGCGCGATGCGCGAGCCGTCGCGGAGGCCGGCGCCTTCGCCGTCGTTCTGGAGAAGGTGCCCGAGCCGCTGGCGCGCCGCATCACGCAAGACATTGCCGTGCCGACCATCGGCATCGGCGCATCGCCCGCCTGCGACGGGCAGATCCTGGTCGTCGACGACATGCTCGGCATGTTCGAGACGTTCCGTCCGAAATTCGTCAGGCGCTATGCCGAACTGGGGCGGGATGCGGAGCGCGCCATCGCCGCCTACGCGGATGACGTCCGCGAACGCCGCTTTCCCTCGCCAGAGCACGTCTTTGCCGATCAGCCCGCCACCAGCAAGAAGGCCGGAACCGAATGAGCCTTGCGATCGTCCGCACCGTCCGGGATCTCAGAAACCGCGTCGACGTCTGGCGGCGCGCCGGCCGGACCATCGGCGTTGTGCCGACCATGGGGGCGCTACATGCCGGCCACATCAGCCTGGTCGAGACCGCCCTGGCGCGCACGGACCACGTTATCGTGACGCTGTTCGTCAACCCGAAGCAGTTCAACAACCCGGCCGATCTCGCCGCCTATCCCCGCACCGAGGCGGACGATGCGGCCAAGCTCTCGCCGCTCGGCGTGGATGTGCTTTTCGCACCCGATGGCGAGGAGATGTACGGGACGGGCTTCTCGACGTCCGTCTCCGTGAGCGGGGTCAGCGAGGGCCTCTGCGGGGCGCATCGCCCCGGGCATTTCGACGGGGTCGCGACCGTCGTCACCAAGCTGCTGCTGCAGAGCGGTGCGGATTTCGCCTTCTTCGGGGAGAAGGATTTCCAGCAGTTGCAGGTGGTCCGGCGGCTCGTCTCCGACCTCAACATTCCCGTCGAGATTATCGGCTGCCCGACCGTGCGGGAGGAAGACGGGCTGGCGCTTTCCTCCCGCAATGTGCGCCTTTCGGCCGAGGAGCGCGGCATCGCGCCGCGATTGGCGAAAATCCTCTTCACCGCAGCGGAGCGGCTCGAGGCCGGGGGCCCTGTCGAGGCGATACTCGAGGCGAGCCGCCGGGCCCTGAGCGATGCAGGGTTCGACACGGTCGAATATCTGGAGCTGCGCGACAGCGAGACGCTTCGCCCGGTCGAGCGGCTGGACCGGCCGGCCCGCCTGCTCGCGGCCGCCTGGCTGGGGGCGACGCGGCTGATCGACAACGTTCCCGTCGGCGCCCAGGGCATTTTGCAGTCAGGTGGAATCACCTGACGACCGCATAAATGCGGAAAAACAATAGAACGGGACAGCGTTTCAATGAAACGATGAACCGGTCTAGGCATCATCGGCGCCTGCCGTTACATGACGAGTCGGATCAGCCGCTTCCGACGATCTCCTCGAGAACCGCGAAAATGCGGTCGTCCGCACACTGGGCGACATTGAAGCGCAGGAATCCGCCCGCCGAACCGGACAGGCTGAAGGCATTGCCGGGAGCCAATATGACGTTTCGCTTCAAAGCCTTGCGGGCAATCTCAGCGGCATCGAGTCCGCCTGGCAGGCGGCACCAGAGGAACATTCCCGCGCGTGGCTCGATCCATGGCTCGATGCCGATCCGCCGCAGCCGGCCGCTCACCTCCTCGCGGGCCTGCGCAAGCCGCACGCGCACCGTTTCCATGTGCTTGCGGTAGCTGCCGTCCCTGAGCAACCCGAGCACGAGCCGCGCCGACAGCGCCGGACCGCCGAAGGCGGTGGCGATCCGCAGGTCGGCCAGGCCCTCCACCCATGCGCGCGGCGCTGCGATGAAGCCGCAACGGACCGAGGCCGAGAGCGACTTCGAAAAGCTGCCGATGTAGACGACCCGGGAAAGCCCGTCGAAGGCCGCCAGACGCGGCGCGGCCTCCACCTCGAAATCGGCAAAGATGTCGTCTTCGACGATCGTCAACTCCGCCTGGTCCGCGAGCATCAGGAGCCGGTGCGCCGTCGCCGGCGAGAGCATCGCCCCCGTCGGGTTCTGCAAGGCCGAATTCGTCACGTAGAGGCGCGGCCTGTGATCGGCCAGCGCCTGCGCGAACCGGCCGATATCCGGCCCCGACGGCGTGTAGGGAACCCCGACGATCTTCACCTGATGCGCCCTCAAGAGGGCATGGAAATTGAAATAGCAGGGATCGTCGACGAGAACGGTGTCGCCCGGCTTCAACAGGAAACGACACAGGAGATCGATCGCCTGCGTCCCCGATTCCGTCAGCATGATCTGATCCGGCGCCGCCTCGATCCCGTGCCCCGCCATGCGCCGCGCCAGCAGCGCGCGTAGCGGCGGCAGGCCGAGCGGCGTGCCATAATCGACCAGTTCCGACGGCTCGGCGCGCGCCGCGGCGCGCAGGGCGCGG
>NZ_JANKOF010000099.1 GCF_024655565.1 Nitratireductor sp. ZSWI3 | reverse complement strand
CATCAGCAGCCGCGGGCGCCGATCGTCGGGGCCGGCCGCATGGTCGAGCGCGCGGGCCAGAACGTCGGCGCGCATCACCATGCCGGCGCCGCCGCCGGCCGGCGTGTCGTCCACATTGCGATGCTTGCCGGTGGCGAAATCGCGGATCTGCACCGTCTCCAGCGCCCAGCGCCCCGCCTCGCGCGCCTTGCCGGCCAGCGACAGGTCGAGGGCGCCCGGAAACATCTCCGGATAAAGGGTCAGCACCGTGGCGTGGAAACTCACCGCTCTTCTCCGCCCGCCTGCTCCTCGTCCGCCTCGCCGCCGGAAAGTCCCGCAGCGATGCTGTCGACGCGCAGCCTCCCTGCCGTGACGTCGATCTCGGGCACGGCGGCCTGGCTGAAGGGCACCATCGCCGCACCGCCCGCCGACAAGGCGATCTCCAGAATGTCGCCAGCGCCGAAATTGTGCAGCGCCGCCACCTTGCCGAGCCGCGCCCCCGTCTCGTCGACGACGGCGAGGCCGATGAGGTCGGCGTGGTAGTATTCCTCCTCGTCGAGATCGGCGGGCAGGGCTGACCGTGCAACGAAGAGTGCCGTGCCGTTGAGCGCTTCGGCCGCCGTGCGGTCGGTCACTTCGGCAAGGCGTGCCACGACGAGGTTCTTCGCCGGCCGAACCTGCAGCACGGTGAAGCGCCGCCCGTCCTGCGTGACGAGCGGGCCGTAGTCGCCGAGCGCCAGCGGGTCGCCCGTGAAGGTCTTGACCTTGACCTCGCCGCGCAGCCCCTGCGCCGCACCGATCACGGCGAGCTGGACCAATTCACCGCTCTTGCCAGATGTGTTCATGTGCCTCTCTGCCGTTGCCCGGAAGACAGGCTTATGCGCTGCTTTGCGGCTTGCCCGCAAGCTTGTCCGACAGGGCCTCGATGCGCTCGGCCAGCTCGACCAGCACCCCGGTCACGGTGGAATCGTTCCTGTCGGCCTTCACCAGCGCCTCGTCGCGCGTCTTGCGCAGCGTGGCGATCTCGCCCTCCATGCCGCGCACGCGCTTCTGCAGTTCCACGAGTTCGTCCATCACCATGATGCCGGCCATCACGCTCAGCCGGTGATCGCCGATCTCGCCGAAGGCCCCCTTCAGATGCATCACATAGCGGTCGAGACGCTGGGCGAGGTCGATCAGGTGTTCTTCCTGCCCCTCGTCGCACGCCATGCGGTAGGATTTGCCGTCAATGGTGACCGTGACCTGTGCCATCGCAACGCCCTATCGATCCAGAACCGCGCGGATCGTCTCCATCGCCGTGACCAAACGCCGCGACACCTCGCGATTCACTTCCTCGAGCCGCTCGGCCCGGGCTTCCGATTTGTCGATCTCTTGGGCAAGACGCGCCCGATCCGCATTCATGCGCTGCACCTCGGCGTCGGAATCGGCATAGTCCTGCTCCCTTTCGAGATGCGCGTCGACCGCGTCCTCGAGCACCGAGAGCGCCTTTCCCAGACGTCCGATCACCTCCTTGAGCGTGGTTTCACCACCCATGGCCGCCAACCCTAGAGCGCCGTGCGTCCGAATGGACGCACAAAGGACGCTCTGCCTCGTTGTTGTTCCGCATTCACGCGGACGGCAAGTGATCTCACTTGCCTGCAAAATGCTGTCGTCCTGCAGTTCCGGATGTCAGCCCGCTTTTGCGACACGCGGGGGATAACTTTCCGGAACCGATATGACACAGCCAATCTTGCTCATCCTCGTACGGCCTTTTCTCTCATGCGCGGCCGCTCTGGCTCGAAGGCGGAATGCCGGTTCCATGAGGCAGCGCACACGAATCGCAGGCCTTACTAACACCTTACGACGAAAAGATTAGGCGCCGGGTGAACCTCCCGTCAACAAAGCGAGACGGCTAATCCCCCAAATTGCTGCAACAAACCTGCAACGTTCCGTGCACCGTCCGCCTTCCCGACCGGTCGCGAATCCACCCCGGCGGCCCTCCCCTGCTACCCCGTCTTTGTTGACTTCAAGGCCGCAACTGCTATGTGTCGCCTGCTTTTCAAGGGGCCGGGACTGGCGATCCAGTCCTCAATCAACTGCCTTAAGCGGACCAGCGAGCAATCATGATCTCACGCGACAAACACGACCGGATGGCAAATGCGATCCGCTTTCTTTCCATGGATGCCGTGGAACAGGCCAAGTCCGGTCACCCCGGCCTGCCGATGGGCACGGCCGATATCACCACCGTGCTTTTCACCCGCTTCATGACGCACGATCCCAAGCTTCCGCACTGGCCCGACCGCGACCGCTTCGTGCTGTCGGCCGGCCACGGGTCGATGCTGCTCTATTCGCTGCTCTACCTCCTCGGCTACGAGGACATCACGATCGACGAGATCAAGAACTTCCGCCAGCTCGGCTCGCGCACGGCCGGCCACCCCGAATTCGGCCACGCCGCCGGCATCGAGACGACCACCGGCCCGCTCGGCCAGGGCTTTGCCAATTCGGTCGGCATGGCGATCGCCGAGCGCATCCTCAATGCCCGGTTCGGCGACGATCTGGTCGACCACTACACCTATGTGCTGGCCGGCGACGGCTGCCTGATGGAAGGCATCAGCCAGGAAGCGCTGACGCTGGCCGGGCACCTGAAGCTGAACAAGCTCATCGTGCTGTTCGACGACAACCAGATCTCCATCGACGGCGCGACCTCGCTGACCGACTCGACCGACCAGTGCGAGCGCTTCGCCGCCTCCGGCTGGAACACGATGCGCGCCGACGGTCACGACCCCGACGCCATCGCAGCGGCCATCGAGGCGGCCCGCGCTTCCGACAAGCCGACCCTGATCGCCTTCCGCACCACCATCGGCTTCGGCGCGCCGACCAAGTCCGGCACCGCAAAGGTGCACGGCTCGCCGCTCGGCGCCGACGAGATCGCCGGCGCCCGCAAGGCCCTCGGCTGGGACGCGGCGCCCTTCGTGGTGCCCTCCGACATCCTCGACGACTGGCGCCTCGCCGGCCTGCGCTCAGCCAAGGAACGCAAGGCCTGGGAAGAGCGGCTGGCCGCCGCCGACGCGGAGACCCGCGGCGAGTTCGAGCGCCGCATGCGCGGCGACCTGCCGGAGAATCTCGAGGCGGCCATCGTCGAGTACAAGGAAAAGCTGGCCGCCGAGCCGCCCAAGGTGGCGACCCGGAAATCTTCCGAAATGGCGCTCGAGGTCATCAACGCCATCGTGCCCGAGACGATCGGCGGCTCCGCCGACCTGACCGGTTCCAACAACACCAAGACCAGCCAGACCGCCCCCATCACGGCGAGCGACTTCTCCGGCCGCTACGTGCATTACGGCATCCGCGAGCACGGCATGGCGGCGGCGATGAACGGCATGACGCTGCATGGCGGCGTCATTCCCTATGGCGGCACATTCCTGACCTTCTCCGATTATGCCCGGCCGGCCATGCGGCTTGCCTCGCTGATGCAGATCCGGACCATCTTCGTGATGACGCACGATTCCATCGGCCTCGGCGAGGACGGCCCGACACACCAGCCGGTCGAGCATCTGGCGGCGCTGCGGGCCATCCCGAACCATTACGTGTTCCGCCCGGCGGATGCCGTGGAGGCCGCCGAGTGCTGGCAGGCGGCACTGGAATCGAGGACGACGCCCTCGACGCTTGCCCTGTCGCGGCAAAATCTCGCACCCGTCCGGCTGACGCATGAGGAAGACAATCTCTGCGCGCGCGGCGCCTACGAGCTCGCCGGCTCCGAGGACGACGCCGAGGTGACCCTGTTCGCCACCGGCTCCGAGGTCGAGATCGCCATGGCCGCCAAGGCCCTGCTCGACGCCGCCGGCCATCCGGCCCGCGTCGTCTCCGTGCCCTGTTTCGAGCTGTTCGAGGCGCAGAGCGAGGACTACCGCAGGGCGGTGATCGGCACGGCGCCGGTGAAGCTCGCCATCGAGGCGGGCATCCGCCAGGGCTGGGATGCGATCATCGGCTCCGACGGCCTGTTCGTCGGCATGACGGGTTTTGGCGCCAGCGCCCCGGCGCCGGCGCTGTACCAGCATTTCGGCATCACGGCGGAAGCTGCTGCCGCCGCCGCCCAGAAGCGCCTGGCGGAACTCGGTTGAGCGGCCGGCACACCGTCGGCTCCCCCTGGACCGGCGATTGCCGGTCCCCATATCTGGATTCTTGAGGCGGACACCGCTATGAAGCGGCGTCCTTCCCCGTGCGCGTGCACGGCCACCCACTCTCCGGAGGAAATTCATGACCGTCAAAATCGCCATCAACGGATTTGGCCGCATCGGCCGCAACGTCGTCCGCGCCATTTACGAGTCCGGCCGCAAAGACATCGACGTGGTCGCCATCAACGATCTCGGCCCCGTCGAGACCAACGCCCATCTCCTGCGCTATGACAGCGTGCATGGCCGCTTTCCTTCGGAAGTGAAGGTCGAGGGCGACACCATCAGCATCGGCACCGACAGCTTCAAGGTCTTCGCCGAGCGCGATCCCGCCAAGCTGCCCTGGGGCGAGCTCGGCGTCGACATCGTGATGGAGTGCACCGGCATCTTCACCTCCAAGGAGAAGGCTTCGCTGCATCTCGAGGCGGGCGCCAAGCGCGTCCTGGTTTCCGCCCCGGCCTCCGGCGCCGACCTGACGGTGGTCTACGGCGTCAACCACGACAAGCTCTCCAAGGAGCATCTGGTCGTTTCCAACGCTTCCTGCACCACCAACTGCCTCGCCCCCGTCGCCATGGTGCTCAACGACGCCTTCGGCATCGACAAGGGCTTCATGACGACGATCCACGCCTATACGGGCGACCAGCCGACGCTCGACACGATGCACAAGGACCTCTATCGCGCCCGCGCCGCGGCGATGTCGATGATCCCGACCTCGACCGGCGCCGCCAAGGCGGTCGGCCTCGTCCTGCCGGAGCTCAACGGCAAGCTCGACGGCGTGTCGATCCGCGTCCCCACCCCCAATGTCTCGGTGATCGACTTCAAGTTCGTGCCGAAGAGGAAGGTGACGGTGGAAGAGGTCAACAACGCGCTGGTGGCGGCTGCCAACGGCCCGCTGAAGGGCATCCTCGCCTACACCGAGGAGCCGCTGGTCTCGATCGACATGAACCACAACCCGGCCTCCTCCACCTTCGCGCTCGACCAGACCAAGGTGATCGAGGGAGACCTGGTGCGCGTCATGTCCTGGTACGACAACGAGTGGGGCTTCTCCAACCGCATGGCCGACACCGCGGTTGCCTTCGGCAAGACCATCTGATCTCCGGTATCTTCGATCTGAGGAAACGCCCGGCTTCCATCGCCGGGCGTTTTTCTTTTTGCGCCGCTCTTGCATCTCACTTCCGCCGCATCTTTTATAAAAAAGAACAGAGACTTGCGGCAGGCGGGATCAAGAGAGGCGGATGGATCAGGGCATTTACGTCATTACGCTGGTCGGCACTGCGCTCGTGCTGTTCGCCGCGTTTTCCAGCCTGATCGCCTTCCGCTTCGGCGCCCCCCTGCTCCTCATCTTCCTCGGCATCGGCCTTGCCGCCGGCACGGACGGCCTCGGCCTCGATTTCGACAATGCCGCGGTCGCCTATTTCATCGGCTCGCTGGCGCTTGCCGTCATCCTGTTCGATTCAGGCTTCGGCACCTCGCTCACCGCCTTCCGCCAGGCCGCCGCGCCGGCCCTGGTGCTCGCCACCATCGGCGTTCTCCTGACGGCCGGGCTGGTCGGCGTCGGGGCCTATTACGTCACCGATTTCTCGTGGCTCGAATCCTTCCTGCTCGGCGCCACGGTCGCCTCCACCGACGCGGCGGCGGTGTTCTTCCTGCTGCGCGTCGGCAACATCTCGGTGCGCGAGCGCGTCCGCTCGACGCTCGAGGTGGAATCCGGCTCGAACGATCCGATCGCCATCTTCCTGACGCTCTCGCTGGTGAGCCTCATCGGCAGCGGCGAGGCGATCAGGCCGGACGCCCTGGCGACCGACATCGCGCTGGGCTTCCTGCAGCAGATGGGGATCGGCCTGGTGGCCGGCCTGTTCGGCGGTTATTCCATCGTTCGCCTCGTCACCAGGCTGAAGCTCGAGCAGGGCCTGCTGCCGATCTTCGTGATCGCGCTCTCACTGCTGCTTTTCGCGCTGACCGGCGCCATGGGCGGATCGGGCTTCCTGGCCGTCTATGTGGCCGGCCTGATGGCCGGCAACGCCCGGCTGCGCTCGACCGCCATGCTGAAGCGCTTCCAGGACGGGGTCACCTGGCTGGCGCAGATCATCATGTTCCTGGTGCTCGGCCTGTTCGCCACGCCCTCGCAATTCGCCTCCATCGCCCTGCCGGCGCTGTTCATCGGCCTGTTCCTGATCTTCGTCGCGCGGCCGGTGGCGGTGATGCTCTGTCTCCTGCCTTTCCGCTTCTCGCGCGCCGAGACCGCCTTCATCTCCTGGGTCGGCCTGCGCGGCGCCGTCTCCATCCTGCTCGCCATCACGCCGCTGATCGACGGCCTGGAAAACGGCCGCGCCCTGTTCAACATCGTCTTCATCGTCGTGCTGGTGTCGCTGATCGTGCAGGGCTGGAGCGTCGGCCCGCTTGCGCGCCGGCTGGCGCTGACGCTGCCGCCGCGCATGGGCCCCCTCAACAAGGTGGAGCTGGAGCTGCCGGGCTCGGCGCATCACGAGCTGCTGGCCTATCGCGTCGTCGCCGGCAGCCCCGTCGAGCGGGGCCAGCGCATTCCCCGCTGGGCGAAGCCTTCGCTGGTGGTTCGCGACGGGCGTTCGATGACCTACCAGTATGCCGGGCGCCTGGCCGCCGGCGACCACGTCTACATCTTCGTGCCGGACCGCTATCCCCGCCTGCTCGACCGCCTGTTCGCCAGCCCCGTCGAGATGGACCCGGAGGATGCCGAATTCTTCGGCGCCTTCAGCGTCGATCCGGACAGGCCGGCCGCCGACATCGAGGCGGCCTATGCGCCCGGCCTCAGCGACGACGAGCAGAAGATGACCATCGCCGAACTGGTGCGCGAGAAGCTCGGCGGCCGCGCCGAATATGGCGACCGCGCGCCGCTCGGCCCCATCGAGCTGATCGTCCGCGACGTGGACGAGGACGGCGCGATCACCGCGATCGGCCTGTCGCTGGAGCCGCCGGCGGCGGGTGTCAGCGTTCCCGTGTTCCTCAGCCCGCTGGAGCTTGCCCGCCGGCTGATCGGCAAGAAGGAAGCCGGGGCGCCACCGAAAGGGTGAGGCCTCCCTTGCACAGCGCGCGGGGCGCTGTATGGTCGCCAACGATTTCCCCTCAAGGAGGCTGCAGCGGACATGCCGGACTTCAAGACCCTCGACGATCTCCAAGACATTGCGGGCAAGCGCGTTCTGGTGCGCGTCGATCTCAACGTGCCGGTGCAGGACGGGCATGTCAGCGACACGACGCGTATCGAGCGCATCGCGCCGACGCTGACGGAGCTTTCCGACAAGGGCGCCAAGGTGATCCTGCTTGCCCATTTCGGCCGCCCGAAGGGCAAGCCCGATCCGGCCGCCTCGCTCGAGCCGATCGCCGCCGCGGTGGAAAGCACGCTCGACCGCCGCATCCACTTCGCCCGGGACTGCATCGGCGCGCCGGCCGCCGAGGCCGTCGCCGAGATGGCCGACGGCGATATCCTGCTCCTGGAGAACACCCGCTTCCATGCCGGGGAGGAAAAGAACGATCCGGATTTCGCCGCGGCCCTTGCCGGGAACGGCGACGTCTATGTCAACGACGCCTTCTCCGCCGCCCACCGCGCCCATGCCTCCACCGAGGGTCTGGCCCGTCTGCTACCGGCCTATGCCGGCCGCACCATGCAGGCCGAGCTGGAAGCGCTGGAGCAGGGCCTGGGCAACCCCGTCCGCCCGGTGCTTGCCATCGTCGGCGGCGCCAAGGTCTCCACCAAGATCGACCTCCTGATGAACCTCGTCAGGAAGGTGGACGCGCTGGTGATCGGCGGCGGCATGGCCAACACCTTCCTCGCCGCGCGCGGCACCGAGGTCGGCAAGTCGCTGTGCGAGCACGACCTGGCGGCGACCGCCAAGCAGATCATGATCGAGGCGGCCGAGAGCGGCTGTGCGCTGATCCTGCCCGTCGACGCCGTGGTGGCGCGCGAGTTCAAGGCCGGAGCGCACAGCGAGGTGGTGGCGATAGACGCCGTGCCGGCCGACGCGATGATCCTCGACGTCGGCCCGCAGAGCATCGTCAAGATCAACGAGTGGCTCGACCGGGCCGACACGGTGGTCTGGAACGGCCCGCTGGGCGCGTTCGAGATCGAGCCCTTCGATGCAGCCACGGTGGCGGCGGCGAAGCACGCGGCACAGCGCACCGACGAAGGGCTGCTCGTCTCCGTCGCCGGCGGGGGCGATACGGTGGCTGCCCTCAATCACGCCGGCGTCGCCGAGCGGTTCTCCTATGTCTCGACCGCCGGCGGTGCCTTCCTGGAGTGGATGGAGGGCAAGAAACTGCCCGGCGTTGAAGCGCTTGCGACAACCCGTTAAGCAATGTGTGAATAGGCAGACATTTCAATCGATTAGGGGTTCCGCACCTGCATTCCGTTTGCCGGCCGCATCTGCTATTCGGCCGGTTATGAACAGACAGGAGACCTGACATGAGCGAACGGCTTGAGGATATTGCAGCCGCCATGGTGACCCCGGGCAAGGGGATTCTGGCGGCGGACGAAAGCTCCGGCACGATCAAGAAGCGCTTCGACACGATCGGCCTCGAATCGACCGAAGACGCCCGCCGCGACTACCGCGAGATGCTCTTCCGCGCCGACGATGCGATGAAGAACTGCATTTCCGGCGTCATCCTCTTCGACGAGACGCTGCGCCAGAAGGCCGCCGACGGCACGCCGCTGGTCGACATCATCAAGGCCTCCGGCGCCGTGCCGGGCATCAAGGTCGATGCCGGCGCCAAGCCGATGCCCGGCTTCCAGGGCGAGACCATCACCGAAGGGCTCGACGGCCTGCGCGACCGGCTCTCCGAATATCACGGCCTCGGCGCCCGCTTCGCCAAATGGCGCGGCGTCATTTCCATCTCCAACGACCTGCCGAGCTGGGGCGCGGTGAAGCAGAACGCCCAGGCGCTCGCCCGCTATGCCGCGCTCTGCCAGGAAGCCGGCATCGTGCCCATCGTCGAGCCGGAAGTGCTCATGGACGGCAAGCCGGGCGACCATTCGATCGACCGCTGCTACGAGGTGACCGAATGGGTGCTGAAGACCGTCTTCACCGAGCTCTATGACGCCCGCGTCTCGCTCGAAGGCATGGTGCTGAAGCCGAACATGATCATCGACGGCAAGAACGCCCGCAAGGCGAGCCGCGAGGAAGTGGCCGAGAAGACCGTGCGCTGCCTCAAGGCGACGGTTCCGGCCGCCGTGCCGGGCATCGCCTTCCTCTCCGGTGGCCAGTCGGACGAAGAGGCGACGGCGCACCTGTCGATCATGAACGCCGGCTACGACATGCCCTGGGCGCTGACCTTCTCCTACGGCCGTGCTCTGCAGGCCGCCGCCCTCAAGGCCTGGGGCGGCAAGAAGGAAAACGTCGCCGCCGGCCAGCGTGCCTTCGCCCATCGCGCCCGGATGAACGGCCTTGCCGCCACCGGCGAGTGGAAGCAGGCGCTCGAGGCGGCCTGATCAGACCGCTCTGGACTTCTTGTGAAGCGGCCCGCCGGCACTCGTCGGCGGGCCGTTTTGTCGAGAGCGCGCTGCAGCCGGGAAGGCGCGAAACCGGACTCCGAGCCCTACTCGCCGCGCACCAGGATGGTCAGCGACACCGCGGCGAGCGCGATCAGCGCCAGCTTCCAGAAATCGCTGCGGCGCCTCAGGCCCGGCAGGCCAAGCGGCCGGATGAGATGGACGACCATCATGGCGAGGATGAGCAGAAGCAGGATCTTGGACATGCGCTGGCCGATTCGCGGAAGGGATGTTCCTTGTGCCTGCCGTCGCGGCACCTGTCAAAGCGCGCCTCCACCGCAAGTCTGATTTACGCCGCCACGTCCGATCCGCTATCGTCACGGGAAGACTGGCGCATCGGCCCGAAAATCGGACTCGATTTTCGGTAAGCACGATGCCCAGATTCAAAGACTTGCAGCGTCCTTTGTGCGTCCAAAGGGACGCACGGCGCTGCAGCACGAACCGCAGGGAGGAGGCGGGATGGCGTCACGCTATCACGAGGTCTATCAGGCCTGGAAACGGGATCCGGAGGCATTCTGGGCCGATGCGGCACGCGAGATCGACTGGTTCACGCCGTGGGACAAGGTGTTCGACCCGGATGACGGCGTCTATGGCCGGTGGTTTTCCGGCGCAAGCTGCAACACGTGCTTCAACGCCGTCGACCGGCACGTCGACGGCGGCCGCAAGGACCAGCCCGCTCTCGTCTATGACAGCCCCATCACGGGGCGCAAGCAGAGCTTCACCTATGCCGGGCTGAAAGCCGAGATCGTCGCCCTGGCCGCCGTCCTGCAGGACCTTGGCGTCGGCAAGGGAGATCGTGTCGTCATCTACATGCCGATGGTGCCGGAAGCCGTCTTTGCGATGCTCGCCTGCGCCCGCATCGGCGCGGTGCACTCGGTCGTCTTCGGCGGCTTCGCGGCCCGCGAGCTGGCGGCCCGCATCGACGATGCCGCTCCGAAGGCCGTCATCTCCGCCTCCTGCGGCCTGGAGCCCGGCCGCGTCGTCTCCTACAAGCCGCTGCTCGACGAGGCGATCCGCCTTGCGGCCGCCAAGCCCGAAAGCTGCCTGATCCTGCAGCGCCCGGAGCAGGACTGCGAGCTGGTCGCCGGACGCGATCACGATTATGCGGCGCTGGTCGATGCCGCCCGCGCGGCGGGGCGCCAGGTGCCCTGCGTGCCGGTGCTCGCCACCGATCCGCTCTACATCCTCTACACATCCGGCACGACCGGCCGCCCCAAGGGCGTGGTGCGCGACAATGGCGGCCACATGGTGCGGCTCAAATGGTCGATGTTCAACGAATTCGGCATAAAGCCCGGCGAGACCTTCTGGGCCGCCTCCGACGTCGGCTGGGTGGTCGGCCACTCCTACATCGTCTACGCGCCGCTCCTGCATGGCTGCACGACGATCCTGTTCGAGGGCAAGCCGGTCGGCACGCCCGATGCCGGTGTCTTCTGGCGCGTCATCGCCGAGCATGGCGTTGCGGCGCTTTTCACCGCGCCCACCGCCTTCCGCGCCATCCGCACCGCCGATCCGGAAGCGGAGCTGCTGGAGCCGCACGATCTTTCCCGCTTCCGCACCCTGTTCCTGGCCGGCGAGCGCGCCGACCCGGACACGGTGAAGTGGGCCGAACGGACGCTCGGCGTGCCGGTGATCGACCATTGGTGGCAGACGGAAACCGGTGCGCCGATCAGCCAGGATCCGGTCGGCCTCGGCATGCTGCCGGTCAAATACGGCTCGCCCGGCGTGCCGATGCCGGGCTACGACGTGCGGGTCCTCGACGATGCCGGCCACCCCGTGGAAGCCGGCAGGCTCGGCAATGTGGTGGTGAAGCTGCCGCTGCCGCCGGGCGCGCTGCCGACGCTCTGGAACGATGACGGGCGCTTCCGCGAAGCCTATCTCAGCGAGTTCCCCGGCTACTACAAGACGGCCGACGCCGGCATGCTGGACGAGGACGGCTACCTCTTCATCATGGCGCGCACCGACGACATCATCAACGTTGCCGGCCACCGCCTGTCGACCGGCGGCATGGAGGAGGTGGTCGCCGAGCACCCGGCCGTCGCCGAATGCGCGGTGATCGGCATCGCCGATGCGCTGAAGGGCCAGGTGCCGTGCGGCTTCGTGGTGCTGCACGGCAAGGCGAATGTGGACATCGCCACCGTCGAGAAGGAGCTCGTCGCCATGGTGCGCGACCGCATCGGTCCGGTCGCCGCGTTCAAGCGCGTGGTCCCGGTGGCGCGCCTGCCCAAGACGCGGTCCGGCAAGATCCTGCGGGCGACGATGCAGAAGATCGCCGACCATCAGGAATGGACGATGCCGGCCACCATCGACGATCCCGCTATTCTCGACGAGATCTCCGAGGCGCTGGAAAAGCACTCGCGGTGAGGCCGAGCCTCTTCCCGGGCAATCGCATAGGGTTCTTCTTGCAGGCTTCGCCTGCGACCCCCACCCTCGATCCCTCCCCTCAAGGGGGAGGGAAGCTAGGCGGTGCACCCGATCGTCCCCCTCCCCCTTGAGGGGGCGATTATATATTTGACAAACCCCTCTGAGATTCCTATATTGGAATCAAGGAGATGGGAAAATGTCTGTTCTGAGCCGCCCCTACTTTTACGATGAAGCCGCCGCATTCGAGCATGTCGAGGCGATCTTGTGGCCCCAGGGTCCGGTATGTCCGGCCTGCGGCAACATGGGCAAGCACTACAAGCTGACTGGCGTTCGCACGAAGCCCTCCAAGAAGAACCCGGAAGGCATCGAGCGCCACGGCCTCTACAAGTGCGCCGAGTGCCGGAAGCAGTTCACCGTTCGTATGGGCACGATCTTTGAGGAAAGCCATCTGCCGCTTCATAAGTGGCTACAGGCTGTCCACCTGATGTGCTCCAGCAAGAAGGGCATCAGCGCGCATCAGCTTCACCGCGTTCTGGAAGTCACGTACAAGACGGCGTGGTTTCTGGCGCACCGCATCCGCGAAGCCATGCGCTCGGGCGAGCTTTCGCCCATGGGCGCCAAAGGCAAATTCGTTGAAGCCGATACGACCTACATCGGCGGAAAGGAAAAGAGCAAGCATGTCGGCAAGCGCAATCCGAAGGCCATTGGCGGCGTTGGCAAGCAGATCGTTCACACTCTGGTAGAGCGCGGTGGCAGCGTCCGTTCGCACCATGTCGCGGACGTGTCCGGCAAGACGCTTGGTCCGCTTCTGTTCAACAATGTGGACCGCAAGTCGGCACTCATGACCGACACTGGCGGCGGCTACTACCGTGTTGGCAAGGCGTTTGCCCGTCACGAAATGGTCGATCACAGCAAGGACGAATACGTGCGCGGTGACGCCTATTCTAACACTGTCGAGAACTATTTCAGCATCCTGAAACGCGGCGTCACTGGCGTCTATCAGAATATCAGCAAGCACCACCTTCACCGCTATCTCGCAGAATTTGACTTCCGCTATACGAACCGGGCTGCGCGCGGTATAGATGACAATGCCCGCGCGTTCCTTGCGCTCTCGGGAGTGAGAGGTCGCCGTTTGACTTACCGGGTCTCACCGGGCGTCAGCGGCGCGTAGGACAGGCGATGGACCGATTTACGATTACGGTTGCCCCAACCACCGCTGACGACTCCCTATCCATTAGGGATGCCATGCAGCAGGTGTTGGATACGCTTGCGATTTTTGAAGCGGCGGAACGCTCCTTCGGGTCGCCACGGGAAGAGTTTGTCTGGCGATTGCAGCGCGCCAGCACCAACAGCCCATTTACTGTGGTCGCTTTCGCTGAAGCCAAGAACCCGACCGTGGATGTATCCGCGCACGTAGAGCGCGTGAAATCGACGGTTTCGTCCGGTATTCAGGAGATCGTAGAAAGAGGAACTGCTCCGGCTTGGCTGACGCCGCCAGAGGCTGAGATTGTCTCGGGGGTTTTCCGCCGGCACTCGAACGGCATTGGCTTGACCGAGATAGATTTTGAGCAAGGCAACGTTGTGGTGCTGGACCGCCAGAGATCCACGGCGGGACTCCAAACGCTTGCGGCTATTAACGCTGCGATTGACGTTGTGTCGGGCCTTTCCGAGAGGGAGGCTTATGGTGAGATTGAGGGTGTGATGGTTGCGGCTGGCCGCTATCGGCGACGACCTGCCATCCAGATTCAAACGGAGCTGTATGGCTTCACGTGGTGCCAGCTTTCGGAGAAGCTTGTTAAGCAGTTTGGGAACGAACACCAAATGGCTGATGTATGGGAAGGGCGAACCATCGGGGTTACCGGCGTTCTACATTACGCGGGCGGTGCCAAGCTAACGTATATTGATGCTCACAGCATGCGGGAGGTTATTGAGGCTGAGCGCGTTGATCTAGACTCAGTGATGGACCCAAACTTTACGGCGGGAATCGACCCTCACGAATACCTTCGCCGCCTACACGATGGGGACCTTGGTTAGGCGCGTCTATTGGGATTCCTGCACCTTCCTTGGCTTGATTAACCAAGAGCCCGGGAAGGTCAACGAGTGCACGGTATTATGGAAAGAAGCGGAAAGGGGAGGAGTGCTGATCTACACCTCGTTTTTCACGTTTGCTGAGGTGTTCAAAGCGAAATGCGAAGGACCGTCGAAGCCCCTTTCCGAGGATGAGGATAAACGGATCGAAGCTCTACTTCGGCAGAAGTGGATTCGGCCAATCCTAGTGGATGAGCGCATTGGTGTTCTATCTAGGCGACTGATGCGCGCGCATACGGAGTGCAAGAAGCCGTCAGATGGCGTTCACCTTGCCACAGCGCTTGTCCTAAACGTGGATGAGATGAACACGTACGATGGCGCTGACCTTCTTGGGCTCGATGGAAAGATCAACAAGTCAGACGGAAAGCCGCTAAAAATTTGTCGCCCAACTCCCTCACCATCGCAGAGCCAAGGCGACATATTTTCACAGTTGGATTCGGATTGATGGCGGCAAAACCGAAAGCTAAAACTCAACGCGAAAAATTCGAGGAAGCCGCCCGAGAACTGGGAACCGACCAGTCGGAGGAGGCCTTTGACCGCGCGTTGAAGAAGGTAGCGAAAGCGCCGCCGCCCAAGGATGACAAAAGCGGCTCCCGGCCTAAGTGAGCTTTGTCGTCAACAGCAAGCCCACGTCAAGCGGCCGCTCTTCTGGCCGTTCTGGAATGTTCGGCATGTGCGATGGCCGTGGGTGCGGTCCCCTCAGCCCCGGTTGAACATCAAATTCCAACCCTAGGTCCGATAGGGCCGATCTCACCAAGGCCTCTACTGGCCGTAGATTATCGGGGTCATTTACTTGCAAGGCTATTCCGGTAGGTGGTGGATTACCTATACCCATCACCATTGGCAAACTGACTGCCCATCCGGCCCTCTGAAAAGCTACCGCGAAATCACCCGTAAATGCCTTCGCATCTCCAGCGGCCGCGTCATGCGCGATCTCAATTGCGCTCGGCTGCTTGCTAACCATGCTAATTAGTCTGTTGATCTGATCGGTACTCAGCCTACGGGGTGAGAGTGCCTTTACCTGGAGTTCGAGCAAGTCCAATCGCTGCTTGGCTTCGTCAGGCGAAGCCCCGCTCAGCTTTTCCTTGTAACTGGCGAGTTGGTCATCACGCAGGGTGATCCGACTATTCAATGACTCCAGACGGTCCGCGAATTGGTGCCGAACAAGCCAATAAGCCATCAGCGCGAGCACTGCGGCCAGCACTAAAAAGGTGACTGGCGCTTGCGCGATCATCTTAGCTTCACCGGCAAGATACGTGATGAAATCCATGCCTGCGTCATATCAAATCTCTCCTGATCTGTCACCGGGTTTGTCAAAGATACAATCGCCCTTGAGGGGAGGGGTAAGGGGTGGGGGTACCGCACCGCCATAGGCGATTGCCCGGAGGCCTCTTCCCGGCTTGACCTCGCCGCCGCGCCGTCGCAGGGTCCAGCCGAATCCGGGAACGAGGAAGGCGCCATGGCACTGGACGGCAAGACGGCAATCGTGACGGGCGGCGCTGGCGGCATCGGCTACGCCATCGCCGAGCGCTTCCTGCGCCACGGCGTCAAGGTGGTGATTGCCGACATCGACGCCGAGAAGGGCAAGGCGGCCATCGCCGACCTGCAGAAGCTCGGCGAAGCGCGCTTCGTCAAAACCGACATCGGCAAGCGGCTCGACGTGCACAATCTCCTGGCCGAAACCCTCGACGCCTTCGCCGACGTCGATATCCTCGTCAACAATGCGGGCATCGTCCACGCCGCCGATTTCCTCGAGCTGCGCGTCGAGGATTTCGACCGCGTCATGGACACCAACCTCAAGGGCACGTTTCTCGCCGGCCAGGCGGTGGCGCGCTTCATGGTGGAGAAGGTGGAAAAGGGCGGTCCGGCCGGCACCATCATCAACATGTCGTCGATCAACGCCATCCTGGCGATCCCCGAACAGCTCGCCTACACGGTGTCGAAAGGCGGCGTGAGCCAGCTCACCCGCGCCATGGCCCTGGCGCTTGCGCCCTATGGCATCCGGGTCAACGCCATCGGACCGGGCTCGATCATGACCGACATGCTGACCACGGTGAACAGCGACCTTGCGGCGCGCAACCGGCTGCTGTCGCGCACGCCGCTCGGCCGCATCGGCGAGCCGGACGAGATCGCCTCCATCGCCAGCTTTCTGGCCGATGACGATGCGAGCTACATCACCGGCCAGACGATCTACGCCGACGGCGGCCGGCTGCCGCTCAACTACACGGTCGACGTCAAGCCGGAAGGCTCCTGACAAAACGCTGTCAGCCGGGCCCGGCGATAATGCTCCTGTCAGAATCAGGAGGCATTGCCATGGTAACCGGACGTCAGACCATTTTTCAGGCTTTCCAGCGGTGGATGGACGACCATCGCGAGAGGCGCCGCCGCGTCCGCACCCGGCGCATGCTGGCTGCGCTTCCGCTCTCCATGCAACAGGACATCGGATGGGATCCGGAGCGCCCGCGCTAGAGCATTTTGCAGTCGGGTGGAAACACCTGACGACCGCATGAATGCGGAAAAACAAAGAAGATAGATCGGGACAGCGTTTCCATGAAACGACGAACCGATCCAGAGCGGGATGAGGCAAAGTGTGAAGCGGTTTCCGCCCGCATCCCGCTCCAACTTTCTGAACGCAATCGCGATGATTTAGGATCGATTCAACCCAAAGTCATCGTGATCCAGCGCATCGGCCCGAAAATCGGCCTGTCGCCCGGCACCAGCCATCCTGACAGAATGCTGTCAGGATGGCTGTGCCATTCTCCCGGCATCAGAAATGGAGACCTTGCGATGTCCGACACCCTGCCGCTGAATGCCGTCGTCTGGGCCGAAATTCCCGTCACCGATATGGACCGCTCTCGCGCCTTCTATGCCGCCGTGCTGCAAAACGAGCTGCAGCTCGAGGAAGGCGGACCGAATCCGATGGCGGCTTTCGCCCGGAAAGATGCGGAAACCGCCGTTTCCGGCCACATCTATCCCGGCAAGCCCGCGCCGGAAGGCACGGGACCGACGGTGCATCTGGCCGTGGCCGAACCCCTGGAAGAAGCGATGGAGCGTGTCACAGCCAATGGTGGCAAACTGGCATCACCCATAATCACTATCCCCGCCGGTCGTTTCGTGTATTGTCTCGACCCCGACGGAAACAGCTTCGGAATTTTTGCGTAGGGAGCAGAACGCATGCGCCGTGCTGACCGACTTTTTCAGATCGTCCAGCATCTGCGTGGTGGGCGTCTGGTGACGGCTCGCCTGTTGAGCGAGCGGCTCGAAGTGTCCGAGCGCACGATCTATCGCGACATTGCCGACCTGCAGTCGACCGGTGTGCCGATCGACGGTGAGGCGGGCGTCGGATATCTGATGCGCGAGGGCTTCGAGCTGCCGCCGCTGATGTTCACGCGCGATGAGATCGTGGCGCTGGTCGCGGGCGCGCGCATGGTGCGCGCCTTCGGCGGCGCAGCGATGGCGCGGGCGGCCGAGGAGGCGCTGATCAAGATCGGCACCGTGCTTCCCGAGCCGGAGCGCGACCGCATCGCCCGCACCGAGATCCACACGCCGCGCTGGGTGGTGAGCGACATGGACCGGCAGACCATCGACGCGCTGGAGCGCGCCGTGGAGGCGCGCGACGTGCTGCGGCTCGACTATCGCGACGAGGCCGGGCGCGGCTCGGAGCGCGACGTCAGGCCGCTTGGCCTGTGGTTCTGGGGCAAGGTGTGGACGCTGGTCGCCTGGTGCGAGCTGCGCGGCGACTTCCGCACGTTCCGCATCGACCGCATCGCAACGATCGCACCGGCCGGCCGCACCTTCCGCCCGGAAAGGGGCAAGCAGCTCGCCGACTTCTACCGCCGCATGGAAATGCACGAGGCGATGATCGGCAAGGCCTACGCCAGTTGAAGCATTTTGCAGTCAGGTGGGATCACCTGACGTCCGCATAAATGCGGAAAATAAAGAGATAGAGCGGGACAGCGTTTCCATGAAACAATGAACCGCTCTAGCACTTTTGGCAGCCGGCGAACCGGCCTGAGAGCCAGCGACGGGCGGCACACGCGATGCACAGATTCAGAGACTGACAGCGCCGTGCGTCCTCTTGGACGCACGG
>NZ_JANKOF010000098.1 GCF_024655565.1 Nitratireductor sp. ZSWI3 | reverse complement strand
GGCATCGCCGCGCCGCTGATGGTGGTGCGCGGCGACGGGGCGCTGGTCTCCGCCGCCTTTGCGCGCGCCCGCCCCATCGAGACGATCCTGTCGGGGCCGGCGGCGAGCCTCGTCGGCGCGCGGCACCTGACCGGAATGGACGATGCCCTGGTTTCCGACATCGGTGGGACGACGACCGATGTCGCCGTGCTGCAGGACGGCTATCCGCGCATCGACCCGGAGGGCGCCAATGTCGGCGGGCATCGCACCATGGTGGAGGCGGTCGCCATGCGCACCTTCGGCCTCGGCGGCGATTCGGAGGTGGCGCTGGAGGAGGGCGTGCTGCATCCGCGCATCCTGCTCGGGCCGCGCCGTCTCGTCCCCCTGTCGCTGGCCGCGCATCTCCACGGCGAGCCCGTGCTCGAGGCGCTCGGCAAGCAGTTCGGCAGGTCCCTCGCCAATCGTCACGACGGGCGGTTCGCTTGCCTGAGCGGTGTGCCGGAGCATCATGCGGCGGGGCTCTCGGCCGGCGAGCGCGCGCTCTACGAGCGGCTCGGGCAGCAGCCGCAGCCGCTCGAGAGCCTGCTGGCGAGCAACGCGCAGCTCGCCACGCTGCGGCGCCTGGTCTCGCGCGGTTTGGCGCTTCTGGCGGGCTTCACGCCCTCCGACGCGGCCCATGTGCTGGGCCGCCAGACCGGTTGGAACGCTGAAGCCGCCCGCCTCGGTGCAGCGTTGTTCGCACGCCGGCGCGACGGCAACGGGGAACCGCTGGCCGCGTCCGCCGAGGAGATCAGCGCCCGTGTCCTGGCGCGGCTGACGCGCCGCTCGGCCGAGGCGCTGCTCGAAACGGCGCTCAGCGAGGATGGGCTCGATGGCGCGGCGCTCGCGGTTCATCCCCTGGTTTGCCGCGCCCTCGATGGCGACGGCCGCCTGGCGCGCCTGAGCATCGGGCTCGACCGTCCGGTGATCGGCCTCGGCGCCTCGGCGCGGCTCCATTATGCGGGGTTCGACGCGCTGCTCGGGCAGGCTTGCGTGCTGCCTGACCACGCGGACGTGGCCAATGCCATCGGCGCGGTGGTGGGCCAGGTGCGCGTGCGCGGCGAAGCGCATATCGGCCAGCCGAACGAGGGCCTGTACCGGGTCAGCGTCGCGGAGACGACGCGCGACTTCATTGACGAGGAGGAGGCGCTGTCCTTTGCCGAGGGCGTGCTGCGCGGCGAGATCGGCGCCAGAGCGGCCGAGGCGGGGGCGGATGGCGCGGAACTCCGGATCCGGCGCGACGTGCGGGCCGTCGAGGTGGACGGGCAGCGCAGTTTCGTGGAGGCGTTCGTGATCGCGGAGGCCTCCGGCCGCCCCCGCGTGGCGCTGCATCGCGATCGCTTCCGGAAGTTGGAGCGGGATGCGGGCGGAAAACCGCTTCACGCTTTTCCTCATCCGGTTCTAGGCCAACAGACGAATTGACCCGATGCGCCGGGCGTGGTGAAAGCATTCCACCAATTTGACATGCGGGAAGAGGAGTGTCGTCCAAATGACAAATCGCGTCGAGCTTCACGGATTGGGTATTGCGGAAGAGCTGCGCGATTTCGCCGTCAACGAGGCTCTGCCGGGAACCGGCATCGATGCCGACCGCTTCTTCGCGGCCCTGGCCGGGATCGTCCATGACATGGCGCCGAAGAACCGCGCGCTGCTGAAGAAGCGCGACGAGATGCAGGAGAAGATCGACGCCTGGTATCGTGAGAACGGCGCGCCGGTCGATCAGGACGCCTATCAGGCCTTCCTGCGCGAGATCGGCTACCTCCTCCCCGAGGGCGGGGAGTTTCGCGTGACCACCGGGGACGTCGATCCCGAGATATCGACGGTCGCCGGTCCGCAGCTCGTCGTCCCGGTGATGAATGCGCGCTACGCGCTGAACGCAGCCAACGCGCGCTGGGGCTCGCTCTACGACGCGCTCTACGGCACCGATGCGATCTCCGAGGATGATGGCGCGGAAAAGGGCAAGGGCTACAACCCGAAGCGCGGCGAGAAGGTGATCGCCTGGGCGCGTGCCTTCCTCGATGAGAGCGCGCCGCTGGACGGCGCTTCGTGGAGCGAGGCAACGGGCCTCTCCGTTGCCGATGGCGGGCTGACCGTCGCGATCGCCGATGGCAGGGCGCATCTTGCCGACGGCACGCAATTCGCAGGCTACCGGGGCGATCCTTCCGCACCGTCCGCGATCCTGCTCGTCACCAACGGGCTCCACGCGGAGATCGTCGTCGACCGCGATCATCCGATCGGCGGGACGGACAAGGCCGGCATCGCCGATGTGGTGCTGGAATCGGCCCTGACCACCATCCAGGACTGCGAGGATTCCGTCGCCGCGGTCGATGCCGAGGACAAGGTCGCCGTCTACCGCAACTGGCTCGGCCTGATGAAGGGCGATCTCGCCGAGGAGGTCACCAAGAGCGGCAAGACCTTTACCCGCCGGCTCAACCCCGACCGCGTCTACACCGCTGCAAAGGGTGGCGAGCTGGTGTTACCGGGCCGTTCGCTGATGCTGGTGCGCAATGTCGGCCATCTGATGACCAACCCGGCCATTCTCGACGCCGACGGCCACGAGGTGCCGGAAGGCATCATGGACGCGATGTTCACCGCGCTGATCGCGCTGCACGATGTCGGGCCGAACGGTCGGCGCGCCAACAGCCGCGCAGGCTCCATGTATGTGGTGAAGCCGAAGATGCACGGACCGGAAGAGGTGGCCTTTGCCGTCGAGCTCTTCTCGCGCGTCGAAGAGGCGCTCGGCATGGCGCCCAACACCATGAAGATGGGCATCATGGACGAGGAGCGGCGCACCACGATCAATCTCAAGGAGTGCATCCGCGCCGCCAGGGAGCGCGTGGTCTTCATCAACACCGGCTTCCTCGACCGCACGGGCGACGAGATCCACACCTCCATGGAAGCGGGCCCCATGATCCGCAAGGGCGACATGAAGCAGGCCGCCTGGATTTCCGCCTATGAGAACTGGAACGTCGACATCGGCCTCGAATGCGGCCTGTCCGGCCATGCGCAGATCGGCAAGGGCATGTGGGCCATGCCCGACATGATGGCCGCCATGCTGGAGCAGAAGATCGGCCATCCGAAGGCCGGCGCCAACACCGCCTGGGTGCCTTCGCCGACCGCCGCCACGCTGCACGCCACCCACTATCACAAGGTGGATGTGCATGCCGTGCAGGCGGCCCTCAAGAGCCGCCCGCGCGCGCAGCTTGCGGACATCCTCTCGGTGCCGGTGGCCGTGCGGCCCAACTGGACGCCGGAGGAGATCCAGAAGGAACTGGACAACAACGCGCAGGGCATTCTGGGCTATGTGGTGCGCTGGATCGACCAGGGCGTCGGCTGCTCCAAGGTGCCGGACATCAACGATGTCGGCCTGATGGAGGACCGCGCGACGCTGCGCATCTCCTCGCAGCACATCGCCAACTGGCTCCATCATGGCGTCGTCACCGAAGCGCAGGTGATGGAGACGATGAGGCGCATGGCGGCGGTGGTCGACCGGCAGAATGCCGGCGATCCGCTCTATCGTCCGATGGCGCCGGATTTCGGTGAGTCCATCGCCTTCCAGGCGGCTTGCGATCTGGTGCTGAAGGGCCGCCAGCAGCCCAACGGTTACACCGAGCCGGTCCTGCATGCGCGCCGGCTCGAGCTGAAGGCACGGGACAGGGCCAATGCCGCGACCGCAACGGCTTGAAAAAGGAAGTGCGCAATCGCCGGCCCCCGCGTTTGCGGGTCGATAGGTCATGAGACTTCTCGCCATCGACACTGCGGCCGGTCTCTGCGCGGCCTGTGTTTTCGACAGCGAAGCGCAAGCTGAGCTGGGCCGCACCGTGCTCGAGCTCGGCAAGGGGCATGCGGAGCATGTGATGGCGGTGATCGACGGAGCGCTCGGCGAAGCGGGCCTCGGCTATGACGCGCTGGAGGCGATCGCCGTCTCGGTCGGCCCCGGCTCTTTCACCGGCGTGCGGGTCGGCGTTGCCGCCGCCCGCGGGCTGGCATTGGCGCTCGGCATCCCGGCCATCGGCGTCAGCACGCTGGAGGGCCTGGCCGCCGAGGCGCGCGCGGCCTTTCCCGGCACGCCGGTCCTGGTGGTGCTCGGCCAGCGCCCGGAGCATCTGTTTGCCGCCGCGTATGACGCCGGCGGCGGCGTGCTGCTCGAGCCGGTGAGCCTTCCGGTGGCGGCCTTGGCAGAGTGGGCGGCGAAGGAGCGGCCTTTGCTCTGCGGCAGTGCCGCGCGACTGGTCGCCGAGGCGGCCGGCGAGGATCTGAAGACGGGGCCTGCTGCGGCGACCGCCGACATCGCCACCTATGCCGGATTGGCCGCGGCGAAGGGCCCAGGCCCGGAAAAGCCGAAACCCCTTTACCTGCGCGCGCCGGAAGCGGCCCCGCAGCGGAATTTCGCGCTGCCGCGCAAGGGGGACTGATGGCGCTTTTCTCCAGACGCCCGGACTATGCGGTGCGCCCGCTCGAGATTGCCGACAGCCTGGCTCTGGCGGATCTGCACGCCGAGGATTTCGCACGTCCCTGGAGCGACGCGGAGTTCGAGGCGCTGCTCTCGCAGTCCACGGTGTTCGGCTTTGCCACGCTGTCGCCCGGCAGGCGGCCCGGCACGCCCGTCGGGTTCGTGCTGGCGCGCCAGGCGGCGGATGAGGGGGAGATCCTCACCATCGCGGTTGCCCGCAATCAGCGCCGGCTGGGCCTGGGGCGTCAGTTGATGGACGCGGTGCTGCGCCGCCTGCATGCCGATCGGGCGGCCGCCCTGTTCCTGGAAGTGGAGGAGAACAACGTTCCCGCCATCGCCCTTTACCGCCGCCTGGGGTTCCGGCAGGTCGGCGGGCGCCCGGACTATTACCGCGACGCCGCTGGTCAGCGCAGCGGAGCGCTTGTCATGCGGCGCGACCTTCGATAGAGGGCGTCCTCTCACGGCGCGCCGGTTGTCCCGCAGGCTGCAGGGAACCGGCCGACCGGAAAGGCCAGGCCAGCCAATGTTCAACACCTTTCGTCTTGCCGCCGCGATCCTGATCGTCGCTCTCTACACGCTGCCGCTGCTGGTGGTGCAGGAGGTCGCGCTGCGCACCCGCGTGATGAGCGACCGGCGCATTCCCCGGCTCTGGCATCAGCTGACGCTGCGCGTTCTGGGCGTGCGTGTGCGCGTCAAGGGCACGGCGGTCCGCGAGCGGCCCTTGATGATCGCCGCCAACCATGTCTCCTGGCTGGACATCCTTGTCCTTGGCTCTCTCGACGGCGTGCATTTCATCGCCAAGGCCGAGATGCGGCACTGGCCGGTGCTCGGCACCTTCGCGCGCCAGCAGCGCTCCGTCTTTGTCGAGCGGGACCGCCGTCGCGCCTCGCCCGAGCAGGCGCGCGAGATCGCCGAGCGACTGGCGGACGGCGACCCCATGGTGCTGTTCGCCGAAGGGACGACGGGTGACGGCAACCGCCTCCTGCCCTTCAACAGCACGCTCTTCAGCGCGGCGCAGTTGGCGCTCGCCGGCAACAGGGCGGGCTGCGTCACCGTTCAACCGGCCGCGATCGCCTACACCCACAAGGGCGGGTTGAGGCTCGGTCGGCGCGAGCGGGCCGAGATCGCCTGGATCGGCGACATGGATCTGGTGCCGCATCTGAGGACCGTGCTTGCGGCGCGCCCCGTCGACGTGGTGGTGCAATATGGCGAGCCGATCCCGTTTCCCGCCAAGGGCGACCGCAAGGCCGTGGCGCGGGCGGCCGAGGCGCAGGTGCGCGCGATGCTCGTGGCGACGCTGCGCGACGACAAATCCTGATCACCATTTCGCTCAGACAAAGAATCGTCTGTTTTTTGACACGCAAAAACGTTAGGAAACCGGCATGGAAGAAAACGTTACGCCGGAACTTGGCGCCGAACAGATGCTCGAAGCAGCGCACGCAGCGCGGCCGGAGGGCAAGAAGGTTTTCGTGAAAACCTACGGCTGCCAGATGAATGTCTACGATTCGCAGCGCATGTCCGATGCGCTGGCCGCTGACGGCTATGCGCCGACCGACCGGATCGAGGAGGCCGATCTCGTCCTGCTCAACACCTGTCACATTCGCGAGAAGGCCGCCGAAAAAGTCTATTCCGAGCTTGGCCGCATCCGCCAGCTCAAGGAAGAGCGGGGCCGCGACGGGCGCGAGACGGTCGTCGGCGTCGCCGGCTGCGTCGCCCAGGCCGAAGGGCGCGAGATCCTGCGCCGCGCCCCGGCCGTGGATCTCGTCATCGGCCCGCAGACCTACCACCGCCTGCCGGCGGTGGTGAGACGGGCGCTCGGCGGCGAGAAGATCGTCGAGACCGACTACGCCATCGAAGACAAGTTCGAGCATCTGCCGGCGCCGCAGAAGAAGGCCGTGCGCAGCCGCGGCGTCACCGCCTTCCTCACGGTGCAGGAAGGGTGCGACAAGTTCTGCACCTTCTGCGTGGTGCCCTATACGCGCGGCGCGGAAGTCTCGCGCCCCGTGGCGCAGATCGTCGCCGAAGCCGAGCGCCTCGCCGCCGCCGGCGTTCGGGAAGTGACGCTGCTCGGCCAGAACGTCAACGCCTGGCATGGCGAGGGTGCGGATGGCCGCGAATGGGGGCTTGGCGAGCTTCTGTTCCGGCTCGCCGAAATTCCGGGCCTCGGCCGCCTGCGCTACACGACGAGCCATCCGCGCGACATGGACGACGCGCTGATCGCCGCCCATCGCGATCTCGACAAGCTGATGCCCTATCTGCACCTGCCGGTACAGGCGGGCTCCGACCGCATCCTGAAGGCGATGAACCGCAAGCACACGGGCGACGACTACCGCCGCCTGATCGATCGCATCCGCAAGGCCCGGCCCGATATCGCCATGTCCGGCGATTTCATCGTCGGCTTTCCCGGCGAGACGGATGCAGATTTCGAGGAGACCATGCGGCTCGTTCGCGACGTCACCTATGCGCAGGCCTTCTCGTTCAAATATTCGCCGCGTCCGGGCACGCCCGGTGCCGATCTCGACGACCAGGTGCCCGAAGGCGTGAAGGACGAGCGCCTGCAGGCGTTGCAGGCGCTTCTCACCGAACAGCAGCGCGCCTTCGCTGCAGCCCTCGTCGGCAGGACGATGGACGTGCTGCTCGAGAAGCCGGGCCGCCAGGCCGGCCAGCGGGTCGGCCGCTCGCCTTGGCTGCAGCCGGTGATTGTTGATGAAAAAGCCGGCGAAATCGGTGACATTGTCAGTGTTCGAATCAAGGAAGCGGGAACCAACAGCCTGTTTTCCGAACCGGTGTCGTGAAGGAGAGGCGCTTGACCGCCAGCACTGAGTTGAAGAACCTGCCCTCCGGGGCTTCGGACATGGCACACATCGTGCTCACCTTCGATAACAACAAGCTGGCCAGTGCCCTTTACGGGCCTTTCGACGAAAACCTCGCGCGGATCGAGCAGAAGCTCGGCGTCGACATCCGCTCCAAGGGCAACCAGCTTTCCGTGCGAGGCGACAGCGCGGCCGCGGCGCAGGCGCGCCGCGCGCTCGACTATCTCTACGAGATGGTCCAGAGCGGCGCCGAGATCGCGGCGTCCGACGTCGACGGTGCGGTGCGGCTCGCCATCGCCGCCGACGATCAGCTCGTCCTGCCGACGATGGAGGGCAAGGGGAGAATCGCCGCGGCGCAGATCTCCACCCGCAAGCGGACGGTCCACGCCCGCTCCGCCAACCAGGACGCCTATATGCGGGCGCTAGAGCGCTCCGAGCTCGTCTTCGGCATCGGCCCGGCAGGCACCGGCAAGACCTTCCTGGCGGTCGCCTATGCGGCAATGCTGCTGGAACGCGGCGCGGTCGACCGCATCATCCTGTCGCGTCCGGCCGTGGAAGCGGGCGAGCGCCTGGGCTTTCTGCCGGGCGACATGCGCGAGAAGGTCGATCCTTATCTGCGCCCGCTCTACGACGCGCTCTACGACATGATGCCCGCCGACAAGGTGGAACGGGCGCTCACCGCCGACGTCATCGAGATCGCCCCGCTCGCCTTCATGCGCGGCCGCACGCTGGCCAACTCCGTCGTCATCCTGGATGAAGCGCAGAACACGACGCCGATGCAGATGAAGATGTTCCTGACGCGTCTCGGCGAGAATGCGCGCATGATCGTCACCGGCGATCCCAGCCAGATCGACCTGCCGCCGAACACCAGATCGGGCCTGGTCGAGGCGCTGGAGGTGCTGGCCGACGTTCCCGGCATCGTCACCGTCCGCTTCGACGAGAAGGACGTGGTGCGCCATCCGCTGGTGGCGGCGATCGTCAAGGCCTACGACCGCAAGGCGCAGGGCTGATCCGCGGAAACCATGAGCCACACCCGCACAGAAGGCGGCGCACCGCCGCAAGCGGTCTTTGATCTGGCGATCGAGGCGGGTGGCTGGCCGGACGAGCAGGTGCTCGGCGCCCTTGCGGAGAAGGCGCTTCAGGCCGCGCTGGTCGAAAGCGGGACGGACCCGGACGGGATCGGCCCCGTCAGCCTGCTCTTCACCGACGACGCCGAAATACGGGTGCTCAACAGGCAGTGGCGCGGCAAGGACAAGCCGACCAACGTGCTGTCATTTCCGGCCGCCCCGCCACCGGTCGCGAGCCCGGACCTGCCGCCGCTCGGCGACATCATCATCGCCCACGACACCGTGCGGCGCGAGGCGGAGGCGGAGGCGAAAAGCTTCGAAGATCATCTGACGCATCTCATCGTTCACGGATTCCTGCATCTTTTGGGGTATGATCATGAAAACGACGAGGAAGCCGAGGAGATGGAAGCGCTGGAGCGCAAGATTCTCGCCAGCCTTGCGATTGGCGATCCGTATGCCTAACTGAAGGGTGCAATTGACCATAGGGCCATGACAGAAAACACGATGATCGCTGCCGGGGAGCCTAGCGGCGAAGCACATTCTCCCGAGGAGGGAGACGAGGGATCGAGTAGATCCAGACATCGCGCGGGCAACGGGCGCCAGTCCCTCCGGGAGAGGTTGATGGCGGCGCTGGGTTTGCGCAACGGATCGTCGCTGCGCGACGATCTTGCCGATGCACTTTCGCAACACGCTCACGACGCTGCCGCTTTCTCGCCGGGCGAGCGGGCCATGCTCAACAACATCCTGCGGCTGCGCGAGCTGCGCGTCGAGGACGTGATGGTGCCGCGCGCCGACATCGAGGCGGTGGAACTGTCGACGACGCTCGGCGATCTCCTCAACGCCTTCGAGAAATCCGGCCACTCGCGCATGCCGGTCTATGGCGAGACGCTCGACGATCCGCGCGGCATGGTGCACATCCGCGACGTGGTGGGGCATCTGATCACCGCTGCCCGGCCGAAGCGCGCGCGTGGCAGCCGCAAGACGGCCGAGGCTCAGGCCATCGACCTCAGCAAGGTGGATCTGGCCTGCACCATCGGCGAGCTCAACCTGATGCGCCCGCTGCTCTTCGTTCCGCCGTCCATGCTGGCATCGGATCTGATGGCGCGGATGCAGGCGTCGCGCACCCAGATGGCGCTGGTCATCGACGAATATGGCGGGACGGACGGTCTCGTCTCGCTCGAGGACATCGTCGAGATGGTGGTCGGCGACATCGAGGACGAGCACGACGACGATGCCGCCCCGATGATCGAGCAGACGGGCGACGGCATCTTCGTGGTTGACGGCAAGGCCGAGATCGAGGACGTGGCCGCCGTGATCGGCGAGGCGTTCCACGCCGAGGAGCACACCGAGGATGTCGACACGATCGGTGGCGTGATCTTCAACACGCTGGGCAGGGTTCCGGCGCGCGGCGAGGTCGTCCAGGCCATACCAGGCTTCGAGTTCCAGGTGCTCGACGCCGACCCGCGCCGCGTCAAGCGGGTGCGCATCGTCCACACGCGTGCCGCCGAACGCCGTCGGCGCGTCGTCTCCAAGCCGTCCGAGGAGCAGTAGCGCATCGGCCCGAAAATCGGTATCGATTTTCGGAAAGCATGATGCGCAGAGACAAGAACTTACAGCGTCCTTTGTGCGTCCGAATGGACGCACGACGCTGCAGGGCGACGCCTTTCCGGGCCGGCGGAGCGATCGTGGGTTTTATCGCGTCGCATTGTGCTGATACTGACTCCTGGCTGATTCGTGCTGGGCGGACGTGTGGATGGAAGACCTTGCCGGACGGGTGATCTTGCTGAGTGGGTGGCGGCGGGCCCTGCTCGGGTTTTCGGCCGGGATCGGCGCGGCGCTCGCCCAGCCGCCCTTTGATTTCTTCGCCGCCTGCTTCGTCGCCTTTCCCGTTCTCGTCTGGCTGCTCGACGGCGCGGACGGCGAAGGGCGCGGCTTCCTCGCCCGTCACTGGCCGGCCTTCGCGACCGGCTGGTGGTTCGGCTTCGGATATTTCCTCTTCGGTCTCTGGTGGATCGGCAACGCTTTGCTGGTCGACGCGGAAAACTTTGCTTGGGCTTTGCCTTTCGCAGCGATTGGTCTTCCGGCGTTTCTGGCGATCTTCTACGGGTTTGCTTCCTTTTTGGCGCGCCTGTTTTGGTCGGACGGAGTGTTGCGGCTGCTGGCCCTGGCCTTCGGCTTCGGCCTGGCCGAATGGCTTAGGGCGAATATCCTGACCGGATTTCCGTGGAATGCGATAGGCTATTCGGCCATGCCGACTGTACTCTCGATGCAGTCGGCTAATATTTTTGGCTTAGACGGGATGAACACCCTGGCCGTGCTGGTGTTTTCGACGCCTGCGCTGATCGGCACGCGGCGGGGGCTCGCGGTGGGCACCGGCATCGCCGCGGTGTGCATAGGGTTGCATCTCGGCTATGGCTACCTTCGTCTTTCGCAAATTCCGGAAGTCGGCAAAACAATGTCCGTGCGCATCGTCCAGCCGTCCATCCTGCAGGATGAGAAGTGGGACGTCGCCGAGCAGAACCGCATCTTCAGGCTATTGGTCGATCTTTCGTCGGCGCCCGTTTCCCAAGGGGAGACGCCGCCCGACCTCATCGTCTGGCCGGAAACGGCGGTGCCCTTCTTCTTCTCCGATCGGCCCGACGCGCTGGCCGAACTGGGCAGATTGCTTGCCGATGGGCAAATGCTGCTGGCCGGTGCGGTGCGCGTGGAGGGGGGCGAAGCCGGCACCGAACGCTACTACAACTCGGTGATCGCGGTCGGACCGGATGGCGCGATCGTGGACGCGGTGGACAAGGTGCACCTCGTGCCTTTCGGCGAATATGTGCCTTTCGCAGAGGCGCTGGGCCGGCTCGGGCTCGGCCGGATCGTCCAATCGGTCGGACCGTTCAGCAAGGGCGCGTCGCGCCACGCCATTTCCCTCGCAAATGGTGTCCGGGTGTTACCATTTGTTTGCTATGAAATTATTTTTCCGGGGATTGTCGACGGCGCATCCGAGCGGGCCGATCTGTTGCTGAACCTGACCAACGACGCGTGGTTCGGTCTGACGCCGGGGCCTTATCAGCACTTCCGCCAGGCGCAGGTGAGAGCGGTCGAAACGGGGCTTCCGCTGGTGCGCGCCGCCAATAACGGCATATCGGCAGTGGTTGATTCCTATGGGCGGGTCATCGATGCCTTCGATCTCGACGCTGTCGGGGCCCTCGACGTGAAGGTGCCCCTTGGGCGGGCCGACAAATTTTCTTTCGCCGGGGCGGGAACCAACGGACCCTTTGTTGCGTTGAGTTTCGGGCTGGTGGCCCTAATCGGGAGGATCGCTCCGCGTCGGAGACTGAATTGACACAGCGCCGTCGGGGTACGCATAGTGTGTAAGCCGACTACTCTGGAGGCTCCATATGTCAAGCTTGGGGCTCAGGCGAAGCTTCTGGTGGGTCGGTCAATGGCAACCCCGTGCCGGATGGCGAGGGAATATATGAACAAGAATAAGAAGAAACCGAATCCGATCGATATCCACGTTGGCGGTCGGATCAGACTACGCAGAAACATGCTGGGCATGAGCCAGGAAAAACTGGGCGAAAGCCTGGGAATCACCTTTCAGCAGATCCAGAAGTACGAGAAGGGCACCAACCGCGTCGGCGCCAGCCGGCTGCAGGCGATCGCTTCGGTCCTCAGTGCCCCCGTTTCGTTCTTCTTCGAGGGCGCGCCGGGAGAAGACACAGAGTCGGCGCCGGGCATGGCCGAAGAAGGCGCCGCCTATGTCGTCGATTTCCTGAACAGCAGCGAAGGCATTCAACTCAACCGGGCCTTCGTGAAGGTCGGCGATCCAAAGGTTCGCCGCAGGATCATCGATCTGGTCAAGGCGCTGGCTGCCGAAAGTCAGGACTGAGATTTCCCACCTGTCAGCACTCCGATTGCGGTGCTGGGCAAAGCCAGGACGCGGGGCGGGCGGTTGCGCGCCCCACGTTTTGGGCCGTTCGCGGACGATGTGCGCTTGACCTCCCCCACCGAGCTTGGCTAACAGGGAGCGCCTGTTGCCGATACTGGTCGGCTTCTTCTCAGAGGGGACACCCGTGGCGCGAAAGACCTACCTCTTTACAAGTGAATCCGTTTCCGAAGGCCACCCGGACAAGGTGTGCGACCGCATTTCCGACGAGATCGTCGATCTGGTCTATCGGGAAGCCAAGAAATCCGGCATGGACCCGTGGAAAGTGCGCGTCGCCTGCGAGACGCTGGCCACCACCAATCGTGTCGTGATCGCCGGCGAAGTCCGTGTTCCCGATTCCCTGCTGAAGCACGACAAGGAAGGCAACGTGGTCACCGACGCCAGGGGCCATGTGGTGGTCAATCCGTCGCGGTTCCGGTCGGCGGCCCGCCGCGCGATCCGCTCGATCGGCTATGAACAGGACGGCTTCCATTGGAAGACGGCAAAGATCGACGTTCTCCTGCACGCCCAGTCGCCGGACATCGGCCAGGGCGTCGACAACGCCGCCGACCGGCAGGGAGAGGAAGGCGCGGGCGACCAGGGCATCATGTTCGGCTACGCCTGCCGCGAGACGCCGGACCTGATGCCGGCTCCGATCTATTACGCGCACAAGATCCTGCAGTTGCTTGCCGATGCGCGCAAGGAAGGCAAGGGCGAGGTCGCCCGGCTCGGACCGGACGCCAAGGCGCAGGTCACGGTCCGCTATGTCGACGGCAGGCCGACCGAAGTGACGGAGATCGTCCTGTCCACCCAGCATCTCGATGAAAGCTGGGACAGCAGGAAGGTGCGTGAGGTCGTCGAGCCCTACATCATGGAAGCGCTGTCGTCCGGCGGCATTTCAGTTGCGGCGAACTGCAACTGGTATATCAACCCGACCGGCAAGTTCGTCATCGGCGGTCCCGACGGCGATGCGGGCCTGACGGGCCGCAAGATCATCGTCGACACCTATGGCGGGGCGGCGCCGCATGGCGGCGGCGCCTTTTCCGGCAAGGACACCACGAAGGTCGATCGCTCGGCCGCCTATGCGGCGCGCTATCTCGCCAAGAATGTCGTGGCGGCCAATCTCGCCGACCGCTGCACCATCCAACTCTCCTATGCCATCGGCGTGGCGCAGCCGCTGTCGGTCTATGTCGACCTGCACGGCACCGGCCGCCTTTCGGAGGAAGAGGTCGAGGACGCCATCCGCCAGGTGATGGATCTGTCGCCGAGCGGCATCCGCCGCCATCTCGACCTGAACCGCCCGATCTATGCCAAGACGGCGGCCTATGGCCATTTCGGCCGCAAGGCCGGTCGCGACGGCTCCTTCTCCTGGGAGCGGACCGATCTGATCAAGGCGCTGAAGCTGGCCGTTGCGAAAGCGGCGTGATCGGCCCCGGTCGGCGGACGCGGATTGAAGAAAAAGGGCGGGATCTGATCCCGTCCGGTGCTTATACTGGAACGGACAGGGCGGCATCATGCCGGCAGATGGCATGGCAGCCCCCGCACGCTGGGAAATCGAGATGACGGAAGAGCGGCGTAAGCGGGCGACGGAAGCCTTCTTCGGTCGCCGTCACGGCAAGACGCTGCGCCCCAGGCAGGGAGCCGCGCTGCAGTCGTTTCTCGACGAGGCCCTGATCGATCTTTCGCAGCCTGCCCCGCAGATTCTGCCGACGCTTTTTCGCGCCGAGGTCACCGCCGTGCACCTGGAGATCGGCTTCGGCGGCGGAGAGCACCTGATGAACGAGGTGCGCCGCCATCCGGAGATCGGCTTCATCGGCGTCGAGCCGTTCGTCAACGGCATGGCCAAGCTCGCGGCGGCGGTGGAAGAGAGTGGAGTGGTGCCGGGAAACCTGCGTGTCTACAACGATGACGCGACCGCATTGCTCGACTGGCTGCCGCCGGCTTCCCTCGCAGGAATCGATCTGCTCTACCCCGACCCCTGGCCGAAGAAGCGTCACTGGAAGCGGCGCTTCGTGAGCCGCGTCAATCTCGACCGCTTTGCGCGCGCCCTGAGGCCCGGCGGACTGTTCCGCTTCGCCTCCGACATAGACACCTATGTCAACTGGACGCTGCTGCATTGCCGCGCCCATCCGGCCTTCGAATGGCTGGCCGCCAGCGCGGCAGACTGGCAGACGCCCTATCCGGGCTGGCCCGGAACCCGCTATGAGGCAAAGGCGATGCGCGAAGGCCGCAAGCCCGCCTACCTGACCTTCCGCCGCGGGCAGGGCGCATGAAGCCTCAGTACCGGCGCGTCTGGTAGAACTGCTCCGGATCGATGCCGAGCCGGCGGAGGTCGGTGTCCTTGGCGCGGCGACGGTCGCGCACCGCGGCGGAAACGGCCACGGCGCTTTCGATGACGCCGAAGAATTCTCCGATACCCGAGATGAACTTGCGTGCAGACATGGTCTCGTTCCTGTGATTGTGCGTTGCAGCATAAATAATGTGTCGGGGGCGACATAAGAAGTGTGGAATCGACAGGGCTGCCATGCATTTGTGCGCTGCAAAACGACCGCCATGGCGCCCGCCCGCCGCCCTGCCTCTTGAAATGAGCGCCTCCCTCGGCTATATCCCATGCAAATTCTTGGTCGCTATGACGGAGAGTGGGTCCCGCCGGTCCCGCTCTTTTTTGTTAAAAGGCGGCCGCTCGGAGGTTTGATGACGGCAGTTTCAGGCGGCAGGATCGGCGACGACCGGCTCATCCGCGAGAGCGGAATCGAGGCGCGCGTGGCCGCGATCGTCGCTCCGGTGCTCGGTGCGATCGGCTACCGCCTCGTTCGCGTGCGCATGACCGCGCAGGACGGCGCGACGCTGCAGGTCATGGCCGAGCGCCCGGATGGAACGATGACGGTCGAGGACTGCGAGGAAGTCAGCCGCGCCCTGTCGCCGGCGCTCGACGTCGAGGACCCCATCGACACGGCCTATCAGCTCGAGGTCTCCTCGCCCGGCATCGATCGGCCGCTGGTCCGCAAGTCGGATTTCGTCGCTGCCGCCGGGCATCTCGTGAAGATCGAGACCGCGGTGCTTCTGGAAGGGCGCAAGCGGTTTCGCGGCTTCGTCGTCGAATGCGACGACGAGACGGTGACCATCGAGCCGGAAACGGCCGAGACCAAGGAGGACGAGGACGTCCTCTATGGCATTCCCTTCGAGGCGATCGCCGAGGCGCGGCTTGTCCTGACGGACGAGCTGGTCCGCGATGCCCTGAAGAAGGACAAGGAGGAACGCCGGCAGCGCAAGCGCGACCGCCGTCCTTCCGCGAGCGAAAGGGCCGCCGCGCGGTCCCAAAAGGAAAATGGAACGGAACCGGCCCGGGACGAAGCCCCCGGAAACCATGCCGAAGGAGAGTGAAATGGCAGTCAGTGCGAACAGGCTCGAGCTTCTGCAGATCGCTGACGCGGTGGCCCGCGAGAAGTCCATCGACAAGCAGATCGTCCTTGCCGCCATGGCGGACGCCATCCAGAAGGCGGCGCGCTCGCGCTACGGCCAGGAGACCAACATCCGCGCCGACATCAATCCGCAGACCGGCGAGATGAAGCTGCAGCGCCTGATGGAGGTCGTGGAAGCCGTCGAGGAGCCGGCCCGCGAGATCGACGTCAAGGCGGCGCGCACCCGCAATCCGGATGCGCAGGTGGGCGATTTCATCGCCGAGCAGCTTCCGCCTATGGACTTCGGCCGCATCGCCGCCCAGTCGGCCAAGCAGGTGATCGTGCAGAAGGTGCGCGAGGCCGAGCGCGACCGCCAGTACGAGGAATACAAGGACCGCATCGGCGAGATCGTCAACGGCACCGTCAAGCGCGTCGAATACGGCAATGTGATCGTCGATCTCGGCCGTGGCGAGGCCATCATCCGCCGCGACGAGCTGATCCCGCGCGAGATCTTCAAATATGGCGACCGCGTGCGCGCCTATGTCTATGACGTGCGGCGCGAGCAGCGCGGCCCGCAGATCTTCCTGTCGCGCACTCATCCGCAATTCATGGCCAAGCTGTTCGCCATGGAAGTGCCGGAGATCTATGACGGCATCATCGAGATCCGCTCGGTGGCCCGCGACCCGGGTTCGCGCGCCAAGATCGCCGTCATCAGCCACGATTCTTCGATCGACCCGGTCGGCGCCTGCGTCGGCATGCGCGGCAGCCGCGTCCAGGCGGTGGTCGGCGAGCTGCAGGGCGAGAAGATCGACATCATCCCGTGGAACGAGAACGCGGCCTCCTTCATCGTCAACGCGCTGCAGCCGGCCGAGGTCGCCAAGGTGGTGCTCGACGAGGACGCCGAGCGCATCGAGGTGGTGGTGCCGGACGACCAGCTTTCGCTGGCCATCGGCCGCCGCGGCCAGAACGTGCGCCTGGCCTCGCAGCTTACCGGCTGGGACATCGACATCCTGACCGAGGAAGAGGAATCGCAGCGCCGCCAGAAGGAATTCACCGAGCGCTCGACCCTGTTCATGGACGCCCTCAATGTCGACGAGATGGTCGGCCAGGTGCTCGCCTCCGAAGGCTTTACTAGCGTCGAGGAAGTGGCCTATGTGGATGCGGATGAAATCGCCTCCATCGACGGCTTCGACGAGGAGACGGCCGGCGAGATCCAGGCCCGTGCGCGCGAGTATCTGGAGCGCATCGAGGCCGAGCACGACGCCAGGCGCGTCGAGCTTGGCGTTGCGGACGAGCTGCGCGATATCCCCGGCATGACGACCGCCATGATGGTGGCTGTGGGCGAGGATGGCGTGAAGACCATCGAGGATTTTGCCGGTTACGCGGTCGACGATCTGGTCGGCTGGAAGGAGCGCAAGGACGGCGAGACGAAGTTCGAGCCGGGCGTCTTCTCCAATTTCGACGTGTCGCGCGCCGAGGCCGAGCAGATGGTGGTGGCCGCCCGCCTGAAGATGGGCTGGATCACGGAAGAGGATCTGGCTGCCGAGGCGGAAGCCGAGGACGGTGAGGAAGCCGCCGAGGGCGTGGACGCAGCGGAAGGCGCGGACGCCTGATATGGGCGTGACCGGGAGATATCGTGGACGAGATGAACGACCGCACATGCATCGTCACGCGCACGGCGCAGCCGGCGGAGAACCTGATCAGGTTCGTCGCCGGACCGGACGGCATGGTCGTTCCGGATCTGAAGCGCAATCTCCCCGGGCGCGGCTGCTGGGTCACCGCTGATCGGGCCCATGTCGACAAGGCTGCGGCGAAGAACCTCTTCGCCCGCTCGCTGAAGGCCGGCGTCAAGCCGCCCGAGAATCTGGGCGGTCTGGTCGACGAATTGCTCTCGAAGGCAGCGCTCGGTGCGCTTGGGCTTGCGCGCAAGGCCGGTGCCGTGGCATTGGGTGCAGCCAAGGTCGAGGCTGCGGTCCGCAGCGGCAAGGCATCTGCCGTTCTGCACGCGCTGGAAGCCTCTGAAGATGGCGTACGCAAGATAACCGCGGCCCGTCGCGCAGTCGTTCATATGGGTGGACCGGATGTGCCGGCATACAAACTCTTCTCCGAACAGGAATTGAGTTTGGCATTGGGGGCCACAAATGTGATACATGCTGCCGTGCTTGGGCGGGACGCGGGCAAGGCGGCGCTGAAACGCGTGATGGCGCTCGAGACGTTTCGAGGCGATTTCGCGGAAAAACCGGAAGCGGTTGCGCTAGGCACCGCAGAGGATGTGGAATGACGGATACGAAAACCGGTGACGACAAGACGCTGAGCGTCAACCCGAAGAAGACGCTAACGCTGAAGCGGCCCTCCGTCGAGCAGGGCACCGTGCGCCAGAATTTTTCGCATGGGCGCTCGAAGTCTGTCGTTGTCGAGACGAAGAAACGCAAATTCTCGCGGCCCGACGAGCCGGCCGCCGCGCCGACGCCGGCGCCGGCCGCTGCCAAGCCGCGGACGGTGACGCCGCAGCCGCAGCAGCCGATCCGCGAACGGCCCCGGCCGAGCCACAATGCGAGCGACCGCTCGGGCGTGGTGCTGAACGAATTGTCCAAGGAAGAGCTCGACGCGCGCCGCCGCGCCCTGCAGGACTCCAAGGTCCGCGAGGCCGAGGAGCGCCAGCGTGCCGTCGAGGAAGCCAAGCGTCGCGCCGAGGA
>NZ_JANKOF010000097.1 GCF_024655565.1 Nitratireductor sp. ZSWI3 | reverse complement strand
CGGCGCCGATGCCGGCGCCGCCACCGGTGACGATGACGGTGGGGCTGTCTTTCATGGAGGGATCCGTCGTTGTTGGAGAAACACGGAGCCGGCGGGTTCGGACTTGCCGCACCCGCCGGCATTCGCTCAGTTCATGCCGAAGCTGTTCTCGTCGATCTTGGAATAGAGGTTGTCCTGCAGCACCTTGGCGAGCGCCTCTGCATCCGTGCGGTCGACGCCTTCGAGCAGGCCCTTCCACTTCTCCTGGAGTTTTTGGAACTCGGCGATGATGTCGCTCGGATCCTCGACGCCCCGGTCGGCCATGGATTTCTCCGCCAGTCCGTCGACGAACCCGCTTTGGAACTCGGCCAGCTTGCTCTTGAGATCGTCGGAAGGCTCGGCGATCTCCAGCCCGCGTTCCTTAGAACCTTCGAGGGCGGCATTGACGCCGACGTGATAGGCGACCTGCGCGCGGGCGTTGCCCTTGGCCATGTCGTCGAGGATCACGCGCCGCTCCTCGGGCTTCAGGCCCTGCCAGAAGGAGGGGTTGATCACGTAGTTGGCGCCGATGACCACGCCCATCGGCAGCAGGGTGACGGATTTGGCGACCTCCCAGAACTTGTTGCCCTTGTCGAGATTGGTCGGGTCCGACATGGTGCAGTCGATCGAGCCGCGGCTCAGACCGGAATAGACGTCGCCGATCGGCACCGAGACCGGCACGCCGCCGATCGCCTCGACCCAGGCGGTCTGCGCGCCGCCGGCGGTGCGGATCTTTCGGCCGCTTGCATCGGCGAGCTGGCGGATCGGTTTGACGCAGATGAAGTTATAGACCGGCGTCGAGTATCCGCCGGCGAAGATACCGCCGTTCTTCTTCCACTCGCCGATGATCTTTTCGTTGGTCATGCCCATTTCGGTATAGGCAAAGGCCGAGGCGATGTCGTCGTCGGAGACGAAGACGAGGTCGTTGAGCACGTTGTTGAGCGGCAGTTCGGACGGCGTGTAGCCGGGATAGACGATGCCGAGCGCGGCGACGCCGTCGCGGATCGCCTGCATCGTCGCTTTTGCGGGCACCAGCGAGCCGCCGGAATAAACCTCGAAGGTGACGGCGCCCTGGGTGTTGGCCTTCACGTCCTGCGAGAACTTCTGGTAAGTCTCCTCGTTGAGGATGTGGACCGGCGTCATCCAGTTGGTCGCCTGATAGACGTCGGCGGAGGCGGCCGATGCCCACAGACCGGCCGACAGCGCGGCCAAGGCAAGCAGTTTCTTCATTCTCTCTCTCCCAGTTTCGGCGTCTACCCCCGACGCCATCGTGTTGTGCGAACGGCCTTGCGCCTCAGTTCGCCATCAAAGCGGGCAGCCACAGGCTGATGGCCGGAAAGGCGATCAACAGGGCCAGGGTGATCAGATCGGCCAGGATGAACCATGAGACGCCGGCGAAGATTCGGCCGAGGGGAATGGTGTTTCCGAGGCTTGAGCGGATCACGTAGACATTCATGCCGACAGGCGGCGTAACGAGGCCGATTTCCAGAAGCTTGACGGTCAGGATGCCGAACCAGATGAGGTCGATTCCGAGGACGCCGAGCAGCGGAGCAAGCACCGGCAGCGTCAGGAGCATGATCGAGATGCTCTCGAGGAAGCAGCCGAGCACCAGATAGAGCGCGCCGATCATCACGATGACCCATGTGGCGCTGTAGCCTTCAAAGAAGCCGGTGACCCACACGGGTACGGTCGACAGTGCGATGAAGCGGGCGAAGAGGGCGGCTCCAACGACGATGACGAAGATCGCCGAGGTGCTGATCGCGGTGTCGATCAGCGCCGAGCGCATCACGTCAAGGTTCAGCTTGCGCCGCCCCGCCGCGATCACGCAGGCGAGGAACGCCCCGACCGCGCCCGCCTCGGTCGCCGTGAAGATACCGCTGAAGATGCCTCCCAGAACCCCCGCGATCAGCACGGGCAGGGGCCACACGTCCTTGACCAGTTCGATCTTCTGGCGACGTGAGTAGGTTTCCTGGAGGCGTGGGGCCATCCGCGGATCGATCATCGCGCGGATGGTGATCATCGCGATGAACATGCCGCCCGACAGCAGGCCCGGGATCAATCCGGCGATGAAGAGCGAGCTGATCGAGACGTCCATCATCAGGCCGAAGACGATGAGCAGCACGCTCGGCGGGATCAGCGAACCCAGCGTTCCGGCGGCGGCGACGGAGCCGGCGGCGAGCGAAGGGGCGTAACCGGCCTTGAGCATTTCGGGTATGGCGATGCGCGAGAACGCGGCGGCGGTGGCAACGCTCGAGCCGCTCGCCGAGGCAAAGAGCGCGCTGGATGCGACGGTCGCCGAGGCAAGGCCGCCCGGAACGCGGTTGAGGAACACCCGCGCCGCGCCGAACAGCCCGGTGGTGAGGCCGGCGCCCGAAGCGATGTATCCCATCAGAAGGAACATCGGCACCGCCGACAGGTTCCAGTCGCCGACGAGTTCGTAGGGGACGGCCTTGGCGATGCCGATGGCTGGCATGATGCCGAGCATCGCATAGATGCCGCCGATCGCCACGGCGCCCATGGCGACACCGATGGGGACGCGCACACCGATCAGGAGCAGCGTCAGGAAAATGCCGATGAAACCGATATCGAGACGATCCATGCCAGCGCCTCAGATCGGTTCGGTATGCTGCGGCCGGGTGTCGTCTTGCAGCGAGTAGCGGCCGGCGAGGATCAGGCCGAGGCGGATGACGAGGGCGAGACAGGAAAGGCCGAGACCGACGGGCAGCATGAATTTGGTCGGCCAGATCGTGACCTTCCAGGCGCCCTCGACGATCTCGCCGATCTGCCAGGCATAGACGGCCGGCGCCCAGGACAGCCAAGCGATGGTGCCGTAGAAGAGGAGCGACAGCAGCGTGCCGAGAGCCAGCATCAGATGCTTGGCGCGGTCGGACCCCATTTCATAGAAGAGCTCCACGACGATCGGGCCGTTCTTGAGTTCGAGCCAGGCGAGCGGCAGGAAAACGACGGAGATCATGTAATAGCTCGCCACCACCTCGGCCGTGCCGGGGATGGGCGCGTTGAAGGCATATTTGCCGATCACATCGGCTGTGACGTGGAGCATCATCAGCGCGAGCGCCAGCGCTGCCAGGGCGGCAAGGCATGCGCTGAGCTTGTTGACGGTTGCCTCGAGCATTATTGCATCCGATAGCCGCCGTTGACGTCGATGGTGGCGCCGGTGACATAACCGCCGTCGGGACCGGCGAGATACGCCACGGCGCCCGCGACATCCCCGGACGTGCCGATACGGTTGAGCGGAATGGACTTCGCGATCTCCCCATCGTCGGCCGGGTCGAGCGACAGGCGCAGCATCGGCGCGTCGATCAGGCCTGGGGCGACGGCATTCACCGTGACCCCGAGCGGCGCGGCTTCGCGCGCCGCTGCCTTCACCAGGCCGAGTATGGCGCTCTTGCTGGCGATATAGGCCGAGCTCGACCGATAGCCGCCGAGTTGGGCGGCAACCGACGAGAAGGCGATGAAGCGTGCATGATCGACCGGCGAGCGCGTCCGGTGCCGCAGATACTCGCGGACGAGCAGAAAGGTGCCGGTGCTGTTGACGCGCTGGGTGCGGTCCCACTCGTCGAGACCGGTCTCGATGATCGGCCGGCGCTGCCCGTTTTTGTCGAGGATCAGAAGTCCGGCGGCGGCAACCATGGCGTTGATGGGAGCAAATTCCGTTTCGACCTGGCGAAGGCGGTCGATCACCGCCTGCTCGTCACAGACATCGAGGGCCACGCCCGCATGGCCTGTGCCGGGCAGGCTCGCCGCGAGGTCTTTTGCGCGGCCCGCATCGACGTCGGATGCGATCACCGTGAAGCCGTCGCCGGCGAGCCGTGTCGCGATCGCACTGCCTATGCCGCCGGCCGCGCCGGTGACGAACGCCAAGAGCGCCATTGTTCTCCTCCCTTAGTCTCATTCACATGATTGGATACATTATTAGGGGTAGTCAAGATATTTAACCGAGAAATTTCCTGTTTTGGATAAATTATTCCGAAAAGGTGCTTGCCTGTTGTGCTGATCTCGGCCATCTTGCCGCCATGACAGAGACCGACTCGCCGCTTCCGAGCCCGCCTGACGTGACGAGCGCCGATGCCGCTGCCACGTCGATCCGGGAGATGATCCTCGAAGGCCATTTCATGCCGGGCGACCGCCTGCATCAGGACCATCTGGCCGAGACGCTCGGCGTTTCGCGCACGCCGCTGCGTACCGCCCTGGCGCGCCTCGCCCAGGACGGGCTGATCGACTACGAGCCCAACCGGGGCTACCGCATCCGCCGCTTCCTGGTCTCCGATATCCGGGAGGCGTTCACTGTGCGCGCAAACCTCGAGGGGCTCGCGTGCCGGCTTGCGGCCGAGGCCGGAATGAGCACCGGCGATCTCGATCGCTTGCAGGCGCTGGTGGCGGAGGGCGACGCGATTTTGTTCAAAGGCGCGTTGCCGATCGATCAACTGCCGGCCTATCGGCGGATGAATGTCGAGTTCCATGAGACTATCATAGCCGCTGCCGGAAACCGCTGGATCGGCCGCTTCGTGCATCAGTCGCACAACGTGCCGCTCGTGTCCGATCGGGTGATCCTGTGGGACGACTTCGGCGTCATCCATCGCTCGCACGACGATCACCGGCGCATCGCCGGGGCGCTCGCCGATCGTGACGGGGTGCGGGCGCAGAACCTCATGAACGAACATGTGACATATGCGGGGCAGCTTCTCGCCGACCGGCTGGAAGCCGATCCTTCCGCCACTCTTCGCCACGCGTTTCATGATAAGAAAGCCGACGACCGAACGCGCCCTTCAACCGGAGATCCTCGATGAGACTGTTCTTTTCCCCTGCCTCTCCCTACGTGCGCAAGGTCATGGTGACGGCCCATGAGAAAGGGGTCGCCGACCGGATCGAGCTGCTCGGCTCGGCGGCAAGTCCCGTCAAGCGGGACCAGACCATCGTTGCGAAGAACCCTTCCGGCAAGGTGCCGACAATGCTGCTCGACGACGGGAGCGCGCTGTTCGACAGCCGGGTGATCTGCGCCTATGTCGATGCGCAGGCCGCGGAGCCGCGACTGATGCCGTCCGACGCCGGGCGCTTCCGGGTGTTGACGCTCGAGGCCTTGGCCGATTCGATCCTGGATGCGGCCCTTCTGGCGCGCTACGAGACGGTGATGCGCCCGAAAGAGCTTTACTGGGCGGATTGGTATCGCGGGCAGATGGACAAGATCGACAGCGGCCTCGACGCGCTCGAGGCGGGCTGGATGGATCTGCTCACGGGACCCGTCAACGCCGGTTCGATCGCGGCCGCTTGCGCGCTCGGCTATCTCGATTTCCGGTTCCCGGACAAGGATTGGCGGACCGCGAGGCCCGGATTGGCCGAATGGTACGCAAGCTTTTCGCAACGCGAATCGATGCGCAGGACCATGCCGCAGGGTTAGAATTGCGCGCCGTGACGGCCGGTTGCGGCGGCGCGTTACACATCGTCATCGAAAGTGTCCCGTCGCCGCCGCGTCATACGGTTGCAAGATCGTTGTGCGGCGCGCGTCCCCTTGAACAAGCCGTCGGTCTCTGATTCTTTCGGGCCGTCGAGCCGGCCGGATGATTCGCTCCCGCTTCTCCTCCGGCTCCCCAAGAAGGACCAGGCCCAGTGACGGACAGCAAGAAGCCAGAGATTTCGGAGATGCGGCCGAAGATCACCATCATCGGTGTCGGCGGTGGCGGCGGCAACGCCGTCAACAACATGATCGCCCAGAACCTGCAGGGCGTCGATTTCGTCGTCGCAAACACGGATGCGCAGGCATTGACCATGTCGAAGGCCGAACGGCTCATCCAGCTCGGCGCGCACTCGACCGAGGGGCTGGGCGCCGGGTCGTTGCCGGAGATCGGCCAGGCCGCCGCCGAGGAGACGATAGACGAGATCATGGATCATCTGTCGGGCACGCATATGTGCTTCGTCACCGCCGGCATGGGCGGCGGCACGGGCACGGGGGCGGCGCCGGTGATCGCCGCGGCGGCCCGCAACGCAGGCATTCTCACGGTTGCCGTCGTGACCAAGCCTTTCACCTTCGAGGGCAACCGACGCATGACGATCGCCGAGCGCGGCATCGAACTGCTGCGCGAGAGCGCCGACACGGTCATCGTCATCCCGAACCAGAACCTGTTCCGCATCGCCGATGCCAAGACCACCTTTGCCGATGCCTTCAAGCTGGCCGACAAGGTGCTCTACTCCGGTGTCGGTTGCATCACCGACCTGATTGTCAAGGAAGGCCTGATCAACCTGGATTTCGCCGACGTGCGCTCGGTCATGCGCGACATGGGACGCGCCATGATGGGCACCGGCGAGGCTTCCGGTGATGGCCGTGCGATGAAGGCGGCCGAGGCGGCCATCGCCAATCCGCTGCTCGACGAGGCGAATATGAGGGGCGCGCGCGGCGTTCTCGTGTCGATCTCCGGCGGTCGCGACATGACGTTGTTCGAGGTCGACGAAGCGGCCACGCGCATCCGCGAAGAGGTGGGGGACGATGCCGAGATCATCGTCGGCGCCATCTTCGACAACAGCCTCGAAGGGGTTTTCCGCGTCTCCGTCGTCGCGGCCGGCCTTGCCGGGCCACAGCCGGGCGAGCAGCCGAGCGCAGGAGATTTCCGCGTCCAGACCGTGCATTGAGCGGCTTCATCGGCCGCTCCGTTGCGGTCAGGTTCCAGCGGCGGCGAAGCCCGACAGGAACGATGTCAGATTGTCGGACAGCGCATCGCAGAGATAGCCGCCTTCCTGCACGATGACGCTCGGCAGGCCGAGGCCGGCGATGGCTTCGGCCATGCGCGCGAAGCCCGGCGTCGAGACCGACAGCCCACCGAACGGATCGCCCTCGAAGGCATCGAGGCCGAGCGCCACGACAAGGGCGTCCGGCGCGTAGGCACGGATGCGGCGAAAGGCGGCCTCGAGGGCTTCCATGAAGGCCTCGTCGCCGGATTTTCGCGGCAGCGGCAGATTGAGGTTGCAGCCGAGGCCCGCCCCTTCGCCGCGCTCGTCGGCATGGCCCCAGAAGAAGGGATAGAAGCGCACCGGATCGGCGTGGATCGAGACGGTCAGCACGTCGGGCCGCGCGTAGAAGATGCCCTGCGTTCCGTTGCCGTGATGCAGGTCCACATCGAGGATCGCCACGCGTTTGGCATCGGCGCGCAGGCGCTGGGCGGCGACGGCCGAGTTGTTGATGAAGCAGAAGCCGCCGGCCACATCGGCGAAGGCATGATGGCCGGGCGGGCGGCACAATGCATAGGCGGCCGGCGCGCCAGAAAGAACGTTCTCCGTCGCCTCCACCGCGCTCCAGGCGCTCCAGCAGGCGCTTTCGAAGGTCTCCGCCGAGATGGGGCAGGCCGTGTCGGCCATGTGGTAGCCGGCCTGGCCCACCGCCGAGGCCGGATAGCTGCCGTGGCGGGCAAGCGGGTGGATGTTGGGGATGACCTCCTGGGAGGCTTCCGGGATGCGCTGCCAGCGCACGTAGATATGCTCGAGGAAGGCCAGATATTCGGGCGTGTGGACGGCGGCGATCGGCCCCAGCCCGAAGGAGCGCGGCCGCTCCACCGCGCAGCCTGCCGCCCGCGCGCCGGCAAGCAGCCGCTCGACCCGCTCCGGCTGCTCCGGATTGGGCTTGGGCGCGCCGCTCGACAGGAAGGCTTTCGGATCGTGGAGCTTTTGCTCGTCGGCGTAGAAGGCTTTCATCATCGCACCTGTTTTTCGGATATCGTCGCGCCCGCTTGGGCTAGGGACCGAAACGCGGCCCCATAGGCGGCATGGGAGCGATCGGCCCTGAGCCACCCGATGCCGAGTTTTTCGTAAAAGGCATGCGCGGTCTCGTTGCCGGCATCGACCGCCAGCCGCAGATAGGCACCGCCGCGCTTCCCTGACCAGGCCGCCGTCGCGCACAGCAGCCGCTCGCCGATGCCGCGGCGTCGAAAGCGCGGGTCGACGTAAAGGTCCTGCACATAGACGCCCGGCTTGCCGAGCCAGGTGGAAAACATCGGAAAGAACAGGCTGAGCCCGGCAAACGCATCGCCGGTCTCAGCGATCAGGCAGGTGAAGGCGGGCTCGTCGCCGAAGCCGAAGCGGCGGAAATCCTCCACCGTGCCGATGACCTTGTCCGTTTCCCCGAGATGCGCGGCCAGGTCGAGGATCGCCGCATGGATCGTCGAAGCGTCCTCCGGCCGAGCCAGCCGGATGAGAAGCTCGTGATGAGAAATGTTTTTCGGCTGCATGGGCCACTCACCAAGACCGGTTCATCGTTTCATGGAAACGTTGTCCCGATCTATCCCTTTGTTTTTTCGCATTTATGCGGTCATCAGGTGATTCCGCCTGACTGCAAAATGCTCTAGAACGCGACGCGATCGCCGCCCTTGAGGCCGAGAGCCTGGCGCGCTTCGGCCGGTGTGGCAACCTCCAGCGACAGCGCGTCGAGCACCGTGCGAATGCGCCGCACCTGGTCTGCATTGGAGCGGGCGAGTTCCCCGCGCCCGTTGTAAAGGCTGTCCTCCAGACCGACCCGGACATTGCCGCCCATCGACGCCGCCATGGCGATCATCGGCATCTGGTGGCGGCCGGCGGCAAGCACGGAGAAGCTGTAGCTGTCGCCGAACAGTTTGTCGGCGATGCGCTTCATGTGCGTCAGGTTCTCGGGATCGGGGCCGATGCCGCCCAGGACACCGAAGACGAACTGGATGAAGAGGTTGCCGGAGACCAGGCCGCGGTCGCGGAAATGGGCTAGGGAATAGAGATGGCCGACGTCATAGCACTCGAATTCGAAGCGCGTGCCGCACCCCTGGCCGAGGCGTGTCAGGATGCTTTCCATGTCGGCGAAGGTGTTCTGGAAGATGGAGCTGCGCGTCGCTTCCAGAAGCTGCGGCTCCCACTCGTGCTGCCAGTCCGTCTGCCTGTCCAGCGCCGGGAACAGGCCGAAATTCATCGATCCCATGTTGAGCGAGCACATTTCCGGCTCGGCCCGCAGCGCCGCCGCCAGCCGATCCTCCAGCGTCATCAGGGAAGAGCCGCCGGTGGAGATGTTCACCACCGCGTCGGTCGCCTGCTTGATGCGCGGCAGGAACCGCATGAAGATGTCGGGATCGGCGCTGGGACGCCCATCCTCCGGATCACGCGCATGCAGATGCAGGATCGACGCGCCGGCTTCGGCGGCGGCGATCGCCTCGGCGGCGATCTGGTCCGGCGTGACCGGCAGATAGGGCGACATGGACGGCGTGTGCACCGAGCCGGTGACGGCACAGGTGACGATGACTTTTCCGCGCGGCTTACCTGCGCGCGGCGCTTCGTTCTTGTCGGTCATTGTCTTGCCTTCAGCGGTTGACGGGGAGATCGAGTTCGGCGGCAAGCGCCTCGAGCGTATCGCCCAGGATCGCGACGATCTCGCCGATCTCCCCGGGGGTGACGATCATCGGCGGGCAGACGAGGAAATGATCGCCCTCGACGCCGCCGCGCGTGCGCCGCGAATAGATGATCAGGCCGCGCTCATAGGCCATGTCGATCATGCGCTGGTGGGCGTTCAGTTCCCTGGGCAACGGCGTCATGGTTTCGGTGTCGGCGACGAATTCGGCGGCGAGCAGCAGGCCCCTGCCGCGCACGTCACCGATGAAAGAAAAGCGCTTCGACAACGCCCACAACGCATCCTTCAACAGATCGCCCATCGCCGCCGCGTTCTCGACGAGGTCCAGTCGGTCGATCTCCTGCAGCACCGCCACGCCGGCCGCGCAGGCGAGCGGGTTGCCGGCATAGGTGTAGCCGTGCTGGAAGCCGCCCGCGTCGAGCACCGGCTGGACGATCCGTGCGGGCGCGGCCATGGCGCCGAGCGGGCAATAGCCGGAGGCGAAGCCCTTCGACAGTGCGATCAGGTCCGGACGGCAGTTCCAGTGATCGCCGCCGAGGAACTTTCCGGTGCGTCCGGCGCCGCTCATCACCTCGTCATGGATCAAGAGGATGCCGTAGCGGTCGCATATCTCGCGGATGCGCGGGTAGTAGCTGTCGGGCGCCACCAGCGCGCCGGTCGAGGCGCCGCCGACCGGCTCCATGATGAAGGCGAGAACGCTGTCCGGCCCTTCCTCCAGGATCTTCTCCTCCAGGAGGTCGGCATATTTGATGCCGCGCTCTTCCATCGACAGGTTGTCGCGGTCGAGATAGGCGGTCGGCGCCGGGATCCTGGGCATCTCCCGCATCATCGGCGCGAAAGGCTCGGTCAGCGCCGCATAGCCGGTCACGGCAAGCGCGCCGAGCGTGCCGCCGTGATAGGACGGAAAGCGAGAGATCACCTTCCAGCGGCTCTTCTGGCCGGTGGCGACGGCCCATTGGCGGGCGAGCTTGAGACAGGATTCGACGGCTTCCGAGCCACCGGAGACGAAGAAGATCTTGTCCATGCCCTCGGGCATGCGTTCGGCCGCCATGCGGGCCAGCTCCTCCGCCGGCTCGTTTTCGAAATGAAGCCGATAGGCGAAGGTGACGCGGTCCATCTGCCGCTTCATGGCCTCGAGCACGTTGCGGTTGCCGTGCCCGATATTGACCACCATGGCACCGCTGGAGCCGTCGATGACGCGGCGCCCGTGCTCGTCCCACAGATAGATGCCCTCGGCTCGATCGACCAGCGGCCGGCGCAGGCGCGACTGGTAGAAGAGATGGGACGGCGGCCTTACGGAAGAAGATGATTTGAGCATGGAGCGTCTCTGTCAGCGGGTGAGATAGCGGTCGAGAACGTTGGCGGTGACGCGTTCGACCATCGCGTCGCCGCGCTTCAGGGCGGCGACCCATTCGCAGCTTCCGGCGTGGAACACCTCGCCCTTGCCGCGCGGGAAGTTCACGATCATGCCGCAGCCGCGCTTGATGGCGTCGACGGCCTCTTCGCCGTCGTTGCCGATCAGCGTGCCGGCCACGAATTTCGCATCGGCGTCGGAGAGGAACTGATCGTCGGCCGGAATGTCGGCGCTCTCCTCCTTCAGCGACGACACGCCGAGCGCCAGGATCTCCAGCCCCTCGGGAGCGCCGGCGCCTTCCGCCGGCTCCGGCAGGCCGCCACGGATGACGTAGTCGAGCCCGTCGACCTCATAGCCGAAGGCATGGCCGTCGGCGCCCAGGAGGTCGCCATAGTAGACGCCCGTGCCGGAGAACGCCCAGTGCTCCGGCCGATAGACCGGGAAGCCGCGCACGCCGCGCGGCGCGCAGCCGCCCCAGCCGACATAAAGGCCGCGCAGGGCGTTGAGGCCGAAAGTCTGCGCCGCCGGGCGGCTGGTTTCGCGCGCCTCCCAGCAACCGGATGTGCGGCGCGGGTCGGCGGACCGGTAGACGGGGTCTTCGGCGCGGGCGCGGTATTTGTAGCAGACCTGCTTCCTGCCCTCGTCCTCGAGCCGGGTCTGCCACATGAAGTTGCCGGCAAAGCGTGCCGCCCGGCCGCCGCGCTCCACATAACCGTCGACCGCGTCGCGCATCTCCCAGCTCCAGTATTCGTCATGGCCGACGAAGACGACGCAATCGTAGCCGTCGAGGATTTCCGGCGTGAAGTGCAACTCGTGCTGGCTGGCGAGATCGACGGCATAGCCGGATCGCTCGGCCCAGCGGAAGAACAGGCTGTCGTAGCTCGCCCAGCCGGAGGAGGCGTATTTCTTGGAATAGCCGTTGGCATAGGCCCATTCCATATGCGGGTAGCGCGGCGCAGCGGCCGGCGGCGTGACGATCTCGAGCGGCACCCGCGGCGCCTCGTGCGGCAGGACCACGAAGCCGCGGCAGAAGGGCCGCTCGATGCTGACCCTTGGAGCGTATTGATTGCGCTTCGGCCCGGTGATGCCCTGATAGTGGTTGGAGCCGCCCCAGGTGTTGTAGGCGGTCCAGGTTCCGGTCGCCGCCACCTGCAGGATGCGGCCGGGCTTGGCGCCGGGGGCAGGGCGCACGATGAAGAGGTGATGGCAGCGGATCGGCCTGCCGTCGCGCCCCTGCGCCGTCAGCGTGATGCGATAGGCGCCCGAGGGCCAGTCCTCGGCGATGCGGAACTCGCAGGAGGCTTGCCACCCGCAGCCCGACACCGAGCATTGATCGGGCGTATCCTGCCAGGCGGCTGAAAGCCCCTCGCGCGTCAAGACAGCCGTCTCGGCCGCGCCGTCGCGCAAGATGTCGAGCCGATATGTGGGCGCGGTGGAGCTGACATGCAGCCGCACGGTGGCGCCGGGGGGATAAGCATAGGCGTCGGTGTAGCACCAGATCTCGCCGCGCCCGCCATCCATGCCCGGATATTCGTAATAATGGCCGAGCACCGCCGTGCGACGCTCTTCCAGCGTCAGGCCGAAATCGGGAAAGTCGTTGCCAATCGTGTGCATCGGATGTCAGGCAGCCAGATATTTCTTGAGGAAGGATCGGGTGCGCTCCTGTCTGGGTGCGCTGAAGATCTCGCCGGGCGGACCTTCCTCCACGACGACACCGCCATCCATGAACAGCACCCGGTCGGCGACCTCGCCGGCGAAGCGCATCTCGTGGGTGACGATGAGCATCGTCATATGCTCGGCGGCGAGCTGCTTCATCACCATATTGACCTCGTCGACGAGCTCCGGATCGAGGGCCGAGGTGGCTTCGTCGAACAGCATCACCTTCGGCTGCATGGCGAGTGCGCGGGCGATCGCCACACGCTGCTTCTGGCCGCCGGAAAGCCGGGAAGGGAAGGCGTCGATCTTGTCGGCCAGGCCGACCTTGGAAAGCAACTCGTGCGCCAGCTCGCGCGCCGCCTCCTTGCGCATGCCCTTCAGGATGACGGGACCCAGGGTGATGTTGTCGAGCACGGACAGATGCGGGAACAGGTTGAAGTGCTGGAACACCATGCCCATCTGCTGGCGCACCGCGTTGATGTGACGTTCGAAGGCGCGTCCGGTGAGCGGCTGGTTGACTTGCACGCCGTCGAGCCACACCTCGCCGCCGTTCAGCGTCTCCAGATGGTTGATCGAGCGCAGCAGCGTGCTCTTGCCCGAGCCGCTGGGACCGATGATGGCGACGATCTGACCGCGATCGACCGCAAGGTCGATGCCCTTGAGCACCGCGAAGGAGCCGTAGGATTTGCGGGCGTCCTTGACCTTGATCATGGGATTACGGGTGCTCATCGCGACACCTCCACTTTCTTTTCGATGCGGCGCAGTCCCTCCTCGAGAACGAGGTTGAGCAGGTAGTAGAGCGCGGCGGCGGTGATGTAGAACTCGAACGGGCGGAATGTCTCGCTGATGGCGAGCTGGGCGGCGTGCACCAGTTCGGCGATGCCGATGACCGAGACCAGCGAGGATTCCTTCAAAAGCGCGATCATGTTGCTGCCGATGGGCGGCGCGGTGTTGCGCACCGCCTGCGGCACGACGACGTAGCGCAGCGTCTGCCAGCGGCCGAAGCCGATGCTGCGGGCGCCTTCGCTCTGGCCGGGGTCGACCGCGACGATGCCGGCACGCAGGACATCGGCGTTATAGACGGCGAAATGCAGGCCGAGGCCGAGGATGCCGGCTCCGAGCGCCGGGATGTCGAGGCCGATCTGCACGAGGCCGAAATAGATGAGGAAGAGCTGCAGCAGCAGCGGCGTGCCCATGAACAGCCACATGAACAGGCGCACCGGATAGGCGACCACGGCGGGCGCATAGAGCACCGCGATGGCGAACAGTATGCCGGCGAAGAAGCTGAGCACTGCGGACGAGGTCGTCAGGACGACGGTCCACCAGACACCCTTCAGCAGGAGATCGGTGTAGGGAAGGACGGTGCTGAAATCCAGGCCTTGCAAATGTCCCTCCCTCAGACCTGGGCATAGCGCCGGTCGAGCATGTCGACGGTGCGCGCCACGGCGTAGACGATGATCATGTAGAGAAGGGCGGCGACGCCGAAGATCTCGAAGGGCTTGTAGGTGGACCCGATGAAGCGCTGCGCGGTGTATGTGAGCTCGACCACCGAGATGGTCGAGACGAGCGCCGAGCCCTTGACCAGCGCCACCGTGTTGACGCCGAGCGGGCGGATCATGAGCCGCGCCGCCTGCGGCAGCACCACGAGGCGCATGGTCTGTGCGCGGCCGAACCCGATGGTGCGCGCCGCCTCGGTCTGTCCCTTGTCGACGGCCAGGATCGCACCGCGGATGGATTCGGCCATATAGGCGCCGATGTTGGCGCCGAGCCCGATCACGCCGGCGGCGAAGGGCTCGAGATTGATGCCGATCTGCGGACCGCCGAAATACAGGACGAAGAGTTGGATCAGGCAGGGCGTGCCGCGAAACAGGCTGACATAGGCGGTGCCGACGGCCCGCAGCACCCACGAGCGCGACAGCTTCGCCGCCGCTGCCAGCGCCGCCATGGCAAGCCCGAGGATGAGCGCCAGGGCCGAGATCTGGATCGTGACGAGGGCGGCTTCCACGAAGAACGGGAAGACGCGCTGCATCAGGGAGAAGTCCATGCGATGGCTCCGGATGCGGGGCGGGAGGGTCCGGCGCGCCGCAACGCGCCGGATGCAGGGGCGATGGCGATCAGCGGATGTCGCTGCCGACCCACTCCATCGAGATCTTCTCGTAGGCACCGTCCTTCATCATCGCCTCGAGCGCTTCCTGCATGGCCGCCTTGAGCTCGGGATTGTTCTTGCGGATGGCGATGCCGATGGCGACGCTGCCGCCCTCGATGCCGGGCGTGTCGAGCATGCGGATCTTGTCGCCGGTTTCCTTGACGGCGACGCGGACCGGGATGTTGTCGACCACGATGGCGTCGACACGGCCCGCCTTCAATTCCAGGAGCAGTTCCGGCAGCCCCTTGTAGGTGCGGATGTCCCAGCCGCCCTGTTCTCGGGCCCATTTCTCGTGCGTCTCTCCAAGCGTCACGCCCAGCGTCTTGCCCTTCAGGTCCTCGAGGGACTGGACGCTCGATCCCTCCATCACGAAGACGCCGCGGCCGGCATGATAGTAGGGTCCGACGAAGTCGACGACCTTTTCGCGTTCCGGCGTGATGGTCATGGAGCCGACGATGGTGTCGTACTTGCCGGCCAGGAGGCCTGCGATGATCCCGTCCCAGGCGGTGGTGACGATCTTGCCCTCGACGCCGAGGCGCTCGGCGACGCCCTTGCCGATGGAGGCGTCGAAGCCGACCACCTCGTTGCGGTCGTTGACGAAGTTGAAGGGCGGGTACTGGCCGGACATGGCGATCTTCATCTCGCCGGCTTCCTTGACCTTCGCAAGGTCGTCGGCGCCGGCGGGCAGCGCGGCGAAGGCGGTGGCAAGGCCGATCGAGACGGCCATCAAGCGGGAAATCAGCCTGGTCATGAAAGGTCTCCGTTCCTCTGGATGATGCTTGGTTGTTTTTGCATTCTTGTCGGCGGGCATGATTGCTTTTGGTGAAGCATTGCGCAAATAGATAATGGGAATGGATTTCATAGATTTAGAGAATGATGGAAAAGCGCGCTGAAAGGCTTGTCTGGGAGCTCGACTGGAACCTCCTGCGCACCTTCGTGGTGATCGCCGAGGTCAAGAGCATCACCCGCGCCGCCGAACGGCTGAACCTGAAGCAGCCGACGGTGAGCAACGCACTGAAGCGGCTGGAGGACCGGGTCGGACGGCGGCTGGTGGAGCGCGATGCCACCCGCTTCGAGCTGACCGAGGTCGGCCGCCTGCTCTACGAGCAGGGGATCGAGGTCTTCGGCACGATCTCGCAATTGCCGCTGCTGGTCCGCGGCGTCAGCGACGACGTCACCGGGCATGTCACGGTGGCGCTCGCCAGCCACGTGGTCTCGCCGCTGTTCGACCGGGCGCTGAGCGAATTCCACGCGGCCTATCCGCGTGCCAGCCTCACGCTTCAGGTGGCGCCGAGTGTCGAGGTTGCCAAGCAGGTGCGCGAGCGGCGCGTCTCCTTCGGCGTCTGTCTCGTCAGCCAGCGCGACCCGGCGCTGGACTACACGATGGTCTATCGCGAGTTCTTCGGCTTCTTCTGCGGGCCCAAGCACCGGCTCTACGGCCGCAAGGGTCTGGATCTTGCCGATCTGAAGGGGGAATCGTCGGTGTCGTTCCAGACGGACCACATCTCCGACGCCCTGCGGCCGGTGGCCCTCTTGCGCAGCGAGGCGAAGCTCGACGCCAGCGTGGTGGGCGTCTCCTCGAGCCTGGAGGAGGTGCGGCGCATGATCCTGGCGGGGCTCGGCATCGGCCCGCTACCCTTGCACGTGGCGCGCCGGGACGTCGCGGACGGGCTGTTGTGGCGATTGCCGCCCTATGACGATCCGCCGCGCATCGACATCTACATGCTGACCAATCCCGAAAAGGCGCTCAACCGGGCCGAAAAGGCGCTGATCGCGGGCCTGCAGAAACTGATCGCCGATACGCCGCTGGACGAGCGGGTCTACGACCGATGAAGCCGTCAGGTCGCTTCGGACAGGAAGGCTTCGGCGCGCGCCCGCATCGCCGGATCGAACTGCACGGATCGTCGCGCCGTCAGGTCGAAGCGCACGGAGGTCGTCTTGTTGACCGCATGCACGATGCCATCGAGGCTGCCGCTCATGACCTGCTCGAAGGTGACGGAGGAGCGGCCGACACGCAGCACATGCGAGCGGATCGTCAGCAATGCGCCGGCCTCCGTCTCGTGCCTGTATTCCGTCTGCGCGTTGACGTCCGCCCAGCCCACGCTCTTGTCCTTGAGCGCATCCGGCCCGGCAATGTGGCCGAGAAGCTGGAAGCTCGCATCGTCGAACATCGCCGCATAATGGCGCACGTTGAGATGGCCCATCGTGTCGCACATCCAGGGATGCACCACGCCGACAAAGGCCACGAGAGGAGATGAAGTCACAAGCCCACCTTCGGTCTTTTGCCCGACACTATAGCACTTTGCAGCCAGGTGGAATCACCTGAGGTCCGCGTCCGGGAGGACGCACGGGCTTTAGCATATCGGACCAAAAGCTCGAGGTGCGGATAGGGCAGGCTACAGCGCCGTGCGTCCGTTTGGACGCACAAAGGACGCTGTAAGTCTTTGAATCTGCGCATAGTGCTTTCCGAAAATCGATTCCGATTTTCGGTCGATGCGCTAAGTGCGGGTTTCCGGAACGGTTCTCGGCGACCGAGAGGAGGCGGCGAATTTCTTCGCCCCGACGACGCAGGCGACGACGGCGCTGGTCACCGCCAGCATGCCGGGCGTCACCGGTTCGCGCAACAAGAGGGCAGCGAGCGTCAGCCCGAAGAACGGCTGAAGCAACTGCAACTGTCCGACGGCCACCGTGCCGCCCAGGGCAAGGCCGCGATACCAGAACACGAAGCCGACGAGCATGCTGAAAACGGAGACATAACCGAGCCCGAGCCATGCCGGCGTTCCAAGGCCGGCGAAGCTTGCGGGCATGCTCGCCAGGGCGAGGGGCAGCATCACCGGCAGCGACAGGACGAGCGCCCAGGAGATGACCTGCCACCCTCCGATCCTGCGGGAAAGCGAAGCGCCTTCCGCATAGCCGAGGCCGCAAACGACGATCGCGCCGAGCATCAGCAGATCGCCCTTCGGCGAGGCGCTCATCCCTTGTGTTGCCGCAAACCCCACCACCAGCGCGCTGCCGAGAACCGAAAACGCCCAGAAGGCGGGCCGCGGTCGCTCGCCGCCCCGCAACACGCCGAAGATAGCGGTCATCAGCGGCAGCAGCCCGATGAAGACGATGGAATGGGCGGAGGTGACGTGTTCCAGAGCCAGGGCCGTCAGCAGCGGGAAGCCGACGACGACGCCCAGCGCGACCACGGCCAGTGCGGCGAGATCTTCTCGCTTCGGCGCCCGCTGGCGAAAGGCGGACAGCAGGCAGGCCGCCAGGAGACCGGCGATCGAGGCCCGCGCCACGGTCAGGAAAAGCGGGTCGAATCCCTGCACCGCAACCCGCGTCGCCGGAAGCGACCCGCTGAAGATGATCACGCCGAGAAGCCCGTTCACCCAGCCGCTCATCGTCTTGTTCATGCCATGCTCCTTTCCTTTCGATGTGCGACGAACGGGAGTGGCTTTGCCAGAGACGGTGCGGTACAGTTTGAAAGAACTGTAATGGTATCCGGAGCAATACAGATGGCTGTCGAGCCGGTAAACGCAGGCGGCGAAACGCTTCTTGACGGCGTCATGGCGACGATCCGGGCACGCATTGCCAACCGCAGCCTGACCCCGGGCACGAAACTGCCGTCGATCCGCAACTGCGCGCGGGCGATGCGGGTTTCGAAATCGACCGTCGTCCAGGCGTACGACCGGTTGGCGGCCGAGGGAGTGATCCGCTCCAGGCCCGGCTCCGGCTTCTTCGTCACCGCGCCGCTGGCGCCTCTGTCGCTTGCCGAGATCGGCCCGGCGCTCGACCGCGAGGTCGATCCGCTGTGGATCTCGCGGCAGGCGCTCGGCGCTGCCCCAGGGGTGCCGATGCCCGGCTGCGGCTGGCTGCCGCCCTCCTGGATGCCGGTCGACGGCATGCGCCGCGCCCTGCGCGCCGCGGCGCG
>NZ_JANKOF010000096.1 GCF_024655565.1 Nitratireductor sp. ZSWI3 | reverse complement strand
CGGCCGTTGCCGCGCCCGGCCCGCATGAACACGGTCTCGGCCTGGTCGTCGCGGGTGTGGCCGGTGAAGACGATGCGCGCGCCGCGATCGAGGGCAGCCTGCGCCAGAAGGTCGAGCCGCGCCTCGCGGGCGGCGGCGGAGAGGCCGGAAGCTGGCTTGCGGCCGTGCCAGACCATGGTGCGGTGGGCGATGCCGCGCGCCCGGCAGAACTCGGCGACCTGATGTGCTTCGGCCGCCGCCTGCGGACGCAGGCCATGGTCCACGGTGACCGCCGTCAGCGCCGGGGCGCCGGGAAGGGCGTCGAGGAAATCCTTGAGGAGGAGAAGAAGGGCGAGGGAATCGCCGCCACCGGAGACCGCTGCGAGGACATGGTCATGCCCGTCGAGCGCGAAATCGTCGAAAAGTCCGCCGAAGGGGGTGTGTGTCGGTTTGGGCATCGCCGGGTTCAGCAACCCGCGAGCGCCTGCTCCTGCTTGACCCGCTCCCTGAGCGCGCCGGAGATGTCGGGGTATTTCTGGCCGATTTCGTTGTAGGTGACGCAGGCCACGTCGCGCTGGTTCATGGCGGCAAGCGAGATGCCGAGCTTCAGGAGCATGTCCGGCGCCTTCCTGGTGTTCGGATAGTCGCGGCTGGCGCGCAGGAAGACCTCGGCCGCATCGCGATAGCGGTTCTGGCCGAGCAGGGCTTCACCGAGCCAGAAATGCGCATCGGCCGTGCGGGTATCCTGCGGAAAACGCTCGATGTGCTGGCGAAAGCCTGCTTCGGCGGTCTTGTAGTCGCCGGACAGGATGAACTCGTAGGAATTGCGGTAGAGCTCCTCGGGATTGTCCGCCGAGGGTAGGGCGGCGACGTCGCTGCCCTGACCGCTGTCCGGTTCGCCCTGATCGGGTTGACGGGGCTGCGTCAGATCGACCGGCTCGCCAACCTCGCCGCCGAGGATGTTGCCGTCGGCATCGAAGCGGACGCTGCCCAGCGTGCGCGGCGGCTCGCCACGGGTGGGCGCCTCGTTGGAGGCGGTGCCGGTGCCGGCGTCCTGACCCGGAGCGCTGCCGGGCGGAGGCGGGGTCGCCTCCGTCCTGTTCTGAGGGGCATTGGCGCCCGCGGCGCCGCCGTTCTTCTCGAGTTCCTGGAAGCGGAACTCGTTGTCTTCCTGCAGGCGGCGAAGCTGATCCTGCATCTGCAGGATCTGGAAATTGAGCTCCTCCACACGTCCGTTGAGCTGGCGCAACTGCTCCTCCAGCCCGGTGACGCGCGGATCACCCGCCTGCGCCAGAACGACGTAACCGCCATTCCGCTCCGCAGGCTTCAGCACGGCCGCCTGCGGCCGTGGCATGCCGTCACCGGGCCGGCCCCCGAAATCGAGGGCCAGTGCCGATCCGGCCATAAGAAGCGGCAACGCCAGCGCGCCGCACAGAACCGTTCGCAAAAACATTCCAATCTCGCTTTCGCACTAAACCAGTGGTCTGACCGAAACAGATGGTACCCATCTGTTTCGACAAGTCAGCCCACAAGCTGTTGATCTGGTGGGGCGATTTTTCCCAACAGATGGGCACCATCTGTTGGGATCGCACCACCAGGGCCGTTCCTGCCCCGTTTTGCTCTTTATCAGGGCCGGAGACTTCGGCCAAATTTTGATTGTTCCGGATGCCTTGCCGTGCGCCTTGCACCATTTCCCTCTCGAAAGCGGGGAGGGAAGCCGCTATATGGCGCCTCAAAGGATAAGGAATGGCACGCATCTATCAGACACGCTCCTGGGAAGACCAGCTCTCGCCGTCGCTCGAGGAGATGGAGCTTCTTGCGCTCGAAGCCTACGCAAAGCTGCCGCAGGACTTCCGCGAGCTGACGGGGGAGATCATCGTCCAGATCGCCGAGTTTCCGACCGAGGAGATCATGGACGACCTGGCGCTGGAGACCCCGTTCGACCTGCTCGGCCTTTTCGAGGGGCGCGGCATCGCCGAGCGCTGGAACCCGGCGACGGGCGAGGGGCCGAACCGCATCACGCTCTACCGCCGCGCGATCCTGGATTACTGGGCCGAGAACGAGGAAACGCTGGGCGACATCGTCACCCATGTGCTGATCCACGAGGTCGGCCACCATTTTGGCCTGTCGGACGACGACATGGCGCGCATCGAGGACACGGTGGTCTGAGAGACCGTTCGAACGGCGGACGGGGCGGGCAGCCTCAATAGTCGCCGAGCTTCATGTCGGGCGTGTAGTCCAGCCCGTCGATCTCCTTGCAGACCGCCTGACCGCAGCGCATGGCGCCGGCCTCCGCGTCGAAGGCATAGGTGGGCGAGCCGTGCAGGTGCCAGCCCTTGTTGAGCGCGGCGGTGACCTTGTGGCAGAAGCTGGAATCGTCCGGCCCGCTCAGGAATCGATAAAGCTTCATCTTTGTCTCTCCGTGATTGCTCGTGCGCGGGCCAGGAGGCCGCGCGCCATCTCCAGATGCAGGCGCTCGACCATCCTGCCGTCGAGCGATATGACGCCGCGGCCGCGGTTTTCCGGTTCCGCGAAGGCGGCGACGATGGCTTCGGCCTCGGCGACAGCCTCCGGCGACGGGGCGAAGACGGCGTTGGCGGGGCCGATCTGCGCCGGATGGATCAGGGTCTTGCCGTCGAAGCCCATGGCGCGCGCCTCGGCACAGGCGGCCTCGAACGCTTCGAGATCGCGGAAATCATTGGACACGCCGTCGAGGACAGTCAGTCCGCCGGCCCGGCAGGCCATCACCATCTGCAACAGGAAGGGCGCCAGGTGGCGCCGGTCCGGCGTCAGGGCGATGCCGGTGTCCTTTGCCAGGTCGTTGGTGCCGGCGACGAGGCAGGTGAGCCGGGCCGCCGGATCGCGACCGAGTTCGGCGATGGGCCCCAGATTGAGCACGGCGCGCGGCGTCTCGACCATCGCCCAGAGCTTCAGCGCGCGCGGCGCGTCGGTCTCGTCGAGCGCGGCATCGGCTTCCAGCACATCCTTCGGCCCGTCCACCTTCGGCAGCAGGATCGCATCGGGCCTGGCCGCGCGCGCGGCGAGCAGGTCTTCCGTGCCCCACTCGCTGGCGAGCGCGTTGATGCGCACGACGATCTCGCAGCCGGGCCGATCCTTGCCGGCGAGAAAATCGCGCAGGCGCTCGCGCGCCGCCACCTTTTCCCCGGGAGCGACGGCGTCTTCGAGGTCGAAGATCACCGCATCGCAGGCGAGCGACGCGCTCTTGCGCAGCGCCTTTTCGTTGCTGGCGGGCACATAAAGGACGGAGCGGCGGAGCTGAACGGTCGGTTGCTGCATGGCCCGTTTCATGACGCAGGCACGCCCTCAGCGCAAGAGAGCTTTGCTTTGCGGGGCCCGCTTGTGTAAGGAGAGGCGGCGTAAAAAATGGCCGAGCAGACAACGGACCGGGATTCATGGACAAGTTCACCAAGCTGACGGGCGTCGCCGCGCCCTTGCCGATCGTCAATGTCGACACCGACATGATCATCCCCAAGGATTACCTGAAGACGATCAAGCGCACCGGCCTCGGCACCGGTCTCTTCGCCGAGATGCGCTACAACGAGGACGGCACCGAGAACCCGGATTTCGTGCTCAACAAGCCCGCCTATCGCAACGCCACCATCCTGGTGGCCGGCGACAATTTCGGCTGCGGCTCAAGCCGCGAGCACGCGCCCTGGGCGCTGCTCGATTTCGGCATCCGCTGCGTGATCTCCACCAGCTTCGCCGACATCTTCTACAACAACTGCTTCAAGAACGGCATCCTGCCGATCAAGGTGAGCCAGGAAGAGCTGGACATGCTGATGGACGACGCGCAGCGCGGCGCCAACGCGACGCTGACGGTCGACCTGGAGGAGCAGGAGATCCGCGGCCCCGACGGCGGCGTGGTCAAGTTCGAGATCGACGCCTTCAAGCGCCACTGCCTGCTGAACGGCCTCGACGACATCGGCCTGACCATGGAGAAGGCGCCGGCGATCGAGACCTTCGAGCACAAATACGCGGCAAGCCATCCATGGGCGTAGGGTCGGGCGAGGGCGGCGGCGGGCGCCGCCTCATCTCCACGGGCTCTCCCTTCGAGAAGACCGCCGGCTACAGCCGGGCCGTCGTCGATGGCGACTGGTGCTTCGTGTCCGGCACCACCGGCTACGACTATGCCACCATGTCCATGCCTGAGAGCGTCGAGGAGCAGACGCGCAACTGCCTCTCCACCATCCGGGCAGCCCTCACCGAGGGCGGGTTCGAACTGGCCGATGTGGTGCGCGCGCATTATTACGTGACCAGCCGGTCCTATGTGTCGCGCGTCTTTCCGATCCTCGGGGAGGCCTTCGGCGACATCAGGCCCGCCGCCACGATGATCATCTGCGAGCTCAACGAGCCGGAGATGAAGATCGAGATCGAGGTGACGGCGCGTAGGCCCATCTGACTCTAAACTCGGATAAGTTGATCGATTCCAATAACTTGAGCATCGGGTGACCGAAGAACCCAGGGTGTACGACACTATGCCCGCACGCCGCCCGGCGCTTCTTTGCACCGTTCCGGCATGGATCCTCGGGTCGGAGCCCGAGGATGACGAATTGCACAGGCGCTTGCGTCAATCGTAAAGGTTGATGATTAGCATCATTCCTCCACACCCGCTCGTCATCCTCGGGCTCCGACCCGAGGATCCATACCTGACCACCAGACCCCGCTCCAGCCGGGACGATCCTGTGCCGGCAGCCGGCGTGGTGGGCGACATTGCGTCGTGTACCATGCGAGAAAACGGTTCCCGCTTTTTCGCCCGATGCTCCGGCGCAACCGTACCGGTTCGTGGGCCGTCAGCCTTGCGCAATGACGCGCGGCGCATTAGCAAGTGCCTCGAATTCTGTTCGAGAGGCATTCCATGGCAACGCGCAAACTTCTCCTTCTCCCGGGTGATGGCATCGGCCCGGAGGCAATGGCCGAGGTCAAAAAGCTGATCGGCATGATGAATGCCGAGTTCGATGCCGGTTTCGAGACCGACGAAGGGCTCGTCGGCGGCAGCGCCTATGACGCGCACGGCCAGGCCATCTCCGACGCCGACATGGAAAAGGCCATGGCGGCCGATGCCGTGCTGTTCGGCGCGGTCGGTGGGCCGAAGTGGGACGGCGTCGCCTATGAAGTGCGTCCGGAAGCCGGCCTCCTGCGGCTGCGCAAGGAGATGGAGCTGTTCGCCAACCTGCGTCCGGCGATCTGCTATCCGGCCCTGGCGGCCTCCTCTTCACTCAAGCCGGAGGTGGTCGAGGGCCTCGATATCCTGATCGTGCGCGAGCTCACCGGCGGCGTCTATTTCGGCGAGCCGAAGGAGATCGTGACCTTGAGCAACGGCCAGAAGCGCGGCATCGACACGCAGGTCTACGACACGTTCGAGATCGAGCGCATCTCCGGCGTCGCCTTCGAGCTGGCGCGCACGAGGAGCAACAAGGTGTGCTCCATGGAAAAGCACAACGTGATGAAGTCCGGCGTGCTGTGGAAGGAAGTGGTCACCCAGACCCACAAGGCGAAATATTCCGATGTCGAGCTGACCCATATGCTGGCCGATGCCGGCGGCATGCAGCTCGTGCGCTGGCCCAAGCAATTCGACGTGATCGTCACCGACAACCTGTTCGGCGACATGCTGTCGGACGTGGCGGCGATGCTGACCGGATCGCTCGGCATGCTGCCGTCGGCCTCGCTCGGCGCGCCCGACGCCAAGACCGGCAGCCGCAAGGCGCTCTATGAGCCCGTGCACGGCTCGGCGCCCGACATCGCCGGCAAGGGCATCGCCAATCCGATCGCGATGATCGCCTCCTTCGCCATGTGCCTGCGCTATTCCTTCAACATGGTCGAGGAAGCGGATCGCCTGGAGCAGGCGATCGCGGCCGTGCTCGACGACGGCCTGCGGACGAAGGACATCATGTCTGACGGCGCAAGCGAGGTCGGCACCTCGGCCATGGGCGATGCGATCGCGGCAAAGTACCGGGCGATGATGCGCTAGATCGCGATGATCTTGAATTGAATCAATCCAAGATCATAAACGCGATCGTTTTCAAAAAGTCAGAGCGGGATGCGGGCGGAAAACCGCTCACACTTTTCCTCCCGCTCTAGACCAGCGCCAACAGCAGCGCCAGAAAGACGATGCCGGCAAGGCCGGCCACGAAGATCGCCCGGCGCAGCGGCGTGCGCAGCACGATGTGCCCCTGCCGGGCCTCTTCGCCGGAAATCCGGGTCCGATCACGTTCTTCCAGCATGGTCGTCTCCTCTCTCTTCGAAACCCGCGCCGGAGACATAAGTTCCGGCCTGCGAGGGAGATCAGAGGAAGCCGATGAAGCGTCCGCAGACGAGCACGCCCAGCCAGAGGAAAACCGAGACCAGCGCAAGGGGGCGGGCCGGAGCGTCCGGATTTGCCGCCAGGCGGAGGAAAACCAGCATGTTGGCTCCCGCCAGCAGGATGAGGAGCATCTTCAGCTGGAAGGCGGGATTGACGACATACTCCGTGGCCCGCACGCAGAACATGGAGATGCCCGAGGCGGCGGCACCGAGAAAGGCGAGCAGGGCCAGGCGCCGCATCAGCCGCACGAAGGGCGCGTATGGCAGCGCCGGGAAAAGGCCGAGGATGCGCAGGTCCATCAGGAGCACGCCGGTCAACAGCGCGCCGATCGACAGCACATGCAGGGCGTTCACCAGCGGATAGACGTAGAAGGATCTCTTGAACGCCTCGATCGGCGCGCTGGCCTCTATCGCCGACAGGAACTCCACCGTCCCGCCCCGCCTCCGTCAGCCCGGTGCGACCCGGCCGGGATAGACATCGTAGGTGTTGCCGTTGACGATGATGCGGACCGCCTTCATGCGGCGTTCGCCTTCATCGCGCGAGCGGTTGCCGATGGCGACCACCGTGTCGCCCGGAGCGGCCGCATCTTCATCGAAGCCGGCGGCGATGGTGCGCGAGGGCGGTGCCAGCTCGACGCGCCAGACCTCTCCCTCGACATCCACGTCCAGCGTGGCGTGGGGATTTCCGATGTAGATGTCGGTGATCACGCCCTCCAGCCTGAACTGCCCGTCCTCGGTCCACGACCACCCGTGATGGGCGAGCGCCGGCGCGGTGAGCAGCAGGATCGCAAGGAAGAGCGGTGGCGCCCCCGTGCGGGCGCGTCGCGGCATTTCGCTTCTCATGGCAGGCTCCATAGATTGCGTTCGGCCGACAGGAAGCCTATGGCGGCACCGGCCCACGTCAACCCACATTCCGCAAAGCACCGGGCCGGCGCATTGACTTCGGCCCGATTCGGCGTAAAACAGCGCCCGGAAACGGAGACTTCTGACCATGCGCGTTCGCCTTGCGGCGTCCCATGCACCGAGCTTCTCGAACGCTGCCGGGAACGGCGGCGCGGGTTTCCGCTTTACCAAAACGACGGCCAAAACGACCACCAAAACGGTCTGATCCTCCTGGCTGCTCGTTCTCTCCCCGGGCTCAGCCGGGGAGGAGGCGCCCGCTCAGGCCGGCGGGCTTCCAACAAAGCCAAGCGGAGAGGGACAGGAGTTTTAGCCAGATGGGTTTCAAGATAGCTGTCGCCGGCGCCACCGGGAATGTCGGCCGCGAAATGCTCAACATCCTCGAGGAGCGCGGCTTCCCGGCCGATGAGGTCGTGCCGCTCGCCTCGCGCCGCTCGGTCGGCACGGAAGTCTCCTATGGCGACCGGACGCTGAAGGTGAAGGCGCTGGAATCCTACGATTTCTCCGACACAGACATCTGCCTGATGTCGGCCGGCGGCTCGGTCTCGAAGGAATATTCGCCGAAGATCGGCAAGCAGGGCTGCGTCGTCATCGACAATTCGTCGGCCTGGCGCTACGACCCCGACGTGCCGCTGATCGTGCCGGAAGTGAACCCGGACTCGGTGGAAAGCTTCACCAGAAAGAACATCATCGCCAATCCGAACTGCTCGACGGCGCAGCTCGTCGTGGCGCTGAAGCCGCTGCATGACGCGGCGACCATCAGGCGCGTGGTGGTCTCGACCTATCAGTCGGTGTCGGGCGCCGGCAAGGAAGGCATGGACGAGCTCTTCGAGCAGACGCGCGCCGTGTTCGTCGCCGATCCGATCTCCAACAAGAAGTTCACCAAGCGCATCGCCTTCAACGTCATCCCGCATATCGACGTCTTCATGGAGGACGGCTTCACCAAGGAAGAGTGGAAGATGGTGGCCGAGACCAAGAAGATGCTCGATCCGAAGATCAAGCTGACCGCCACCTGCGTGCGCGTGCCGGTGTTCATCGGCCATTCGGAGGCCGTCAACATCGAGTTCGACAAGCCGATCACGGCCGACGAGGCGCGCGAGATCCTGCGCGAAGCGCCCGGCTGCCAGGTGATCGACAAGCGCGAGGACGGCGGCTACGTGACGCCCTACGAAAGCGCCGGCGAGGATGCCACCTATATCAGCCGGCTGCGCGAGGACCCGACGGTCGACAACGGGCTGGCCATGTGGGTGGTTTCCGACAATCTGCGCAAGGGCGCGGCGCTGAACACGATCCAGATCGCCGAGCTTCTCGTCGCGCGCGGGCTGATCCAGCCGAAGAAGCAGGCCGCCTGAGGCGGCTCCGTTCACGATCGAAGTGATGAAAAGGCGGGCTCTCGGGCCTGCCTTTTTCTTTCGCGCTTGCTTTTGCAGAGGGTCGGCGCTCGCCCCTCACCCTTACCCTCTCCCCGCAAGCGGGGAGAGGGGGTCGCCCATGTCGCGATTATCCTCCTTCTCCCCGTTCACGGGGAGAAGGTCCCGGCAGGGGGATGAGGGGCGGGTGCCATCCCTTCGAAAAGCAGCTCTGAACAAAAAATGGCGGACCTTGCGGCCCGCCATTCGCATTCCGGTTCCGTGAAGCTGCTCAGCTCGCGGCTTCCTCGCCGGCGGCCTCTTCCGCCGGAGCCTCGGCGGCAGCGGCTTCCGCTTCGGCAGCGGCGGCTTTGGCCTCTTCCTCGGCCTGCTTGGCGGCGGCGATGCGCTCCTGCGCCTTCTTGCCCGGCTCGGCCTTCTTCGGGTTGCTGCGCTCGGGGCGCTTGGCGATGCCGGCCTGGTCGAGGAAGCGCAGGACGCGATCGGTCGGCAGGGCGCCGTTGGCGAGCCAATGCTTCACGCGCTCCTCATCGAAGGAGACGCGCTCGGCGTCCTTCGCCAGCATCGGGTTCCAGGAGCCGAGCTTTTCGATGAAGCGGCCGTCGCGCGGGCTGCGCACGTCGGCAACGACGATGTGGTAGTAGGGACGCTTCTTGGAGCCCGCACGGGCCAGACGGATCTTCAGTGCCATGTTTTCTTCCTTTCGATAATGGCGTTCAAGCCGGCAGTCGTGCCGGAATTCATGCGATATGCGCTGTGATGGTCGTCATGTCCGGGGTCCATCCTGCCCGCGTGCGCCATTGCCGTGTTCCTCGGCGATGGCTTCGTGATGGCGGATGACCTCGCGGATGATGAAGTTGAGGAATTTCTCCGCGAAATCCGGGTCGAGATGGGCTTCGTCGGCGAGCCGGCGCAGGCGGGCGATCTGCCTCGCCTCGCGCTCCGGGTCGGCCGGCGGCAGGTCGTGCGTCGCCTTGAGATGACCGACGGCCTTGGTGCAGCGGAAACGCTCGGCAAGCATATGAACCAGCGCCGCGTCGATGTTGTCGATCGAAGCGCGCAGCTCGAGAAGCCTGGCTTTCACCGCGTCCGTGTCGTTGCTCATCCTTTCCCTCACTTCTTCTTCGGCAGGCCGGGAAGGCCGCCGGGCAGACCGGGCAGACCGGGCAGGCCACCGCCCGGAAGGCCGGGCAGGCCCTTGGGCATACCGCCGCCGAGGCCGGCGGCCTCGGCCTGCTTCTGCAGGGCCTCGAGCTGCTTCGGATCCATCTTCGACAGGTCCGGCATGCCGCCTGCAAGGCCGCCACCAAGGCCCATCTTCTGGGCCATGCCGCCCATCAGGCCGCGCATCATGCCGCCCTTGCGGCCCTTGCCGCCCATGGCCTTCATCATGTCGGCCATCTGGCGGTGCATCTTCAGGAGCTTGTTGATCTGCGCCGCATCCGTGCCGGAGCCGGCGGCGATGCGCTTCTTGCGGCTGTGCTTGAGAAGATCCGGGTTGGCCCGCTCCTTCGGCGTCATCGACTGGATGATGGCGATCTGGCGCCCGAACATCTTGTCGTCGAGGCCGGCGGCGGCCATCTGGTCCTTCATCTTGCCCATGCCGGGCATCATGCCCATGATGCCGCCCATGCCGCCCATGTTCTGCATCTGGCGAAGCTGGTCGGCGAGATCGTTCAGATCGAACTTGCCGTCCTGCATCTTCTTCGCCATCGCCGCGGCCTTTTCCGCGTCGATGGTTTCGGCGGCCTTCTCGACCAGCGAGACGATGTCGCCCATGCCGAGGATGCGGTCGGCGATGCGGCGGGGATGGAACTCCTCCAGCGCGTCCATCTTCTCGCCGACGCCGATCAGCTTGATCGGCTTGCCGGTGACGGCGCGCATGGAAAGCGCCGCGCCGCCGCGCCCGTCGCCGTCCATGCGGGTGAGGACGAGGCCGGTGATGCCGACGCGGTCGTTGAAATTGTTGGCGAGGTTGACGGCGTCCTGGCCGGTCAGCGAATCGGCGACCAGCAGGATCTCGTGCGGGTTGGCGGCGCGCTTGATGTCGGCCATCTCGACCATCAGCGGCTCGTCGATATGGGTGCGGCCGGCCGTGTCGAGGATCACCACGTCGTGGCCGCCGAGCTTGCCGGCCTGCACGGCGCGCTTGGCGATGTCGACCGGCGACTGGTTGGCAACGATCGGCAGCGTGGCGACGCCGGTCTGCTCGCCGATCTGCCTGAGCTGTTCCTGGGCGGCGGGGCGGCGCGTGTCGAGCGAAGCCATCAGGACCTTCTTGCCCTGGCGCTCGCTCATGCGCTTGGCGATCTTGCCGGTGGTGGTGGTCTTGCCCGAACCCTGCAGGCCGACCATCATGACGACGACCGGGGCAGGCGCGTTCAGGTCGATGGTCTCGCCCTCGGCGCCGAGCATCTCGACCAGCTCGTCATGGACGATCTTGACGACCATCTGGCCGGGCTTGATCGACTTCAGGACTTCCGCACCGACTGCCTTCTCGCGCACCCGGTCGGTGAAGGAACGCACCACGTCCAGCGCGACGTCCGCCTCGATCAGCGCCCGGCGCACCTCGCGCAGCGCCGCGGCGACATCCGCCTCCGACAGCGAGCCGCGGCCGGTCAGGCCGTTCAGGATGGAACCAAGGCGTTCCTGGAGCGATTCAAACATCCGCGTTCCTCATGTCTCGCATCATTTTCGTGTGATGCGAGAGGTAATGCATCCGCGGCGCGCCTTCAAACCTTGCGCAAAGCCGAAAGGCACCCGGGGGCGCATCGCGCTGCCGGGTGTTGACCTCCAGGATCGGTCCTCTCCGCCGGAAAGGCGCCCTGGTCGGCTGCTCGGAGTTCTCACTCGTCGCGGAAATTCGGCGTCTGTAGACAGGAAAAAGGCGCCGGAGTCAAGAAGAACGCCGCCAGCGGACGCGGCGGCGTTCTCCCGTCAGGGCAACGGTCGGTCAGCGCAGCACGTAGACGATCTCACGCGTCTGCGGCTCGACCAGCACCGGCTGCTCGTTCACATAGACATAGCGGTACTCGTAATCGGGTATCTCGTGCACCTCGACCGTCTCGGGCAGGGTCGCGCCGATCACGACTTCGCCTTCGAGATAGACGGGGTCGAAGGTGTTGGTCTCGACATAGGTGCGCACCGCGGGGGGCGGTGCCGGGATCGGCTCGATGGTGCCGAGCGCCGTCTTGCGGCCGATCAGCTCGCCATGGACGGGCCTGGTTTCGACGCTGGCGGTCGATTCATAGGAGATCGAGGGCAGGATCTCGGGCGGGCGTTCGGTGACGATCACCCTTTCCGATCCGCCAAACGGCGCGGTCAGATAATCGGAATAAGCCCAGCCTTCCAGTCCGTCATGGGTGACCATGCACCATTTGCTGCCTTCCTGGCAGCCCTCGATCACGGCTTCCTCGTTGCTGCCGATGGCGCCGATGATGGGATATTGCGGGCCGGGGCCCGAACGGATGTTGAGATCCGTCGTGGCGACTGCCACCACCTCGGCCGCGGCGAGGCCGGTGAAGGCGATCAGCGTGGCAGCGACGGCGGTACTCTTCAGGAACATGTGTCGCATTGTTTTCACTCCTTCTCGTCCGCTTCGGGCAAGCAACCATCCCGGGCGGAAATGGTTCCGCGAAATCGCAGCGAACAGGACCGGAGTCGCCGCAAGTCTGCGTTCTGGCGGGGAGCCGGACGGCGGCATGGGCGATGAAGATGTGATTCCACAACGCCGGCTCTTGCCTTGCGGCCGGAGAGGGATGCTAAACGGATCGGTAACGACGATCGTGCTAGGTGCGGGCCGGTTGCGGTCCGGTGACACGGCGGGCGATCGGTGGCAGGATCAATTATTATGGCCGGTTTTATCTTGAGGAGAGCGACATGGCTTTCGGGGGCCGAGCGGTTTTTCTAGCCGCGGCTGTTTGTGCATCAATTCTCGTGGCGGAATCCAATGCAGCGGCCCAATGCGGGACCGGCGCCGGCGGATTCGAGGCCTGGAAGGCCGATTTCAGCCGTCAGGCCGCGGCGCGCGGCATCGGCAGGCGCGGTCTCGATGCGCTCGCCGGCACGCGCTACGCCAGCAAGACCATCGCCGCCGACCGGGGGCAGAAGAGCTTCAAGCTGTCGCTCAATTCGTTCATGCAGAAGCGCGGTGCCAACGCCATCATTTCGCGCGGCAAGGGCATGAAGAAGAAGCACGCCCAGCTCTTCGCCAATATCGAGCGCCGCTACGGCGTGCCGGCCGGCCCGCTGATCGCCATCTGGGGCATGGAAACGGGCTTTGGCGGTTATCTCGGCAATCAGAACATCGTTTCGGCCGTCGCCACGCTGGCCTATGACTGCCGGCGGCCGGAATTCTTCACCGGCCATCTCTATGGCGCGCTGGAGATGGTCGACCGCGGCATGCTGGACCCGGCCGCCAAGGGTGCCGCCCATGGCGAGATCGGCCAAACGCAGTTCCTGCCCGGCAACGCGCTCAAATACGCGGTCGACGGCGACGGCAACGGCCGTGTCGACATGATCCGCTCCTCGGCGGACGCCCTGGCCTCGACCGCCAATTTCCTGCGCGCCCATGGCTGGCGGGCCGGCGGCGGCTATCAGCCCGGCGAGGTGAATTTCCGCGCCATCCAGGGCTGGAACGCGGCCAGCGTCTATCAGCAGGCCATCGCCATCATCGGCAAGGAGATCGATGGCTGAACCGCCGCGGGGCGGTTCAGGGCCGCTGCCTTCGCGGATGGAGCGAAAGCATGTGGGCATCGGCGACCCGTGAATTCAGGTTCTGCGGCCTGGCCGGGTTTGTCGCGGCGCTGGCCGTGTGCTTCGCGCCGACAGCGAGCCGCGCGGAAGAGGACAAGCCGAAGAGCGCGGCTCCGCTCGCCTCGGTCTGCCGCCTGATCGAGACGCACGCGGACAAGCACGGCCTCGAGGCCGCCTTCCTGGCCCGCCTTCTGTGGAAGGAGAGCCGGTTCGATCCCAATGCCGTGAGCCCGAAGGGCGCCGAGGGCGTGGCGCAGTTCATGCCGGGCACCGCGGCGCTGCGCGGGCTGAAGGATGCTTTCGACATCGAGCAGGCGATTCCGGCCTCGGCCGCCTATCTTGCCGAACTCAAGAAAAAATTCGGCAATCTGGGCCTCGCCGCCGCCGCCTACAATGCGGGCGAGAACCGTGTCGCCCGCTGGCTCTCGGCCGGCGGGTTCCTGCCGATCGAGACGGAAAATTACGTTCTGTCGATTCTCGGCGAGCCGGTCGACGTCTTCATCGACAGGGCACGCTCGGCAAAGATCGAGCCGCTTGACGGGCAAAAGCCCTTCGACGAGGCCTGCCGGAGCCTGCCGGTCACCGCGCGGACGGTCGTTGCCATGGCCAACGTGCCGGTCCAGCCCTGGGGTGTGCAGATCGCCGGCCATTTTCGCCGTGACGTGGCGATCAATCTGTGGGAACAGGCGCGCCGCCGGCATCAAGCCCTGCTTTCCGGCTATCAGCCGGCGGTCAGCCGGGTGCGCTCGCCGCGCGGGTGGCGCGGCATCTATGCCGTGCGCATCGGCGCTGCCGATCGCGTCGAGGCGGCGCGCATCTGCGAGCGCCTGCAGCGGGGCGGCCAACCCTGCGTCGTGCTGCGCAACAGATGAAGTCGGAACTGTGCTTGAAAGGGGCGGATCGGACGCGGGATTTTCACTTGGGCCCGATCTTTTGTACCGATCGTTATACTTATCGAGGAAACTGCCTTGCGACGGTCGGCCGGTAGAGGCATTCCATCCATCTTTCGACGCAAAAAGGCCCGGGAACCTGCCCGGGCCTGATTGCAACAGATGGCGTGAAGCTTAGCTGTTGTTGGCTACGTCGCGGGTGACGAGCTGGGGACGGCCGTCATTGCCGACAACATAGAGCTCACGATAATCAGTTCCGTTCGAAGTAAACTGATGCTGAATGACCGAACCGACCGGGCTCTTCGTAAGAGTAGCGTTGGACGACTCATTATAGGTCATGCTTCCCTGGATCGGCTCAATTGCAAAAGCCGGTGCAGCAAGAAATGTGGAAACAACAATAGCAGAGATAACGGTCTTCATTTCTAATACTCCTATTGCCTCATAATAAGGCTATGTAACTTCCTTCATGGAAGAACATTTATTACCTTTCCAGCAGAGTGGTTCCTCGGCTGTGATCGTTATCTGGGGATCGATGGTGCGTTTTATCAGGCCATAAATTGGAAACAGAGCGTTCACAAATGTTGAAATGTTATGATCTGGTGCTCAGAGGCGGAAAATCGAGGTTTCGCCGGCCGTCTGCCGGGTGGCGATGGAGGGGCGCGGCCGGGAGCCGCCATCCTCGCGATCAATTGGACATTCGTATTGACACTAAAACATATGTTCAATAAGCCTCTGGGTGAGGAAACGTCCATCTGGGAGAGTGGTCAAAAATGCCTGCCAATGTTGCGCTCACCGGTCTTGCCCGGGATCTCGAGGATCGGGCCAGGTCCGGCAAGCCGATCCGCATCGGCCTCGTCGGGTCGGGCGAGATGGGAACCGACATCGTCACGCGCGTCGCCCATATGTCGGGCATCGAGATCGGCGCCATTTCCGAATTGAACCTGCCCGCCGCATCGAGAGCGGTGGACATAGCCTATCAGGAAAAGGGCCACGCCAGGGAAGTGAATGGCCAGTCCGCCATGACGCAGGCCATCGAGGCCGGCAAGGTGGCCGTCACCGACGACGCGGACCTGCTGATCAACAATGAGCTGATCGACGTGGTGATCGACGCGACGGGCGTGCCCGCCGTGGGTGCCGAGATCGGCCTCAGGGCAATGGAGCACGGCAAGCACCTCGTCATGATGAATGTCGAGGCGGACGTGACCATCGGCGCCTATCTGAAGAGCGAGGCCGAAAGGCTCGGCGTCACCTATTCGCTCGGCGCCGGCGACGAACCCTCCTCCTGTATGGAATTGATCGAGTTCGTCTCGGCCATGGGGCATACGATCGTCGCCGCCGGCAAGGGCAAGAACAACCCGCTCAACATCGACGCCGTGCCGGACGATTACGCCGAAGAGGCGAAGCGCCGCAACATGAATGTGCGGATGCTGGTCGAATTCGTCGACGGCTCCAAGACCATGGTGGAGATGGCGGCGATCGCCAACGCCACCGGCCTGGTGCCCGACAAGCCGGGCATGCACGGACCGAAGGCGACGCTCGACCAGCTTTCATCCGTGCTGGTGCCGGAGAAGGACGGCGGCGTGCTGTCGCGCGTCGGTGTGGTCGACTACTCGATCGGCAAGGGCGTGGCGCCGGGCGTCTTCGTCGTCGCCGACATGTCGCATCCGCGTATTTCGGAGCGCATGGAAGACCTGAAGATGGGCAAGGGCCCCTATTTCACCTTCCACAGACCCTATCACCTGACCTCGCTGGAGGTGCCGCTGACCTGCGCCCGCGTGGTGCTCTACGGCAAGGCCGACATGGTGCCGCTCGACAAGCCGGTGGCCGAGGTCTGTGCCGTCGCCAAGAAGGATCTCAAGCCCGGGGACACGCTCGACGCCATCGGCGAGTACGCCTATCGCGCCTGGGTGATGACGGCCGGCGAGGCGCGTGCCGCCAAGGCCATACCCTGCGGTCTCTTGCAGGGCGGCACCGTCACCAGACCCATCGCCAAGGGCGAGCTCATCACATACGACAACGCCGCGCCGCCGGCCGGTTCGAAGATCGCCGAGCTGCGCGCCCGGCAGGACAAGCTCGTCTACGGCACCACAGGAGCCTGAACATGGCCGGCAAAGCGAAGAACGGCGCCGGCGAACCGGCCGGCGCCAACCAGCCGTTCCTGTACCGGCACTACGATCACAAGACGCTGCGCGACGCGCTGCGCAAGATGTATCTGATCCGCCAGTTCGAGGAGGGCGCCGAGGAAAGCTACATGCGCGGCCTGATCCACGGCACGATGCACCTGTCCATCGGCCAGGAGGCGAGCGCCGTCGGCATCTGCCTCGGCCTCAGCGACGACGACCAGATCACCTCCACGCATCGCGGTCATGGCCATTCGATCGCCAAGGGGGCGGAGGTGTCGCGCATGTTCGCCGAGTTCTTCGGCAAGACCACCGGCTATTGCCGGGGGCGGGGCGGCTCGATGCACATCGCCGACGTCTCGAAGGGCAATCTCGGCGCCAACGGCATCGTCGGTGGCGGCATCCCGATCGCCGTCGGGGCGGCGCTGACGGCCAAGAAGCTGAAAACCGGCCGGGTGGTCGTCTCTTTCTTCGGCGACGGCGCCAACAATGAGGGCGCCTTTCACGAGGCGCTCAACATGGCGGCGATCTGGAAGCTGCCCGTCGTCTTCGTCTGCGAAAACAACGGCTACGGCATGTCGACCTCGGTGGCGCGGGCGACGGCGGTCGCGAACATCGCCGACCGCGCGGCGGCCTATGCGATGCCGGGCGTCATCGTCGACGGCAATTCGGTGGCCGACGTCGCCGAGGCCGCGCACGAGGCGATCGAGCGGGCGCGCCGCGGCGACGGTCCAACGCTGATCGAGTGCAAAACCTACCGCTATCGCGGCCATTCCAAGAGCGATCGCAACCGCTACCGCACCAAGGAAGAGATCGAGGAGTGGATGAGCGAGCGCGACCCGATCGAGCATTTCGAGGAAGAGCTCGTGGCGTTCGGCATCATCGATGCGGCAGGCATCGAGGCGATCCGCGAGGACGTGCGCAGGGAGATCGCCGCCGGCATCGCCTTCGCCAAGGAGAGCCCGATGCCCGAGGTCGCCAATCTGGAGAAATACGTCTACACGGAGCAGGCCTGATGGACGCGATGGTCGAGACAGCCGTGCGCGAGCTGAGCTACGCACAGGCCATCCAGGAAGCCATGGCCATCGCCATGGAACGCGACGAGCGCGTGTTCCTGATGGGCGAGGACATCGGCGTCTATGGCGGCGCCTTTCAGGTGACGGGCGATCTGGTCGAGCGCTTCGGGACGGAACGGGTGATGGACACGCCGATCTCCGAGCTCGGCGGAGCGGGGGTGGCCGTCGGCGCGGCCGTCACCGGTCTGCGGCCGATCTTCGAGTTCCAGTTCTCGGATTTCGCCACGCTCGGCATGGAGCAGATCGTCAACCAGGCCGCCAAGATGCGCTACATGCTGGGCGGCGCGGTTTCGGTGCCGGTGGTGATGCGCTTCCCGGCCGGCTCGGGCACCGGGGCGGCCGCGCAGCACAGCCAGAGCCTGGAGGCCTGGCTCGGCCATGTGCCCGGGCTCAAGGTCATCCAGCCGGCGACGCCGCACGACGCCAAGGGCATGCTGCTGGCGGCGGTCGAGGATCCCGATCCGGTGATGATCTTCGAGCACAAGCTGCTCTACAAGATGAAGGGCCCGGTGCCGGAGGGCTATTATACGGTGCCGATCGGCAAGGCGGAGATCCGCCGCGCCGGCTCCGACCTCACCATCGTCGCCACGTCGATCATGGTGCACAAGGCGCTGGAAGCGGCGCAGACGCTTGCCGGCGAGGGCATCGACGCGGAGGTGATCGACCTGCGCACGGTGCGCCCGATGGATCGCCGCACCGTCATCGAGAGCGTGCGCAAGACGTCGCGGCTGATGTGCGTCTATGAGGGAGTCAAGACGCTCGGCGTAGGGGCCGAGGTGTCGGCGATGATCGCCGAGAGCGAGGCCTTCGACTATCTCGACGCGCCCATCGTGCGCCTCGGCGGCGCGGAAACGCCGATCCCCTACAATCCGGAGCTGGAGAAGGCAACGGTTCCGCAGGTGGACGGCATCGTCAGGGCGGCGCGCGAACTCGCCACCGGAGCGCGCTGAGATGCCGGTCGAGGTCATTCTTCCCAAGGTCGACATGGACATGTCGACCGGGCGCATCTCGAGCTGGCATGTCGAGGAGGGAGCCATCGTCAGGAAGGGCGATCTCCTGTTCGAGATCGAGACCGACAAGGCGGCGATGGAGATCGATTCGCCGGCAAGCGGCATCATCCGCAACATCACCGGCCGGGAAGGCATCGACATTCCGGTCGGCGAAGCGGTGGCCTGGATCTACGAGGAAGGCGAGGCGGTGGCCGACACGCCGGCGCCCGCAGACCACCCTCTCCCGGTGAAGGGAGAAACGGAAAAGGCGCCGACGGTGGCGGCGCAAGCGCCCCGCGAGCGGGGAGAAGATGAGGACGAGGGGCGGGCGCAGGTCGCCGGCGTGCGCGCCTCG
>NZ_JANKOF010000095.1 GCF_024655565.1 Nitratireductor sp. ZSWI3 | reverse complement strand
CTCCTCGGCCGCGCCTTCGGCGCCGGCCTCGGGCAGCGCCGCCGGCGTGGCGGCATGCTGACGCAGGAAGGCGATGAGATCGGCACGGTCCTCGATCTTCTTCAGGCCGGCAAAGGCCATCGCCGTGCCCGACACGAGGCCCTTCGGGTTGGTCAGGAAGTGATCGAGATTCTCATAGGTCCAGTGCGTGCTGCCGCCCTCAGCGAATTCCTTCATGCCGGCGGAATAGCTGAAACCCTCATGGCTGGCGACCGGGCGATCGACGATTTCCCAGAGATTGGGGCCGACCTTGTTGGCGCCGCCGTCTTCCACCGTGTGGCAGGCCTGGCAGCGCTTGAAGATGGCCTCGCCCTTCGTCGCGTCGGCGGCGGCCAACAGCGGCAGGATCGATTCGGGAGCCGCGCTTTCGCCGGCCTCGCCCGCGCCTTCGCTCTCGGCGACCTCGATCGCATAGCCGGGCGTCTCCGGTGCGGGTGCGTTGAAGATCGTGTCCGAAAGGAGGCTGATCGAGAAGATGACGAAAACCGCGCCCAGCAGGGCGCCGAGGATTTTGTTGAGTTCGAAAGAGTTCATTCGCCCTGGGGCTCCCTGTTCCGGACGCTCGCGGCGGCATGGAAACCCTGGTCTCCGCGCTCGTGTCCCCCGCGTTCGGCCGATGCCGGTAAAATCGCGCGGAAACTAGGTCTTTTGCTCCGCGCTTGCAACACATATAAGGCTCTTCCAGTGAGACTTTTTGCCACTTTCACATTCCAGATGAGCATTCTCCCGCCATGTCCGTCCTCATCCTGATTCCCGCGCGCATGGCTTCCACCCGCCTGCCGGGAAAGCCGCTCGCCGACATCGCCGGCCGCCCCATGATCGTTCAGGTGGCCGAGCGCGCCCGCGAGAGCGGTGTCGGGCGGGTCGCGGTGGCGACCGACACCCGCGAGGTGGCTGCGGCCGTAGAGGCGGCAGGCTTCGAGGCGGTGCTGACGCGCGGCGATCACGAATCCGGTTCCGACCGCATCTTCGAGGCGCTGGGCAGGATCGATCCGGACGGCGCGTTCCGGACAATCGTCAATCTCCAGGGGGATCTGCCGACCATCCCGCCGCACGACATCGGCGCCGTGCTGGGCCCGCTCGAGGATGCGGCCGTCGACATCGCCACGCTGGGCGTGGAGATCACCCATGAGGGAGAGAAGACCAACCCGAACGTCGTGAAGATCGTCGGCGCGCCGAATGCCGAGCGGCCCTCCAGGATGCGTGCGCTCTATTTCACGCGCGCCACCGCCCCCTGGGGCGAGGGGCCGCTTTATCATCATGTCGGCATCTACGCCTATCGCCGCGCGGCGCTGGAGCGCTTCGTCGCGCTGCGGCCCTCGCCGCTGGAAAGGCGCGAGCGCCTCGAGCAGTTGCGCGCGCTCGAGGCGGGAATGCGCATCGATGCGGAAATCGTCGGCTCGGTGCCGCTCGGCGTCGACACGCCGGACGACCTCCAGCGCGCTCGTGAAATTCTTGCAGCCGGTGGTGCGATCCTGGCAGATGGTACCCATCTGCCAGGATAAATCGCCCCACCACATCAATAGTTTGTGGGCTGACTCCAAACGGATGGATACCATCCGTTTGGAGTCAGCCCACCAGAATGGACCTTTGAAGATGGCACCCAAGACCAACAAGATCGCCTTCCAGGGCGAGCCAGGAGCCAATTCCGACACGGCGTGCCGCAACATGTTTCCCGACATGGAGCCGCTGCCGTGCCCGACCTTCGAGGACGCGTTCAACGCGGTGGAGACCGGCAAGGCCGATCTGGCGATGATCCCGATCGAGAACACCATTGCCGGGCGCGTGGCCGACATCCACCACCTTCTGCCGCAGTCGAAGCTGCACATCGTCGGCGAATATTTCCTGCCGATCCACTTCCAGCTCATGGTGCTGCCCGGCGTGAAGGCGGAGGAGATCAAGACCGTCTACAGCCACATCCACGCGCTCGGCCAGTGCCGCAAGATCATCCGCAAGAACCGGTGGAAGGGAACGGTGGCCGGCGACACGGCGGGCGCCGCCCGCCTGGTTTCCGAACTGGGCGATCGATCCAACGCCGCCCTGGCGCCGCTGCTTGCGGCGGAACTCTACGGGCTCGACATCGCCATGGAGAATGTCGAGGACACCGACAACAACGTGACGCGGTTCGTGGTCCTGTCGAAGGAAAAGAGCTGGGCGCGGCGGACTTCGCCGGAGCAGACGATGATGACCACCTTCATCTTCCGCGTGCGCAACGTGCCCGCGGCGCTCTACAAGGCCATGGGCGGCTTTGCCACCAACGGCGTCAACATGACCAAGCTGGAGAGCTATCAGCTCGGCGGCAAGTTCTTTTCCACGCTGTTCTACGCCGACATCGAAGGGCATCCGGACGATCGCAATGTTTCGCTGGCGCTGGAAGAGCTGAGCTTCTTCTCGCGCGAGGTGCGCATCCTGGGCGTCTATGAGGGGCATCCCTTCCGCGCGACGCAGAGCGAGGATGATGATTGAGGCATCCCTCGCGCATCGGCCCGAAAATCGGAATCGATTTTCGGAAAGCACGACGCTGTAGCATCCGAAAGGACGCGGGATGCGCTATTCTCCGGCGGCCCAATCGCGGATGAGGATGTTGGCGATGGCGCCGCCGGGGGGCACGCGGTAGCCTTCCGGGTGCCGGTTTTCCAGCATCTGGCGCACCTCGGCGCGTGAAAACCAGCGGCACTCCTCCAATTCGTTCTCGTCGACGGTGATCGCCTCGCTCAGCGCTTCGGCGTAGCAGCCGATCATCAGCGAATAGGGAAACGGCCAGGGCTGGCTGGCGTGATAGGCGACCTTGCCGAGGACGATGCCCGATTCCTCGAGGATTTCACGGCGCACGGCGGCCTCGATGGTCTCCCCCGGCTCGACGAATCCGGCCAGGCACGAGACGACGCCGGGCGCGAAATGCGGCCCGCGGCCGAGCAGGCACCGGCCGCCTTTGACGGCGAGCATGATGACCACCGGGTCCGTGCGCGGGAAGTGCTCGCGGCCGCAGGCGGAGCAGACGCGCTTGTAGCCGCCGGCCCGCATCTGCGTCTGCACGCCGCAACGGCCGCAATAGCGGTGATTTGCATGCCAGGCGATGAGGGATGCGCCTTGTGCCAGTGCGCCGAGCGCCGCCTCGTCGATCAGGCCTTGAATATAGACCGAGCGATAGTCGATGGCCTTGATGGCCTCCGGCAGCGCTTCGGGATCGCCGGCCAGGGGAACGGCCAGAACCGGCGCCTCCCCCTCATGACCGAGCAGCACGGCCTCGCCGGCCAGCATGCCGAGCGTATCGGCCTCGGCCCTGGTGAAATAGGGCTCGAATGCATTCTCGCCCGCCACGCGCAGGCAGATCCGCCCCTCGGTGAAGAGCAGGAGCCGCGCGCCGGCCTGCTCCAGGGCCCGCTCGGCGGAATCGTCGCTGCGGGTCTCGGCCTGCCGGTCGATGCGATTGCCGGAAAAGGCGACGCGCCGGCTCGCTTCGCCGTGCGGCATCTCAAGAGAAAAGACGGTCATGGACGGGGATCGTTCCGCTGGATCAAGTCTATACCTTTGGATTGAACCAATCCAAAGGTATAGACTTGACCGGTTTCAATAAGTTGGAGCGCGGCGATCATAGCCTGCCGCGAATCGTTTCGGCAAGCCGGTGCAGGTCCTCGCGCCGGTAGGGCTCGCGCACGCCGTGGCCCCAGACCGGGCCCGGCCAGCCGGCATCGCCCTCGCTGCGCGCCACCACGTGAATGTGGAGCTGGCGCACCACATTGCCGAGGGCGGCGCTGTTGATCTTGGTGCAGCCGGTCAGCTCCTTCAGCGCCTGGGCAACCATGTTGGTCTCGAAGCTGACCATCGCCTGGTCGAGCGGCGTGAGGTCGTGGATCTCCTCCATGCCGGATCGCTGCGGAATGAGGATCAGCCAGGGCCAGCGCCGGTCGTCGCGCAGCCTGAGCTCGCACAGGCCGAGCCACATCACGTGGATGCTTTCGGCTTCCAGACGCGGGTCGAGCTCGAATCCTGGCTTGGTGCCCGGCAGCATGGCGTTTCCCCATTATCATTGATGGAAAGCTAGATGGAGCCGCGTGCGGCTGCAAGCGAATGATTGCGGGGGGAAACGGGAAAGCGGATCTCTTCCCTTGCATTTGCCGCCGCGATTGCCGATATGGGGGCCGGGAGGTTGGTGGTGGACGCGCCACTCGCCAACCGGGTCAGGTCCGGAAGGAAGCAGCCCTAACGAGCCAGGCACGGGTCGCCGTGCCAGCCTCCCGCCTTCTCTTCGTCGTCCGGCGCTCACATGTCGAAGGTCAGTCTTGTCGTCCACTTTCTCCGCTTTGTCGATTGACGTCGAACCTGCTCCAAGGGGAGACTGGGCGGACGAGGATGATAAAGAGAGAGCACCGACCCGATGACCGAGGCCGGAACCAGCGCGACGGACAAGGCCAACGGCGCCTACCGGGTTCTCGCGCGCAAATACCGCCCGAGCGATTTTTCCGGACTGATCGGCCAGGAGCCGATGGTGCGCACCCTGACCAACGCCTTCGCGGCGGGCCGCATCGCCCAGGCCTGGATGCTGACGGGCGTGCGCGGGGTCGGCAAGACGACCACGGCGCGCATTCTGGCCAGGGCGCTGAACTACAAGACCAATGCGATCGACAAGCCGACCGTCGAGCTGACGCAGGAAGGCGAGCACTGCAAAGCCATCCTGGAAGGCCGCCATGTCGACGTGATCGAGATGGACGCCGCCTCGCACACCGGCATCGACGACATTCGCGACATCATCGATCAGGTCCGCTATGCGCCGGTCTCGGCGCGCTACAAGGTCTACATCATCGACGAGGTCCACATGCTCTCCAACCAGGCCTTCAACGGCCTGTTGAAGACGCTTGAGGAACCGCCGCCGCATGTGAAGTTCATCTTCGCCACCACCGAGATCCGCAAGGTCCCCATCACCATCCTGTCGCGCTGCCAGCGCTTCGACCTGCGCCGCATCGACGCCGCGGTGATCAAGGCCGACCTTGCCCGCATCGGCGGGCTGGAGGGCGTCGAGGCCGAGGACGAGGCGCTGGCGATGATCGCCCGGGCCGCCGAGGGCTCGATGCGCGACGCGCAGTCGATCTTCGACCAGGCGATCGCCCATTCCTCCGGCAGGGTGACGGCGGAAACCGTGCGCGAGATGCTGGGGCTCGCCGACCGGACCCGCGTCATCGATCTGTTCGCGCATCTCATGGGGGGCGACGTGGCGGCGGCCCTCGCCGAATTCCGCGCCCAGTACGACGTCGGCGCGGATCCCGCCACCGTGCTCAACGATCTGGCCGAGTTCAACCATCTGGTGACGCGGCTGCGCTTCGTTCCCGAGGCGGCCGACGACGCCGCGCTTTCGGAGGATGAGCGCACGCGCGGTCTGGAGTTTTCCAGGACGCTGTCGGTGCGCGTGTTGTCGCGCTCCTGGCAGATGCTCCTGAAAGGCATCCAGGAGGTGCAGTCTTCCGGCCGGCCCGTGGCGGCCGGCGAGATGGTGCTGATCCGCCTCGCGCACGCGACCACCCTGCCGACCCTGGACGAGGCGCTGAAAGAGCTGGAGAACAGGCCTGCGGGCGGCAACGGCCAGGCGGGACACGCCTCCGGCCCCGCACCTTCCGCGCCCTCCGGCAACGGTGGCGGCAACATGATGACCGGAGCGATGGCGACGCAGCGCATGCCGGTCTCGGGTGGCGGACAGACCATGCGGCTCGTGCAGCCGGCGCTGGCCGAAGACCGCGCGCCGGCACCGATGGTGTCGCCCGCCGTGCAGGAGGAGCCCGCCGACGCCGTGCGGCTCGCCTCGCTGGAGGACATCGCAAACCTCGCCGACGCCAATCGCGACATGGCCTTCAAGGTGCAGTTCAAGCGCTGCGTGCGGCTGGTGCAGATCGAGCCCGGCCGTCTCTCCGTGAACCTGGTCGATGATGCGCCGAAAACGCTGCTCGGCGATCTGACCAACCGCCTCAAGGACTGGACGGGCCGACGCTGGATGGTGTCGCTGTCGAGCGAGCCGGGTGGCCCGACGCTCGCCGAGCAGGAGGCGGGCCGCCGCGAGAGCGTGCTGGCCGACGCCAGGGCCGATCCCGCGGTCATGGCGATCCTGCAGCAGTTTCCCGGCGCGCGCATCATCGACGTGCGCATTCCCGATGCGGTGGCCGAGGACACCGGAACGCTTCCGGCGATTGAGCCGGACGAAGACGAAGACGACGATTTCTGAACGATTGGAGACCACCATGCGTGATCTGATGGGTCTGATGGGCAAGGCCAAGGAAATGCAGGCCAAATTTCAGGCGATGCAGGAAGAGATCGCCCGGATGGAGGCCGATGGCCAGGCGGGCGGCGGCGCCGTGAAGGTGACGCTGTCCGGCAAGTTCGAGATGAAGGGGCTGAAGATCGATCCGTCGCTCTTCAAGGAGGACGATGTGGAGATCCTCGAGGACCTGATTCTCGCCGCTCACAACGACGCCAAGGCGAAGATCGAGGCTGCCATGCAGCAGAAGACGCAGGAAATGACGGCCGGCCTGCCGATCCCGCCCGGCATGAAGCTGCCGTTTTGAAAACAGCGAATAGCGAATAGGGAGTAGCGAATAGGGAGATTGACGACGGCGCGGCCAAACACGAACTATTCGCTACTCTCTATTCGCTACTCGCTATTCCCTATTCGCTCCTAGTGTAGCCATGTCGAAATCCATCGCCGGTCCCGAGATCGAACGTCTCATTCAGCTCCTGGCACGGGTGCCCGGCCTGGGGCCCCGTTCGGCGCGCCGCGCGGCGCTGCATCTGATCAAGAAGAAGGAGCAGCTCTTCGCGCCGCTCTCGGCCGCCATGGCCGAGGCGCTCGACCGGGTGCGCGTCTGCACGACCTGCGGCAATGTCGATACCAGCGATCCCTGCGCGATCTGCTCCGATGCGCGTCGCGACGGGACGACCCTCATCGTCGTCGAAGACGTGTCCGACCTGTGGGCGCTGGAGCGGGCGGGCGCGATGAACGCGCGCTATCATGTGCTCGGCGGCACCTTGTCGCCCCTCGACGGGATCGGGCCGGACGACCTCAACATCAAGGGGCTGGTGAGCCGCATCGCCGGCGGCGGGGTGTCCGAGGTCATCCTCGCCGTCAACGCGACGGTCGAGGGGCAGACGACGGCCCATTACATCACGGATCAACTGGCCGGCCTGGACGTCAAGGTGACGCGTCTGGCCCATGGCGTTCCGGTGGGCGGCGAGCTCGATTACCTCGACGAGGGAACGCTGGCCGCCGCCCTCAAATCGCGGACGATGTTTTGAACGCGCGCCGTGATGGAAGACGCGCCGCGAAGGCGCGGCGGCTGCTCGGTCCGGCGATGGCCCTCATTCTGAGCCTGATCGCAGCGCCCGCGGCGGCGCAGTCGATCGACCGGCAGTTCCAGTCCTGGCTTGCCGACGACCTGTGGCCCGAGGCGCGGGCGCGGGGGATCTCCTCGGAAACGTTCAACGCGGCCTTTGCCGGCGTGAAGCCGAACCTGAAGCTGCCGGACCTGGTGCTGCCCGGCGAGACGAAGCCGCGCGGAACGGCGCAGCATCAGGCCGAGTTCCGTGCGCCGGAAGCCTATTTCAAGCACATTGGCGGCGTCGTCTCGGGCGGCCGGGCGCGGGCTGCAGGGCTTGCCGCCGGGCTTGCGGCGATCGAGCGGGCCTACGGGGTGCCGCGCGGCATCCTCCTCGCCATCTGGGGGCGCGAATCGGGCTTCGGCAGCGCCAAGATCCCCTACGACGCCTTCGAGGTGCTGGGCACCAAGGCGTTTCTGGCCACCCGCAAGGAGATGTTCCGCCAGGAGGTGCTTGCAGCGCTCGAGATGGTGGAACGGCGCGGCGTCGGCCCGCGCGCGATGCGCTCCTCCTGGGCCGGTGCGATGGGCCAGCCGCAGTTCATGCCGTCCTCCTACCTGAAATACGCGGTGGACGGCGACGGGGACGGGCGGGCCGACATCTGGAATTCGGACCTCGACACGCTCGCCTCGATCGCCAACTATCTCGCCAAGTATGGCTGGGTGAAAGGGCGCGACTGGGGGTTCGAGGTGACGGTGCCGGCCACCGTGTCCTGCGCGCTGGAAGGTCCCGACCGCGGCAAGCGCATCGCCGATTGGCAGGCGCTCGGTGTGCGCCGCGTCGGCGGCAAGGATTTCCCCGCCCATGAGCTGCGCGCCGAGGGCTATCTGATGATGCCGGCGGGCCGCTATGGCCCTGCCTTCCTCGTCACGCCGAACTTCTATCGGCTGAAGGACTACAACGAAAGCGACCTTTATGCGCTTTTCGTCGGCCACGCCGGCGACCGCATCATGTATGGCGATCTGCGCTTTGCCGGCGCGTGGCAACGGGTCGCCGGGTTCGATCGCGGCGATGTCGCGGCGCTGCAGAGAAGCCTCGAGCGGCTCGGTTACGATGTCGGCGGGGCCGACGGCCTTGCCGGGTTCAAGACGCGGCGCTCGATCGGTGCATGGCAGCAGAAAAACGGGCAGGCGGCCACCTGCTTTCCTGAAATCGACATAATGCGCCGGCTGAAATAGGCGCGTTCATGCCGGGGGGCTCTCCGTGCCGTGCGATTACACGGCCGATCGAAGGACTGTTTTCATGTCTCCCATTGCCAAGCCGAAGCGGCTCTATTCCGCCGTAGCCCTTCTCCTCTCGACGCCCGGTCTTATCGGCTGCATAGACACGGTGCCCCGTCCGTCATCGGCAGCGCCGGTGCCGCCGGCTTCTGTCTGGTCGAACGACGATCCCGACTGCCGGCGCTGGCAAGCGCCCGGCGTCAAATGCACCCCGCGCTCGAATGTTGCGACGAATGCGTGCAACAGCCGCGACCTGAGCAACTGTCCGCGTTGACCGCCGCCCATCGGCAACACGTTGGTATTGCTGAACAATGCGCTGGCAACGTGCTTGAAATAGGATAATCTGCCTCTCGGGACGAGGCGCGGGGCATGACCGCGATGTTTTGAGAGAGGGCTTTCCAGTGTCTGTTTCCAAGCTGTTGATCCATCTCGGCGCGCTGTTCGGCGCCGCCATCATCCTGGCAAGTTGCACGGTTGTCGTGGAGGAAGGGCCGACGCGTCCGCCGCGGCCCGACCGCCCGCAGATCTGCACCAGGGAATACGCGCCCGTCTGCGCCCGTGCCGGAAGCCGGCAGCGGACGTTCTCGAACGCCTGCATGGCGCGCGCCGCCGGGTATCGTCCGGTGCATCCCGGTCAGTGCCGGCAGCAGTCTGAGCGGCCCGACCGTCCGCAGGCCTGCACGATGGAATACCGCCCGGTGTGCGCCCGTCGCGGCGGCAGCGTCCGCACCTTCGGCAATGCCTGCAGCGCCCGCGCCGAAGGCTACCGGGTGGTGCGTCCGGGCGCCTGCTGAGATCGGCCGAACCGGGTGCGCGCCGAGAGTGCGCGCATCCGGTTTCATCGGCGCCGCTGGTCGAGGAAGGCCAGCAGCGAGCGGCTGGCGTCGAGGATGTGGGCGCGGGTGAGGCGGGCAGCCTCGTCCGCGTTGCCTCCTGCGCACACATCGTAGATCGCCTGGTGCTCCGCACGGGCCCGCCCGATACCGTCGGTCAGGGTGAGCTGCGCGCGCAGGTAGCGGTCGACCCGGTCGAGCGAGGAGCGGATGACCTGCAGATGGTAGGGGCGGTCCGCCGCCGCATAGAGGCTGTAGTGGAAATTGCGGTTGATCTCGCCCCATAGCGAGGGATCGCGCTCGCTGGCGAAGGCCTGCAGATGCCGCTGTGCCTCGGCGAGATGCTCCGGCGTGAGGCGCGGCACCGCGAGCCGGACGATCTCGCTCTCGATCAGCGCGCGGAACTCGAAGATCTCCTCCACCTCCGCCGAAGACAGCGCGGCGACGACGGTTCCCCTGTAGCGCTCGTTCGTGACCAGACCGTCCTGCTCCAGCCGCTTCAGGGCCTCGCGCACCGGAATGCGGCTGGTGTTGAACAGCCGGGCGATGTGATCCTGGCGCAGATGCTCCCCCTCGGCGAGGTCGCCCTCGACGATCGCCTTGCGCAGCGCTTCGAACACGAGATCGGCCGCCGAGGCCGATTGTCTGACGTCGATGGGATCGAGTTTCAGCATGCCCTGTTTCCGAATGGGTCCGGTCGCAACATTTGAATTGTATATTGGATCCAATCCGCGTTAAAGGATTTTGACCGGCGTCGCACCTGACGGCAAAATGCTATGGGAGGAGTTCCGATCATGAGCAAGGGCGCCTGCGCGCTGTTGATCCCTTGTGTGTCCCGCGCGGAAAGTCCGGTGGCCCGATGAGAACCGCATCCGGGGAACAGGCCGTCGATGTCGCCATTGTCGGCGGCGGTATCGTCGGGATCGCCTCCGCCTTTCGCCTCGCCGCCTTGGGGCTTGCCGTCGCCTTGATCGAGCGCGACGAGCCGGCCAACGCCGCCAGCCGCGGCAATGCCGGGGCGTTCGCCTTTCCCGCCATCCTGCCGCTCGCCTCGCCCGGCATCCTGTTCAAGGCGCCGAAATGGCTCGTCGATCCGCTCGGCCCGCTCGCCATCCCGCCGGCCGAGTTTCCGGCCGTGCTGCCCTGGCTGCTGCGCTTCTTCCGCGCCAGCCTGCCGGATCGCGTCGAGGCGAGCACGGCGGCGCTCGCCGCCCTCAACGGCCTGACCGAGCAGGAAACCGCCGGGCTGACCCGGGAAGCCGGCATCGCCGGCTTCGTGCGCCATGACGGGGCGCTGGAACTCTACGAGAGCGAGGCCGAATGGCGCGCCTCGCTGCCCGCCTGGGAGCGCTGCGAGCGGATGGGCATCGAGGTCGAGCATGTCGGCGGCGAGCGGCTCGCCGAGCTGCAGCCCGGCCTGTCGCCGCGCCTCGTCAAGGCGGTGTTCCTGCCGCAATGGCAGACGGTCAGCGATCCGCGCGACTATGCGCTGGCGCTGTTGAAGGCGGCCGAGGCGCGCGGCGTCCGGGTGATGCGGAAGAACGCGGCGCGGCTGGCGCCGCACGCCGATGGCGTGACCGTCGTCCTGGAGGACGGAGGCGAGCTCGATGCCGGCCATGCGGTTGTGGCGGCGGGGCCATGGTCGAAGGCGCTGGCCGCGACCCTCGGCGACCGCTTGCCGGTGACGCCGGAGCGCGGTTACAACACGACGCTGCCGCCCGGCGCCTTCGACCTGAAGCGGCAGTTGACCTTTCCCTCGCATGGCTTCGTCGTCACGCCGCTCGATACGGGCATCCGCGTCGGCGGCGCCTCCGAGCTGGCGCGCTTCGACGCGCCGGCGAACTTCAAGCGTTCGAGGCACATGCTCGACAAGGCGGCCCGCTTCCTGCCCGGGCTGAAGCGCGAGGGCGGAGTGGAATGGATGGGATCGCGGCCCTCCATGCCGGACTCCCTGCCGGTGATCGGCCATGCGCCCGCCTCCCGGCGCGTCATCTATGCCTTCGGACACGGGCATCTGGGCCTCACGCAGTCGGCCGGCACCGCCCGGCTGGTGAGCGAGCTCGTTCTCGGTCAAAATCCTTCCATCGACATCACGCCGTTCCGGCCCGACCGGTTCTGAGAGGAGACCACCATGGCGGTCAGCACCTTCACCTGCATCGACGGTCACACCTGCGGCAACCCGGTTCGCGTGGTGGCCGGCGGCGGGCCGCTGCTGAAGGGTGACACGATGCTCGAGCGGCGGGCGCACTTCCTGGCCGAGTTCGACTGGATCCGCACCGGCCTGATGTTCGAGCCGCGCGGCCACGACATGATGTCGGGGTCGATCCTCTATCCGCCGACGCGCGAGGATTGCGACATCGGCATCCTGTTCATCGAGACCTCCGGCTGCTTGCCCATGTGCGGCCATGGCACGATCGGCACGATCACGATCGGCATCGAGAATGGGCTGATCCGTCCGCGCGAACCGGGCGTCGTGCGCCTCGACACGCCGGCCGGTCTGGTGGTGGCCGAATACGAGCAGGAGGGCCGTTTTGTCGAGAAGGTGCGGCTCACCAACGTGCCGGCCTTCCTGCATTCGACCGGCCTGACGGCTGAGGTGGAGGGGCTGGGCGAGGTGACGGTGGACGTCGCCTATGGCGGCAATTTCTACGCCATCGTCGAGCCGCAGGCGGCCTTCCGCGATATCGCCGACCACACGGCGGGCGAACTGATCTCGTGGAGCCCCAGGCTGCGCGCCGCGCTTAACGCGAAATACGAATTCGTGCATCCGCAAAAGCCCGACATCAAAGGGTTGAGCCACATCCTGTGGACGGGCCGGCCGACCAGAGCTGAAGCGCATGCGCGCAACGCGGTGTTCTACGGTGACAAGGCGATCGACCGCTCGCCCTGCGGCACCGGCACCTCAGCGCGCATGGCGCACCGGCATGCCAAGGGCCTGTTGAAGCCGGGCGAGGATTTCGTGCACGAAAGCATCATTGGCTCGCTGTTCGAGGGGCGCATCGAGGCAGAGACCGAGGTGGCCGGCAAGCCCGCCATCATCCCCTCCGTCGCCGGCTGGGCGCGGGTAACGGGGTACAACACGATCCAGATCGACGACCGCGATCCCTACGCGCGCGGTTTCGTGGTGGTTTGAGGAGGAACGCCATGAAGATCACCGCCATCCACGCCTACCAGGTGGACCTGCCGCTGAAGGAGGGGCGTTACGCCTGGTCGAACGGAAACTTCGTGGAGGTGTTCGATTCCACCGTCGTCGCCATCGAGACCGACAGCGGGCTGGTCGGCTATGCCGAATGCTGCCCGCTGGGCTCGGCCTATCTGCCCTCCTACGCCCGCGGGGTGCGCGCCGGCATGGAGGAGATCGCGCCGCGGCTGATCGGCCTCGATCCGACCAATCTCGGGCTGATCAACCGGACGATGGACGCAGCGCTGAACGGCCACCCCTATGTCAAGGCCCCGCTCGACATCGCCTGCTGGGATCTGCTCGGCAAGGCAGCCGGCCTGCCGCTCGGCACGCTGCTCGGCGGCACCGCGCAGGACGAGGTGCGGCTCTATAGGGCCATTTCGCAGGAAGATCCGGAGACGATGGCGCGGAAAATAGCCGGCTACAAGAAGGAAGGTTACACGAAGTTCCAGCTCAAGGTGGGCGGCAATGCCGACGACGACATCGCCCGCATCCGCGCCTGCCGCGAGATCCTCGACGCCGCGGACGTCTTGGTCGCCGATGCCAACACCGGCTGGACCCGGCACGAGGCGGCGCGCGTGGTGGATGCGGTGGCCGATCTCGACGTCTATGTCGAGCAGCCTTGCGCCACCTACGAGGAGTGCCTGTCGATCCGCCGCCGCACGGCCAAGCCATTCGTCATGGACGAGAACATCACCGGGCTCGACATGCTGTTGCGCGGGCTCGCCGACGATGCGTTCGACGTCATCAACCTCAAGATCTCCAAGGTCGGCGGGCTCTCCAAAGCGCGCACGATGCGCGACGTCTGCGTGGCGCACGGCATTGCCATGACCATCGAGGACACCTGGGGCGGCGACATCGTGACCGCGGCGATTGCCCATCTGGCGCAGTCGACGCCGGCGGATTTCGTCTTCTCGGCGACCGATTTCAATTCCTACGGCACGAAGACGATTGCCGCAGGCGCACCACAGTGCGTCAATGGCGGCATGAAGGCGTCGCAGGCTCCGGGGCTCGGGGTCGAGCCCGATTTCACGGTGCTCGGCGCACCGGTTCTGTCGTTCAGGTGAGATGTTCGGGGTTTTAGGAAAAGTTTACCGTATCGCGGGAATGCCGCATCCGCGCGGAACGATTTGCGCCTTCCGGGGGTTTCCCGTCGCAAGTGACGACGACGAACCGGCAGAAGCGATGGCAAAGCAAGGCGACAGACGGAAGCGATCGGCCGATACGGAGCGCGCCGATCTCGAGCGCGAGATCCGGCGGCGTTTCGGCCATCCCGAGAACAGGAGGGTCCTGCGGATGATGCCCCAGTTCTCGCTGGTGCCGGGCATGCCGGATCGTTTTCGTGAACTCCTCGGCAAGCTTGATGAAGCGGAGAAACACGCCCGCCGAGGTTTCCGGTCAGGTGGATCCCCTGACGCGGCATGAATGCGGTCGAAACGAACTGAGCGTACCGATCTTCGTACTCTCGAAGACCCTCACCCAAAACAGAACGAGGACGGGGCAAAGCGCCACACCGTCCTCGTCTTGATCTTTCGTCACAGGCCGGAGTGGCCCGTGCGCCGAAGCCTCAGGCGGCGCGGCGCTTCTTCGGCAGGAGACCTTCGCGCTGGGCCTGCTTGCGGGCCAGCTTGCGGGCGCGTCGAATGGCCTCGGCACGCTGCCGGGTGCGCTTTTCGGACGGTTTCTCGTAAGAGCGGCGGGCTTTCATTTCCCGGAAGACGCCTTCGCGCTGCATCTTCTTCTTGAGCACGCGGAGGGCTTGGTCGACATTGTTGTCGCGAACGATAACCTGCAATGGACTTCCTTCTACGGTTGGCGTTTCAACGGGTTGAGCATGATCGAGGCGCCGGATGGCGCGAAAAGCAGCTCGCGTTCAAAGTAATCGGCATCGATGCAGGGGCCGGTCACGGCCGGCGGCAGGGATGCTGAAAAGCGCCCGAAGGGCGACTCAGGACGGAGCGCACCATAACAGAAGTTCCGCGGATTGCACCCCGTGAGGTGAATATAGGTCGAAACGCCCGGATTTCGAGTCTCGCCGGTGCAATCGGGGACCGCGCACGGCGCCGGCGCCCGAAGCGGGCGGGTTGCGGCCCGCGGGAACGGCGCGGTCGGATCAGGCCGAGAGACGGCGCCAGGCGTAGGAGCCGGGGGCGGCGGCTGCTCGGGCAGCCGGCTGATAATAGAGCGGGATGCCCGCTTCCTTGCCGGCCTCAAGCTGAGCCAGCGTGTGCGGGTTGGAGACCGCAAGGCCGGAGAAGCCGACGCGCAGCATATGCGCGACCTGGTCGATGAGGATATCGCCCGTGGCGCGGATCTCGCCGCGATAGCCATGGCGCGTGCGCAGGAGCTCGGCCTTGGAATAGCTGCGTCCGTCGTTGAACGCCGGAAAGGCGAGCGCCACCAGCGGCAGGCGGGGAAGATATGGCAGCAGGGCATCGAGCGCCTCGCCCGGCAGGAGCTCGACGCCGATGCGCTCGGCCTCGCGTTCGCGCAGCTCCGGATCGAGCGCCAGGAACGCTTCCAGCGGCAGGATCACGCGGCCAGCATCGGCAAGCGCCGCTGCATCCTCGCCGCGCCGCCAGTCGTCTTCCCGAAATCCCCGTTCGGTCCAGAGCCGGATGTCAGTCGTGGTCATGGGCATGTCCTCAGGATGACGGCGACAGGGCCACTTCAAGCCCCGGCAGGTGGATACCGCACTCGGTCTTGGCCTGGCCGGCCCAGCGCCCGGAGCGCGGGTCTTCGCCGGGCTGAACCGGGGTCGTGCAGGGGAAGCAGCCGATCGACAAATAGCCGAACGCCACCAGCGGGTTCTGCCTGAGATCGTGCTTCACCATGTAGGCAGCCTGATCCTCGGTGGTCCAGCGCGCCAGCGGATTGATGCGGATGCGCGGGCCGACCGCCTCGAAGACCGGCATGTCGGCACGCGTCGCCGCCTGGCCGCGCTTGCGGCCGGTGAACCAGGCGCGGTAGGGCGCCACGGCGCGCGCCATCGGCTCCACCTTGCGGATCGCGCAGCAACCGTCGGTGTCGCTCTTGTGCAGAACGCCGTCCGGATCGTTGGCAGCGAGCGCATCGTCGAGCGGCCTGATGACGACGATGTTGGTGAGTCCCAGATCGTCGGCGAGCTGATCGCGATACTCGAGCGTCTCGCCGAAATGCTGGCCGGTATCGAGGAAGGTTACCGGCAGGTCGGGATCCGCCTCGGCGATGAGATGCAGAAGGGCGGCCGAGTCCGCGCCGAAGGACGAGGTCGCCGCGATGCCGCCCGCCTCGCGGAAGAAATCGATCGCCACGGCGATGATCTCCTCGGCCGGCAGGTGACCGTAGCGCTCGTCGAGCTCCGCCGCCAGCGCCGCCGCCTCGCCTTCGCCTAGCGCGGCTGCCTCAGGCTGCCTTGGCTTCGTGGCCATAAAGGGCCTCCTTGAACGGTGCCGGCCCCAGGCGCCGATAGGCGTCGAGGAAGGTCTCGGCCTTGCTTTCGCGGTTGGCGAGATAGGTTTCGACAACGGTCTCCACGGCGTCGGTGATCTCGTCCGGGCCGAAGCCGCGGCCGATGATCTCGCCGATGGTCGAGCCCTCGCGGGCCGAACCGCCGAGCGTCACCTGATAAAGCTCGGCGCCCTTCTTCTCAACACCCAGGATGCCGATATGGCCGACATGGTGGTGTCCGCAGGCGTTGATGCAGCCGGAGATCTTGATCTGCAGATCGCCGATCTCCTCCTGCCGCGCCTGCGTGCCGAAGCGCCGCGAGATCTCCTGGGCGACCGGGATGGAGCGGGCGTTGGCGAGCGCGCAGTAGTCGAGGCCGGGGCAGGCGATGATGTCGGTGATGAGGCCGGCATTGGCCGTCGCCAGGCCGATCTCGACCAGCGCGGCGTGGATCGCCGGCAGGTCGGCGCGGGCCACATGCGGCAGGATCAGGTTCTGCTCGTGGCTGACCCGAATCTCGTCATTGCCGTATTGCTCGGCGAGATCTGCGATGGCGTCCATCTGGGCATCGGAGGCATCGCCCGGCACCTCGCCGATGCCCTTCAGCGAAATGGTGACGCATGCATAGTCCGGATGGCGATGCGTCGTGGCGTTGCGGCGGAGCCAGTCGGCAAAGCCGGGATTTGTCTTCGTCGCCTCGGAGACGACGGCGTCGCCTTCAGGCCGGGCCTTGAGGCGCGGTGGCGCGAAATAGGCTTCGATCGCCCGGATGTCGGCCTCCGGCAGCTTCAATTCGCTCTCCCGCAGCGCCGCGAATTCCTTTTCCACCGCCGCCGTCAATTCTTCGGTGCCGGTCTCATGGACGAGGATCTTGATCCGCGCCTTGTACTTGTTGTCGCGCCGTCCATTGAGATTGTAGACCCGCAGGATCGCCGTCGTGTAGGAGAGCAGGTCTTCTTCCGGCAGGAAGTCGCGGATCTTCTTCGCCACCATCGGCGTGCGGCCGAGGCCGCCGCCGACATAGACGGCGAAGCCCAATTCGCCCTTGTCGTTCTTTTTCAGATGCAGGCCGATATCGTGCACCTCGATCGCCGCCCGGTCGCGCTCGGCGCCCGTCACGGCGATCTTGAACTTGCGCGGCAGGTAGGAGAACTCCGGGTGCAGCGACGACCACTGCCGCAGGATTTCCGCGTAGGGGCGCGGGTCGGCGACCTCGTCGGCGGCCGCCCCGGCGAAATGATCGGCGGTGACGTTGCGAATGCAGTTTCCGGAGGTCTGGATCGCGTGCATCTCGACCTCTGCAAGCTCTTCCAGGATCTGCGGGATGTCGGTCAGCTTTGGCCAGTGGAACTGCAGGTTCTGGCGCGTGGTGAAATGGCCGTAGCCCTTGTCGTAGGTGCGCGCGATGTGGGCCAGCTTGCGCAACTGGCGCGGCGACAGCGTGCCGTAGGGGATGGCGATGCGCAGCATATAGGCATGAAGCTGCAGGTAGACGCCGTTCATCAGCCGGAGCGGCTTGAACTGGTCCTCCGTGAGTTCGCCCGAAAGCCGCCGCTCCACCTGATCGCGGAACTCGGCGACGCGGGCCTGCACGAAGGCATGATCGAATTCGTCGTAGCGGTACATCGTGTCTAACCCTGCGGTTCAGGCGGCGTGCCGGGCGACCCGGCGGGCCTGCTTGCCGAGATCGGGGTGGATGGACGGCCCGCCGGCGCGGATGCGTTCGCGCAGGCGGTTGGGGAGGATGCGGCCATCGGCGACCTCGACGTCGACCAGTGTGATATCCAGCACCAGATTGGCGGCCAGCGCCTCGCTGCCGGTCGCCAGCAGGCGCTCTTCGGCAGCCTTGTCGCGGGCGACATGCGCCGCGTCGATCGTCTCGACCCAGCAATCGCCGGCGCCGAGCCAGACGGTTTCGCCATCGGTCAGGCGGTTGGCGGCAAGGATCTTCATCAGGCACGCTCCAGTTGGCGCTTGCGGGCGGCGAGCGCCTCGGAGCGCTCGAAATTGGCACCGGCGACGGCGTCGCCGATCAATGTCATGACGGGTCCGGTCAGCTCGCCGCGCTCGGCCAGTGCCGGCAGGTCGGCCAGCGTGCCGTGCAGCAGGCGCTTATCCTCGCGGCTGGCGTTCTCGACGACGGCGACGGCGGTGTCGGCGGAAAGCCCAGCCTCCATCAGCCGAGCCGCGACATCGGCGGCCACCGAGCGGCCCATATAGACGGCGACCGTGGCGCCGGAGACGGCCAGGCTCGCCCAGTCCGGCAGGGTGCGGCCCTTGAGGTCGTGCCCGGTGGTGAAGACGATCGAGGAGGCGACGCCGCGCAGCGTCAGCGGCAATTCGAAATCGGCGGCGGCGGCAAAGGCCGCCGTGACGCCCGGTACCACCTCGTAGGAGATGCCGGCCTCGCGCAGCACCGCCATCTCCTCGCCGGCGCGGCCGAAGATCAGCGGGTCGCCGGACTTGAGCCGCACGACGCGCTTGCCGGCGCGGCCGAGAGCGACCAGGAGGTCGTTGATTTGCGCCTGGCTCTTGGAGTGGCAGCCCTTGCGCTTTCCAACGCCGATACGCTCCGCGTCGCGCCGGCCCATGGCGACCACCGCCTCGGGCACCAGAGCATCGTGAACGATGACGTCCGCTTCCATTAGAAGCCGCTGGGCGCGCAGGGTCAGCAGATCTTCGGCGCCCGGGCCGGCGCCGACCAGCGCGATATGGCCGGGCAGCGCCTCGCCGGCGGCGAGCAGGCTGGAGGCGCTG
>NZ_JANKOF010000094.1 GCF_024655565.1 Nitratireductor sp. ZSWI3 | reverse complement strand
CGACGTCCGTCTGGCGCAGGCCGACCGCCTCCAGCACGCCACGGGCCTCGACATGGTGGCAGCAGGCTGGAAGCCGACCGTCGGCAACTATCTCGGCCGCGTCACCAAGGCGCGCATTCTCGAAGCCGTCCGCGAAGGCGCGGGCGAGCGGGCCGCCCAGCTTATCGACCACATGAAGAAGGGCGACATGGCGACCGAGGCCGAACGGCTCCTGGCCGATACCGGCTGGCTGCCCGAGCCGCTGCGCGTGGCCGATCTCGACGGCGAGCCGGTCGAGGGCGGTGCCGAGGCTGGCAATGAGGACTTGCCGGAATTCCTCGCCGGGGATGACGCGGAAAGTGCCGCACACGGTGACGAAGAAGAACACCTCGTCGCTGCCGAGTGACCGTTTTGGCGGGGCGGTTCCGGCCGCCCCGCACGATCTCTCGTCCGTCTACGGCCGCGCGACTACTCTTCACGCCAGACAGGCAGGGCTGTCGTTCCAGTAGACGGGCCAAAGGCATGCTTCGACAGCGCAATCATGACCGGCGAAAGCGGGGCATCATGGATAGACCTGAACCAGCGGGCCGCAGCACTTTTTGAATTTCTTGCCGCTTGTACAAAAACAGGGGTCATTCGGCCGCGTCGCCCGGGCAAGGTCCACGAACACGGCGGCCAAGCTGTTCTGTATGTCGCGCCCCAAGGCGGAAAGATAAGATCGCTCAAGCCTAACCTGGTTGCCTGTCGAGTTGTCCTCGATTGCCTGCTGCAACCTGTCTACGGCAGCTATCCAACCGTCGACACCGGAAAACACTCTAGAATTTCGCTTGATGTTGATCCGGCGCTTCTGCGAGGCGAAGTCATAAGTCTGCGTCGGATCCGGAAGAAAGAGAATCCGCTGCTCTCCGTTTAGGGGTGGCGTTATGTCGACCAGCGTGCCGTCTTTCTCCCAAACCGCGTGGTGTTCGGCTTCCACGAAGACACGCGGCCACTCCCACATAAGCCAGCCATAGACGAGTGTCCCACCCTCGATTGCGACTTTGGCCGCTACATTGTTGAAGCATTCCGAACGCATAGCGGCGGCGTCCGGCGCGACCGGCACGTAGACCGGGTCATCTTTCGGGTTGATATCGCGACAGAACGCCCGAATCGCCGAGTTCAGCGATTCTGGCGTCGTCGTGAAGTTCTTATTGAAAAGATCGGTGCTGATCGCGGGCACTGCGCACGTCCATTGAGCGATTTCGAGAATCCATCACGGTCGAGGAATGACGATAACGGTCTCGATGCCGAGCTCACCGGCTCTCTGTTCAGCCCTCTTTATCGTCTCGTCCAGGCGCATATCGAACGGCCCCGATCCGCCCCAGTCCTTCTCGTCGCTGACAAAGAAGTAGCCCTTATCCATCCTGGGCATGCCGTCCTGGTGCACGTGCACCACGATGTGCCGTTCCGACGGCCTGTTTGTTTCTGTCCATAGAATACTGCCCATTCCACCCCTCGGAGAATCACCGTTCCCGTTCCGTTCGCATGCAGATATAGCATCTTCCGCTTCGACTCACACGGAAGTTCTCTGCGTTTCTCTCGCTCCCAGCCACGGGGCGTGCCGGACCGCATTCGTTTCAGGCAATGACTTCGAGACCGATTTACAATGCTCGTGGCACCATCAGGTTCGGTTCGCTGATTCGTTCGGCGGTGCGAGGAGGCACATGGAGATCGAGGCCAAGACCATAGAGGCGATTTGGCAGGCCTTGCAAAGACCGGCCCCGGTCACGTCCCGCTGGCCGAATACGATGGACAAACGCATTGCGGAAGAAGGATGGGCATCGGACGCCGAACTGGAGGACTATCTGCTTTCACAGGATCGCCGCCTCGATCCCCCGGCGGTCATTGATCTCAAGACGCTCGCAGCGGCATTGGGCCTGCCATCTCGTTGGGTGTTTCCGCGACCGGCACGGCGAAATGACGAGGTCTATGGCTTTCAGAAGCTTTCGGCCGTCGACGCGGCCGCGCTCTGCATCTGGCTGGAGAGGCTGGGCTTCCGCATCGATGTCTCCGAACTCTGCGATCGCCTCCGCGGGCGGCTGACGGCTTCGCCCTATGTGACCGGCGAGGAAATCTCGGTTCTCTTCTACGAGGAAAACCGCCACCGATTGGAACCCGTCACATTGACCGCACCCCATCGCGAATGGAACGGCCGGATAACAACGCGATTCAAGACACCTCACGGCTATCGGGTGGAGTATGTGGCGGATACCGACGGTCAAGCACTATGGCTGACGGTCCGTGCGCCCAAGTACCGCAAGCGCCCGGAATCCAAAGCTGTCGAATGCCCCGCTTGCGGCATGACCTATGTCAAAGGATCCCGCACCGACGAGCAGTCGCATCGGTCATTCCACCGCAAGCTCTTCTCGATCATCGAGCCTCGGCCCCATAGGCGTTTCATGCAGGCGCTGGAGCGGGATTTGGATGCCGCATGGGTTGACGCGGCTTCGCCGAAATGGAAGCGCCAGGAAGTGTATGATCGAGCGCTCGAGTTCAAACGCGAGCTCGGATACGACTTTCCGCAATGGGCTCTTGATGCCGGTCACGACCCCGACGCTGTCGGTTTTCTGTTCTCCGATGATGATGGACGCATCATCGGCGCTTGTTCCTTCCGGCCACAGGGCCACCCGGGCGAGAGACCCTGGCGACTCGACTGGATTTGGCTTTGCCCGAGCGCACGCCGAAAAGGGCATCTCGGCCGACAATGGGATCGCTTTCGGCAGCGCTTCGGGGTGTTCGATATCGAGCCACCAATTTCGGAAGCGATGCAGGCCTTTCTGCGAAAGCGCGGCTGCGCCCATTTGATCCGATAGAGGACCCTTCGGGGCAGTTCGAGTGAGAGGTGGGCCGGGACGGGTTTGAGCCCGTGCGGTCGAGAGAGAGCACCAGCGGGTTCGTCCCGTTCCCGCTCTCCCGAGGCACTTCCCATGCAGAATGCTTTCCCAGGCGCGGCGGCGCAGGCCGCGCCGCTTTCGTCCGTTCCCGCCTTCGACCCTTCAGTCGCCATCCTAGCGGCGGCCCGCCAGCTCCTCCCCCAGTTCGAACGCGGCCAGCGCATCGACGCTGCCACGTTGCGCACCGCGATGGAAACCGCCTTCAGCTCTTCAGACGCTTCCGGCGCCTGGGACTGGAAGATGACCTATGACGCCTGCGAGGCGGCGACTGTCCTGTTCTTGCGCAAATACGGAAAGGCGCTATTCCGCAAAGCCGCGTCTCCGTCTGCACGGCTTTCCGCCTTCACCAGGATCGCCGGTCTCCTGCCGACACATACGCGCCGCTCCGAGGAGAGCCAGGCGCTCCAGCAGTTTTCCACGCCATCGCCGCTCGGTCTCGCCGCCGTCACCGCCGCCGGCATCACGGCGGGCGACATCGTGCTGGAGCCTTCGGCCGGTACCGGCCTGCTCGCGGTCCTCGCCGAAATCTCCGGCGGTGCGCTCCTCCTCAACGAGCTGGCCGAGACCCGCGCCGACCTGCTCGCCTCCCTCTTTCCGGCCGTTGACGTCACCCGCTTCGACGCCGCCCAGATCGACGATCATCTGGATCGTGCGGCGATCCCGAGCGTGGTGCTGATGAACCCGCCATTCTCGGCAATGGCGAACGTGTCGGGCCGGATGGCCGACGCCTGCTATCGCCATGTCGCCTCGGCGCTGGCCCGCCTTGCTCCCGGCGGACGGCTTGTCACCATCACCGGTGCGAATTTCGCGCCAGACGCGCCAGACTGGCGGGACGCCTTCGTCCGCCTGGCTGAGCGCGGCCGTGTCGTCTTCACCGCAACCATCGATGGCTCGGTCTACGCCCGGCACGGCACAACGTTGCCGACGCGGCTCACCGTCTTCGACAAAGTGCCCGCCGGCGATCCGGCCGTGTTTCCGGCATCGCCCGACACCGCGCCCGATGTCGCTACCCTGCTTGGCTGGATCGAGGCGCACGTGCCGCCGCGGCAGCCGGTCTCATTGCCGAAACCTGGTGCAGCGGCTTCGTACGCCACGCCGAAAACCATTCGCGGTTACCTCGCGCGCCCGGCCGCTGCGCGTCCCGCCGCATCCGTCGCCGCCGATCCCGAAGGCGTGGAACTGGGCTATGAGACCGTGGACTGGACGCCGCCGGACGGTACGCGTCTGACTGACGCCATCTATGAGGCATACGGATTGCAGTCGGTCCGCATTCCCGGCTCTCAGGCGCATCCGACCAAACTGGTGCAGTCGGCGGCGATGGCGAGTGTCGCACCGCCGAAGCCGAGCTATCGCCCGTTGCTGACGTCCAACATCCATTCGGTGCTGTCCGATGCCCAGCTCGAGACGGTGATCTATGCCGGCGAGGCGCATTCCGACTATCTCGCCGGATCGTGGACGGTGGATGAGACCTTCGATCTCGTCCAGGCCGCTCCCGCCGACGCCGCCAATGCCGTCCGCTTCCGGCGCGGCTTCATGCTCGGTGACGGCACCGGCGCGGGCAAGGGTCGCCAGTCGGCCGGCATCATCCTCGACAACTGGTTGCGCGGCCGGCGCAAGGCGGTCTGGATCTCCAAATCCGACAAGCTGATCGAGGACGCGCAGCGTGACTGGTCGGCGCTCGGCATGGAACGCCTGCTGGTGACCCCGCTGTCGCGCTTCCCACAGGGCAAGCCCATCACGCTGACTGACGGCATCCTTTTTACGACCTATGCCACGCTGCGCTCTGACGACCGCGGGGAAAAGGCTTCGCGCGTGAAGCAGTTCGTCGAATGGTTGGGCTCGGAATTCGATGGAGTCGTCCTTTTCGACGAGAGCCATGCCATGCAGAACGCCGGCGGCGGCAAGAGCGAACGCGGCGACGTCGCCCCCTCCCAGCAGGGGCGCGCTGGCCTGCGCCTGCAACATGCACTTCCCGATGCCCGTGTGGTCTATGTCTCGGCGACCGGCGCCACCAATGTCCACAATCTCGCCTATGCCCAGCGGCTTGGGCTCTGGGGCGGCGAAGATTTTCCCTTCGCCACGCGCGCCGAGTTCATCGAAGCCATCGAGGACGGCGGCGTCGCGGCGATGGAGGTGCTGGCGCGCGATCTGCGTTCGCTCGGCCTCTATACCGCGCGGTCGCTCTCCTATGACGGCGTGGAATATGAGCTGGTCGAGCATAGGCTCACCGAAGAACAGCGCCGCATCTATGACGCTTATGCCGGGGCCTTCCAGATCATCCATAACAACCTCGACGCAGCGATGCAGGCCGCAAACATCACTGGCAGCGAGGGCACGCTCAACCGGCAGGCCAAATCCGCCGCGCGCTCGGCCTTCGAGAGCACCAAACAGCGCTTCTTCGGCCATCTTCTCACCTCCATGAAAACGCCAACCCTGATCCGCTCGATCGAGCGCGATCTGGAGGAAGGCCACGCCGCCGTCATCCAGATCGTCTCGACGGGAGAGGCATTGATGGAGCGGCGCCTCGCCGAAATTCCCACCGAGGAGTGGAACGACATCTGTGTGGACGTGACGCCGCGGGAATATGTCGGCTCCTATTTACAGCATTCCTTCCCGACCCAGCTCTATGAGCCCTTCACCGACGGCGAAGGCAATCTGTCATCGCGGCCGGTCTATCGGAATGGCCAGCCGGTCGAAAGCCGCGAAGCCGTCGCCCGGCGCGACGAGTTGATCGAGCATCTCGGGTCCTTGCCGCCGGTTCCCGGCGCGCTCGACCAGATCGTGCAGCGCTTCGGCACCGATCTGGTGGCCGAGGTGACCGGCCGCTCGCGCCGCATCGTGCGCAAGTCGGGTGCCGACGCCACGGGCGACCGCCTCGCCGTGGAGAACCGCGCTCCGTCCGCCAATCTCGCGGAAACCGCCGCCTTCATGGATGACCAGAAGCGCATCCTCGTTTTCTCGGACGCGGGCGGCACCGGTCGCAGCTACCATGCCGACCTCACCGCGAAGAACCAGCGGCTGCGCGTCCACTATCTGCTCGAGCCGGGCTGGAAAGCCGATACCGCCATTCAGGGCCTCGGCCGCACCAATCGGACCAACCAGGCGCAGCCGCCATTGTTCCGGCCGATCGCCACGGATGTGAAGGCGGAAAAGCGGTTCCTCTCGACCATCGCCCGGCGGCTCGACACGCTCGGCGCGATCACGCGCGGGCAGCGCCAGACCGGCGGCCAGGGCCTGTTCCGTCCCGAGGACAATCTGGAAAGCCCTTACGCGCGCGCCGCCCTGCGCCAGCTCTATATGTTGATCGTGCGCGGCAAGATCGAGGGATGCTCGCTCGAACGCTTCGAAAGCGCCACCGGCCTCAAGCTGATGGATGCCAACGGCATCAAGGACGAGCTGCCGCCGATCACCACCTTCCTCAACCGTCTGCTGGCGCTGACCATCGAGCTGCAGGGCATCCTGTTCACCGCCTTCGAGCAACTTCTCGACGCCAGGGTGCAGGGCGCGATCGCCAGCGGCCTCTATGATTTAGGATTGGAAACGCTGACGGCGGAGAGCTTCGTCGTCACCGACCGCAAGACCATCTACACCCATCCGGCAAGCGGCGCGGAAACCCGGCTGCTCACCATCTCCGAGAAACGGCGCAACCGGCCGCTGTCGCTGGACGATGCGTTGGCGCATGCCGATGCCGATATCGGCAAGCTGCTGGTGAACGGCAAATCCGACCGCGCCGCCGTCCAGCTTCCGGCGCCCTCGCTGATGCTTGACGATGGCGAGATCGAACGCCGTGTCCGCCTCGTCCGGCCGATGGAGCATCACCACGCTTCCCTCAAGGCGATGGCCGGCAGCCATTGGCGGGAAGCCGACCGCAGGTCCTTCGCGGCGGCCTGGAACCGTGAACTCGACGAAGTGCCGGAATACGAGAATAGCACGCTGCACATCGTCGCTGGCCTGCTCCTGCCCGTGTGGAAGCGCCTGCCCAACGAATCGACGCGCGTCTATCGGCTCCAGACCGATGATGGCGAGCGCATCATCGGCCGCCGCGTGTCACCGGCCTGGGCGGCAAACGCCGCATCGACCGGCACGGACAGCCTTGCCCCTGAGGACGCCCATGCCGCACTTATCGACGGGCGGACCATTCTCGACCTGGCCGAGGGTCTTCAGCTTCGCCGCGTCCGCGTCATGGGCGCAAACCGCATCGAACTGACCGGCTTCACCGAAGCCATGCGCGATCGCCTGCGCGCCTATGGACTGTTCACCGAGATCAACTCATGGACACTCCGCTTCTTCGTTCCCGTGGATGCAAACGGCCCGATCGTTCTCGGCAGACTGCTCGAAACCTATCCGCTCGCGCGGATTTCCGAGCGGGAGGCTGCGTAATGGCCCGCCTCAACGCCTCCGATCTCGCGCACCGTCTCGGCCGGCAGGCCGAGGCGGTTTGTCGCCATTATCTCTCCAACGGCCGCCGCCAGGGCAATTACTGGCAGGTCGGCGATGCCCGCAACACGCCCGGCCGCTCGATGTTCGTGCGGCTCAAGGATTCGCCCAAGGGGCCGGCCGGCAAGTGGACCGATGCAGCCTCAGCCGAACATGGCGATCTGCTGGACATCATCCGCGAGAGTTGCGGATTGCTCCACTTCGCCGATGTGGTCGCGGAAGCCCGACGCTTTCTCAGCCTGCCGCATCCCGAACCGGAATCTTGGACGAGGAGGCACGCCGGCACGCGTGCGCCGGCAGGCTCGGCCAAAGCGGCGCGGCGGTTGTTCGCCATGTCGCAACCGATCGCGGGCACGCTGGTGGAAACGTATTTGCGCCAACGCGGCATTACGGCTTTGCACGGAACCGGAAGCCTGCGTTTTCATCCGCGCTGTTACTATCGGCCCGATGAGCACAGTCCGACCGAGACCTGGCCGGCCATGATCGCCGCCGTCACCGACCTCGATGGCAGGATCACCGGCGCGCACCGCACCTGGCTTGCCCCGGACGGCTCCGGTAAGGCGCCGATCGGTACACAGCGCAAGGCGATGGGCGATCTACTCGGTCACGCCGTCCGCGTTGGAGTGCCGGGGACCGTCATGGCCGCCGGCGAGGGCATCGAAACCATGCTGTCGCTCAGACAGGTTCTGCCCGACCTCGCTGTCGCGCCCGCATTGTCCGCCGCCCATCTCGCCGCCATCCTGTTCCCGCCAGAGCTTCGCAGGCTCTATATCGTCCGCGACAACGACCCGGCCGGCGGCGGCGCGCGGGACAGCCTGATCGACCGTGCGAGCGCGGCCGGGATCGAGGCAATCGTGCTCTCGCCGGCGATGGGCGATCTCAACGAGGATCTCCGCCATCTCGGCCTGGATGCGCTCAGGGCCAGACTGCGCCCGCAACTCCCACCCGAGGACGTCGCCCGCTTCATGTCGTTGGCGGCATAGCCGGAAGGGAGATGCCGGGCGGTGCGATGCCGCCATGCCCGCCCGGATGCGCTCAGTCGCCGGACGGGGACCGCGCCTCGGCCTTCGAGAGGGCGATCGGCCCACAAGCGGGCCGGGCCGGCAATGGCGAAGACCGGCTATTTTCCGGCGGCACTACGCGCCTTTCCATCGCGAGACAAAATAGCCGGTATCCGCCATCCTCCGCTCGCGCTTCGGCCCTTCCGCTTCGCTCCGGGTGCAGGCCCGGCCCGCCCGCGGGCTTCGTCGCCATGAAGGCCGCGAGGGTCGCGGCCCTATCGACGGAGCATCCCATGAGCGAGCATGACGAGTTTGAACCGCACCACAGCGCATCTCCGACCAACCACGTCCTTGAAGAGCTTCAGCTCTATGGCTGGCGTCCCGCCGAGGGCGAACCCGATCCGCGACCTGCCCCGGACGATCGCATAATAGAAAGCGCCGTCGCCGACATCTTCGACGCGCTCATCGGCACCATGGCCGACACCTGCCTCGATTTCGACCTCGACGAACTGCTCTGGTCGAGCGTCAATATGTTCCACCGCGCCGCCGAGCGGGTCGAAAGGAAACTCGACGACAACGAGCAGGCGCAGAAGCGCCTCCAGCGCGAACAGGACGGATCCGAGGTCAAATCGGTGCAGCTCGAGCGTCTGATCGAGAGCGGGGAATCCCTGATCGAGCGGCGCGACAGCCTGGAGGTCTACCGCGAGAGCGCCGCCGACTGCTACCTCGCCGCCACCGGATCACCCTGGTCGCCGCGGACCGGATCACGCGTGAACCATCGCCACCTGACCGCCGCAATGATCGACAGTCGCGACTTTCTCGCCGCCAAGCGCCGGGCAGAGACCGAGGTCATGCTGCCCACAGGCCCTAAGGTCGCGGTCACCGGGGGGCTGGACTTCAACGATCATCACCTGATCTGGGCGAGGCTCGACCAAGTTCACGCCAAGCATCCCGACATGGTGCTGTTGCACGGCGGCTCGCCCAAAGGCGCCGAGAAGATCGCCGCACGCTGGGCCGACACGCGCAAGGTCCCGCAGGTTGCCTTCAAGCCCGACTGGACCAAACACGCCAAGGCCGCACCCTTTAAGCGTAACGATGCCATGCTCGCCGTCCTGCCGATAGGGGTCATCGTCTTCCCCGGCACCGGGATTCAGGAGAACCTCGCCGACAAGGCCAGGAAGCTCGGTATCTCCGTCTGGAAGTTCGGCGGCGCGTGAGCGCCGCCATCGAAATGTTGCAGACAGCCGACTATCCATGAAAGATGAAATAGAGTGTCCTTGAGCCCGTTGCTAGCACTTTCGGCACCCTGTCGGGGTTCTGTCGTGTCGTCCGACCATGGGTATCAGTACTGTCCATCTATTCAGCAGCCGGTCTGATAGCGAGGATACAATAGTGACTGAGATGGATACCAAAGATCCGAAGTTTCTGGCGTTCTGGACGAAATGCATCCGGGAGTCGTCGCACTGGTCGCAGGAGGCGCTAGCCGCTGCTTCGGGGCTTGATGTGCGAACCATTCAGCGGATCGAGGCAGGTCATACAGTCAGCGTTACCACGCGGCGCGCGCTTGCCCGCGGGCTGGGCTATGACAACCCGGATGTGTTCGAGGATCCTGAATTCATAAAAGGTGTGCATGCCCTCTTCGAAGGTATGCGAAAGGTGCAGGACGAGGAGGTCCAGAAGCAATTCCCTGACCATATGCGGGTGAACGTTGCGCGAGTGACGAGCGGTGAAGGATTGGCCCGAGTGGCGTATGAGGCCAACGCCTATCTTTTCCATGCCGACGAGGCGATTGCCGATGAGGCGAAGGAGATCGCCGCGAGCATCTTCGACTTCCTGCGCGATCTTGGTGAACTGGGTGATGACAGCTCCTTCGCCGAAAGGCTGGGCTATCAACGCTCGCTTGGCGAACTGCTAGAGCAATTGGAGGCGCTGGGTGCCGCCTGCTACAACGCTTTCAGGGCGACGAAGATGGTCGGCGCAAATTGGGCGAACAAGACACCAATTCCACTGACAGTTGGCTACCTAACGGTCGTGCCAATCGAGAAGGTCCTGACGGAGATGATGGTGCCACGCCGCCTGTCATGATCGATGTCTCGACATGGTGCTACCGAGGCGATGCAGACCCCGCTGACGGAACATAGCTGAGGGCAGCATCTACGGCTGCAATGAGTAGACCTCAATCGCACGCCTCAATCGACGCTGACCGCAGTACCCGCGTGGAACTGGGATGGCGATCGACTGGAGCATTGAGGAAATGCGGCGTTGTTCCCGCGGCCGTCCACTATCCCCCGCTTCCTGTGCGCTGATCCTTGGTCCGGCCGATGGCCTGACGCCATCAACCCGTGAAGGGTCCGCTACGCAAGCGTGCGGCCTTGAGGCTTCGCCTCCGCGGTGATCGCGGCCACCAGCCAGACGCATCGGGCGCCTGTCGCGCGGGAGATGGTCTCCCGCCTCCAAGACAGGAGCCGGAACGATGTCCCTCGATCAAGCCCACGCCTTCGCCTTCAGCCTCGCCGCCACCCTGATGACCGTGATCGTCGTCTTTCGCGCCGGCGACGGCACCGTCTCGGCCATGCCCGCCACCGAATATGACGGTGACGACGATGCGATCCTTGGCGAAATCGATCCCTTCGTCTCCTGACCGGAGGCGAACCACATTCCGGAGCGGAGATCGGCGCGATTTCCGCTCCCGAAGCAGGCCAGTTTCGGCTATGCTGGCGATCGCGCCGCGGTGGTGGTGGATGGCGCGACCGTCAGACCTATTCTCACGGAGACCACCACCATGTTCGTTCTTGGTACTCTCGGTTCGTTCGCAGCCATTGGCCTGCTGTGCTGGCTGCTCTTCACCCTCGCGGTTTTTGCCTTGCCGTTCTTCGTCGGAATGACTGTCGGGCTCTGGTCGCATCAGGCGGGCGCCGGAATATTCGCAGCTTTCCTCACCGGCGCTTTCGCCGCTGGCGCCACCTTCGGCATCGGCCAGGTTCTGTTCGCCGTCCTGCGTTCGACCTGGTTGAGGCTGCTCGTCGCGCTCGCCTTCGCCGCTCCGGCAGCCCTTGCCGGCTTTTATGCGACGCGCGGCATCGTCAGTCACACCATGCCGTCCGAAACCTGGCAATTGGTCTTCTCAGTCATCGGCGCGGCTGCGGTCGGCATAACGGCATTTGTCCGGGTGACGGCATTGGCCGTGCCCGAAGCCTCCGGACAGGGCATCGCGACGGCCTGAGCCGGCTGACAATGTGAGCGGGCGGACCAGGGCAGCCGGGACGCCATTTTCGTCATCGTGCTGGACGGTGATGGAGCGGCGACCGGCCGACGGTATACGAGGCACCGAACATCCGCTACTCGCGATGCCTGAATCCAGTGGGCTCCAATCCCGTAACCCGGCAAAGGGGGCGGAGGCGGTTCGTGTGCCGTCGCCGTGTCGGGGAATGCGACGAGCCTGCCTGTCGTGATACGAAACCCGCGCGCTGAACAAAGTACCGGTTTCCGCCGGTCGCGGTGGGTCACCACGTTCTCCATGTGATCCCGACCGGATCGAGCGCACCGGAGCGGCCTCTCCAATGGCCAGATCTGGCCGAAGGACGGCTGACGCCTCGATCACCTATGACGCAACAGCGTCGTCATAACTTTCTTCCCCTGTCGGCTGCGCCGCCATTCCGCGCGGAACAAGAAAGTTCCTCCTTTGCTGTCGAGCCCCTTCGGGGTGCGCCGTCGATCGCCTCCGGCCAACCGATCGCCATCGAGGCCGCATGGTGCGGGCTCGAAGCTTCAGATCAAGGAGAACTGACATGGCGACCATCGGTACCTTCAAGAAGTCCGGCAACGAATATGCTGGCGAAATCGTCACTCTCAACGTGCAGGCCAAGAACGTCCGCATCGTCCCGGACACCAACCAGGCCAGCGAGAACGCCCCCAGCCACCGCGTCCTGGTGGGCCGCGCGGAGATCGGCGCCGCCTGGTCCAAGTGCTCGAATGAGGGCCGCGACTATCTGGGCCTCAAGCTTGACGATCCGAGCTTCACCGCCCCGATCTACGCCAACCTCTTCGACGACGAGGACGGCGAGGGCTACAGCCTCATCTGGTCCCGCCCCACCCGCCGCAACGGCGAGTAAGGCAGAAGCGAAACGCCCCGCCCGGATTTTCCGGGCGGGCCAATCGCATTGGTAGGCGACCGAATCAGTTCGAGCCAGCCTCAGTTCCAATGAAGCTTTCAAGGCCATTATGACTGGCTCAGGCGCACAAGAACGACTATAATAGCCGTAGTTCTGGCGTGCGCGCAGGTCCAGATGGGAGGTGATCATGCATGATCACCGCCCGACAATCGCGGGCCGCACGCGCGCTGCTTGGTTGGACGCAGGAGACGCTTGCCGACAAGGCCCGGGTATCGCTGACCGCATTGAAACGCCTCGAATCCGAGAGTGGCCTTGAGGTGTATGAATCCACGCGCGATCAAGTCCGAAGGGCTTTTGAAGGCAACGGCGTGATCTTCCTTGATTCCGACCGGGGTATCGGAGTGCTGCTGGTCGATGAAAAACACCGCCAATCCCGTTCGTCGCCATAGTCTGCAGCCAAGCTCGATTGCATGCGCGAGCCTGAGTTCTGCAACTGCAGCGTGGTCAACAAGCGCCTCCAACAAAGATAAGAGAGAGTTAAAGGCTCCATGACACACGTCGATTTTCTCGACGAGCCGCCGGATTGTGCGACGTTCACGGACTATGACCGTGCGCATATGAAGCTCTATCTGCGTCTGTTAGATGCGGCCACCGACGGTGCGGACTGGCGAGAAGCGGTGTCGATCCTTTTTGGCCTCGACCCGGAGGGCGAACCCGAACGCGCCCGTAAGGTGCACGACCGTCATCTCGCCCGCGCCCGCTGGATGACCACCCACGGCTATCGCCTGCTGGTCCGGGAAGGCCAACACCACTGACGTGTGGTGTTGCAACGGCTGCAACACGTATTGCGTGCGTGCCGGCTTCCGCCTTTCGCCCCGTCCGGTGAACCTTCCTGTCTCGACATGTACCCGCGTTACGAGGCTGGAGGGCAGTCATGTCTCCCGACACGACCCGGTGGCGTTCGTCATCGACCTATGACTATGTGGATCATCTGACGGCGCCGGATGTCGGATGGGAATGGCTGCGGCGCAACGACGATTACCAGCATGACTTCGAAAGGCTCCACAGGGCGCAGCGCCAGTCCCCGGACCTGATCGAGCGGGCAAGCGCAAAGTGGGGATTGCGATTTCGCTGTCGCGCCAAACCTCAACGCCACTGAGACACCCGTCTTCTGGCTTCCCGAGGACGACACGAGCGCGGTCATTCTAGCGCCTGCGCCGCGAGTGCTGTCGAGGGGATCCGCTCCGGCGGATGCCTTGGCTTCCGACCACCGGCATGTCACATCCGAGACAAGTCATTCCCTGCATCCGGTGGGCAAGGGCCAGCACCTCCATCTCGTGCTCGCCGAAGGCGTCTCCGCGGACACGCCGCTTGCGGCCCTGGTGCCACTTGGGAGCGAAGGGTTCGATCGAGTCGAGGCGATCACGCGCCTGCTCGCTGCTCTTCACGGCCGGACCGTCCCGCCGGACACGCGGCTGACGCGGCAGCAACGGGCACGTGCGCGGCGCATGTTGCAGGCTTTCGACGGCCGGCGTGCCGGCGCCACCCAGCAGGAAATCGCTGAAGTCATCTTCCGCACCGGCAAGCTGACCCGCGACCAATGGCAGGCAGCGTCCGCGCGGCACGCGGTCATCGGTCTTATCGCAGGCGCGCAGGCCATGATCGCGGGCGGCTATCGCAAGCTTCTCAAACATCGCCGCCGACCGTAGTCCGCGGCGGTCATTGCGCCGCTGTGGGATTTCAACACCCCCCAACTTCCCACTGCAACTCGCCGATCCGCTTTCGCCATCGTGGCCTTCGACAGCCGCTGAGCACCAGCGGCCTCAACGAACCCCACGGAGGCCCGACCCATGCGACCTGATCTCGCCGTACTCCCGCCGCGCTACCTGCGCACCAAGGAAGCCGCAGATTTCCTGAGCCTTTCGGCCCGCACCCTCGAAAAGCACCGCACCTACGGAACCGGCCCCGCCTATCGCAAGCTCGGCGGGCGTGTCGTCTATTCGGTGGACGACCTGCGCGCCTGGGCCGACAGCGGCGCCGTCACCTCCACCTCCGATCCGCGCGGCAGCGTATTGCCGGCAAAGCGGCACGAATCCGAGCCGACGTCCGGTGCCGCCCGGCACGGCCGCTGAGGCCGCGATGCCGAAAGATAGCCGCACCACATCCAGCGAGCGCAGCCACCTCGATCCTTTTGTGGTCGCAACCGGTGACGCATCGCCCCGCGATCAGCGTGATCTCATGGAACGGCCGTTCTTCTCGCTGGCGAAGCGACCGCGCACCAAACCGATTTCTTACCGGGCCGCCGATGTCGAAGTGCAGGTGTTCGCCATGCCCGAGCACGGCATGGCGACGATATGGGATGCCGATGTGCTGATCTGGGCCGCCTCGCAGATCGTCGCGGCCGAGAACAATGGCTTTGCCACGTCGCGCTTCTTCCGCTTCATGCCCTATCAGCTCCTGCGCGCCATCGGGCGGGCGACCGGCAATCGTGACTATCTGCTGCTCAAGGCCGCGCTTACGCGCCTGCAATCGACCGTCATCGCCACCACGATCCGGGGCGGGCGGCATTGGCGGCGGCGGCAATTTTCATGGATCAACGAATGGGAAGAGATGACGACGCGTGCCGGCCGCGTCGAGGGCATGGAGTTCGTCCTGCCCGAATGGTTCTACAACAGCGTCGTCGACCGTTCGCTGGTGCTGACCATCGATCCGGCCTATTTCCGGCTGACCGGCGGCATCGAGCGCTGGCTCTATCGCGTCGCCCGCAAGCACGCCGGGCGGCAGCCCGAGGGCTGGGCGTTCGAGGTTTCTCACCTTCACCGGAAATCCGGCAGCCTGGCGCGGCCGTCCGACTTCGCGCTGGATCTGCGCCGCATCGCCGCCCGCCAGTCGCTGCCCGGTTATGGCCTCCAGATCGAATGGGAAGACGGACGCGAATTGCTGCGTTTCCTTCCCGAAAACCTATCCACAGTGCCTGTGGAAACCCGTGTGAATCCCATCGGGACATTAGGCGCACGCAGTATCGGGACATTGGGCGCAAATCGTGCGCCGGACTCTATAGAAGACTCTAACAGAGAATCTAACTCTTCTTCTTTGACGCGCGCGCAGGCGAGCCATGGTGCCGGTGCCGCCCAGCGAGGTGCGCCATGATCGTCGCGCTCCTCAACCAGAAGGGCGGCGTCGGCAAGACCACACTCGCGCTGCATCTCGCCGGTGAGTGGGCCGGAAGGGGAAAGCGCGTCACGCTGATCGATGCCGACCCGCAAGGTTCGGCTCTGGACTGGTCGGAGCGCCGCACCCATGAGGGCCTGCCGCGCGCCTTCGGCGTCATTGGCCTTGCCCGCGACACGCTGCACCGCGAGGCCCCGGAGCTGGCCCGCGACGCCGACACGATCGTCATCGACGGGCCGCCGCGTGTCGCCAGCCTCATGCGCTCGGCGCTGCTCGCCGCCGACCTGGTGCTGATCCCGGTGCAGCCTTCGCCGTTCGACGGCTGGGCTTCCGCCGAGATGCTGGCGCTTCTGAACGAAGCCCGCATCTACCGGCCCGAACTGGCCGCCCGGTTCATTCTGAACCGTTGCGGCGTGCGCACGGTCATCGCCCGCGAGACGGCCGAGACGCTGGCCGACCACGATCCTCCCTTGCTCGCCAGCACTATCGGCCAGCGCGTCGTCTTCGCCGATGCCGCGCAGTCCGGCCGCCTCGCATCCGAGATCGACAGTGACAGCCTGGCCGCGCGCGAGGTCGCGACGCTGGCCGACGAGATCGACCGCCTCGATATCGGGAGGGCGCCATGACCGGGCGCGCAGGCAAACGCGGTTTCGCATCCCGGCCAGGTGATGCTGAGCGCTGGATCAAGGCGGCCGGAACGCCGCCGGACGGCAAAGCCGCCGAGAACGCGTTCACTGCCCGGCTCACGATCGACATCACGCCCGAGTTGCGCGGGCGCATCAAGGTCGCGGCTTTCCGGCGCGGGATCACCGTCGCCGACATGCTGCGCGACCTGCTCGCCCGTGAATTTCCATCCAGCGAGGGAGATCCGACATGACCGGCAAGCCGGCCCACCGCATGCACGGCCGTCCGCTGCCGGACGGGCCTCAACCCTTCACCACCTTGGTCGAGCTGACCTTCCAGAAACAGAAGGTCGAGCACTGGGTCAGGTTCGGCCGCAAGAGCTACGAGAAGATCCTCGACCGCCGCCGCAGCATCGTCGGCTTCGCGCCGGACAGCGTCTTCGCCTTCGTCCGCTGGGCGGCCGGCGAACATGGCACAATCATCTCGCGCATCGACATCGTGCGCGCGGTTCGTCGCGGCGAGCCGTTCCAGACGCTGCCCTTCGTCCGCCCCGGTGGCGACATCCTGCTGCGTCTCGACAGTTGGACAAAGGTGCAGCGCGCGCTTGCCGCCATCGACGCCGTGGAAGCGCTCGGCCTCGATCCGGCCGACGCCGCGCCGGATCACTGGCGGCACGTCCACAACCGGCTGAGCGCCGGCCTGGAACCGCACGTCTATACGCCCGAGCGACACGCCGCCTGGCTGCATCGCCGGAGGATCGACCCATGACGCGCCGCCGCACCCTCATGGTGACGGCGCTGGCGGTCATCGGCATCGCCGCCGCCAGCACTGTCGAGACGCCCACCAAACTGATCTGGAATTCGACGGCGAGCGCGCCGGTCGGCTTCTACACCGTCGAGCCGGCAGACCGGATCGAGGTGCCCGAACTGGTCGCCGTGATACCGCCCGAACCGCTTGCCCACTTCATGGTCGAGCGTGGCTATGTCGGACGCGGCGTGCCGCTCCTCAAACGCGTCCTCAGCCTTCCCGGGCAGCGCGTTTGTCGCACCGGCCGTGCGATCACGGTGGACGGGATCGAGATGGGCGAAGCGCTGGAGCGCGACAGCCTGGGCCGCGAACTTCCTGTCTGGCAGGGCTGCGGCACCGTCCATGAGGGCGAACTCTTCCTCATGAATTGGCAGGTCCGCGACAGCCTCGACGGCCGCTATTTCGGACCTATCCCCGCAAATTCCGTCATCGGTCGGGCGCGGCCGCTCTGGACCGATGAGGAAGCCGACGGCCGCTTCGTTTGGCGCGCCCAAACACAATGAGGGGCGCACTGACCCCGCAGATCCACCCCCAAATGCAGGAGACCTTCCATGCCGCAGATCGGTCAATTCACACGCGAGGAAACGCACTTCGTCGGGCGCGTCCACACGCTCACGCTCTACCGCGAAGTCAGCATCGTTCCGGCCGAACCCTCCGATGCCGAGAACGCCCCCGACTACCGCATCTTTCACGGGGCGAACGATGCAGCGCCCGAGATCGGCGCGGCGTGGAAACGCACCGGCGAGAAGGCCGGTGAATATCTTTCGGTCCTGATCGATGACCCCGCGCTGCCGCATCCGATCCGCGCGAATCTGTTCCGCGACAGCGCCGAGGCGACGTCCTGGTCGTTGCACTGGAACCGGCCCAGGCGGGGCGGGAAGGACTGAGCCATGCCGCACCCGCGCATCCGGCCGCGCCACCACCAGCATCCATTCGGGCGTCGCCCTGCTGCCCGGCGCATAGCGCTCCTTCTCCTTTCCGGCCTTCCTCTTTCGGTAGTACTCGATGCGATTGCTTTCGCTCAGCCAGCGCCTTCCATCGCCAGGCCCGCGAGCAATCCCTATGCGGCCCACATTGCCGAAGCTGCGCAGCGCTTCGGTATTCCGGAGCACTGGATCGCGGCTGTGCTGCGCGCCGAGAGCGCGGGTGACATACGCGCGATCTCGTCGGCCGGCGCGATGGGATTGATGCAGGTCATGCCCGACACATGGGCCGGATTGCGCGCACGCTATCACCTCGGCCGCGATCCCTATGATGCGCGCGACAACATCCTCGCCGGTGCAGCTTACCTGCGCGAGATGTGGGACCGCTACGGCAATGTCGCGGCCATGCTCGCGGCCTACAATGCCGGCCCCGCCCGCTATGACGAATACCTCGCGACGGGCGGCACATTGCCCGCCGAGACCCGCGCCTATGTCGCGACCCTCGTGCCGGTTCTTGGCGGCGGCTTTGCATCCGATCCGCCGACCCCGGTATCGCCAGCGCAGCCGGATTGGCGCGAAGCACCGCTCTTCGTTATGCGCTCGGCCGGCACACAGGCCGCCGGCGCGCGGTCATCCGAAGTACAATCCGGCGACGCCCGCACAACCGTTCCGGTGCATGATCCCGGCGATGCGGAGCCGCAGGACGACAGCATGTTCTTGGCCCGCGCCGACGACGGACGAACGCCATGAGGGCCGCATTCCTACGCTCGGCGGCGCTCGTTCCGGTGTGCAGGCAGTCAGATTTGCGCCTGGCTGCAATCCGGGCAGGAAGGGCGGAAAGGGTGAAGAAGGCGGAGT
>NZ_JANKOF010000093.1 GCF_024655565.1 Nitratireductor sp. ZSWI3 | reverse complement strand
GTCACCCTCGTCGAGCGCGCCCCGGAGATGGCCGACTGCGCGCGCCGCAGCCTGGCGCTGCCGCACAATGCGCGGCTTGCCTCGCGGCTGACCGTGCTGCAGGCCGACGTGACGCTGACCGGGGCGGCGCGCGCCGCCGCCGGCCTTGCCAACGATGCCTTCGAGGCCGTCGTCATGAACCCGCCGTTCAACAGCGCCGGCGACCGCGCCACGCCCGACGCCCTGAAACGCGATGCCCATGTGATGAGCGACGATCTCTTCGAACGCTGGCTGCGCACGGCCGCAGCCATCATCCGCCCTGGCGGGCGCCTGGCGCTGATCGCCCGCCCGGCCTCCCTCGCGCCCATCTTTTCGGCGCTGGAGCGCCGTTTCGGCGGCGTCGAGATCGTCCCCGTCCACCCGGATGCGGAGCGCGCCGCCATCCGCATCGTCCTGCGCGCCGTCAAGGGCAGCCGTGCCGGCCTCACCCTCCTGCCACCGCTTGTCCTGCACGATGCCGACGGCCGGGTCTCGGCTCGCGCCGACGCGCTCGCCAACGGCCGCGCGGCGCTGTAGCGGGGCCGGCCGGCAGCCCTGCCGGCCATTGCCATTGCGCGGCGCGCGTAAATGCCTACATGCTGGAAACGATCGAGATCGCCAGAACCGGAGCGCCAGACCTTGCGACGCCTTTTCAGCCGACTGATTCCAAAACGCCTGCGCGGCGACGCCGTCATCATTCCCGTCGTGCGGCTGGCCGGAGCGATCATGCCGTCGTCGAGCCCCCTGCGCCAGAACCTGTCGCTGGCCACCACGGCCGGTGTGATCGAGAAGGCCTTCTCCTTTTCCGAGGCTCCGGCGGTCGCCTTCTCCATCAACTCGCCGGGCGGTGCGCCAGTCCAGTCGCGCCTGATCTACAAGCGCATCCGCGATCTCGCCGTCGAGAAGGACAAAAAGGTGTTCATGTTCGTCGAGGACGTGGCCGCCTCGGGTGGCTACATGATCGCGCTCGCCGGCGACGAGATCATCGCCGACCCGTCCTCGGTCGTCGGCTCGATCGGTGTCATCTCCTCCGGCTTCGGCTTCCAGGAGATGATCAAGAAGATCGGCGTCGAGCGCCGCGTCCACACGGCCGGGCAGAACAAGGCGATCCTCGATCCCTTCCAGCCGGAGAAGAAGGAAGACGTGGAACGGCTGAAGGCGCTGCAGCTCGCGATGCACGATATCTTCATCGGCATGGTGAAGGAGCGGCGCGGCGCCAAGCTCGCCGACGATCCCGACCTCTTCACCGGCGCCTTCTGGATCGGCGAGCGGGGCCTCGAGCTCGGCCTCGTCGACGGGCTGGGCGACATGCGCTCCACGCTCAAGGAACGCTATGGCAAGAAGACGCGGCTGGCGCTCATCACGCCGGCACGCGGCCTGTTCGGCCGCAAGCTCAGTGTTTCCAGCGGCCTCGCCGGGCAGGCGGATTTCGGCGTGGCGATCGCCGGCGGCGCGGCCACCGGCCTGATGGAGGCCGCCGAGGAACAGGCCCTGTGGCAGCGCTTCGGACTTTGACCCCGGCGGCGCGCCGGATATGATGACCGGACGGCATGAAGTGGAGGCTCGACGATGCCGCAACTGATCTTCTTCGCGCTGGTGGGCGTGGCGGCCTTTGCCGGCTACCGCAAATTCGTGCGCGAGGCCGAGCGCGTGACGGCCAAGGCGCGGCGCGCCCGCAAGGAAGCCGCCAACGGCAGCATGGGAACATTGGTGCTCGACCCGGAAACCGGCGAATACCGGCTGGCCAAGGACTGACGGCCGGCCCATGACCGCGCCCGCCAGCATGACTGCTCCGGCCAAGGTGAATCTCGCCCTGCACGTCACCGGGCGGCGTGATGACGGCTATCACCTGATGGAGAGCCTCGTCGCCTTCACGGGTGCCGGCGATCTTGTCGAGGTGGAGGAGTCCTCGGCAGATGAGATCATCATCTCCGGCCACTACGCCGCCCATGTGCCGCTCGACGGCGACAACCTGATCGCCCGTGCCCGCGACCTTCTGCGCGCCACCTTTGGCGGCGATGCCCGCGCTCCCGTGCGGCTGCATCTTGAAAAGAACCTGCCGGTCGCTTCCGGCATCGGCGGCGGATCGAGCGATGCGGCGGCGGCGCTCCGCCTGCTCGCCGCCCATTGGGCGCTCGAAGCCGACGAGGAGCGGCTGGCGGCGCTGGGGCTCCGCCTCGGCGCGGATCTGCCCATGTGCCTTGCCGCAAGGCCGCTGTTGGCGCGCGGCATCGGCGACGCGCTGGAGGAACTGCCGTCTTTCCCGGCCCTGCCCATGGTTCTCGTCAACCCGAACATCCCGCTCGCCACGGCCGATGTCTTTTCGGCGCTCGAACGGCGCGACAACGCTCCCCTGCCCGCCCTCGAGCCGGTGCCGGACGCGAAGGTCGTCGCCGGCTGGCTGCGCGGGGCCCGCAACGATCTCGAGCCGCCGGCCCGCCGCCTGGTGCCGCAGATCGACGAGGTTCTCGAGGCGCTCGAAGGCGCCGGCGCGCTCGCCGCGCGCATGTCCGGCTCGGGCGCCACCTGCTTCGGCGTCTTTAGCTCGCCCTTCTCGGCGGAGCGCGCCGGCAGGACGCTCGCACAGGCGCGGCCCGACTGGTTCGTGCTGCCCACGCAAACCCTTGCCGCGGAGACAGCCCATGCCTGATAAGACGGAACGCTCCTTCATCCCCGTACGCTTCGCCGTGCTCACCGTTTCCGACACGCGGCGCATGGAGGACGACCGCTCGGGAACGACGCTGGCCGAGCGCATCGAGGCCGCCGGCCATGTGCTGGCCGACCGCCGGATCGTTCCGGACGATGTCGAGGCTATCCGCATGGCGGTCGAATTGTGGTGCACGGACGCCAACATCGATGCCATCATCACCACCGGCGGCACCGGCTTCACCGGCCGCGACGTGACGCCCGAGGCGATCGAGCCGCTGTTCGACAAGCGCATGGACGGCTTCTCGCAGGTCTTCCACCGCATCTCCTACGACAAGATCGGCACCTCCACCATCCAGTCGCGCGCCACGGCCGGCCTTATCGACCAGACCTACGTCTTCGCCCTGCCCGGCTCTCCCGGCGCCTGCCGCGACGCCTGGGACGGCATCCTCAAGGACCAGTTCGACTACCGGCACATGCCGTGCAATTTCGTCGAGATCATGCCGCGGCTGGCCGAGCACCTGAAACGCGGCGGGTGATTCCTCCGGCCAGTTCGGTCAACACCCTCCTCCCTTGCTATAACCGCGCGGGACCGGCCAGTTCCTCACAGCGCTCCTGCATCGCTCCCGGCCGCGCAGGGCGAGGCAGGCTGCCGCGCGTCCGCATTCGCCCGGAAAACAAACGGCCGCAGCCGGAGCGTTCCTTGTGGACAACCGCTTTCGCTCTCACGACAAGAAGAAAGTTCTTGCTTTGTTCTCATTCGTGAAATAGGAATAGATTCATCACCGGCGATGCCGGCGCGGCCGTTCCGCCCCGCATCCCCCGGCCCGCCGCCGGCATCGCCATGCATGGAGAAACCGCCATGGAACAGATCGTCCGCGCCGACATTGCCGCCTTCGAGGGCGGCGGAGCCGCCATGGCAAACGCCATGGTCGACCGGTCGGGCGTCCGGATCGATGCGGAGCGCCGCCGCGGGCGGGCCGCCGGCATCAACCCGTCCGGCCGCTACGAGCCAGTGTCGCGCCACGTCTTCGACGACGGCTGGGGCTCCATCGAGGACCTGCCGCCGTTCAAGACGGAAGTCCAGGTGGAGCGGCCGCGCACCATCATCACGCGCAACACCTCGCCGGACATTTCCTTCGACCGTTCGATCAACCCCTATCGCGGCTGCGAGCATGGCTGCGTCTATTGCTTCGCGCGGCCGACGCACGCCTATATGGGGCTTTCGGCGGGGCTCGATTTCGAATCGAAGCTGTTCGCCAAGCCCGACGCGGCACGGCTTCTGGAGCGTGAGCTCGCCAAGCCGGGTTACCAGCCGAAGACCATCGCCATCGGCACCAACACCGACCCCTACCAGCCGATCGAGAAGAAATTCCGCATCATGCGCGAGATCCTCGAGGTGCTGGAGGCGCACAAGCATCCGGTCGGCATCGTCACCAAGTCGGCCCTGGTCCTGCGCGACATGGACATTCTGGCGCGCATGGCCGAGCAGGGTCTTGCGAAGGTTGCCCTGTCGGTCACCACGCTCGACCGCAAGCTCGCCCGCACCATGGAGCCGCGGGCGGCAACGCCTGCGCGGCGGCTGGAGACCGTGCGGGCGCTGTCGGAGGCGGGCATTCCCACCTCGGTGATGATGGGACCCGTCATTCCCGGTCTCACCGATTGCGAGATCGAGCGCATCCTGGAATCGGCGGCCACGGCCGGCGCCCGCGAGGCCGGTTACATCATCCTGCGCCTGCCGCTCGAGGTGAACCCGATCTTCAAGGACTGGCTGCTACGTGCCGCGCCCGACCGCTACCGGCATGTCGTATCGCTGGTCCGCTCCATGCGCGGCGGCAAGGATTACGACGCCGAATGGGGCAAGCGCATGAAGGGCACCGGCCCCTATGCCTGGCAGATCGGCCGTCGCTTCGAGATCGCCGCAAGGCGGCTCGGCCTGAACAGGGAGAGGCTGAAGCTCAGGAGCGATCTCTTCGTCCCGCCACGCGCGGGGGCCGAGCAGCTGATGCTTCTTTAGAGCGGGATGAGGAAAAGTGTGAAGCGTTTTTCCGCCCGCATCCCGCTCTGACTTTTTGAAAGCGATCGCGTTTATGAGTTGGATTGAGTCAATCCAAATCATCGCGATCCAGCGGGCAGCCTCGCCCGCCGCCGCGCTGCGGCGCACAGTTCCCGTCCGGCCTTGCTTTCCCCTAGGCCGACGGAAGCTTCCCGGCGCCTTCCGCCCCTCGTTGCCGGGGAGACCTTGCGGAGAATCGGAACCGATGCGAGCATCGCCGCACCATGGCTCGTGCGCGTTCTGATTCTCCGCCCCTTTTCGATTTGCCTGTCCGCCCGGACTTCCATATGGAGGCTGGCCTGATGCGCGAGGGTCACATGCCCGTCGCGGGGCTCGACGAGGCGGGGCGCGGGCCGCTCGCCGGACCGGTGGTCGCCGCCGCCGTCATTCTCGACAAGGACCGCGTGCCGGAGGGGCTCGACGATTCGAAGCGACTCACCGCCGAGGCGCGCGAGGTGCTGTTCCGGGCCATCGTCGAGACCGCCGTCAGCGTCTCCGTCGCCTCCCTCTCGGCCAGCAGCATAGACGGTTCCGACATCCTGCGCGCCAGCCTGGAGGCGATGCGCCGCGCCGTCGCCGGCCTGTGCACCGAGCCCCGCTTCGCGCTCGCCGACGGCCGCGACATCCCGCCGGGGCTTCCCTGCCCGGCCCGTGCCGTGGTCAAGGGCGACCAGCGCAGCCAGTCCATCGCCGCCGCCTCCATCGTCGCCAAGGTGACGCGCGACCGCATGATGGCCCGCGCCGCCTTCGTGGCCCCGCATCACGGTTTCGAGGCGCATATGGGCTATGCCACCAAGCGCCACCGCCTGGCGATCAGCGAGCACGGTCCGGTCCTGCGCCTGCATCGCATGAGTTTCGCCCCGCTGCGCGAGAGCCTTCCCGACTGAGGTTGAAACGGAGGCTGGGCCTCCACTCCGTCTCGGCTTGCGGCCGATCCACCTCTTCCCCGCAAGGGGGCGAGGAAGCGCCCCCGGTCGCTCTGCTTGGTTCCTCTTCCCCACGGATGTGGGAGAGAGGTGGCTCGGGGCAAAGCCCCGAGGCGGAGTGGGGCAGCCAAGTCCATAGGCGATTGCCCGGCCGGGAGAGGCCGACGACGAGGGCCCGCTTCAGCCAAAGCCGCCTCAGCCAAAGCCGGAAAACGCGTGCAGGTGCCGCAGCGGCTCCGGGATCCGTCGACCAGGCAGCCTAGCAGTTCGGCCGGGCGAAGGCCCGAGCAAAGGGTCACACGGGCAAAAGAAAACGCCGCGGGCAAGCCCGCGGCGCCTTGTCGACCGGCAGTGAAAAACTGCGATCAGTTCAGCTTGCTCTTCAGCTCCTGCAGGGATGCCTTGAAAAGGTCCCCACCGGCCTTGGCATCGACCTTGCTCGACAGGACGTTGCGGGCCGCTTCCACGGCGAGATCCACCGCGCTGGCGCGCACCTCGTTCACCGCTTCCTGCTCGGCCTGAGCGATCTTCTGCTCGGCGAGCGCGGTCCGGCGGGCAACGTATTCCTCGGTCTTCTGCTTGGCTTCCTTGACCAGAAGCTCGGCCTCGTGCTTGGCGGCACCGACAATGTCCTGTGCCTCGCGCTCGGCCTCCTGGCGCTTGCGCTGGTATTCGGCCAGAAGCTGCTGGGCCTCCTCGCGCAGCTTGCGCGCCTCGTCCAGCTCGTTGCGGATACGCCCGGCACGCTCGTCGAGCGAGTTGCCGATCATTCCCGGCACCTTGTAGTAAAACAGCACCGCCAGGAAAATCACCAGGGCGATGAAAGCCCAGAATGTCGCGTCCATCACAGCCTCTCCTACTTCAGGGCCTTGACGGCAGCGGCCGCCGCAGTCTTGTCGAGGCGCCCGCCAACCAGTTCCTGAACGATTGCTGCGGCGGTGTCCTCGGCGATCGTGCCGACGTCCTTCATCGCCGTGTCCTTGATGGTGGCGATGCGCTTCTCGGCCTCGCCGAGCTTCGCCTCGAGTTCCTTCTCGACGCTCTGCCGCTCGGCATCCGCTTCCGCCTTGGCGGCGTCGCGGGCTTCCTGGCCGATGACGTTGGCCTTCTTGCGGGCATCCGCCAGTTCCTGCTCATAGGCAGCAACCGCCTGATCCGCGTCTTCCTTCATCCGCGCCGCCTGGTCGAGATCCTGGGCGATGCGGTCGCGCCGCACTTCCAGGATGCCGCCGATCCGCGGCAGGACGACGCGTTTCAGAAACAGGTAGAAAAGCCCGAATGTGATCGCCAGCCACAGAAGCTGCGAAGGGAACGTGGACGAATCGAAGGGCGGAAAGCTCGGCCCATGCGCGCCGTCGGGCGCCACGCCGGTTTCCGAATGGGTCGCTTCCGCGGCGTCCTGCGCCGAGGCGGCGAATGCCGATGCCACAAACATTGTCTACCTCTTGAAAAACCGGCCGGCCGCGCAGAAAGGCGACCGGCCCCGCACGCTTTCCGGCGCGCTTAGGTGAAGAGGAGGAGCAGCGCGACGAGCAGCGAGAAGATGCCGAGCGCCTCGGTCACGGCGAAGCCGAAGATGAGGCGGCCGAACTGGCCGTCGGCTGCGGACGGGTTGCGCAGGGCGCCCGCCAGGTAGTTGCCGAAGATGTGGCCGAGGCCGATACCGGCGCCGCCCATGCCGAGACAGGCGATGCCCGCGCCAATGGCCTTTGCTGCTTCTACTTCCATTTCAAAACTCCTTGTGATCGCGGATTTGCGTGTTTTCTTCAGACTTGGCGGTGACCGCCGGTGAACCTTTATTCCTTGTCCGGAACGAACCTCTCCGTCGCGGTCAGTGGCTCGGATGCAGGGCGTCGTTGAGGTACATGCAGGTGAGCACCGCAAAGACATAGGCCTGCAGGAAGGCCACGAGGAATTCGAGGCCGGTGATGGCTACCGTCATGATGAGCGGCAGCACGGCGCCGGTGACACCGACCGCGCCGAGCGCGCTCAGCGACGTCACGAAACCGGCGAAAACCTTGAGCGTGATGTGTCCGGCCAGCATGTTGGCGAAGAGACGGACGGAAAGGCTGATGGGACGGGACAGGAAGGAGACGACCTCGATCAGCACCACCAGCGGCACGAGAACGGCTGGAACGCCCTCCGGCACGAAAAGCTTCAGAAAACCGAAACCATGCTTCCAGAAGCCGTAGACGATCACGGTGCCGATGACCAGAAGCGCCAGCGCGAAGGTGACGATGATGTGGCTGGTCACCGTGAAGAAATAGGGGAAGAGGCCGAGGAGGTTGGCCACCAGGACGAACATGAAGAGCGAGAAGACGAACGGGAAGAAGCGCATCCCGTGCGAGCCGGCGGCGTCGCGCAGCATCGAGGCGACGAACTCGTAGGCCATCTCCGAGATCGACTGAAGACGGCCGGGCACCAGGCCGCGGCTCGAGGTCGTCAGGAAGAGGAAGGCGCCGGCCGCCGCCACGGTCGCGACCATGAAGGCCGAGGAGTTGGTGAAGGAGAAATCCAGCCCGCCGATCTCGATCGGAATCCATTTGGAGATCTGGAATTGGTGGATCGGATCGTTGGCCACGTGGACCCCCTCGCTTCTGGATGGCGCGGGTGCGCCGTCTACTTTTTCGTCCCGGAGCCATTCTTGCCGGCTGGCGGCTTGGCCCCGAATTCAGCAATCAGCCCCGCAGAGCGCAGGACATTGAGAACACCTGCTCCAAAACCGAGAAGCAGGAAAATGATCAAGCCCCAGGGAGACGTTCCGGCCATGCGATCGATGAACCAGCCCAGCCCCACGCCCACCGCAATGCCGGCGATGAACTCGCTGGACAGCTTCAACGCGTTGCCGTAGCCCGTCGCGCCACCCTGTTTCTTCCCCTCGCCGCCATCCTGCTGCTCCGGCCGTTTCGAGGCGAGGGCCCGCTCCAGATCGCGCCGCCGGCGATCCAAATCGTCCGGCCGATCGTCCTTGGCCACCGCAACCTCCGTACCGGGTTTGCTGGTCAGCGGCTATCCGCTTGAAAGTCGCGCGCAACATAGTGACCGCCCTCGCGCCAGTCAAGCCGCCGCAACGCCCATTCACAAAGTCGGGAAATTCAATAGAATCAACAGACTAACCAGGTGCGACAAAGCGCGCAGCGCGCACAAATGCGCGCAGCACCGGAATCGCGGCGGTTGTTCGACAGATTCCGCGCGCCGCTGGACCTGATTTCTCGGTCGCGATCAGTTCCAGCCGCCGCCATAGGTGCGGTAGAAGATGTGCTGGCCGATCTTCTTCACCCGCTCCATCGCATTGGCCCAGCGCGGATGCACATAGGTGGCGTGGTAATGGGTGGCCGAACCCACTTCGGGCAACCAGATCTTGCCGGCCGTGGTCGCCATGGCCACTTCCTGCGCCATCTTGAAATGGGCCGGGCTCTGCACGCGGTCGCGGATGCCGTCGCAGGCGAAGGAGAACTGGCAGCGGTTGCGCCATTTCTCGTTCTGGTAGACGACGCCGCAGATCGAATTCGGATAGGTGGGATTGCGCACACGGTTGAGGATCACCTGGGCGACGGCGGCCTGCCCCTTCACCGGCTCGCCGCGCGCCTCGAAATAGATGCCGGCGGCAAGGCAGCGCTGCTCGCTTTCGGAAAAAACGCCGGCTGGCAGCGGCTGGCGTGCCCACGGGTGATCCTTCGTGCCGACCGGCGGCACGAACCGGCCGTCAAACGGATCTTCCTCGCGCAGGATGCTGGCGAAGGGCGATGCCTTGGCATAGTCCGGCTCCGCCGGTGCATAGGCGGTGGCGAGAATGTCGGCGCGGTCGTTGTTGACGAGTTCGGCAAGCTGTGTCGGCAGGCGCGGATCGGGCCTCTTCTCCTGCTTCATATAGAAGGCCGAGGCGATCTTCACCTCCTCGCCCTTGATCTGCGGCTTGACGAAGGCCATCCGCGGCTCACCGGCGGAAGGGCGATCGAGAAGGAAGCTGCTCTGCTCGAAGATGGAACCGGCGTTGAAGAGCTTGGGCGGCTGCACGGGAACCACCTGCACCAGGCGTCCCTTCTTGTCGGCGCGGTTGATCCGCTTCTCGTCCGGCGTCGTGCCGGTGAAGCCCTTCTTGCCGCGGAAGGCGACTGGGCCGATCCCCGGTGCCGAGACACCGGACCCCGAAACGCTGGCGGTGCTCAGGCCGGCGTCGACGAACGGCATTTCGGCCTTGTGGACGGATCCGGCCACGGAGCGTTCCACGAAGGCCGCCCAGCGTGGCCCCGCCCCCTCCTCGCCGGAAATGAAGCCGGCCATGTCCTGATGCGCGACGACGCCGGGAAAACCGATCCACAACCCAAGCGCCACCAGTGCCGGCGCGAGAAAGGAACGTTCTTCACCATTCGCCGCGCGCGGCGTTCTAGCTGTCCGACGAAGCACCCACACTCTCCGCTACGCAACCCGACCCCAGTGGTCTGACCGAAACAGATGGCCTCCATCCATTTCGACAAGTCAGCCCACAAGCTGTTGATCTGGTGGGGCGATTTTCCCAACAGATGGGCACCATCTGTTGGGATCGCACCACCAGTTGCCCGGAGCATATTTGGTTAACCTTGACCGCTGGTTAACGGGCGCGCGCGAGGCGCCTCAAATCCTCGGAGGGGAATGCGCGATCCGTCAGCCGCGCTTCCTGGCGCGGCCGGCATAGGGATTGTCCGACGTGCGCAATGCGATGCGTATGGGGACGCCGTAGAGATTGAAAGTCTCGCGCAGGCCGTTGACCAGATAGCGTACATAGGATTGCGGCATCGCATCCGGCCGCGAGCACGAGACCACGAAGCCCGGCGGACGGGTCTTGATCTGGGTGATGTATTTCACCTTCAGCCGGCGGCCGGCGACGGCGGGCGGCGGATGCTGCGCCGTGGCTCCCTCGAGCCAGCGGTTCAGCCGGCCGGTCGAAACGCGGCTGTTCCAGACGCGGTGCGTCTTCTCCACGGCTTCCATGAGCTTGTCGAGCCCGCGTCCCGTCTCGGCGGAGATCGGCACGGCCTGCAGCCCGCGCACCTGCGGTAGGAGCCGCTCAGTCTTCTCGCGCAATTCGGCGAGCGTCTCCTGGCGATCCTCGATCAGGTCCCATTTGTTGAAGGCGAGCACCGGCGCCCTGCCCTCGCGCATGACGAGGTCGGCGATCTGCAGATCCTGCTTCTCGAAGGGAATCGTCGCGTCGAAGACGATGATCACCACCTCTGCGAAGCGCGCGGCGCGCAGGCCGTCGGCCACCGACAGCTTTTCCAGCTTCTCCTGCACGCGCGCCTTGCGGCGCATGCCGGCCGTGTCGAACAGCTTGATCTTGCGGTCGCGCCAGTGCCAATCGACGGAAATGGAATCGCGGGTGATGCCGGCTTCCGGGCCGGTCAGCATCCGGTCCTGGCCGATCAGTGCATTGATCAATGTGGACTTGCCGACATTGGGCCGCCCCATCACGGCGATGCGCAGCGGCTTGCTGGCGTCGTAGGGCGTCTCCTCGGCATCGGGATCGACGTCCTCGCCGACGGCGATCTCCTCGCCCGGCAGGGCGATGGGCTCGACCTCCTCGGCCAGCGCGACGTCCTCGCCCAGCGCCTCGACGATCGCATCACGCAGATCCGACATGCCGAGACCGTGCTCGGCGGAAATGGCGACCGGATCGCCGAGACCGAGCCCCCAGGCGTCGAGCACGCCGCCGGCGGCGGCGTTGACGTCGGTCTTGTTGGCCACCAGCACCACGGGTTTTCCCTTGCGGCGCAGTAGGTTGGCGAAAGTGCTGTCGTCCGGCATCATGCCGGCGCGTGCGTCGACCATGAACAGCACGATGTCGGCCTCGTCGATGGCCAATTCCGTCTGGGCGCGCATGCGCCCTTCGAGCGTCGGAGCGGCGGCGCTTTCCAGCCCTGCCGTGTCGATCACTTCGAAGCGCAGATCCTGCAGGCGTGCCGGGTGCGAGCGGCGGTCGCGCGTCACGCCGGGCGTGTCGTCGACGATCGCCAGGCGCCGCCCCGCCAGCCGGTTGAACAGCGTCGACTTTCCGACATTGGGACGGCCGATGATCGCGAGCTTGAAGGCCATGGAGCTGCCCGCTATTCCGCCGCGCTCGAGCCCGCGATCAGTTCGGTCATCAGCTCGGCGCGCTGGCGCGTGTTGCGCGGCGCGGCGGCATCGCCGGCGATCTGCTCGAACAGCCTCAGGGCGTCTTCGCGCTTGCCTTCCTTCCAGGCGGCAAGGCCGAGCGCCTCACGCGCCGAATGGCGCAGCGCATTGCCGTCCGCGGTCAGCGTCTCGACACGCGCCGCGACGTCGGCATAGGAGCCGTGATCGACGAGAATCAGGCCGGCACGCAGGCGGGCGACATCGGCAATGACGTCGGTGATGGAACGGTCCGCGGCAATCGCGTCAAAGGCGGCAACGGCTCCATCCGCATCTCCCTTTGCCACAAGCACGGTCGCCGCACGCATGCGCGCCAGCAGGGGATAAGAGCCGTAACCCGTCTCCTCAAGCTCGGCGAAAGCCGAAAGCGCCTCGTCGTTCTCGCCCTGCCGGGCAAGGTCGAGGGCCTGGGAGAAGGCATCGCCCGACGCGTTGGCGCGTGAAGCCGTCCAGCGCTCGTAGCCGACATAGGCGGCCGTCGCCAGCACGAGCAGCACCGCCGCCCCGATGGCGATCGGACCAAAGCGGCGCCAGATCGACTTGAGCTGATCCTGACGGAGCTCCTCGTTGACCTCGCGAATGAAACTGTCGTCGGACATGAGCAAACCGTATCTGGCGGGAGGATCCCGCGATGACTTCGTTTTCGCGCTTTTTAGACGAAATTCGCCCGCATGGAAGGGGGCGCGCGCGATTCACCGATATTCTGTTGATTTCAGGGCCGTTTCGAGGCGTTGGAGGTCGCTCCCAACTCGGGCCATATTTCAACGCTACCCGACCACCTTTCGAATGCATCCCGGGAACTCGTTTTCATGCTGAAATTCCTTTGCGCGGGTGCCGCGGCACTGGCGCTGACGGCCCCTTCCTTTGCCAATGGCGGCGCGGCCGCCTCCCCGCGAGCGCCGCAGTATGTGATCGTCTCCTTCGACGGGGCTTTGCATCTGGAGCAGTGGGAGCGCAGCCGCGCACTGGGGCGGGAGACGGGGGCGCGCTTCACCTATTTCCTGTCCTGCGTCTACCTTCTGTCGTCGCAGACGCGCCAGACCTACCAGGCACCGGGCATGGCGCGCGGACGCTCGAATGTGGGCTACGGCTATTCGCGCGAGGACGTTGCCGGCCGCCTCAGCCAGATCTGGTCGGCGCGGGCCGAGGGACACGACATCGCCAACCATGCCTGCGGCCATTTCGACGGCAAGGACTGGAGCGCCGCGGATTGGGAAAGTGAGTTCGACCAGTTCACGAAGATCGTCTCGGACGCCTGGAAACTGAACGGGATCGACGGCGAGCCGGCCGGCTGGCGGAATTTCGTGCGTTCAGAGATTCGCGGTTTCCGCGCCCCCTATCTGTCGACGAACAAGGCGCTCTACCGGGCGCTCGAAACCCGCGGCTTCGCCTATGACGCCAGCGGCGTCTCGCGCGGGCCGGCCCTGCCGACGCGCGGCGATGTGATGCGCTTTTCCCTGCCGCTCATTCCGGAGGGACCGCGCGAGAAGCAGGTCATCGCCATGGATTACAATTTGTATGTGCGCCACTCGGGCGGCAAGGAAAAGCCGGAGAAGGCCTCCAGCTTCGAGGAACGCGCCTATGAGGCCTTCCTGACAAGCTTCCGGAAACAGTATGAAGGCAAGCGCACGCCGGTGCAGCTCGGCTTTCACTTCACCCTGATGAATGACGGCGCCTACTGGAACGCGCTCGAGCGCTTCACGCGCGAGGTCTGCGTCAGGCAGGACGTCCGCTGCGTCAGCTACCGCGACTACATCGCCCAGATCTCCGGCAAGGCCGAGCGCGGCGCAAGCTCCGCGGGGGGCGGCACCTGATTCTTCCTTGGAGAACCGGACGAAACCACTGAGGGCCCCGGCATAGCCGCCGGGGCCCTTCGTTTTTCGGGCGTTATTGCCCGCTCTGCCGCTCCGCGCGCAGCGCCTTGAAGGTGGCGTAGAGCATGATCATCAGCAGGATCGCGAAGGGGAAACCCGTCGCGATGGCGCCGGCCTGAAGCGCAGCAAGCCCGCCGCCGAGCAGCAGGACGATTGCCACAAGCCCCTCGAACAGCGCCCAGAAGACACGCTGGGCGACCGGCGCGTCGATCTTGCCGCCGGCCGTGATCGTATCGATCACCAGCGAACCGGAATCCGACGAGGTGACGAAGAAGACGATCACCAGGATGATGCCGATCAGCGAGCTGACCCCCGCCAGCGGCAGGTCGGCCAGCATGGCGAACAGCGACAGCTCCGGCACGTAGTCGACCACGGTCTGCTGAACGCCCGTATAGCCTTCGGTGAGAAACTGGTTGAGCGCCGTGCCGCCGAAGGTGGTCATCCACAGGATCGAGACGACGGTCGGGATGATCAGCACGCAGACGATGAACTCGCGCACGGTGCGCCCCTTCGAGACGCGGGCGATGAACATGCCGACGAAGGGCGACCAGGAGATCCACCAGGCCCAGTAGAAGGTGGTCCAGCCGTGCATGAACTCGGCGTCCTCGCGGCCGATCCAGTTGGACAGCGCGGGCAGTTCCTTCACATAGGACCAGGCGTTGGAGAAGAAGCCGGTGACGATGGCGAGCGTCGGACCGAAGACGATGACGAAGAGCAGCAACAGCACGGCCAGCACCATGTTGATCTCCGACAGGCGCTTGACGCCCGCATCGAGGCCGGCGACCACCGAGACCAGGGCGATCGCCGTGATGCCCATGATGAGCAGCACCTTCATCGTGTCCGTGTTGGGCACGCCGTAGAGCTCGTTCAGACCGGCGAGCGCCTGCGAGGCACCGAAGCCGAGCGAGGTGGCGAGGCCGAAGAGCGTCGCGAACACCGCCATGATGTCGATCAGATGGCCGGTCCAGCCGCGGATCCGCTCGCCGAAGATGGGATAGAAGGCCGACCGGATGGAAAGCGGCAGCCCCTTGTTGTAGGTCGCCAGCGCCAGCGACAGGGCCAGCACCGCATAGATCGCCCATGGGTGCAGTCCCCAATGGAAGATCGTCGCCGCCATGCCCATCTCGCGTGCCGCCGGCACGGCACCCTGCACGAGTTGCCCATCGGCCAGCGGCGCGGCGAGGCCGAGCGGCGGATTGTTGAAGTGATACATCGGCTCGAGAACGCCGAAGAACATCAGGCCGATGCCCATGCCGGCCGCAAAAAGCATGGCGAACCAGCCGGAATAGGAATATTCGGCGACAGCATCCTTGCCGCCCAGCCTGACCTTACCGAGGGGCGAGATCGCCACGACGAGGCAGAAAAGCACAAACAGATTGGCCGACAGCATGAAGACCCAGTCGAAGGTCGAGGTCAGCCAGGTGCGCAGCCCGCCCAGCACGTCGCCCGCCACGTCACGGAAGATCAGCGTGACGATGACGAAGGCTATGATGAGCACCGCGGAGACGAAGAAAACAGGATTATGAACATCGAGGCCAAGCACGCGGACATTGTCTTGCCCCGCTTCAAGCCCGTGATCCTCCTCAAGGGTTGTTTCAGACATTATTTGCTCCATTTCTGTCCGATGGCTGGAGGCAAACGACTTTCAAAGCCGCCCGCCGCCGGAACATTCCTCCACAAGATGAAGCGTGGCCGAAAAGCGCCATGACGCATGGCCTGAATGCGACTTCGAAAGTGTGGATTGAGACCAAACTTGAACAAATGTGCCGTCGATGGAACCCCCGACGGCTAAAAAAAGCCCAAAACTTGCCGGAATCGAGCGAGCGGGTCATCATCGCTCGAGCGCGCCGGTCGCCGCTCCTTGCAGGTGCTGCCGCGCCTGCGATGCATACAACTCGACGCAAACTGCAATTGCAGGTCCGAATTTGGCCTGATTTAATTCCTACGTGATAGCGTTATAGGGACATTCATTCAAAACCCGCATGCGGAACAAATTCGACGCCTGCGGCTTTATGCATAAAGGACCATCTGGAGAGGACCCATGAAAAAGAGCATCCTTCTTGTACCCGCACTGCTTCTCGCCCTCGCCGCCTGCACGCCGACGGAGCAGGGCGCGGCGTTCGGTGGTGCCAGCGGCGCGGCAATCGGCGCGCTCGCTTCCGGCAACAAGGTTGAAGGCGCGATCGTCGGCGGTGCGATCGGCACGGTGGCCGGTGCCCTCATCGGCCGTGCATCGGAAAACAGCAACCGCTGCATCTATCGCGACGAATACGGCCGCCGCTACGAGGCCGCCTGCCCGCGCGGATACTGAGCGAACAGGCGCGCAACGCGCCTTCGCCTGACAAGCAAGCAGAGCCGGGACGCGGTTGACGCCCCGGCTTTTTCTATGCGCGCTTCAGCGGGGCAGCGGCTCCCACCTTAAGAGCTCTCGCCAGCTCTGATTGACTTTTGTCAATCGACATGAATAATGTCGAGAGGAGGAGCGGCATGGCTTACCGTCCCACGGACCAGATCATACACAAGGCCGCCTGGCTTTATTACACGCATGGCCTGCGCCAGGACGAGGTGGCGCAGCGGCTGAACATCTCGCGCGCCTCCGTCGCGCTCTACCTGCGCAGAGCCCGCGAAGCGGGGATCGTCAACATCTCGACCTCCACCCACCTCTTCCGCGACGACCGGCTGGCACGCCGCGCCGAGGATGCGTTCGGCCTCGACACGGTCTGGCTGACCGGCGAGGATGAGTTGTCGGCGACGCCCGCCGCCGAGATCCCGACGCTCGCCGCCAACGTCTTCCTTGAGATGGTGGAGAACGGCGACCGGGTCTGCGTCGCCTGGGGGCGCACCGTCTACGCCATCGCCGACGCTATGAACTATGCCGACCGGGAAGGCGTGACGGTGGTCGAGATGTGCGGCAATCTGGGGTCGCCCTATTCCTATCGTCCCGACCAGTGCACGATGGAGATCGCCCGCCGGCTCAACGCCAGGGGCCTCAATTTCTACGCTCCGCTCGTGCTCAGCACCGAGAAGCTGGCGCGCGAGCTGCGCGAGGAGCCGGTCATCCGCGAGCAGCTCGACGGCATCGGCGCCTGCGACCTCGCCCTGTTCACGGTCGGCACGCTCGACACCGACAGCCATGTGATCAAATGCGGGGCGCTGAGCCTCGACGAACTCGAAAAGCTCAAGGCGATGGGCGCTGCCGGCGTCATCGCCGGGCAGATCATCACGGCCGACGGCAGGCTGCTGGATTGCGACTACAACCGGCGCATGATCTCGGCGGATTTCGACGCCATCCGGGCGATCCCCCGACGCCTCATGGTCGTGCAGGAGGACGAGAAGTTCGAACCGCTCCTGGCGGCGATCGCCGGGCGCTTCTTCACGCATCTGGTGACGACCTCCTCCATGGCGGCGCGGCTTGTCGAGCATCATGCCGCCAGCCAACCGGCACCGGCCTGATCCGCAGCCGGCCCGAAACCCACGTCAACACACAGGAAGACCATGCAGAATCTCTGGAACGACAGCGAAGCCGAAAAGCTCGTCTCGCATTATGCCGAAAGAGGCGTCGGCCGCGACCTTGCCCTGAGGGTCTACACGACCCGGCTGCTCGGCGGGGAACCCAGACTGGTGCTGCACGGCGGCGGCAACACGTCGCTGAAAACCAAGGCAAGCGACATTCTGGGCCGCCAATGGGACGTTCTGTGCGTCAAGGGCAGCGGCTGGGACATGGGCGTGATCGAGCCAGCCGGTCTGCCGGCGGTGAAGATGGATGCGCTTCTGGAAGCGCGCCGGCTGGAGACCCTGGCCGACGAGGACATGGTGGCCATGCAGCGCGCCAACCTCATCGATCCCGGCTCTCCCAACCCTTCCATCGAAACGCTGCTGCATGCCTTCCTGCCGCACAAATTCGTCGATCACACCCACTCCACCGCCGTCCTGGCGCTGGTGGACCAGGAAGAGTCGGAAGCGCTGTGCAAGAAGGTGTTCGGCGACCGGTTGGGCTTCGTGCCTTACATCAAGCCCGGCTTCGACCTCGCCAAGGCCGCCGCCGACATCTATGACGCCAATCCCGCGGTCGAGGGCCTGATCCTCGACAAGCACGGCATCTTCACCTTCGCCGAGGATGCCCGGACGGCCTACAGCCTGATGATCGAGTTCGTCTCGATCGCCGAGGATTACGTGGCCCGGAACAGCAAGACGCCGTTCCGCCCGGTCCCCCTGCCCCCGCAACTTGCCTCGCCCGCCGAGATCATGCCCTATCTGCGCGGCGCCATCGCCATCGACGAGGGCGACGGCAGGTACGCCCGCATGGTCTGCGACTTCCGCACCTCGCCGAAGATCCTCGACTACGTGAATGCCGACACGGCCGAGGAACTGGCGACGCGCGGCGTCTCGACACCGGACCTCTCCATCCGAATCAAGACCGGGCCGATGGTCCTGCCCGCGCCGGAGGCCGGCAAGCTCGACGCATATGGCAAGATCATCCGCGAGAAGGTCGCGGAGTTTGCAGCCCGCTACAAGACGTATTTCGAGACCAACGACGCCGCCGACGACGTCGCGCGCACCATGCTCGACCCGATGCCGCGCCTGACGCTGGTGCGCGGCCTCGGCCTCGTCGGCCACGGCCGCAGCCTGAAGGAGGCCAAGATCGCCGCCGATGTCGGCGAGATGCTGGTCGAGGCGGTGACCGGCGCCGAATCGATCGGCTCGTTCCACCCGCTGGCGCTGTCCGACCTGTTCGAGCTCGAATACTGGTCGCTCGAGCAGGCCAAGCTCGCCTCCAACAAGCCGAAGCCGCTTTCCGGGCAGGTCGTGCTGGTGACCGGCGGCGCCGGCGCCATCGGCACGGCCACGGCCAGGCTCTTCGCCTCGCAGGGCGCCCATGTGGTGGTCGTCGATCTGCACGAGGATAAGGCAAAGGAAGTGGCCCGGCTGGCCGGCAACGCCTCGATCGGCGTCGGCGCGGACGTCACCGACCCGGCTGCCGTGCGCGCCGCCTTCGACAAGGCGCGCGCGGTGTTCGGCGGTGTCGACATCGTCGTCTCCAATGCGGGCGCCGCCTGGGAAGGCAAGATCGGCGATCTGGAAGACGCTACGCTGCGCAAGAGCTTCGAGCTCAACTTCTTCGCCCACCAGAGCGTGGCGCAAAATGCGGTCAGGCTGTTCAAGCAGCAGGGCACGGGCGGCGTGCTCTTGTTCAACGCCTCCAAGCAGGCGGTCAATCCCGGCGCCAATTTCGGGGCCTACGGCCTGCCCAAGGCGGCGACGCTGTTCCTGTCGCGGCAATATGCGCTCGACTACGGCGCCATCGGCGTGCGCTCGAACGCGGTCAACGCCGATCGTATCCGCTCCGGCCTTCTGACCGACGAGATGATCGCCAGCCGCTCGGCAGCCCGCGGCCTTTCCGAAAAGGACTATATGGGCGGCAATCTGCTCGGGCTCGAGGTGCGCGCCGAGGATGTGGCGCAGGCCTTCCTGCACCAGGCGCTCGCCGAGCGCACGACGGCCGACGTGACGACCGTCGACGGCGGCAACATCGCCGCGGCGCTGCGGTAGGGGCGCTGGCGTCGGCGCCTGCCCCTCATCCGCCTGCGGCACCTTCTCCCCGCAGGCGGGGAGAAGGTCGATGGCCGCAACGTTGATGCAAGCCTCCTTCTCCCCGTTTACGGGGAGAAGGTGCC
>NZ_JANKOF010000092.1 GCF_024655565.1 Nitratireductor sp. ZSWI3 | reverse complement strand
CCATCATCGTTGATGTCGACGACGATCTGTGCCGATCCGTCCGTCATGTCGCCGTCGCTGTCGGTCACCCGAACGGCGAAGGCGTCCTGCACCTGGTCGGCGGCGCCCGTCTGGCCGATTCCGGTGTGATCCAGAGTGTTGTCGCCGAGCGTATAAACCCAGCTGCCGTCGAGATTGACCGACAGCGCACCGTAGACGCCCTGCACGGGCGTGCCGTCTGCGGTGATCTTGATCCAGGTGCCGTCCTTGTCCTGAACCTCGATGAAGTCCAGCGTATCGTCGCCCGTGTCGATGGTCAGCCCGCCGGAAGCCGTCAGATCGCCGCCGCCCGAACCGTCGGGCAGCGCCGATTCCCAGACAACCCCGTCGTCGCCGTCGGCCCGAATGACCGACACTTCGGGGACCGAATCCGGCTGCAACGTCACGGACACGCTCGCCTGCGATACATCCCCGTCGCCGTCCTCGATCGTGTAGGCGAACGTCACCGTCCCTTCCTCGCCCAAACCGGGCGTGTAGGTGAACGTGCCGTCACCGTTGTAGACCAGCGTGCCCGCACCGCTCAGCGAGCCGGGAACCAGCGCAACGCCGGACCCCAGGTTCACCCCGTCAGCGCCGGCCTCGTCATTGGCGAACACGTCGATCGTAACCGGCGCATTCTCCGTCGTCTGCGTCACACCATCATCCACGGCCACCGGGCCATCATCCGTGATGATGATCGTCAATGCCTCGCTGACGGAATCGCCGTTGCCGTCCGTAAGGGTCACCTCGAACGCGTCGTTCACCACGTCGTCGAGGCCCACCTGGCCGACGCCGGAATGATCGATCGTGTTGTCAGTGATCTGATATTCGAAGCTGTAGGTGCCATCGGGCAGGCGGATGACGGTGAGCGTTCCGTACATACCGGCGACCGTGCCGCCATTGGTCACGTCGACGGACTGCCCGTCGAAATTCGTCACGACGAGCGATCCCAGACCGTCATCGCCGGGCGTGACGATGATGTTGCCACCCACCGTCGTCGTGCCACCGCCGGACCCCGTCGCATCGGAGGTCGCCAAGGCGCTTTCATTGACGATGCCCGGCAGCGGCGCGATGCTGAGCTCGGGAAAATCGTTCTCGCGCACAGACGGAAAGAGCTCGGGTCTTTCCAGCGTGCCGAATTGCAGGGCCGTCGGCGGAAGCAGGTCGATCACCGGCCCGGCGTCGCCGATTCCCGGCGAGGGAAGGGCAAAATTGCCGCCGGCGCTCGGCGAGGTCGCGCCCACCACCGTCAGGCCGTCGGGGCCCGCCGCAACGTCGATGCCGTTCGCCTCGAGAGCCGCGACCAGGGCCACCTGCGGGATCTCCACATCGCCGATCAGGAAGGTCGGCACCTTCAACGCGGCGTTCAAGATGGTGATGGTCGAGCCGTCCGGCTGTACGAGCACCAGGTTGTCGCCCTCGACCTTGATCTGGTCGATCGAGACCCCTTGCGGCAGATGCACCACATTGTCGGCATCGGGCGTGACCGTCGAGGGCGCGGCGCTCGCCGGCGCCGGCGCGGATGGCTGCGCTACCGGCTGGCCGGTGGCCGGATCGACCGGAACAGGATCGCCGCCGGTTGCGGCCTGAGCCACGACTTCGGTCGAGATCGTCTGATCGGAATGGGAAGATGCAGCCTCGCCCGAGGCGGCGTCATGCTCTTGGGCAGACGTGAAAACTTGGTTGGCCATGGTAACCCCCGCAATGGTTCTGGAAACACCGAGCCACCGCGCGAGACATCCCGCAAGACGTTGTCAATCAAATTGATATAATATGATATTTCAATTCTCACGAAATTTATCACTGGTTAACGAAGATATATAAGCAAATATATATTTCCCCATAATCCATATGGATGCTTTGCTCTCTCATCAACATGGTCAATGCGGACTAAGCACACGGCAAAGGCGCGCAGAGCTCCACACACGGGCCGCCGCTCTCCAAAAACTGTAAAATGCGATACATTATGTAAATATAAAATACTCCATATGTATTAATCTGAGTTTTATACGCATTTCCTATCGTCTCTCCATCACACCATGGAGGCGATGATGCTTCTAATTAACAAATATACGCCAAATATAAATGTACTTTTCGCCTCCTTCTTCGCAATTCTTTTCTCTTCCGCAGGAAATGCAAGCGCTTCCACGTATATGACATCATCCGCGGGCGGTGCGTTCTTTCCACAATCTAGCGCGGTCTTCATGCCGAAGCTCGGCTTTGCAGCCCGGGACTGGGCGGAAGACTTCAGAAGGCGCTGGCAGACTGCGGCAAGGCTGGAATCACACACGCGGATGGCCCGTGCACCCGCCGCGGCCGGGCGGCCCGCCTCACCGTCTCGTGGTGGGGCGTCGCCGGGCGAAGCAACCGGCGTCTTCGCCTCCGTGGCCATCCCGTTCAAGGCCTTGCCGTCGAGCGCCAGCTGGAACGCCGTCTATCCTTCGATCGCAGAACCCGCCTTCTCCCGGTGCGCGGCCTCCGGCACCTGCCCGGCAAGAGCGGCGCATGTAGCGCGCCTCGTCGAGCGTCTCCAGGGTCAGTCGTTTTCGCAAAAACTCGCCGCCGTCAATCTGGCGGTGAACCAGGCCATCAGCTACACGCCCGACAAGGAGAATTACGGCACGCTCGACCATTGGGCAAAGCCGGAGCAGATACTCGCCCGCGGCCGGGGCGACTGCGAGGACTACGCGATCTTGAAGATGGCCGCGCTCAACGCGGCCGGCGTGCCGCTGGCGAGCATGTCGGTGGTCGTGCTGCAGGATCAGCGGCGCCGGCTGTTCCATGCCGTCCTGGCGGTCTCCACCAGCAAGGGGCACTACATCCTCGACAACCTCAGCGACGCGGTGGTGGCGGACACGGCGCTTCCCGATTATCTGCCGCTCTACTCCATGAGCGGCGGGCGCTCATGGATCCACGGCAAGAAGCGCGGCGACAGGCTGGTTGCGACGCTGGGCAGGCTACCGGCCAATCCGTCGCCCGGAGAGGGGATTTCGGGCGCCGCGACGGCAGATCCGGCACCTGGGCGGGGCGGCGCGCCGGCCGCCGGCCGGTGAAGCCGAACGGGCCGGATTCGACTAGAGAAAGTTAGAGCGGGATGCGGGCGGAAAACCGCTTCACACTTTTCCTCATCCCGCTCTACCCCGGCAGGATGAAACCGATGATGGCATCCTTGTCGACCAACGGGGCGAGCACCGCATTCAGGCGGCCGCGGATGAGCTGCTCGTCGACACCGACCACGAAGCCGACAGTCGCCACCCCGCCGCCCGGAATCTTGAGCTTCTCGACCAGATCCGCGAACGGAACATCGAGCGACAGCCGGACTCCCTGCACCGTCGACGTCTGCGGCAGGCGCGACAGGCGCGAGCGCACATAAGCCATGAAAGTGGGATTGTGCGCGATCAGCCGCTTGTCGTCGGACAGCGCAAAGCTTGGGGAGGGAGAGGCCATGACCTGGTTGTGGACGGCCTGCACCCCGGTGCGCAGGCGCGCTGCCCCCAGTTCCTGCTGCAAATGGCGCGCCGCCTCGACCCGCAGGGCCGAGGAAAGATTGCCGCCCGGCTGCAGACGCGCCTCGCATCCTTCAATGACATCGCCGACGGAAACACCGCCGGATGAGGCCATGTCCTTCAGTATCGTCCAGTAGATCTCCTCCAGGCGTATGCCACGGCGGTCGTCTCCCACCCGGATCACGCGAAAGCGCGGCACGAATGCCCAGGCGCCGTCTGTCGGAAGAGCTTCCTTGTTCATGCGACTAACGCTCGCGCAGTGCCTCGTTGCGCGCCTTGTTGATCGGCTTCATCAGATAGGCGAGGATGGTCTTCTTGCCGGTCATGATGTCGGCCGTCGCCACCATGCCGGGAATGATGGCGTGGCTCTTGCCGTCCTTGACCAGCTCAGCCTGATCGGTCTTCACCAGAACCTGGTAGTAGGTTTCGCCGGTGGACTGGTCGACCAGGCTGTCGGCGGAAATGTTCTGCACTTCGCCTGCCAGGCCGCCATAGATCGAGAAATCATAGGCCGTGACCTTGATGAGCGCCGGCTGGCCGGGCCGCACGAACGCGACGTCGCGGGGCGAAATCCGCGCCTCGACAAGCAGGATCTCGGACGTCGGCACAACGCCCGCGATCACCGTGCCGGGATCGACATAGGCGCCGACGGTGTTGACCTCGAGCGTGTTGATGATGCCGTCGACCGGCGAGCGGATGTCAGTGCGGGCAACCCGATCGCTGGCACCACGGATCGTTGCCTCGATCACCGAGAGCTCGGCGAGCGCCTGCGTCTTTTCGGCCAGCGCCTCCTGCTGCACCTGAAGGCTCAGTTCGTCGATCTGCAGCGTGGCCTCCTTGATGGCCGCCTCGATGCGCGGGATCGATTCGCGGGCGAGCTCGAGCTGGCCTCGCGTCTCGGTCAGTTCCTTCTCGACACGCAGAAGTTCGGTCTGCGCGACCAGCCTGCGCTTCACCATCGGGCCGAGCAGGTCCGCCTCGCGCTGAGAAATCTTCTGGTTCTCCTCGAGCCGGGCGATGTTGGCGCGTGCCTCGTCCAGTTCCTTCATGCGCTGCAGGCGCCGCTCCGTGAGCACGGAGCGCTTGTTCCTGATGTTATCCACCCGCGCCTGATAAAGGCGCGCCTCGTTGGCGCAGATACCAGGCGCAACGTCCTTGAGTTCGTCGGGGCAAACATATTCCGCCTCGTAATCGCCCCGCTCTTCGATGTCGAGGCGGGCGATCTGGGCGCGCAGGGCGCGGGCGCGCGCTTCCGATTCCCCGAGCGAAGAGGCCGTCACCGTGTCGTCAAGCCGCAGGATCAGGTCGCCCTTGCGCACGACCTGGCCGACCTTGACGGCGATTTCCTGCACGACGCCGGGCTCACTCGACTGCACGATCTGAGTCTTGGAAACCGGTATGATCCTGCCTTCCCCGCGGGCGATCTCCTGCACCTCGGCGACCGAGGCCCAGCCGATGAACGACAAGAGAATGGCCGAGATGACGACCAGGCCCAGCCTTGCTGCAAGTGGAGGACGATCCATCTTTCTTCCGCCTTTCCATCAGGCGCCCCGCCCGCCGACCCGCGGGGAGCGCCGGGGCGATGCCTCATCACGCCTGGCCGGGGCGGGCCGATTGCGCGTTCTTCTGCAACTCGGCGATCACGCGGTCCTTCGGCCCGTCGGCGATCGCACGGCCCTGATCGATGACCACGAGCCGGTCGACAAGCTGCAGCATGCTGTGCCGATGCGTGGAGATGACGAGGGTCACATCCTTGTCGAAAGCCTTCTGCAGCTTGAGGATCAGCTCGCGTTCGCTGGCCAGGTCCATCGCCCCGGAGGGCTCGTCGAGAAACACGATCTTAGGCTTGCACAGCAGCAGGCGCGCGATCGCCACCGCCTGCCGCTGGCCGCCGGAAAGCTGGCTGCCACGCTCGCCGACCGGCATGTCATACCCTTTCGGGTGACGCGCCACGAACTCGTCGACGCCCGCCAGCCGCGCGGCCTCGACGATCTCCTCGTCGGTTGCGCCCGGCTTGGCCATCAGGAGATTTTCCTTCACCGACCCCGAAAAGAGGTCGGCCCCTTGCGAAGCGAACACCACCGCCGAGCGAACCACCGAGGGATGATACTGCCGGATGTCGACACCGTCGAGCAGCAGGTTGCCGGCAGTCGGCGGGTAGAGCCCCGACATCAGCCGCCCAATGGTCGTCTTGCCGGAGCCGATGCGGCCGATGATGCCGACACGTTCACCGCCCCTGATCGACAAACTGAACTCCCGCAGCGCCGGGCTGTCGGCACCGGGATAGGTGAACGAGACGGCCTTGAAGGAGACGTCTCCCGTGCGCACCTCGCGGTTGACGAAGCCGGCGCTCTCGGGGCGATCCTCGGGCTGGCCCATGACCGCATCGAGGATGCGCAGCGACAGCAGCGCCTGGCGCATGCGGGACAGGGTCATGGCGATCTGCCCGAGCGGAGCCACGGCGCGGCCCGAAAGCATCACCGTCGCAATGATGGCTCCCATCGAGATGTTGCCTTGCGAAAACTCATAGGCACCCGCCACCACGAGCGCGACGGTGACGAGCTGCTGGACGAACTGGGTCATGTTGGCCGCCCAGGCCGACAGCTGCTTGATGCCTTCGGCGGTGCGGGATGCATTCTTTGCCAATTCGCTCCAGCGTCTCAGAAGGATGCGTTCGGCACGCAGCGATTTTACGGTCTCGATGGTGGCGATCGTCTCGACCAGCAGGGACTGGCGCTGCGCGGCCTCGTTGTTGGCCGCGGCCACGCGCCGGCCGATGCGCGCCTGCGCGACCAGGCCGATGAGCAGCGCAACGGCGAACGCCGTCGTCGGAATCACCGCCAGCCAGCCCGAAACGCTGTAGATCACCAGGATGAACACGAAAACGAAAGCGCTGTCGATGATCGTGCTCAGCGTGTTGGACGTGAAGAACTCACGCACGAACTCATACTGCGTGACACGGTTGGCGTATTCGCCGGTCGACATCGGCCGCGAGGCGAGCGTCGAGTGCAGAACCTTTTCGAACAGAAGATAGGAAAGCTTCAGGTCGGCCTTCCGGCCGGCGTAGTCGATCAATGCCGCCCGGACGCTCTTCAGGAGAAGATCGAACAGGATCGCCCCCGCGACGCCCAGCGCCAGCACCCACAAGGTGGCGACCGCCTGGTTCGGCAGCACGCGGTCATAGACGTTCATAACGAAGAGAGGCGAGGCGAGCGCCAGCAGGTTGACGAACAGCGCGGCGAGGGCGACCTGCGCGTAGGATCGCCAGAACGGCGCCAGCGTCGAGGTCAGCCAGTGCCGTTTCTCGATCTTGCCCGGCGTGCCCGACCGGGCGCCTTCCTGCTGGTTGAGATAGATGATGCTGAACGAGACGATCAGGCGGATGTTGCGCGCCAGGATCTCGGGCAAGGACACGCCGGCTTCCGTCTCCTGGTCGGGAGCCAGCGAGGTCCTGATGTTTCCGTCCGGCATCGTCTCGAGCAACGCCAGCGCAGTCCCGTCTTCGAACAGCACCAGAAGCGGCAGATCGAGAGAGCGGGCGGCAAGGTCGCGCCGCCCGTGCTGGGCGACCTCCAGGCCGATCCGCGCGGAAAGCCGTTCGACATCCTCGAATGTCGGCCGCAATTCGTCGAACGGCGTATCGGAGAAAAGAACCGTATTCGACGCCGGGCGGGCGAGGAACAGGGCGATTTCCCTGAACGCGGACCGAAAGGCGCTCGATGCAAGCGACGCCTCGGTGATGGGACTACGGATCCGTTCCAACAGCAGCAATCAAACCATGTTGTTCGATCCGGCTATTGTCTCCGGATCGGTGCCAGAAGATCGAGCGGCAAATCGTTTGTCTGCCTGGTCGGCAGCCGCTTGTAGGTCTCGGTCGGCGCGGTTTCCGGCACGTTGAACTCGCTTCGCGCATAAGCTTCCGATTGCTTCGCGCTGCGCAGGTTCATCGTGTCGAGGAGCGTGCCTGTCGCGGCGAGGATGCGGTATTCGGCAAACAGTGAAGCATATTGCGCCGTCTTCGAAAGCACGTTCACGTTGAAGCGGGTGTTCTGCGCACCGAGCACATCCAGAAGCGAGCGCTGGCCGACGACCAATTGCTCGCGATAGGAATTGACGAGCTGGGCGTTCGTCGCGGCCTGCTGGCGCAGCGTGCTTGCCAGGTCGAGCTGACGCTGCCGGCGATCCCACGAGATGCGGACCGCTTCCTCGACCTCACGATAGGCCTGGTGCAGCACCAGCCGCTGCTCGCTGGCCCGGCGGATCTGCTCCTGCTCGTTGGCGACGTCTATGCCGCCGCGATAGAGGTTCCACTTGGCGACGATGCGCGCCTGCAGATCATGCGTGCGGCCGTCGGAACCATCGATGTCATGACCGGTTCGTGCCCGCCCTTCGGCGCTGATTTCCGGAAACATGTTGGAGCGGGCGGCATCGACCAGCGCATCGGCGGCGTCGATGTCGGCATTCGCCACCTTGATGCGCGGGTTGTTCTGACGTGCGATGCCAATGGCCGCATCGAGCGACGGCGGCAGGGCCGAGGCCATGGAAGCCGGCATCACCGGATTGGTGAGCGGTTTGCCGACCAGCTTGTAGAAGCGGATCTTGGCGGCTTCCAGTTCTTCCTCGGCCTCCTTGAGGCGCGCCCTGGCAGCCAGCGAACGCTCCTGCGCCTGCTGCCGGTCGGCCTCGGTCAGCGCACCGCCCGAGATGAGCGAGCCGATGTCGCCGAGCATGGACTGATGGAAGCCGACATTGGCGCGCGCTTCGTTGACGATCTGGATCTGCAGGAGATATTCGAGATATTCGCGCACGATCTGGAGGCCGATCGTTTCCGAGCGCTCCAGAACACGAAAGGATGCGGAATCGACCCGCGCGGCCTGCCGTTCGAGCTCGGCACGGCGGCCGCCGCCGTCGAACAGCTTCTGGGTGACGGAAACGCCCACCTCGGCCGGATAGAGCGGATCGTCCTCGATGCTCGTCGCGCGGCGCGAGGGGTTGTCGAGGCGACGCGTGCCGACGGCAGCCTCCAGATCGACGCTGGGCAGATACAGGCCCCTGGCCTGGCGCAGCTCGAACTCGATGGCTTCGCGATTTTCGATCGCCTGCCCGATCTCGGGATTGGATTCCAGAGCGACCGCCATCGCTTCCTTCAGCGAAAGAGCGTTGGCGGTGCCGGCAAACGACAGGGCGCTGCCCAGAAGCGCCGCTGCGAAGACACGTGTGATACGCGATTTGAACTTCATTATCCCCCCTCCCGGCTCACTCCTTTCCCAGGAGCCGCCGATGAGTGACCCACGAATAAGTGTTGTTATACTCCTATGACAGGGCGCTTAACACCTCAAGCGACGCGACGTCACCTGCCGCTCAAATGCGCCTGATACCCGATTTAGCCACCTCATTCCGCGCGATTTGTTGCAGAATTACAACGAAGCAGGGCTCCTGCTGAACATTTCGTACTTAAAATAGAGCAATATCATCAACTTCTTAAAGCGACTCACCTAACAATCACCAGCGTGCCGATCTTCACCTGGTTGTAGAGGGCGACGACGTCGTCGTTGATCATGCGGATGCAGCCCGAGGAGACCGCCTTTCCGATCGTCCAGGGCTGATTGGTTCCGTGGATGCGAAACAGGGTCGAGCCGAGATAAAGCGCCCTTGCGCCGAGCGGATTGTCCGGCCCGCCCTCCATGACCGTCGGCAGGAGGCGGCCCTCGGCCGCTTCCCGCCGGATCATCTCCGCCGGCGGACGCCAGGCGGGCCACTCGGCCTTGCGCGATATCCGCTCGCGACCGCGCCAGGCAAATCCCTCGCGGCCGACGCCGATGCCGTAGCGCACCGCGGTTCCGTCCCCCTGCACGTGGAAAAGACGCCTCTGCCCCGTATCGATGACGATGCTTCCGGCAGGCACCTGCTCGGCAAACGGCACCACTTCGGGCCTGATGGCCGCGTCGCTCCAGGGAGCCTTGAAAGATAGGCTTCGTTCCTTGCGCACCCAGCGACCGGTCGCGGGATCGAACTGACGGACGGTGACGACGTTGTCGTCGGCCAACGCCGCATCCCCAGAAAAAGCCGGCGCACCCACCATCAAAAGCGCGCACAGCATCGCCCCGATCGTCCTGTTCGACGGCATTTTGGACACCCCTGCCGATATGTTCCCGCTCAACACCGCTGGAACCCTGTCCTTATCTGGCTGTCCCCGTCAATTCGAATGTTTCGTCATCGATGCGGATCGTCGTGGCGCTTGGCGCCGAAATCGTGCGGGTGCGGCCATCCTCGCAGGCCATGGTCGGCCATTGGGTGATTCGGCACTCCACCTCGGCATACCAGTTCGCCAGATAATCGTTCAGCGACAGGGCCAGCGTGCCGTCGGAACGCCGTTCGACCCAGTGTCCGTTGCCGCTGACGAAGGTCCAGCGCCCGCCGGGCTCGGCCTTGCCGTCGAACCCTCGATTTCCGGTGCCTTGCGCCGGATTCCGCGCGGCCTCCAGGCGCTGGCTGGTCATGGCCCCCGCATATCGGGCTAGGACGGCCACCCTGCCCTCATACAGGGAAGCGGGGTTGACCTGCACATCCTTCAGCACGGGAGGCGGCGGTTGGTAGAGTCGGCCCTGTCGTTCCGCGGCGGCGCTGCCGTCGAGTGAAATGGTCAGCGCGGCGATCTGCACCAAATGCCATTTCCAGTCCATTGCCGCCCCTACAACATCGGTCCGGGACATCGTCGCGGCACCATTGCCGGTGCTCGCGTCAACGAACATCGCGCGCAGCGCCTCTCCTCGAGGCGCCGGACACGATCATTGTGTGGCGGATGAAGCGCCGAGTCCAGTGTTGGAGACGGCTATCTTTCGGGTGGGCGCTCGCCGGTGTCGGCGTCGCCGACCGCGCCCAGGCGGAAGCCGTCTTCACCCTGGCGCGCCATCTCGAGCTGCTCCGATGCGATGCGCATCAGGCCGCGGAATTCGATCTGGTCCTCGAATATGACGCCGCCGATGTCGAGCGAAAGCCTCACCGTCTCGCCCTCGGCAAAGAACGGGGCGGCGGCGGCGGCGGCACGGATGCGCTCTCCCACATCGCGCGCCTGCTCGACGGTCGCTCCGGGAAGGAAGATGCCGAATTCACTGTCGCTCAGGCGGCCGACGACGTCGCTGCGGCGCACATTGGCACGGATCACCGAGGCGATCTGGCGCATCGATTCCTCGCCCCAGCGATACCCGTAGTCGAGGTTGATCGCCTTCGCGTTCCCCGCCTCGACGATCAACAGGGCGCCAAAGGTCCGGCCGGCCTCGGACAAGGAGACGGCGCGGCGGCGCTCGACCAGCGTCGTGAACGTGCTGCCGTTCAGGACCTCGGTCGACGGGTCGTGCGCGGCGGCGAAATTGCGCTCCCGCCTGAGACGGCGCAGCGCGTCCCTCGTGTAGCCGATATAGACCAGCAGCGGCGCGGCGATCACCACGGGCAGGATCAGCGCTGCCGCGAGGCTGCGCCGGTAAGGATTCACCTCGTCGCCGAAGAAGAGGAGGTAATGAACGGTAAAGGAAAGCCCGATGGCGCCGAGCGTTCCCAGCAAGGCGAAAGCCGCGAGCCAAATCCAGCGAGGTCTGCGTTGCAACAGCGTCTTATCCATGAGTCCCGACGTTCCCACTCTGTCTGACTCGTTGATAACCGGCAAATTTCTATTGAATGTTGATCCGACAATTCGCCTTTTAATGAATTTCGCAAGGGGGACCAACCCTCTACCCGGTTAACGCTGTGAAAATCCTCTGCATTCTGCGTTAACGCCGGAAATCGCCGAAAAAGCCCGACAGCCAAATTTTCACACTGGCAGCGGAAGCCGGCCACGACCGCCGTCGGTGAAATTTGCATCAAATACCGACAAAGTTCTTCGTCTGCCGGTTACACTTTCCTGCGCATGGTCGTTGGTCGGCGGGGGCACTGGAAAGAGACATTATGCCGACTAACTTTGCGTCCGTTCACACACATCTCGAAAATGCGCAGGCTGCCCTCACCGGTTCCGATCCGGCGACCCAGCAATTGCGGGAAGCGATCGGACTGATCATGGACGCAGCGCTCAAGGCGCAGTTCTCGGAGAGGCCGGAAAGCCGCAAGGTCGTACCGTTTCCCGGCGGCGGAAGGGACCGCGCCACACGCTCCAACTCGCGGCACGGCTGACCGCATCTCAGTCCGGCGCGCCGGCTCCGGCCGCAATCGCCTCCGCTGCCAGGACGTGCGCGCTGGCATGCGCATCCTCCGTAAACGTCGCCGTTCCCGAGTGATCGAGAAAGACAAGCGCGATGTCGTCGTCCGGGCCGAGCGCCACCGCCGCGACACGCTGGTAGCGCGGGTCGCCGTCGAGCCTGCGGTTGAAAAGAACGCGACCGTCCAGTTCGTCGAGCGCCGCCAGGAGGGCGGCTTCAAAACCCTGCGTCACAAGATCAGCAAGGTCGAGCATAAGCTCAAGCTGGACAACTTCCAGCGCAGTCTCAGATTGCACGTCTACTGAACTCGGATGATTCGACACGACGGGAAATTAGCTGAGCCAGCATCCATGCGGCAACGCCGCCGCGAAAACAGTTTGTTTCGTTGTGAAATCTTTTGCCGGCACACGCTTGCTTGCGTCTATTGTCCAGCGGCCTCGCGGGCGATCTCGTCCAGCAGTTCGTTGACCTTGTCACGCCCGCCCCCTTCCGGCAGGTGACGGAAGCCGACCTGAACCGTTCCCGGCTGTTCCTCGGTCTCGTAGACGAACACGATGTAAGGACAATAGGCGATGTTGCCGATGTCCTGCTCCATCACCTGGCGGGAGAGAACGGCCGAACAGAACTGAAAGAACTCGGCGTTGCGATAGAGCGCCTTGCTCGCCCCGACATCGGCCGCCGTGCGCTCCAGCATCTGGCCGATCAGACCGTGATAATCCACCACATAGCCGCGGTTGACGATGCCGTCGCTGACGCCGAGCGCGACGTCCTCGAACGGCTCTTCGGTCTGATACAGCGTCACGTCCTCAGCGGCGATCGCCGGCACGGTGGAAAAGGCGATGCCCAGGGCAACGGCGATCGACGATGGCTTCATGACGCTCCTCCTGTCACGCGCATTGTCTTCCGCCGGGCGCGTCGAGTCCAGATATATCTCGAATTTCGCATGTTTTTCCACTCCACCCCGCCCGCCTCGTTGACGCGGAAACCGGCGCGTGAAATCATTCAAATAACTGAATGTATGGGAGCCGCAGCCATGATGAACCGTCGCCACGTGCTGGGAGGAGGCCTGGCCGTCCTGAGCACCGGCTTGCTGCCGCGCAAAGCCGTTGCCCTGGCGCGACTGCCGGCCGGCGACGCAGAGCTCACGGTGGTCAGCGACGGCCATATGGACCTCCCGCTCGGCTTCGTCTTTCCCGGGATGGCCGACGCGGAACGCGAGGCGATGCTCGCCTCGAACGGCATGGCGACGGACGGCTACCGGCCCGATTGCAACGTCACTTTCCTGCGCAGCGGCGACAGGCTGGCCGTCTTCGATGTCGGCGCGGGCCCCAATTTCCTGCCGACCACCGGCAAGCTCCTCTCCAACCTGGAGGAAGCCGGGATCGATCCCGCCGAGGTGACCGACGTCATCTTCACCCACGCGCATCCGGATCACCTGTGGGGTCTGCTGGACGATTTCGACGAGATGGTCTTCCCCAATGCCGATTACCGTATGGCCGAAGCCGAATGGGATTTCTGGCGGGCGGACGGCACGCTTTCGGCGATGCCGGAAGATCGCCAGAGCTTCGTGGTCGGCGCGCAGACGAGGCTCGCCGCGATCGAAGATCGGATCGCTCTCTTCAAGCCCGGGGCAGAGGTCCTGCCGGGGGTGGAGGCGATCGACACCGCGGGGCACACGCCGGGCCACGTCTCCTTCATGGTGCATGGCGCAGAAACGCCCCTGCTCGTGACGGGCGATGCGTTGACCAACCCGATCTCCTTCGCGCGGCCGGATCTGTACACCGGCAGCGATCAGGACCAGGCCATGGGTGCGGCCACCCGCGTTCGCCTTCTCGACAGGCTCGCTTCCGAAAAGGCCCGGTTGATCGGTTTCCACCTGCCTCATCCAGGCACCGGCATGGCCGAGCGCGAAGGCAACGCCTACCGCTTCGCCCCGGCAAGCTGACCGGAAGCGCCGCGCCGCCGAAACGGCACCACCCGCCGGGCGATGGTCTAGACCGGTTCATCGTTTCATGGAAACGCTGTCCCGTTCTATCTCTTTGTTTTTCCGCATTTATGCGGTCGTCAGGTGTTTCCACCTGACTGCAAAATGCTTTATTCAGCCGGCTCTGCCGCGTTGCGGTGGAAGGCCGCCAGCGGCGTGCCTTCCAGGAGATAGGCGAGCCCCATGCGCGCGCCGAGCATGATGGAGGCGGTGACCACGGGCGCCGAAACCGCCAGCACGGAGAAGGCCGAGACGCCCTGGCCGATGGTGCAGCCCATGGCGAAGACGCCGCCGGTGCCCATGAGCAACCCGCCCGCCAGATGCCGGCTGAGTTCGCGCGCGTCGTCGCAGGCTTCCCAGCGTATGTCGTCGTGCCTCCAGGCGCACAGCGCCGCGCCGACGACCACACCCAGCACCATCCCGACCCCATAATCGGGCCAGGTGCCGGTGAAGGCGACCGCCTGCAGGATCGTGTCGCCGACCGGCACCACGAACGAACCCGCCTCGAGCTGCACCGGATCGAAGGAATGGGCCGTGGCGAGCGCCGTCACGAACCAGCCGAAGGCGATCATCACGCCGATCGCGGTTCCGGCGGCGATGAGCCCGCCCGATCGACGGAAGGTGCGGTCGCGCAGGATCCACCCAAACAGAAGGGCGAAGACGAGCAGCGCGACCGCGATGCGCAGGTCGGCTCCGAAGGCGGCGCTTGCCAGGCTGCCGAGCGATTGGTCGCCCGCGCCGCTGAGGTCGATGGCGAGATTGTCGACCGTCGCCACGCGCAACGGCGCGATCAGGCCGCGCTGGGCCGCCAGCGCCGACAGGCCGAGAACGATCAGGACGACCAGGCCGCGCAGGCTGCCGCCGCCGAGCCGAACCAGCGCGCCGAAGCCGCAGGTGCCGGCCAGCGCCATTCCGAAGCCGAAGGCAAGACCGCCGATGATCGCCCCCGTCAGGCCAAAGAACGGTCGCAGGTAAAAGCTCCCACCGAGGTCGGCCACCCCGCCCAGCATCATCGCCTGGGTCAGGACCATCGCGACGCCCGCCGCCAGCGCCCAGGTGCGCAGGCCCCTGCTGTCGCCGGCATACCAGTGCCGCTCCAGGGCAGCCATGGTGCAAAAGTGATGGCGGCGCGCCACATAGCCTATGACGATGCCGGCAAACAGACCTGCAGCCAGCAGGAAGCCGGGTGCTTGCAGAAATCCCATCTTTTCCTCCCACGGCGCTCGGCCGCATGCATTGTGCCGGGCATGCCTCCCAGGCCCGGCACCGCCTCTTTCATGAAGCGCCTCTCACGGCGTGCGGTCTTTGCCCTTTCCTTCGCGCACCGATGCGCAGAACAGGTCGTAAAGAATCTCGATCACGGAGGCGACCTCGTCGCTGGCAATCGAATAGTAGATGGCGCGGCCTTCCCGACGGGTGTTCACCAGGCGGTCGAAGCGCAGCCGCGCGAGCTGCTGTGAAACCGCCGCCTGAGGCATCTTCATGATGTCCTCGAGCTCCGAGACCGACTTCTCCCCTTCGGCGAGCAGGCACAGGATCAGCAGCCGGCTTTCATGCGACAGCGCCTTCAGGAGATCGCTCGCCTTGCGCGCCTGCTCGAGCAGCGCCTTGATATCCTCGGGGGACTGGTCGGGTTTGAGTTTCGGCAGGCTCATTGGCTTTCCGTCCGGTCCAGCTTTTCAATCAGTTCATCGAGAAGATACCAGAAAAATTCGTCGCCCGGATAGCCACGCAGGCGGCCGATCTCCGCCCCGTTCTCGACGAGGATGAAGGTCGGCGTGAAGCGTTCCGGTGCAATGGCCTCGAGATCGGCCGGCCACTCGCCGGTGATGTCGATACGCCTCAGCGGCGCGCGCCTGCCCTCATCGGTCTTCGCATAGCCCGGGGCGATCTCAGCATTGAAGCGCGCGCACCACACACAGCCCGGCTGTTCCAGCATGACCAGCTCGGCCGCTGCAGGCCGCCCGACGATCGAAAGGAACAGCCCTGCCAGGATGCTCGAAAGCAAGAAAGGATTTTTCATGTTTGCAACATATAGTAATTTTCGCATATCTTCCAGCCGGGATGCGCTCCTGATTTAACGGGTGTCGCGTTGCGGAGGGAAGTGAATGCTCGACGTCGGTCTTGGTGGTGCGCTCTTGGCGGGACTTCTGTCCTTCGTGTCGCCCTGCGTGCTTCCCATCGTCCCTCCCTATCTCGCCTGGCTGGCCGGCCTCAGCTTCGAAGAGCTCAGCGCCGATGGGCTGGAGGCCGGGCGCAAGCGGCGAATCGTCCTGGCGGCGATCGCCTTCGTGCTCGGTTTCACGGCGGTGTTCGTCGGCCTTGGCGCGACGGCGAGCGTCGTCGGCCGCACCATCGCGCAATATTTCGACATCCTGTCGGTCATCGCCGGCGCGATCATCATCGTCATGGGACTGCATTTCCTAGGCGTCTTTCGCATCGCCCTGCTCTATCGGGAAGCCCGCGTGCAGGTGAACAGGAAACCGGCGGGCCTTGCCGGGGCTTTCGTCATGGGCCTCGCCTTCGCCTTCGGCTGGACCCCCTGCGTCGGCCCGGTCCTGGCCGCCATCCTGTTCGTCGCCGGCTCGGAGGGAACGGCCGTGAGGGGCGCTTCGCTGCTCGCCGTCTATTCGCTCGGCATCGGCATCCCGTTCATCCTTGCCGGCGTGTTCGCAGGACAGTTCCTCGGCTGGGCGGCGCGCCTGCGCAGGCACATGCACAAGATCGAGATGGCGATGGGCGGGCTGCTCGTCATCACCGGCATCCTGTTCATCACCGGTCGGATGTCGGCGATTTCCTACTGGCTTCTCGAAACGTTTCCGGTATTCCAGTCGATCGGATAGGAGTGGGCTTGATGTTCAAAACGCTTTTTGCCGCCGCGGCGCTGCTTGCCGTCCTCGCGCTGCCCGCCTCGGCGGAGATCGGCGAGGACGGCCTGCACAAGGAGGACTGGTTCTCGCTCACCTTCCGCGACATCGCCGAGGACATCGACGCAGCCCGCGACGAGGGCAAGCGGCTCGCCATCATCTTCGAGCAGCGCGGCTGCATCTACTGCGCCAGGATGCACGAGGATCTCCTGAGCGATCCCGAGGTGCGCGACTACATCAAGGCCAACTTCAAGGTCGTGCAGTACAACATGTTCGGCGACGAGGAGGTCACCGACCTCGATGGCGAGAGGCTGACGGAAAAGACCGCAGCGCGCAAATGGGGTTATGTCTTCACGCCGACCATCGTTTTCCTTCCCGAGCAAGCACCGCAGGACAAGACCGTGGCCGAGGCCGCCGTCGCCACCATGCCCGGCGCCTTCGGCAAATGGACCTTCCTGCACATGTTCGAATGGGTCGCGGAGAAGGGCTACGAGGGCGAGGAGCACTTCCAGAAATACCACGCGCGCAAGCTCGACGCGCTGCGCGCCGCCGGCCGGCTCAAAGACGAATAGCGGCGGGCGTTTCACCACCGATGACATATTCAAGATTTTATATTTTTCCGTTGAAGAACATGCGACGCGAATGTAGCGTGTGCGGCAAGAGGAGCCTGTGTGCGACGAGGCGGGCACGGGAAGTGGAGGAGACAAACCCATGAAGCAGGTGACACGACTTCTGTGCGCGGCGTTGGCGCTGCAGGCAGGAGCTGCCTTTGCCGAGGACACCGGCCCGGCCGATGTGAAGTTCGAGGATTTTGCGGTCCAGGCTTCACTCAGCGGCCAGGCAGGCGACGCAGCCGAGGGCGCAAAAGTCTTCAAGGATCGCAAGCTCGGCAATTGCCTCGCCTGCCACCAGAACGCCGGCATGAAGGACGAGCTTTTTCACGGAACGGTCGGCCCGGCAATGGACGGTGTGGCCGATCGCTGGGAGCCGGAGCAACTGCGCGCCATCGTCACCGACGCCAAGCAGGTGTTCGGCGAGGAAACGGTGATGCCTGGCTTCTATTCGCTCCGTGTCGGCAAGAATGTGCGCGAGGATCTGGTCGGCAAGCCCATTCTCACGGCGCAGCAGGTTGAAGATGTGGTGGCCTATCTCGCCACCCTTAGGGAATAGGAGAATGCCCATGAACATCAACAGACGCCAGGCGCTCGGCCTATCGGCCGGTGCCGTTGCTTTCGCGGCGACCGGCTTCAGCGCCGTGCCGGCGCTGGCCTCGGCGGAAGACGCCGAAAAACGCATCACCGATTTCACCGGCGGCAAGACGCCGGAAACCGGCAAGCTGACGTTGACCGCGCCGGAGATCGCCGAAAACGGCAACACCGTACCGGTTTCCGTTTCCGTCGACAGCGCCATGGAGGGCGACGATCTGGTCGAGGAGGTGATGATCCTGGCCGACGGCAACCCCAACCCCGACGTCGCCACCTTCCGCTTCACCGAAGCGAGCGGCACGGCCGCGGCCACCACACGCATGCGCCTTGCCAAGACGCAGAACGTGATCGCCGTCGCCCGCATGAAGGACGGCTCGACCTACATCGACAAGAAAGAAGTGAAAGTGACCATCGGCGGCTGCGGCGGCTGATCAGGAAGGACATTCGACATGGCAACCCCGAAACCACGCGTCAAACTGCCGAAGACCGCCTCCGCCGGCGAGGTGATCACGATCAAGACGCTTATCAGCCACACCATGGAATCCGGCCAGCGCAAAGACAGCGAAGGCAAGGTGATCCCACGGCAGATCATCAACAAGTTCACCTGCGAGTTCAACGGCGCGACCGTCTTTTCCTGCGACATCGAGCCGGCGATTTCGGCCAATCCCTATTTCGAGTTCAACGCGAAGGTGAAGGAGAGCGGCACGTTCAAATTCACCTGGGTGGACGATGACGGGTCGATCTACGCGGACGAGCAGGCAATCGAGGTCAAATAGCGGCGCTTCGGCGCGGGCAACAAGAAGAGCAGCTTGGGAGGAGAGCCGTGAGACAGTCATTAGCCATCGTCGGGCTGGGAATGATAATGGCGGCGCTGCAGGTGCCGTCGGGGGCCAATGCCGAGCCGGTGGACGATGCGTTGGTCATAGACGATGTCGAGATGGTGACGCGCACCAAGGCGCCGGAAGGCCATCCCTTCGATGAAGTTCTGTCGGGCTGGCTCTTCCGCGAGGGCGAGACGCGCGAACTGGAGGCCGATTCGTTCCAGAACCCGGGCATGCTCTATGTCGAGCAGGGCGCCGATGTGTGGAACCGCGTCGAGGGGCCGGACGGCAAGTCCTGCGCATCCTGCCACAACGATGCGGCCGAGAGCATGAAAGGCGTCGGGGCCCATTATCCGAAGTGGGATGCCGACGCCGGGCGGCCGATCAACATCGAGCTGCAGATCGACAAGTGCCGCGTCGAGAACATGGGCCTCGAGCCCTACAAGTTCGATGCGCCGGAGCAAAAGGCGCTGACCACATACATCAAGAACCAGTCGCTCGGAGAACCGGTGGAGCTCGATCTGTCGCAAGGCGAGCTGCAGAGCTGGTGGGACAAGGGCAAGGAGCTCTACTATACGCGCACCGGCCAGCTTAATTTCGCCTGCGCATCGTGCCACGAGTCGAATTCCGGGCAATATATCCGCGCTGATCATCTCAGCCAGGGACAGGCGAACGGTTTCCCGACCTACCGCCTGAAGCAGGCCGACATGGTGTCGTTGCACAACCGCTTCCGCGGCTGCATCCGCGACACCCGCGCGGAGACGCCGAAGGCCTTTTCCGACGAGTTGATGGCGCTTGAAGTCTATGTGACCTGGCGCGGCACCGGCCTGTCGGTGGAAACGCCTTCGGTGCGGCAGTAGCGACGGCTTTCCGTTCCACGCCGGCGCTGCCCCTCACCCTCACCCTCTCCCCGCAAACGGGGAGAGGGGGTCGCCAGCATTGCGGCCATCCTCCTTCTCCCCGCCTGCGGGGAGAAGGAGCCGGCAGGCGG
>NZ_JANKOF010000091.1 GCF_024655565.1 Nitratireductor sp. ZSWI3 | reverse complement strand
CCGCGGCGAAGGTCCGCCGCGGCCCGTAAGATCGCGATGCGGGTGGAAAAGCGTTTCACACTTTTCCTCATCCCGCCCTGGCGCTGTGGTGCGCTCAGCTCGCCAGCGCCTCGATGGGCGGGCAGGAGCAGACCAGGTTGCGGTCGCCCGCCACATTGTCGATGCGCGAGACCGGCGGCCAGTATTTCGACGCCGCGTCGAGCGAGCCGGCGGGAAAGGCTGCTTCCGTTCGCGTATAGGGGTGCGTCCAGCCGTCGGCCATCAGTTCGGACGCCGTGTGCGGCGCATTGGCGAGCGGATTGTCGTCTTTCGGCCATTCGCCTTTCTCGACGCGTGCCGCCTCGCCGGCGATGGAGATCATCGCCTCGCAGAAGCGGTCCAGCTCCTCCTTCGGCTCGGATTCCGTCGGCTCGACCATCAGTGTGCCGGCCACCGGCCAGCTCATGGTGGGGGCATGGAAGCCATAGTCGATGAGCCGCTTGGCGATGTCCTCGACCGTGACGCCGGCGCTCTCCTTGAGGATGCGGGTGTCAAGGATGCACTCATGCGCGACGCGGTCGTTGCGGCCCTTGTAGAGCACGGGATAATGCGCCTTGAGGCGGTGGGCGATGTAGTTGGCGTTGAGGATCGCCATCTCCGTCGCCAGCTTCAGGCCGGCACCGCCCATCATGCGGATATACATCCAGGTGATGGGCAGGATCGACGCGCTGCCGAAGGGCGCGGCCGCTACCGCATGGCTCGAACCGAGCCCCACATGACCCGGCAGGAACGGCTTCAGATGCGCCTTGACGCCGATCGGCCCGACACCCGGGCCGCCGCCGCCATGCGGGATGCAGAAGGTCTTGTGCAGATTCATGTGGCAGACGTCTGCACCGAGATCGCCCGGGCGGGCGAGGCCGACCAGGGCGTTCAGATTGGCCCCGTCGAAATACACCTGACCGCCGTGCTCATGGATCAGCGCGCACATGTCGCGCACGCCTTCCTCGAACACGCCGTGCGTCGAGGGATAGGTGAGCATCAGCGCGGTGAGCTGCCCGGCATGCTCGGCGGCTTTTGCCTTCAGGTCATCCTGATCGATGTCGCCGTTTTCCGTGCAGCGCACCACCACGACGCGCATGCCGGCCATGGAGGCCGATGCCGGATTGGTGCCATGCGCGGAGGAGGGGATCAGGCAGATGTCGCGTCCGCCTTCGCCGCGTTCGGCGTGATACCGGCGGATCGCCAAAAGGCCGGCATACTCGCCCTGGCTGCCGGCATTGGGCTGCAGGGAGACGGCGTCAAATCCGGTGATCTGCGAGAGCCAGCGGTCGAGATCGTCGATCATGCGGCGGTAGCCGGCAGTGCGCGCGGCGGGCGCGAAGGGGTGCAGATTGCCCACGTCGTTCCAGCTCACCGGCATCATCTCGGCGGCGGCGTTCAGCTTCATGGTGCAGGAGCCGAGCGGGATCATCGCCCGGTCGAGCGCCAGGTCCTTGTCGGCCAGCCGACGCAGGAACCGCATCATCTCGGTCTCCGAGCGATGCGCATGGAAATCGGGCTGGGTCAGGAACGACTTTCCCCGAGGCCCGGCAGGAGCGAGCGCCTGTGCCTCTGCCGGCGCGGACGCGCCGAACAGCGCCGACAGTGCGGCAAGGTCGGCCTCCGTCGCTGTCTCGTCGAAGGTGATGCCGAGGCGGTCGGCGTCGATCACGCGCAGCAGGCGGCCGTCCTTTTCGGCCTCGGCCGCGATCTGGTTCGCCTTGCCGGGAACGGTGACCGTCACCGTGTCGAACAGCGCATCGCCGGCCGGCGTCACGCCGGCAGCCTTCAGCCCTGCGTGGAAGCGGGCGGCGAGGCCGTGCACCTTCATGGCGATGCCGGTCAGCCCCTCGGGGCCGTGCCACACCGCATAGGCGGCGGCCATGTTGGCGAGCAGCGCCTGGGCGGTGCAGATGTTGGAGGTGGCCTTGTCGCGGCGGATGTGCTGCTCGCGGGTCTGCAGGGCGAGGCGATAGCCGGGACGACCATGGGCATCGATCGACTGGCCGACCAGGCGGCCGGGCATAAGACGCGTCAGCCGGTCGGAGACGGCGCAGTAGGCGGCATGCGGACCGCCGAAGCCCATGGGCACGCCGTAGCGCTGCATCGAGCCGACGGCAATCTCGGCGCCGAGATCGGCCGGAGCCTTGCTCAGCAGGAGGCCGAGCGGATCGGCGACGAAGACGACGATCGCATCCTTGGCCTGGGCTTGCCTGATCAGCGCGCCGTGGTCGCCGTAGACCCCGTAGGTGTCCGCCCAGGGAACGATCAGCGCGAAGGTGTCGTCATCCACCGTGTCGCCGTCGACCACGATGCCGAGCGGCTCGGCGCGTGTCGTCACCACATCGAGGGTTTGCGGATGAAGAGCGCCTGCGATGGCGAGCTTGTGGCGCTTCGAGCGGTGGTGCCGCCAGGCGATGCCGACGGCCTCCGCCACCGCCGAACCCTCGTCGAGCAGCGAGGCGGAGGCGACCGGCAGGCCGGTGAGCTCGGTCACCAGCGTCTGGAAATGGAACAGCATTTCCAGACGCCCCTGGCTGATCTCCGACTGATAGGGCGTGTAGGCCGTGTACCAGGCCGGATTTTCGAACAGGTTGCGCTGGATCACCGGTGGCACGTGGACGCCGTGATAACCGGTGCCGATGAAGCTCTTCAGCACCTTGTTCTGCCGCATGACCGTGCTGAGCTCGCTGAGCGCTTCCGCCTCGCTCGCCGCGGCGGGCAGATCGAGCGGACGATCGAGGCGGATGGATTTCGGCACAGCCTGCGTGATCAGCGTCTCCAGCGAGGGGACGCCGAGCGCCGCCAGCATGGACTTGGTTTCGTCGGCACGCGGGCCGATGTGGCGTGCGGTGAAGGGCGCGATTGATTCGGGCATGGTCGCTCCTCAGGCGATCGAAGCCTGATAGGCGGCTTCGTCCATCAGGCCTTCGAGCTGGCTTTCGTCGGCAAGCGTCATCTTCCACAGCCAGCCGTCGCCGGCGGGGGCGGAGTTGACCAGGGAAGGATCGCCGGCAAGCGCTTCGTTCACCGCGGTGATCTCGCCGTCGACGGGGGCATAGACGTCGGATGCGGCCTTGACGGATTCGACGACCACGGCCGTGTCGCCCTTGGCGAGCGCCTTTCCGGCCTCAGGCAGTTCGACGAAGACCAGATCGCCGAGCTGCTCCTGCGCGTAGTCGGTGATGCCGACGGTGGCGACGCCGCCTTCGACTTTGATCCACTCGTGATCCTCGGTGAAATAGGTTTTGGTCATTGTTTTATCCTTTGTGATAGCGCTGCGGCGTAAAGGGCAGGGGATGGACGTCGAGCGCGATGCGGTTGCCGCGCACTTCGGTGAAAAGGCGGGTGCCGGGCTCGCTGAGTGCCCTGGCCACATAGCCCATGGCCACAGGATGCCCGACGGACGGGCCGAAACCACCCGAAGTCACGTGGCCGACGGTCTTGCCGGCGTCATCGAGGATCGGGGCGCCGGCGCGGACGGGCTGACGGCCCTCGGGCTTCAGCCCGACGCGCTTTTGCGCCGCGCCGGCGGCGATGATGGCCTGAAGCGCGGCGGCGCCGACGAAGGCTCCCCGCTCGCGCAGCGCCTTGGGCACGGCCCACAGAATGGCGGCGCTCGCCGGATCGGTCGCCTCGTCGAGGTCCTGACCGTGCAGGCAAAGGCCTGCCTCCAGCCTCAGGCTGTCGCGGGCGGCAAGGCCGATCCACTGGACGCGCTCGTCGTCGAGCAGGCTACGGGCGAAGCGCTCCGCCTCGCCGACCGGCAGGGCCACCTCGAATCCGTCTTCGCCCGTATAGCCCGAGCGGGCGGCAAACCAGCCCGGCGCGGGCTCGGTGCCGGTCATGAAGGTGAGATCGCTGAGGTCGAGGCCGGCGGCGATGAGAACCGCCTCCGCATCCGGGCCCTGAAGCGCCAGCAGCACGCGTTCGAGCGCAGTCAGGCTGACGTCGAAATCCTTGGCCAGGGCGCGCAGATGCGCCTCGTCCTTCGCCGCGTTGCCGGCATTCGCCACCACCATGAAGCGTTGCGGCCCCAGCCGTGTGACGATGAGATCGTCGATGATGCCGGCGCTCTCGTTGAGAAGGACAGTATATTTCGAGCGGTCCTGATCCAGCGCCTCCGCGTCGAGCGGGCAGGCGCGCGAGAGGAAGGCGGCCGCGCCGGCGCCCTCGACCTCGAAAAGCTGCATGTGGGAGATGTCGAAAAGACCGGCGCTTCCGCGGGTGTGAAGATGCTCCTTCATCACGCCGGCCGGATAGGTCAGCGGCATGCGCCAGCCGGCAAACGCGCCGAACCGGGCACCAGCCTCTTCATGAAGCGCCTCAAGGGGCAGATGTTTCAAAGTGGCAGTGTCGCTCATCGTTCCTCCAAAGCTGCACGCATGCCGTTGCTCACGGCATGTTCGTGCCCCTCTGTCGGAAGCCTGAGAGACTCGCGCAGCCGGAACTCTGTCGGCTACGCTTACACCTTCGGCGCGGGGCAGGATGCCCCGACTTTCCAGAGTGTCTTGACCGGCCGACGGTTCTTTTGCCTGAGAGATTTCGGGCGTTTCCCCTTCGGCGTCCTCGCTGGATCGCTCCAGTTCGGCTCTCTCCCGCTGGCCGGCAGGGCTTGCGCCCTGGACGGTCGGGAAACTAGCGCAGGCGCGAGGCTTTGTCACCTGCCGTCAAGCGGCCCGGCGGTACGATCAACGGTTTTCGTGCACGATCCTTTCGGGCGGGCCTTTTGGAGCAGGAAGGATCAATGGCCCTCGGAGGCGCGCAGCAGATCGCTTTCGATCTGGGCGACCAGCCGGTTCGTCTCTTCCTGAAGGCGGCGAATGCGCTTCAGGTTGGCCGATACCGCGTTGACGAGCTCGGAACGGCTCTCGTCGGCGGGGGAGGTGCCGACACCGTGCAGGAGCCAGGACAGGCTCACATTGAGGACGCCGGCGAGCATGGCGAGGCGATTGGCGCGCGGCTGCGAGCGGTCGCTTTCCCAGGCCTGGATGGTGGTCGATTTGACGCCGAGGCGGCGTGCGAGTTCGGATACGCTGAGGCCGGCCGCGTCGCGGGCGCGCGACAGCCGCCCACCCATCGTGTCGCGGTCGGGAGCGTCGGAATAAATATGCGCGGTGTCATGCACCGGTTGGCACCTCCAGGTCCTGTTGAATTGAGCCGGCATCGTGGCCGGGGTGGTTCGACGGAGCATGCAGGAAGCGGCGGGGAATCACAAGTTTGCCGCAGATGCGTCCAGTTACGGGTGCGGAAAACATATGTTTGTCAGGAGGTTGTATTGAAATCCTGTCAAAATGATTCTGTTCCTTTCGCTACCATCAGCCCTTGGCAAGCCGGGCCGCGTGCCAGGCAAGATGGTCGTCCATGAAGGTGGAGATGAAGAAGTAGGAATGGTCGTAGCCCTCGCGCATGTGGAGCGTCAGGGGAACGCCCGCCTTTCGGCATGCCTCCTCGAAGAGCCAGGGGCGCAGACCCTCGTCGAGGAACGGATCGGCGGTTCCCTGATCGATCAGGAACGCGTCGAATCGATGCCCGTCTTCGAGAAGCGCGCAGGCATCGTGGCGGCGCCAGGCCGCTTCGTCCGCGGCCAGGTATTTTTCGAAAGCCGGTTTCGACCAGCCGGCCGTGGTCGGCTCGACGATCGGCGCAAAGGCCGAGCAACTGCGGAACCGCGTCGGATGGCGGAGCGCGATGGTGAGCGCGCCGTGGCCGCCCATGGAATGGCCGAAGATGCCCTGCCGGCTCATGTCGGCCGGAAAGTTTTCGGCAATCAGGGCCGGCAATTCCTCGGTGACATAGGACCACATGCGGTAGTTCCGGGAAAACGGTGCTTGCGTGGCGTCGAGATAGAAGCCGGCGCCCTTGCCGAACTGCCAGTTGCCAGCTTCGTCGGGAACGTCCTCGCCGCGCGGGCTCGTATCGGGGCAGACGACGATCAGCCCGAGCTGCGCCGCCATGCGGCGATACTCGCCCTTGTCCATGACGTTGGCATGGGTGCAGGTGAGGCCGGAGAGATACCACAGAACAGGGCAGGGGCCGTCCTTGGCCTGCGGCGGCACGAAGACGGCGAAGGTCATGTCGCATCGGCAGGCGGTGGAAGCGTGGGTGTAGACGCCCTGCGTCCCGCCATGGGATGTCGCGGTGGTAACGGTTTTCATGGTCACTGATTTCCCTGGTTGGCGCGCAGCGCGCGGCGCACCGTCTGGTCGAGCGCCTGCAGGAAGGCGGAGCGATCCTTGGGCGTGAAGCCCGGGTTGTAGCCCTTGATCTCGCCAGCCTCGCGCAGGTCCTGCTTCAGGTTGCGCATGGCAACGGCCATGCCGATGGTTTGAGGCGTGAAGGGCCGGCCAGTCGGCCCCAGCGTCAGGACGCCCTTTTCCACCAGCCGCGCGGCCAGAGGCACATCGGCGGTGATGGCGATGTCGCCGCTCTCGGCGTTTTCCACGATCCAGTCGTCGGCGGCGTCGAAACTGCCCGGCACGACGACGTTGCGGATCATCGGGTCGCGCGAGGGGCGCAGGCCGCCATTGGCGACGAAGGTGACCGGCAGGTCGTGTCGCTCGGCCACCTTCACCACCTCAGCCTTCACCGGGCAGGCATCGGCATCCACGTAGATGGCGGGCAAGGCGACAGCCTCAGTAGACCACCACGGAGCGGATCGATTCGCCCGCGTGCATCAGGTCGAAGCCCTTGTTGATCTCGTCTAGCGAGAGCGTGTGGGTGATCATCGGGTCGATGTCGATCTTGCCGGCCATGTACCAGTCGACGATCTTCGGCACGTCGGTGCGGCCGCGTGCGCCGCCGAAGGCGGTGCCTTTCCAGACGCGGCCGGTGACGAGCTGGAAGGGGCGCGTGGAGATCTCCTGACCGGCGCCAGCGACACCGATGACGATCGATTCGCCCCAGCCGCGATGGGCGCTTTCCAGCGCCTGGCGCATCACGGTGGTGTTGCCCGTGCAGTCGAAGGTGTAGTCGGCGCCACCGATCTGGTCGGCGCCGCGCTTCGTCAGGTCGACGAGATAGGGCACCAGGTCGCCACCCACCTCCTTCGGATTGACGAAATGGGTCATGCCGAATTTCTCGCCCCACTCCTTCTTGGAGTTGTTCAGGTCGACGCCGATGATCATGTCGGCGCCGGCCAGCCGAAGGCCCTGGATGACGTTGAGGCCGATGCCGCCCAGGCCGAACACGATCGCCGTCGAACCTTCCTCGACCTTGGCCGTGTTGATCACGGCGCCGATGCCCGTCGTCACGCCACAGCCGATGTAGCAGATCTTGTCGAAGGGAGCGTCGGGATCGACCTTGGCGACCGCGATCTCCGGCAGGACCGTGAAGTTGGAGAAGGTCGAGCAGCCCATATAGTGGTGCAGCTTCTCGCCGTTCAGCGAGAAGCGGCTGGTGCCGTCCGGCATCAGGCCCTGGCCCTGGGTGGACCGGATGGCCGTGCACAGATTGGTCTTGCGCGACAGGCAGGAGGGGCATTGGCGGCATTCGGGCGTGTAGAGCGGGATGACGTGATCGCCCTTCCTGAGGCTCGTCACGCCCGGGCCGACGTCGACCACCACGCCGGCGCCCTCATGGCCGAGGATCGCCGGGAACAGCCCCTCCGGATCGGCGCCCGACAGGGTGAACTCGTCGGTGTGGCAGATGCCGGTCGCCTTGATCTCGACGAGGACCTCGCCGGCGCGCGGGCCCTCCAGATCGACCTCCATGATTTCGAGGGGTTTTCCAGCCTGAACGGCGACAGCGGCGCGGGTTTTCATGGATTTTCTCCTGCAACTCCAGATTCTGCGCCGAAGGTTTCAGGAATTGCTAGGGGCTGCAAGCCCATTGCGGACGGTGGATGACGCAATCGGACAAAGCCGCTTCGCGTTGGACAGGCATGCGAAGCGCTTGAGCCGCCGCGGGCAAACCCATAGAACAGAAAAAAATGCCGTCCGGGGAAACGCCGTCCATGTTCAAGAAGATCCTCATCGCCAATCGCGGTGAAATCGCCTGCCGCGTGATCAAGACCGCGCGCAAGATGGGCATCGCCACCGTCGCCGTCTATTCCGATGCCGACGCGGATGCCGTTCACGTGGACATGGCCGACGAGGCGGTGCACATCGGGCCGTCTCCCGCCGGCCAGAGCTACCTGGTCGCCGACAGGATCATCGCCGCCTGCAAGGCAACGGGCGCGGAAGCGGTCCATCCGGGCTACGGCTTCCTGTCGGAGAATGCCGGCTTCTGCGAGAAGCTCGAGGCGGAGGGGATCATCTTCATCGGTCCCAAGGTGAAGGCCATCCAGGCGATGGGGGACAAGATCACCTCCAAGAAGATCGCCGCTGAAGCCGGTGTGTCGACGGTTCCTGGCTTCATGGGGCTGATCGAGAACGCCGATCATGCCGCTGAAATCGCATCCGAAATCGGCTACCCGGTGATGATCAAGGCATCGGCCGGCGGCGGCGGCAAGGGCATGCGCATCGCCTGGAACGAGGCAGAGGCGCGCGAGGGTTTCGAGCGCTCGAGATCGGAAGCCGCATCTTCCTTCGGCGACGACCGCATCTTCGTCGAAAAGTTCGTCGAGGAGCCGCGCCACATCGAAATCCAGGTGCTGGCCGACGGGCACGGCAACTGCATCCATCTGGGGGAGCGCGAATGCTCCATCCAGCGGCGCAATCAGAAGGTGGTGGAGGAGGCTCCATCGCCCTTTCTCGATGCGCAGACGCGTGAGGCCATGGGCGCCCAGGCCGTGGCACTGGCAAAAGCCGTCGACTATCAAAGCGCCGGCACGGTCGAGTTCATCGTCGACAAGGACCGGAACTTCTTCTTCCTGGAGATGAACACACGGCTGCAGGTGGAGCATCCCGTGACGGAGCTGGTCACGGGCATCGATCTGGTCGAGCAGATGATTCGGATCGCTGCCGGCGAGAAGCTGGCGCTCGCCCAGGCGGATGTGAAGCTCGAGGGCTGGGCCGTTGAAAGCCGCCTTTATGCCGAAGATCCGGTGCGCAACTTCCTGCCGTCGATCGGCCGGCTGACGCGTTATCGCCCGCCCGAGGAGGCGCGCCTTGGCGAAGCGCTCCTGCGCAACGACACGGGCGTCACCGAGGGATCGGAGATATCGATGTTCTACGACCCGATGATCGCCAAGCTCTGCACCTGGGCTCCGAGCCGGCTTGAAGCGATCGATGCGATGAGCGAGGCGCTGGATCGCTTCGTCATCGACGGCATCGAGCACAACATCCCCTTTCTCACCGCGCTCATGAGCCATCCGCGCTGGCGCGAGGGCAGGCTGTCGACCGGCTTCATCGCGGAGGAGTTTCCGGATGGCTTTGCGCCGCCGGCGCCTGCCAGGGAAGAACGCTCGGTGCTGAGCGCGGTGGCGCTCGCGGTCGAACTCCTGAGACGCGACCGGCTGGACCGCCTGACAGGAAGGCTCGCGCCGCATTCGGGCGAGCTGAAACGGGACTGGGTGGTGCGCCTCGACGACGATTACCTGACGGCGAGCGTGGTCGAGGGCATGATTTCCATCCCGCTCGAAATGGATGTGCGCATCGAGGACGGGCAGGCCGTCACGGTCTCCTCCTCCTGGCGGCCCGGCGATGCGCTCTGGCAGGGGCAGGTCGGCGGCCGGTCCGTGTCGGTCCAGGTCAGGCCGGTGCTGAACGGCGTCAGGCTTGCCTGGCGAGGCGTCTCGGCCACGGCGCGCGTGATGCTGCCACGCACGGCTGAACTCGACAGGCTGATGCCGGTGCGCACGGCGCCGGACACCTCAAGGCTGCTGCTGTGCCCTATGCCGGGGCTGGTGGTCTCCATCGCCGTTGCTGAGGGGCAGGAGGTCAAGGCCGGGGAAGTGCTGGCGGTCGTCGAGGCGATGAAGATGGAGAACGTGCTGCGTGCCGAGCGCGACTGCACGGTCGCCAGGATCAATGCCGCGCCGGGCGACAGTCTGGCCGTCGACGCCGTCATCATGGAATTCGACTGAAGGAGAACGAGGCAATGATACCGGACGACCGACGGGCCGCCGTCCTTTTCGATCTCGACGGAACGTTGACGGATCCGTTTGTCGGCATCACCAACTGCATCCGCCATGCGATGGAGAAGATGGGCCGCGCGGCTCCCGAGGCGGATGCCTTGCGCGCCCATATCGGTCCGCCGCTGCAGGTGACGTTCGCGCAGCTCCTGGAGACGGACGACGAGGTCCGCATCTGGGAGGCGGTGGGCCATTACCGGGACCGGTACTCGCAGGCCGGCAAGTTCGAGAACGTGCTCATACCGGGCGTGACCGAGGTGCTGGCGCGATGCATCGACGCCGGTTATTTCCTGTCGCTCGCCACGTCCAAGCTCGAAACCTACAGCCGCGACATCCTCGATCATTTCGATCTGACACGCTTTTTCGACGCCATACACGGTTCGGCGGCGGACGGGACGCGCGCCGACAAAGCCCATCTGATCGAGCATATCCTCTCGGTCGAGCCGATCGAGGCGGCAGGTGCGGTGATGATCGGCGACCGCCATCACGACGTGCACGGGGCAAAGGCGAACGATGTTCCGACCATCGGGGTCCTGTGGGGTTTCGGCGATCGCGCCGAGCTGGTGCAGGCCGGGGCGGTCGGCATCTGCGAGACGCCGGCGGCGCTTGCCGCCGCGATCGATGACGCCCTGATGGTGCGATCCTGACAGACGGTTTCCGTCCGTCAGGACAAACCGCCCCACCGGATCGACAGATTGCGGGCGATGCGAAACAATGAGACGGTGAGTCTCCCAACCAGAGCAGTGGCACAGCATGGCGAGTGACAGGCGATCGCGCGACCCGATCTTCGTGGCGGCAGAGCGCGAGAAGATGCGGCCGGAACGGCCGTTCGTGCACCTGCGCGTGCATTCGGCCTATTCGCTTCTCGAAGGCGCCTTGCAGCTCGGCAAGATCATCGGCTTGGCGCTGAAGGACGAGGCGCCGGCCATCGCCGTCACCGACACGAACAATCTGTTCGGTGCTCTGGAATTCGCCCAGAAGGCAACCAAGGAGGGGCTGCAGCCCATCGTCGGGTGCCAGCTCGCCTGCGCCTTCGAGGATGCCTTGACCGAGGCGCGGCGCGGCAACGGCCGCAGGCTGGGGCCGCAGCACGAACCCCTGGTGCTGCTGGCGGCGACGGAAGAGGGCTATGCCAATCTGGTGCGTCTCGTCAGTCGCGCCTATCTGGAAAACGAACCGGGTGCCGAAACGCACATACTGTCCGAGTGGCTGGTCGAAGGGGGCAGCGGCATCATCTGCCTGACGGGCGGCCCGCGGGGGCCGATCGGCGCTGCGCTGAAAGCCGAGCGGCCCGAGATCGCCGAGGCGCGGCTTCTGTTCCTCAAGGAGGTTTTCGGCAACCGGCTCTACGTGGAGCTCGAGCGGCTCGAAGGTTATGACAGGGCAGTCGAGGCGGCGAGCATCGATCTCGCCTATCGGCACGAACTGCCGCTCGTTGCCACCAACGAGGCGTTCTTTCCCGTCCGCGACGACTTCGAGGCACACGACGCGCTGGTGGCGATCGCCGAGGGAACCGTGATCGCCGTCGACGAGCGGCGGCGCCTGACACCGGACAATTATCTGCGGCCGCAGGTGGAAATGGCGCGGCTGTTCGCCGACCTGCCGGAAGCGATCGACAACACGATCGAGATCGCGCGCCGCTGTTCCTATTTCCCCAAAACCCATCCGCCCATCCTGCCGCGCTTCACCGGGAGCGAGGCTGCCGACGCCGAGACCGCCCTCAAGGCGGAGGCCGACGAGCTGCGCAGGCAGGCCCGCGAAGGCCTGGAGGAGCGCATCGCCGCGCTCGGCATGGCCGAGGGCTACACGCGGGAGGCCTATTCCGAGCGCCTGGAATATGAGCTCGGCGTCATCGAGCGCATGAAGTTTCCGGGCTACTTCCTGATCGTTTCGGACTTCATCAAATGGGCCAAGGCGCAGGACATCCCGGTCGGGCCGGGGCGCGGTTCGGGCGCCGGCTCCCTGGTCGCCTATGCGCTGACCATCACCGACGTCGACCCGCTGCGCTTCTCGCTGCTGTTCGAGCGCTTCCTCAATCCCGACCGCGTGTCGATGCCCGACTTCGACATCGACTTCTGTCAGGATCGCCGCGAAGAGGTGATCCGCTACGTGCAGGGCAAATACGGCCGTGACCAGGTGGGGCAGATCATCACCTTCGGAACGCTGCAGGCGCGCGCCGTGCTGCGCGACGTAGGGCGCGTGCTGCAGATGCCCTACGGCCAGGTCGACCGGCTCTGCAAGATGGTGCCGTCCAACCCGGCAAATCCGACGCCGCTGCCCAAGGCCATCGAGGACGAGCCGCGTTTTGCCGAGGAGGTCGAGAAGGAGCCGATCGTCGGCACATTGCTGGAGATTGCGCAGAAGCTCGAAGGGCTCTTTCGCCACGCCTCGACCCACGCGGCCGGCATCGTGATCGGCGACCGCCCGCTCTCCGAGCTGGTGCCGATGTATCGCGATCCGCGCTCCGACATGCCGGTGACCCAGTTCAACATGAAGTGGGTGGAGCAGGCCGGCCTCGTGAAGTTCGACTTCCTCGGCCTGAAGACGCTGACGGTGCTGAAGACGGCGGTCACGCTGATCGCCCGGCGCGGCATCGACATCGATCTCGCGCGCATCCCGCTCGACGATGCCGAGACGTACCAGATGCTGTCGCGCGGCGAGACGGTCGGCGTGTTCCAGGTGGAAAGCGCGGGCATGCGCAAGGCGCTGATCGGCATGAAGCCCGACTGCATCGAGGACATCATCGCGCTGGTGGCGCTCTACCGGCCGGGCCCGATGGAGAACATCCCCACCTACAATGCGCGCAAGCACGGCGAGGAGGAGATCGCCTCGATCCATCCGAAGATCGACCATCTGGTGAAGGAGACGCAGGGCGTCATCGTCTATCAGGAGCAGGTCATGCAGATCGCGCAGGAACTGGCCGGCTATACGCTCGGACAGGCCGATCTCCTGCGCCGCGCCATGGGCAAGAAGATCCGCGCCGAGATGGAAAAGCAGCGCGGCATCTTCGTGAAGGGGGCGACCGAGCGCGGCGTAGCCAAGCCGCAGGCGAACTTCATCTTCGACCTTCTGGCGAAGTTCGCCGACTACGGCTTCAACAAGTCGCACGCCGCCGCCTACGCGATCGTCTCCTACCAGACGGCCTATCTGAAGGCGCATTACCCGGTCGAGTTCCTGGCCGCGTCGATGACCTACGATATGGCCAACACCGACAAGCTCAACGATTTCCGCCGCGATGCCATGCGGCTCGGCATAGAGGTCGTGTCGCCATCGGTCATGACCTCCTACCGCAATTTCGAGGTGGGCGAGAACCGTATCTTCTATTCGCTTGCCGCCATCAAGGGCGTCGGCGATGCGGCGGTGGAGCACATCGTCGAAAAGCGCAAGGAGAAGCCCTTCGAGAGCCTCGAGGATTTCTGTGCCCGCATCGACCCGAAGATCGTCGGCAAGCGTGTTCTGGAAAGCCTGATCCAGGCCGGCGCTTTCGATTGCTTCGGGCTGGAGCGGTCGGCGCTCTTTGCCGGCATGGATCGGTTGATGGGCATGGCCGCGCGCGCCGCCGAGGACGCGGCCATGGGGCAGGGCGACATTTTCGGCCTTTCCGGCGGCGGCGAGCCGCAGAAGCTGCATCTTCCCGCCGCCGAGCCGTGGACCGCCGCCGACAAGCTGCACCGCGAGTTTCAGGTGGTGGGCTGCTATCTGTCCGCCCACCCGCTCGACGAATATGCCGAGACGCTGGCCAAGATGCGCGTGCAGGGCTGGAACGAGTTCCAGGCTGCCGTCAAGCGCGGGGCCTCCGCGGGGCGCCTTGCCGGCACCGTCACCTCGAAGCAGGAACGGCGCACCCGCACCGGGAACAAGATGGGCATCATCCAGCTCTCCGACGCCACCGGACAATATGAGGCCGTGCTCTTTTCGGAGGCTCTCGCCCAGTATCGCGACCTGCTCGAACCGGGCTCGTCGGTCGTCATCATGGTGGGGGCGGAAGACAGGCCCGAGGGCGTCAATCTGCGCATCCAGACGGTGCAGTCGCTGGAGGAGGAAGCTTCGCGGATGCAGAAGGCGCTGCGCGTCTACCTGCGCGATCCGGGACCGCTCGCCGCGATCTCCTCGCAACTGAAGCAGCGCGGCGATGCACAGGTGAGCCTCGTCGTCATCAAGGAAGGCGGACAGGGAGAGATCGAGGTCGGACTGCCCGACCGCTACCGCATCTCGCCGCAGATCGCCGCCGCCATGCGCGCCGTGCCGGGCGTGGTGGATGTGGAAGTCGTCTGAGGCCTGCCGCGCTAGCCATCGCTCTCTCGCGGCGGACGGCCGGTGCGTCCGCGGCCGAAGGTGTAGCCCGTCTCCACCGCTTGCTTGCCGAACTTTTCGCGAAGGCTGTCGATCGCGCCTTCGGCCAGCGCCCGCTTGTGCGACAGGCGGTCCACCAGGTCCGGCGGATCGGCCTTGCCGGCATCCGTCAGGTCGCTGACACCGATGCCGAGCAGGCGGAAGCGCGTGCCGTCGGCTTCGCGCTTCAGCATCTCGAGCCCGGTGTGAAAAATGCGATCGGCAAGCCGGGTCGGATCGCCGAGCTGCCGGTTGCGCGTGCGAATGCGGAAATCCGCTGTCTTCAGCTTCAGGACCACGGTGCGACCGGCAATGTCGGCCTTCTTCAGGCGCGCCGACACGCGTTCGGAAAGCGCCCGCAGCACCGGCACGAGGTCATCGAGGCCGGCGAGGTCCGTGTCGAAGGTGGTCTCGGAGGAAACGCTTTTCGCCTCGCTGCGCGGCTTCACCGTCCGCTCGTCGAGGCCTCGCGAAAGGTGGTAGAGGCGGTCGCCCATCGTTCCGTAGCGGCGCATCAGCTCGTTGCGCTCCAGGGTCTGCAACTGGCCGATGCTGCGCAGGCCGTCGGCGGCGAGCGTGGCGGCAAAGGCCTTGCCGACGCCCCAGATGAGCGTCACCGGCTGCCCGCTCAAAAACGCGAACGCCTCCGCCTTGCCGATGACGGAGAACCCGCGCGGCTTGTTCATGTCGGAGGCGACCTTCGCCAGGAACTTGCAATAGGACAGGCCCACCGAGACGGTGATGCCGATTTCCTGCTCCACCTGGCGGGCGAAGCGGGCCAGCACCAGGGCCGGCGGCGCGCCATGCAGCCTTTCGGTGCCGGACAGGTCCAGGAAGGCCTCGTCGATGGAGAGCGGCTCCACCATCGGCGTCAGCGCCTGCATCATCTCGCGCACCTGCCGCCCGACGCGAACGTATTTCTCCATGTCGGGCTTCACGACGACGGCGTGCGGACAGGCATCGAGCGCCTTGAACATGGGCATGGCCGAGCGGACACCATGGATGCGGGCGATGTAGCAGGCGGTCGAGACGACGCCACGCTTGCCCCCGCCGACGATGACCGGCTTGTCGCGCAGTTCGGGATTGTCGCGCTTTTCCACCGCGGCGTAGAACGCATCGCAATCGATGTGCGCGAGACTGAGTTCGACGAGCTCCGGATGGCGCAGGACGCGGGGGCTGCCGCAGGCGCGGCAGCGGCGATCGCCGGCTCCTGCGGGGGTGAGGCAATCGCGGCAAAAGCCATGCGTGAGAACGTTGACAGTCATGGCTGCTTATGTGAACATAAAGTGAACACGCATGATACCGGAAGAGCCATCGCGGCACAAGTCGCGGTGCATAGGAGGCTGGGCGACGAACTGAGGTCAACGGACATCGCGTCGACCCTGCGCCGACTGCCTGGCGGCCACCTTTCCCCGTTCGGCGGAGGAGAGGAGGCGCCAGGCGGGCCGCTTGGCACCTTCCTCTCTTCCGGCAGGGAGAGAGGCAGCTTGCGAAGCAAGATGGAGCGGGGGATCGGCGCCGTGTCAAACCGCGTTCGGCGCCCCGGCATAGGAGGCTTGGTGGAGCATAAGATCGTTCCTCTGACGGCGGAGTTGTGGCCGGCATTCGAGGATCTGTTTGGCAGGCAGGGGGCTTGCTACGGCTGCTGGTGCACCCATTACCGGCTTGCGCCGGCGATCCGGCGTCAGAACGACCGCGAGCGCAACAAGGACCACATCAGGGCGCGCATCGAGGCGGGCCCGCCGCCGGGCCTGCTCGCCCTCGACGGCATGCGCGCCGATGGCTGGATGCAGATCGGCCCGCGCGCCGACGTTCCTGAATGGAACAACAAGGGGCGGGTTTCGGCCGCTTTGGAGGACGGCCCGCAGGACGATCCGGGCGTGTGGGCGATCTCGTGCTTCTTCCTGCGCTCCTCGGCACGCCGGCAGGGCCTGACGCACCGTCTCGTGGCGGCGGGCATTGCCCATGCGCGCGAGAACGGCGCCCGGTTGCTCGAGGCGTGCCCCATGACGCTGTCGAAGGATTCGCGGTCGATCGGCCTTTATGTCGGCTCGACGCGCGTCTTCGAGAAGGCAGGCTTCGCGGTCGTGGCCGAGCGCAAGGCGGGACGGCCGCTGATGCGCCATGCGCTTTGAGAGGCGCCGCGCTCCGCGTCCGGTCGGCCGGAGTTGTCCCGCTGCTCTCCGGCGGCAGCTCCCCTTCGACAAGCTAAGGGGGCGGCGGGCGGACAGGCGTGGGGCCTCGGTCAGGGCCCGAGAGCGACGAACTGCCGGGGCATTCGTATCCATCGGTGAGGCTGGTGGCCTGCACGACCCCCACCCGTCTTTCGTCATCCTCGGACCCCGACCCGAGGATCCATGCCTGAAGGCGATATGGGCGCGGGGGTGAAGGGGATCAGAGGGCGGCGAACTGCATGGTGCCGCGCTCCGCGTCGGGACAGGCAAATGATTCCACCTGTTTTCCGCATCGATGCAGGCGTCAAGTGATCCAACCGGACTCGAAATGCTCTGGCATGGCGGCCGCTCAGGGCCGCTGATTGCGGGAAGGGGCGATGCCGAGTGCGCGGGCGATCTTCGGACCCGCCTCGCGCCAGTGGTCGACCTGTACTATGCCCTCCGGCAGGGGAGGCATCAGCGGGCGGACGGAGGTGTCGGCCATCAGGTGGAACAGATGGGCGTCCTCCACCGTGTCGCGGACGGAGACGAGGTTGTAATACATGTCGTCGACGAAGGCGACCGGACGCGGGTGCGGGCCGCGCAGCAGCTTGATCGCCGGTCCCTTAGCACGTTCCGTGGTGACCAGCGGATAGGGCAGTTGGAAGCGGTCGAGAAGGGCGCGCCGGGTTGCGCGGTGGCGGTGAGGCATCGCCGTCAAAAGCACCACCTCAGCGGCTTCGGCGAGGCCGGCGATGGTTTCGGCCGCATCCTCGGCGAGTTCCTGCCAGTCGTGCTGCACCTCGAAGAAGCCGTCGACCAGCCGCGACACCGTCTGCCTGTCGACGCGTTCGCCGGTGGCCAGATCGGCGATGTTTCCGTTGAGGGCGAAGGAATCGAACTTGAGCTCGAAGCCGCGCGAGCGCAGATAGACCGGGAACGGCCGGATGAACTCGAGGATCACGTCGTCCACGTCGAGCACCAGCAAGGGTAACTCACTCAACGCCAGTTCGGCGATCTGCCGCGCTGTCTCGGGATCATCGCTCATGAAGGAACCTTCGCGGCCTCGCTCAAGGTTGTATGTCGTAGGCGGTGTCGCCCTGCGGCAAGGCGGCCGGTGCGGCGGCGACGCTCGCCGGTGCAATGCCGCTCGCTTCCGAAAAACGCAGGAGAGTCGGCTCATGCGCCAGCACGAAGCCGAGGACCCCGGCGAGAAATCCCGGTTCGGCCGCCGCCTCGCGGATCTGCCCGGCTTCTATGCCCGTCAGTGCCAGGAAGCGGGGAAGGAGTTCCGGGTCTGCGGCGATGAACGACAACGCCGCGATGGCGATCCGTTCTGCCTCCTCTCGTTGCATGGCGGTTCTCCCAATGCATCGGCAGTTCAGCACCCGTTTCGCGCAGATGCGTGCCTGCGGTCGGGTATCGCAGAACCGCACGATGCAGGCAACCGAAGAAGACGGTGCTTGAACACGGCGGTTCAAAGGCGATAATTACCGACTCATAAATCAGATTGCGCGAGTATTCTCGGGCGTGTCCGGACGGGGGCGGGAGATCCTGCGCCGGCGTGGGCGGCACAGCGGGACGGGTCGAATGCCAAAAAAGGTCATGATCGTCGAGGACAACGAGCTCAACATGAAGCTCTTTCGCGATCTCATCGAAGCCAGCGGCTATGACACCGTGCGCACGCGCGACGGCCTGCATGCGCTTGATCTGGCCCGCCAGCACCGGCCGGACCTTATCCTGATGGACATACAATTGCCGGAGGTTTCCGGCCTCGAAGTCACGAAATGGCTGAAGCAGGACGACGACCTGCACACGATCCCGGTCATCGCCGTGACGGCGTTCGCCATGAAGGGCGACGAGGAACGCATCAGGCAGGGCGGGTGCGAGGCCTATATCTCCAAGCCGATCTCGGTGCCGAGCTTCATCGAGACCATAAAATCCTACCTCGGCGACGCCTGAGGCGGCAGCCGCGGGCCACCGGCCGGCGATGACGCTCGTGCCGACCCGCATTCGACCCCCAATTTGAGCCGTATGGCCATTCGAAATGCGAATGGGGTACGGCCTTATGCGTACTTTGCCGCGGCCGGCTGGAGCGCCGTGCGTCCTTTTGGACGCACAATTGACGCTCCATCTCTTTGTTTTTCCGCATTTATGCGGACGTCAGGTGAGTCCACCTGACTGCAAAATGCTATGGCGTCCTATTTACCTTAACGCCGGGGATTTGGCGCGCATGGTTAAGTAAGTGTTGATTTTCTTTGGCGCTTGCGCAAGTCTCCTCCTCGGGACGGGCAGGGTGTATGAGAGGTTTCTTCGGAAGCCCTGTTTTCCGTCGCAGAATTGCCGTTACCCCATGATGCTCAGGTCCGCCGCATCTCCTGGGTCCGTGGGGTCAGGCCGGCCGGCGCTGGCTTACAGTGGCCTCCTCGTACCGCTGCCAGTTCGCCGACCGGCCCCCAATTCCATCTTCCTGGTTCATCGTCCCGAAAATCGGTTCTGATTTTCGGAAAGCACGACGATGCAACTGCAACGCCCTTCGGAATGCGGAATCCGCGCAAACAAAAACGCCGCTCGAAGGCGGCGTTTGACATTGCTCCTGGAAAACAGGAGTTTTGGGGAAACGGCTTACTTGATCTTCGTTTCCCGGAATTCCACGTGCTTCTTGGCGACGGGATCGTATTTACGCTTCGTCATCTTTTCCGTCATCGTACGGCTGTTTTTCTTCGTCACGTAGAAGAAACCCGTGTCGGCCGTCGACTGGAGCTTGATCTTGATGGTCGTGGCCTTGGCCATGGCTGTCGTCCGTTCCTGATGATTTCATGGGTGCGCGACGGAGGAATCCTCCCGCCTGCGCAAAAAGTCTGGCGGACACATAAAGCGAACCCCTGGAATGTCAAGGCCAGTTCCCATGATCATGCCGTTCGGCGCCGGAATCCGCCCGATTTTTCTGTCGCCGCGCCGCCGGAACCGCGCTTGACCTTCCAGTGACTGGAAGTCCTATAGCATTCTGCAGTCAGGTGGACTCACCTGACATCCGCACAAATGCGGAAAAGCAGAAAGATGGAGCGTCGACTGTTGGCGCATCGAGCCTAGTGGGCCGATTTTCCCAACAGATGGTGCCCATCTGTTGGGAAAATCGGCCCACCAG
>NZ_JANKOF010000090.1 GCF_024655565.1 Nitratireductor sp. ZSWI3 | reverse complement strand
CAACGTTGGACGGTTGGTCAATACCCTTGCGGCCGCCCAATCTCCCCCCTTGAGGGGGAGATGGCCGGCAGGCCAGAGGGGGGTACTACAAGCGCCCGCGTTTCAAGCAAGAGGTGTAAGGCACCGGCCTGACGGCCCTTAACCGGCCTTCTGCAGCGCCGCGATCCGCTGCACCAGGCCGGCGGTGGCGCTGTCGCGGCCGGTGGCCGGGGTCTTGCCCTCGACGACCGGCAGCAACTCGGTCGCCAGTTCCTTGCCGAGCTCGACACCCCACTGATCGAAGGCGTTGATGCCGAACAGCCGCGCCTCTACGAACACCCGGTGCTCGTAGAGCGCGATCAGGCGGCCGAGCGCGAACGGATCGAGCTTGCGGTGGAGAATGGTGAGCGAGGGGCGGTTGCCCGCGAAGACACGGTGCGGGGCGAGCGCCTTCGCCCGGGCGGCGTCCATGCCTTTGGCGACAAGCTGTGTCTCCGCCTCCTCCAGCGTGCGTCCCCTCATCAGCGCTTCCGCCTGAGCCAGGCAGTTGGCGACGAGCAGGTCGTGATGGTGGTCGAGGCCGGGCTCATGACCCTCGGCCGCCAGGATGAACTCCACGGGAATGATGTCGGTGCCCTGGTGCAGGAGCTGGAAGAAGGCGTGCTGGCCGTTGGTGCCGGGCTCGCCCCAGACGAGCGGGCCGGTCGGCGTCGCAACGGCGGTGCCGTCGAGCCTGACGCCTTTGCCGTTCGATTCCATGTCGAGCTGCTGCAGATAGGCGGGCAGGCGCTCGAGCCGCTGGTCGTAGGGAATGACGGCGCGCGCCGGATAGGCGCAGACGACCCGGTGCCAGTAGCCGATGAGGCCGAGCATGACCGGCAGGTTTTCGCGCAACGGCGCGGTGCGAAAATGCCGGTCCATCGCCTCGGCGCCGGCCAGCAGCCGGCGGAAGTTGTCGGCACCGACGGCAATCATGATCGGCAGGCCGATGGCCGACCACAGCGAGTAGCGGCCGCCCACCCAATCCCAGAAGCCGAACACGCGCGCCGCGTCTATGCCGAAGGCCGCGACCTTGTCGAGGGCGGTGGAGACGGCTGCGAAATGATCCTTCGTCGCGGAGGCGCCCAGCTTTGCCGCAACCCATTTTCGCGCGGTTTCGGCGTTGGTCATCGTCTCGATGGTGGTGAAGGTCTTGGAGGCGATGATGAAGAGCGTGGTCTCGGGATCGAGCCCGGCCAGCGTGTCGGCGATGTGGGCGCCGTCGATGTTCGAGACGTAGTGCAGGCGGGGCCCGTCGCGATAAGGCGAAAGCGCCCGCGTCACCATGACCGGGCCGAGATCGGAGCCGCCGATGCCGATGTTGACGACGTCGGTGAAGGCCTTGCCGGTCGCCCCGCGCGCCGTTCCCTTGCGCACGGCATCGGCGAAAGCGTCCATCGCCTCCAGCACCGAGCGCACGTCGGGCAGGACATCCCGGCCCTCTTCCAGAACGGACCCGGCCGACAGCGCACGCAGCGCGGTGTGCAGGACGGCACGGTCTTCCGTCGCGTTGATGTGCTCGCCCGAGAACATCGCCTCGCGCGCCTCGGCAAGCCTTGCCGCCTCGGCGAGCCCTGTCAGGAGGCCGACGGTTTCCTCCGTCACGGCGGTGCGCGAGAAGTCGAGCGTCAGGTCGTCCAGCGTCAGCGACAGGCGGGCGAACCGCCCGGGGTCGGCGGCGAAGGCGGCGCGCATGTCCATCGGCGCCGTTTGCGCGTGGTGATCCCGGAGCGCGGCGAGCGCGGTTTCGAATGCCGTGTCCAAGAGGCTCTCCTGCGAAAGGTCAACGGGCTTCTTTTAGAGCAGGATTCGGAAAAGTTGGAACGACTTTTCCGATAACGAACGATGAAAAATCGTTTCAACCCGAGGCTGAAAAGCCTTGTGGAACGGGGCCTTTCTGGCATTCATCAATTTCTTTGTTGGAACAATCAATTGTACCAGGGTTGACATGGATTGACCCAGGGGTAGGCTCCGCTCCCCGAGAGGAAAGCCCTATGCCAGCCAGAAACGACACCGCCCTTTGGACCGGCCTGTTCAAGATTTCCCCCGAATCGGGACAGACGCTCCAAGCCCAGATCCGCCAGGCCATCGTCTCGGCGATTCTCGACCGCCAGATCGCCCCGTCCATGCCGCTCCCTTCCTGCCGCATCCTGGCGGAGAAGCTGGGCGTGGCGCGCGGCACGGTGGTGCTCGCCTTCCAGCAGCTGGTCGACCAGGGCTTCCTGATCGCCCGCGAGCGGCGCGGCCATTTCGTCAATCCGGAAGTGCTCGCGGCACCGCCGCGCCCGCCGCGCAAGCTGGGCGGCAAGAACGGCGTGAACTGGGGCGAGCGCTTCCAGATCCTGGCAAGCCGCATGCCGGAGGCACGCAAGAACGACGGATGGATGAAGGCGTCCTATCCCTTCGTCTACGGCCAGTTCGACCCCTCGCTTTTCCCGACGGCGGAATGGCGTGAATGCAACCGCATGGCGCTGGCCGTGCTCGAGATCCGCAACTGGGCGGCCGACATGGTGGATCGCGACGACCCGCTGCTGATCGAGCAGATCCAAGCACGGCTGTTACCGCGGCGCGGCATCTTCGCCAATCCGGACGAGATCCTGATCACCCTCGGCTCGCAGCACGCGCTCTACATGCTGGCGACGCTGCTGATGCGCAAGGGCGCGAAGGTGGCGGTGGAGAATCCGGGCTATCCCGACGCCCGCTCCATCTTCCAGCTCGCCGGCGCGGAGATCGCCCCGGTTCCGGTCGACAGGCAGGGCATCGACGTGGCGCAGATCCCCGACGACGCCAACTTCGTCTTCGCCACGCCCAGCCATCATTGCCCGACCATGGTGCCGCTCAGCCAGCCACGCCGCGAGGCGCTGCTTGCCGCGGCGGAAAAGAACGACTGGATCGTCATCGAGGACGATTACGACAGCCAGCTCGCCGACGAACGCCCGCAGGCGGCCCTGAAGGGGCTCGACCGAAACGGGCGCGTGGTGCACATCGGCTCCATGTCGAAGACGCTCGCCCCCGGCCTGCGCATGGGCTACATCGTCGCCCCCGCCGACCTGATCGCCGAGCTTCGGGCGCTGCGCCGCTTCATGCTGCGCCATCCGCCGGCCAACAACCAGCGGGCCGTGGCGCTGTTCCTGTCGCTGGGGCATCACGACACGCTGGTGCGGCGCATTTCCGCGGCGTTCGAGGAGCGCCGCGAAAGGCTGGTGCAGGCGGTGAACGAGATCATGCCGGAATGGAATGCCGCCGATATCCGCGGCGGCACGTCGCTGTGGCTGGAAGGACCGGCCGGCCTCGATTCGGCGCTGCTCGCCAAATCGGCGGCCGAGCGCAGCGTGCTGGTCGAGCCCGGAGCGCGCTTCTTCATCGACCGCCCGCGTCCGTCGCCTTTCATGCGGCTCGGCATATCCTCGATCGCGGCCCAGCATGTGGAGCCGGGCATCCGCGAGCTGGCGGCGGCCGCCGCCGAACACCGCCGCGCTGCTGCCTAGGGTCAGGACCTAGACGAGAGCGAGCCCCGCTCCGGCCGTGGCGCACAGGAGAACCACCGTCCAGGGCGGGGCCTTCCACAGGGTCAGAAGGATGAAGCTCACCGCGGCCAGGGCGAAGTCCTCGGGCGCGCGGATCGCCGTCGTCCAGAGCGGATCGTAGAGCGCCGCGGCGAGGATGCCGACCACCGCCGCATTCGTGCCCATCATCGCCGAGCGCGCCGCCTCGTGCCTGCGGAAGCGGTCCCAGAAAGGAGCGATGCCGAGAAGCAACAGGAACCCCGGAGAAAAGATCGCCACCAGGGCCACGGCGGCGCCCGCGAACCCGTTGGGCGGCACCGACAGCACGGCGCCGAGATAGGCGGCGAAGGTGAAGAGCGGGCCGGGCACCGCCTGCGCCGCGCCATAGCCGGCAAGGAAGGCGTCCGGCGTCACCCAGCCGGGATCGACGGTGCCCGCCTGGAGCAGCGGCAGCACCACATGCCCGCCGCCGAAGACGAGCGCGCCGGCCCGGTAGAAGGTGTCGAACACGGCAAGGCCCTGGCCGCCCCCTTGCCCGCCCCCCTGGCCAGCGGCGCTGGCGATAAGCGGCAGGCCGAACAGCAGCAGTGCGAACAGGGCGAGGCAAAGAGCGCCGATGCGCGCCGGAATGCCGAAGGCGAGGCGCGCGCCCGGCGGCGCCTCGGCCGTGTCGCAGCACAGCCACCCGCCGAGCGCCGCGCCGCACAGGATGGCGGCGATCTGCGACAGGGCGCCGGAAAGGCCGGAAAGGAATGTGACGATCAGCAGCGCCGCGAGCGCGATGCCGGCGCGCGAGCGATCGGGGCACAGCGTTCTCGCCATGCCCCATACGGCCTGCGCGACGACGGCGACAGCGACCACCTTGAGCCCGTGCAGAAGACCCTGGCCGAGCGCATTGTCGAGGGCAGCTGCCGAGACCGCGAAGAGGAACAGCAGCAGGGCCGAGGGCAGGGTGAAGGCGGCCCAGGCGGCAGCGGCGCCCAGAGGGCCGGCGCGCAGGAAGCCGAGCGCGAAGCCGGCCTGGCTGCTCGCCGGGCCGGGCAGGAACTGGCACAGCGCGACGAGATCGGCATAGGTCTTCTCGTCCACCCAGCGCCGCCGCGCCACCAGCTCGTCACGGAAATAGCCGAGATGGGCGATGGGGCCGCCGAAGGAGGTGAGGCCGAGCTTCAGGAAGGCGGAGAAGACCTCCGCCGCGGAGCCGCGCCGATGCGTGTTGCTGCCTGACAGCCCTGCGGTTTCGTTCATCCTGCTCCGTCCATGCGTTGCCTGCCGCTGCCCGATAGAGGCGGCACGTGTCAGACGCAAGACAGCTTGCCCCGCGCCCGGTGGATGGACAAGATGGGGCCGGTGGGTTAGCCAATCGACAGACGCTGTTTCAGGAGGGTTGCGCCATGGCCATGGTCATCGAGGGTGAGGAACGGATCGAGGCGCCGGTGCAGGCCGTCTGGCAGGCGCTCAACGATCCCGAGGTGCTGAAGGACTGCATCCCCGGCTGCGAGGAGTTGGAGAAGACCTCGGACACCGAATTCGCCGCGACCGTGGCGTTGAAGATCGGCCCGATCAAGGCGCGCTTCAACGGAGCCGTGGAACTGACCAATCTCAACCCGCCGCATTCCTATACGATCAGCGGCGAGGGCAAGGGCGGCGTCGCCGGCTTCGCCAAGGGCGGTGCAGACGTGACGCTGACGGAGGACGGCCCCGGCGCCACGATTCTCACCTACAGCGCCAAGGCCGATGTCGGAGGCAAGATGGCGCAGCTCGGCAGCCGCCTCATCCAGTCCACGTCGAAGAAGCTCGCCGGCCAGTTCTTCTCCGATTTCAACACCCGCGTCTCGGGCGCGGGCGGATACGAGGCATCCTGAGGCGTCGTTCATGAACGAATGCCGCGCGCGCTGAAGTTTGACGATCGGCGAGCACAAGGGAAGCGCGGCGTCTTTCAGTTCGCCATTCGGGCCCTGAGAAGGTCCATCAGCTTTCCATCGCGCGGCAATTTGTTGCCCTTTCCCTGCTCTTGGAGCCAATAGAACCGGCCGGGCTTCAGGCTTGGAGGAAGTTCATAGTCCATCCCCTCCCATTCGTCCTCGCGGAACGAATAGAAGGCCCAGTGCGCCCCCTGGGCGTCGATCGCATCGATGACATCGGTGAGATAGGTTCCGCAATGTGGCAACAGCCGCATACAGCCAAATTCGCCGGCGACGATGCGCGTTTGCGGCAGGCCCTGCTTCTTCGCCCAGTCGAAAGCCGTGTTGATATGGCGTGCGACAGCCTGGCTGTCCCAGGCCATCTCGCCCCCGCCGTATTTTGTCACCACACCGGGATAACGCAGCGGTTCCTTGCGTCTGATGTTCGGGCTGCTGGTCGCGTCATAGGGTTCATACATGTGGAAGGCGTATAGGACGCGCTCGTCTGCAAGCCGTTTCGGCCAGGCGGCAAGCGAGCGGGGATTGGCGTAATAGCCGCTGTCGACCATGACCGGCGTGACGGGATCGACAGAACGGATAGCCTCGATGACCCGGCCGTAGAAGGTCGGCAGGTCCCGCAGCCCTCCCGCATTCTTTTCCTGCCAGGAAATGAGATCGGACATGGCGGCGTTCTCGGCAAGTCCGGTCGCTTTCTCGGGCGCGGGCTCGTTCAGCACATTGTAGGCGGCAATGGCGGGATGGGTTTTCAGTTCCTGCGCCAGGTCCCTCCAGAAACGGACGGCCTGATCGGCGAAAACCGGATCGGACCACAGCCGGTCGTCGAATTTTCCATCATTCTGCTGCACCCAGCGCGCACCGGGCAGGACGAGCGGCACCACGACCACCTTCAGGCCTGCGGCGTACGCGGAATCGAGAACTTCGCGCAGCCGGGCAAGGTCTTCAGGTAGCAGGTTCTCGTAGCGGTCGGCATCACCGATCAGAAAGTCCCGGCCCTCGCCTTTCCATTTGCTGAACGTCAGACGCACCCATGTCGCCCCGGTCGCGGCCAACGCCTTGAAATAGGCGCCATCTGGCGGCGCGGCGTTGAAGCTGTTGCCCCCTTTGCGGGGCACATCCCAGAAGGACATGAGGTCTGCGGCAGACACGCTCTGTGGCGTGAGGCCGATCGTCATCAGGCAGAGAAGAACGGAACGCAAAAATCTCGGCATTGTCTGGCTCAAGGGAATGGGATTCATAACAGGAAACGACGTCTCCGTCGGCGGGGTGGTTTCTAGTGGAAAGAAGTATTAAGATGTAACTCAGGCAATTGTGGGGCTTTGTATTGAAATTTTAGTTCAATTATTATTACTTATGAAGTATTTTATAATTGTTATTCATTAAAAATATTAGGAAAGGCATTCGCCGGCCGGGTACTTCTCGCGGAAATTGTCAAAAAGCTTTTGATTCTGCAGTTACGATTGAGAATCGCACTCTATGTCGCCCCCTGCCTGGCAGGGCAGAGGCGGGAAGGGATGCTGCGGCAAATCGCAATGGTAATGCTGGGTTCCAGACCCAATCAGCGCGATGACTGAGTCTGGAGCCTAACGCTTGGCCCGGCCGGTGAACGTCGCCGCGCGCTTTTCGAGGAATGCGGCAACGCCTTCTCGGTAGTCGTCGGAGCGGCCCGCCTGGCGCTGCAGGTCGCGCTCGAGATCGAGCTGCTCGTCGAGCGTGTTGGAGGAAGCGGCCTGGATCGCCTGCTTGATGAGGCCGTAGGCGAAGGTCGGACCACGGGAAAGGCGTTCGGCGAGCGCCTCCGCCTCCTCCATCAGCGTTTCGTCGTCGGTCACGCGCCAGATGAGCCCCCAGTCCGCCGCCTGTTCGGCGGAGATCGCCTCGCCGGTGAGAGCCAGCGCCTTGGCACGGGCCTCGCCGATGAGCCGCGGCAGAAACCATGTGCCGCCGGAATCGGGTACGAGGCCGATCTTCGAGAAGGCCTGGATGAATTTTGCCGAACGGGCGGCCAGAACGATGTCGCAGGCAAGGGCGATGTTGGCGCCGGCCCCCGCCGCGACGCCGTTGACGGCGCAGATGACCGGCATGTCCAGGCCGCGGATCTGCCGGATCAGCGGATTGTAGAAGGTTTCGATCGTGTGGCCGAGGTCGAGGCTGTCGTCCAGCCTGGCGGGATCGCGGTCGCCGAGATCCTGCCCGGCGCAGAAGCCGCGGCCCGCACCGGTGACGAGCACGGCGCGGCAGGTCGCGTCGGCGGCCGCCTCGTCAAGGGCGGCGCGCAGCGCCAGATGCTGCGCCTCGTTGAAGGAATTCAGCTTCTCCGGCCGGTTGAGCGTGATGCGGTGCCATCCCTCTCGGCGTTCATGAAGGATGGGTTCGTTGGCTGCGGCGCTCATGCGGTCGTTCTCCCGTTTCGCCGATACGTTACATAAATCGAACACCCGTTCAATTGTACGTAACGCGTTATTCGAAGACGATGGCCGGCGCCTCGCCGGCGGCGGTCTCCATGGCTGTGGCGAGTCCAGCCTGCACTTTCCCGGCGATGGCGCGGTAGACGGCGGCTTGCGCGCTGTCCGGATGGGCGGCGACGACGGGCGTGCCGGCGTCCGAGGTCTCGCGCACATCCATCGTCAACGGCACCTCGCCGAGAAAAGGCACGCCGAGGCGCTCGGCCTCGGCCCTGGCGCCGCCATGGCCGAAGATGTCGTAGCGCTTGTCGGTGTCGGGAGCGAGGAAATAGCTCATGTTCTCGACGATGCCGAGCAGCGGCACGTCGACCCGCTTGAACATGTTGAGCCCCTTGCGGGCGTCGATCAGGGCGAGGTCCTGCGGCGTCGAGACGATGACGGCGCCGGCAAGCGGCACCTGCTGCGCCATGCTGAGCTGGGCATCGCCGGTGCCCGGCGGCATGTCGACCACCAGCACGTCGAGCTCGCCCCAGGCGACGTCGCGCAGCATCTGGCGCAGCGCCGAGACCACCATCGGCCCGCGCCAGATCATCGGCGTCTCCTCGTCGACGAGAAAGCCCATGGACATGACCTTGACGCCGAACGCCTCCATCGGCTTCAGCGTCTTGCCGTCGGCGGTCTCGGGCTTGCCCTTGAGGCCGAGCAGCCGCGGCATGGAAGGGCCGTAGATATCGGCGTCGAGGATGCCGACCCTCAGGCCCAGCGCCTTGAGGCCGAGGGCCAGATTGACGGCGGTGGTCGACTTGCCGACGCCGCCCTTGCCGCTCGCCACCGCGATGATTGCCTTGATGCCCGGCACGTCGGCCTTCGCCGGCTGCTGGCCGGCGGGGGCATTGGGCACCGGGTGCGAGCGCTGCGCGGGGCGTGCCTGCGGGGTCTGGCGCGCCTGGGGCTGCGGCGCGGTTCCCATGCCGCCGCCTTGTTTTTCCGCCGTCAGCGCCACCATCGCCCCCTTCACGCCGGGCAGCGATTTCACCGCGTTCTCGGCGGCTTGGCGGAGCGGCTCGAGCTCTTCGGCGCGTCTCGCCGGCACGGTGATGGAGAAGAACACCTTGCCGTCGGCGATGAAGATCTCCGAGACCAGCCCGAGCGAGACGATGTCGCCTTGAAGGTCCGGCCCTTTCACGGATTTCAAGCGGTCGATGACGGTCTGCCTGTCGAGTATCATGTCGGATGCCTTTGTTTTCCTCTCAGATAAAGCAGTTGCGGGCACGGGCCAAGGGAGGCGGGCCGACCTTCGCTGTCGGATCCGCGACGCAGTGCGCCGCCTCCTGCATTGCCGGGCATGCGGCGGGGCTGTAGCGTCGCACCATGATCGACAAGCTGGAATTCTTCATAGCGCTCGCCAAGGAGCAGCATTTTGGAAGGGCGGCGACCGAGCTCGGCGTCACGCAACCTACCCTTTCGGCGGCCATCAAGCAGTTGGAGGACCAGCTCGGCGTGATGCTGGTGCAGCGCGGCTCGCGCTTCCAGGGGCTCACGCCGGAGGGGCAGCGCGTGCTCGAATGGGCGCGGCGCATCGTCGGCGACACGCGCACCATGCGCGCCGAGATGAAGGCCGCGCGGCGCGGCCTTGCCGGCCATGCGCGCATCGCCGCCATTCCGACCGCGCTCGCCATGGTGCCGGAACTGACGACGCCGTTTCGCGAAAAGCACCCGGAAGTGACGTTCTCGATCATCTCGCGCACCTCGCTGGAGGTGCTGTCGCTGCTCGAGAATTTCGAGATCGACATCGGCATCACCTATCTCGACAACGAGCCGCTCGGCAGCGTCGCCTCGGTGCCGCTCTATTCGGAGCGCTACCAGCTCATCACGGCGGCGCAGAACCGCTATTCGGACCGCGAAGCGGTGACCTGGGCGGAGGTCGCGGAGCTGCCGTTGTGCCTGCTGACCCCCGACATGCAGAACCGGCGGATCATCAACCAGCATCTGGAGGAGGTGGGTGCGAGAGCGCACCCGACGCTGGAATCCAATTCGATGATCGTGCTCTTCTCCCACATCCGCACCGGCAAATGGGCCTCGATCATGCCGCTCAACCTGGCCGAGGTGCTGGGTTTCTCCGAGCCGATCCGCGCCATCCCCATCATCGAGCCCGACGCCAGCCATCTGGTCGGCGTGGTGGCGGTGGAACGCGAGCCGCACACGCCGATCGTCTCCGCGCTGCTTTATGAAGCCCGGCTCGCGGCGAAGCGCTTCACGCAAAAACGATAGAAATTTTCTATCGAACGACGGATATGCTATATTGATCCACCGGTAGGGATTTGTTTCTCCTCCACGACGAGCATCGTTAGGGAGGGCGCTGCATGACGCAGCATGCACGTACCGAAATCGCTTCCACCGTCCGATCGATCGTCGACCGGTGGAAGGGCGAAGAAGGTCCGCTTCTGCCCATTCTGAACGGCATTCAGCGGGAGCTGGGTCATGTGCCGCGCGAAAGCATCCCGGCGATCGCCGAGGCGCTGAACCTTTCCCGTGCCGAAGTCCACGGCGTCGTCTCCTTCTACCACGACTATCGCGAGGAACCGGCCGGCCGGCACGTGCTCAAGCTGTGCCGGGCGGAGGCTTGCCAGTCGATGGGCGGCGATGCGGTGGCCGAGAGGCTGCAGAAACTGCTCGGCATCCGGTTCCACGAGACCTCCGCCGACGGCGCCGTGACGCTGGAGCCGGTCTATTGCCTCGGCCTGTGCGCCTGCGCGCCTTCGGCCATGCTCGACGGCGAGGTGATCGGACGGCTCGACGATGCGAAGGCGCAAGAGATCGTCGCACAGGTGCGGACATGACCGTGAAGATCTATGTTCCCCGCGATTCCGGCGCGCTGGCGCTCGGAGCCGAAAAGGTCGCCAAGGCGATCGAGACGGAGGCGGCGCGGCGCGGCCTCGACGTCACGATCGTCCGCAACGGCTCCCGCGGCCTCTATTGGCTTGAGCCCATGGTCGAGGTGGAGACGGCCGAGGGCCGCCTCGCCTATGGTCCGGTCGGTCCCGGCGACGTCGCCGGGTTGCTGGACGCGGGAATGGCGGAAGGCGGCGCCCACGCCCTGTCGCTCGGCAACCCGGAAGAAATCCCCTATCTCGCGAAGCAGACGCGGCTGACCTTCGCCCGCTGCGGCATCATCGATCCGGTCTCGTTAGCCGATTATGAAGCTCATGGCGGCCTGAGAGGCTTGCGCAACGCGCTCGCCAGGACGCCGCTCGAGATCGTCGAGGAAGTCACCGCGTCCGGCCTGCGCGGCCGTGGCGGCGCGGGTTTCCCGACCGGCATCAAGTGGAAGACCGTGCTCGATGCGCCGGGGCCGCAGAAATACATCGTCTGCAACGCCGACGAGGGCGATTCCGGCACTTTCGCCGACCGCATGATCATGGAGGGCGATCCCTTCGTGCTGATCGAGGGCATGGCGATCGCCGGCATCGCGACCGGCGCCACCAGGGGCTACATCTATCTGCGGTCCGAATATCCGCATGCGCATCAGGTGTTGAACGAGGCGATCGACGCAGCCCGCAAGGCTGGTGTGCTGGGTGCCGGCGTGCTGGGCAGCGCGCATACCTTCGATATGGAGGTTCGTGTCGGCGCCGGCGCCTATGTGTGCGGCGAGGAGACGGCGCTGCTCGACAGCCTGGAAGGCAAGCGCGGTCAGGTGCGCGCCAAGCCGCCGCTGCCGGCGCATGAGGGCCTGTTCGGCAAGCCGACGGTGATCAACAACGTCATTTCGCTCGCCTCCGTGCCGATCATCCTCGACAGGGGCGGCGCCTTCTACCGCGATTTCGGCATGGGGCGCTCGCGCGGCACGATCCCCATCCAGATCGCCGGCAATGTGAAGCATGGCGGCCTGTTCGAGGCGGCCTTCGGCCTGACGCTCGGCGAGATCGTCGACGACATCGCCGGCGGCACGGCATCGGGCCGGTCGGTGCGCGCCGTCCAGGTGGGCGGCCCGCTCGGCGCCTATTTCCCGCGCGACCTGTTCGACACGCCCTTCGATTACGAGGCGTTTGCCGCGAAGGACGGGCTGATCGGCCATGCCGGCATCGTCGTCTTCGACGACACGGTTGACATGCTGAAGCAGGCGCGTTTCGCTTTCGAGTTCTGCGCCGTCGAGAGCTGCGGCAAGTGCACGCCCTGCCGCATCGGCTCGACGCGCGGCGTCGAGGTCCTAGATAGGTTGGCAGGCAATGCCGAACCGGAGCGGCAGATCGAGATCGTCGCCGATCTGTGCAACACGATGAAGTTCGGCTCGCTCTGTGCGTTGGGCGGCTTCACGCCCTATCCGGTCATGAGTGCGCTGACTCATTTTCCGGAAGATTTTCGCCCGCAGCCCGCGCGCGAAGCGGCGGAGTGATGGCGATGAAACATGAAAATGCAGATGCCCGTCGCCGGCCTCTCAAGCAAGCCATTCATCCCATGGGAGCCCTGCCATGTGCTTCGTGAATGAAATCGACTACGGCACCCCGGCCGTCAAATCCGACAAGACGGTAACGCTCACCATCGACGGCCGGTCGGTCACCGTGCCGGAAGGCACGTCGATCATGCGTGCGGCGCGCGAGGCGGGCATTGCCGTGCCGAAGCTCTGCGCCAACGACATGGTGAAGGCCTTCGGGTCCTGCCGGCTCTGCCTGGTGGAGATCGAAGGACGCGGCGGCACGCCCGCCTCCTGCACCACGCCCGCCGCGGACGGCATCACCGTCAGCACGCAGACGGAGCGGCTCGGCGCCATCCGCCGCGGCGTGATGGAACTCTATATGTCCGACCATCCGGCGGATTGCCCGGCCTGCGCCCAGGGCGATTGCGAGATGGCGGCGATGGCCGAGGCGGTGGGGCTTGCCCAGAACCGCTATGGCCAGGAAGGCGCCAACCACTTGGCCCCGGCGCCGGCCGGCGCGCACGAGGTGAATTTCAAGGAACTGGACATCTCCAATCCGTATTTCGCCTACGATCCGGCGAAATGCATCGTCTGCTCGCTGTGCGTGCGCGCCTGCGAGGAGCAGCAGGGCACCTTCGCCTTGACCGTGGAAGGCCGCGGCTTCGAGAGCCGCATCACGGCCGGCATGGACGAGCCGTTCCTGCAGTCGGAATGCGTGTCCTGCGGTGCCTGCGTGCAGGCCTGCCCGACCGGTGCGCTGCAGGAGAAATCCGTCATCGAGATGGGGATGCCCGATCACTCGACGGTCACCACCTGCGCCTATTGTGGTGTCGGCTGCTCCTTCAAGGCGGAAATGAAGGGCGAGGAGGTCGTCCGCATGGTGCCCTACAAGGACGGCAAGGCCAATCGCGGCCATTCCTGCGTCAAGGGCCGTTTCGCCTATGGCTATGCCACCCACAAGGACCGCATCCTGAATCCGATGATCCGGCAGAGGATCAGCGATCCGTGGCGCGAGGTCACCTGGGAAGAAGCCTATTCCCATGTGGCGAGTGAGTTCCGCCGCATCCAGCATCAGTATGGCCGTGGCGCCGTAGGCGGGATCACCTCGTCGCGCTGCACCAACGAGGAGACCTATCTCGTCCAGAAGCTGGTGCGCCAGGGATTCGGCAACAACAATGTCGATACCTGCGCCCGGGTCTGCCATTCGCCCACCGGCTACGGCCTCAAGACGACCTTCGGCACCTCTGCCGGCACGCAGGATTTCGATTCGGTCGAACAGTCCGACGTCGTTCTGGTCATCGGCGCCAACCCGACCGATGGCCATCCGGTCTTCGCCTCGCGGCTGAAGAAGCGGCTGCGCCAGGGCGCCAAGCTGATCGTCATCGATCCGCGCCGCATCGATCTGGTGCGCACGCCGCATGTGGAGGCGAGCTATCACCTGCCGCTGCGGCCCGGCACCAACGTCGCCGTGCTGACGGCGCTCGCCCATGTGATCGTCTCCGAGGGCCTGTTTGACGAGGCCTTCGTGCGCGAACGCTGCGACTGGGACGAGTTCCAGGACTGGGCGAGCTTCGTGCTGCAGCCGGAGAACAGCCCCGAGGCGGTGGAGAAGGCGTCCGGCGTGCCGGCCGATCTCATCCGCGGTGCGGCCCGGCTCTACGCCACCGGCGGCAACGGCGCGATCTATTACGGCCTCGGCGTGACGGAGCACAGCCAGGGCTCGACCACGGTGATGGCGATCGCCAACCTGGCGATGGCGACGGGCAACATCGGCCGGCCGGGCGTCGGCGTGAACCCGTTGCGCGGCCAGAACAATGTGCAGGGCTCCTGCGACATGGGCTCCTTCCCGCACGAGATGCCGGGCTATCGCCACATCTCCGAGGACGCGACGCGGGCCATCTACGAGAGCCTGTGGGGCGTGAAGCTCGATGACGAGCCGGGACTGCGCATCCCAAACATGCTGGATGCGGCGGTCGAGGGCTCATTCAAGGCGCTCTACATCCAGGGCGAGGACATCCTGCAGTCCGACCCCAACACGCGGCATGTGGCGGCTGGCCTCGAGGCGATGGAATGCGTCGTGGTGCACGACCTGTTCCTCAACGAGACGGCCAACTATGCCCATGTCTTCCTGCCCGGCTCCACCTTCCTCGAGAAGGACGGCACCTTCACCAACGCCGAGCGGCGCATCAATCGCGTGCGCAAGGTGATGGAGCCGAAGAATGGCTACGCCGATTGGGAGGTGACGCAGAAACTCGCCCAGGCGCTCGGCAAGGACTGGACCTACACCCACCCCTCCGAGATCATGGACGAGATCGCCGCGACGACGCCGAGCTTCGCCGGGGTGACCTATGCCCTGCTCGAGCAGGAAGGGTCCGTGCAATGGCCATGCAACGAAAAGGCGCCCAGGGGCACGCCGGTCATGCATATGGGCGGTTTCGTGCGCGGCAAGGGCAAGTTCGTCCGCACCGCCTATGTGGCAACGGACGAGAAGGTCGGCCCGCGCTTCCCGCTGCTTCTGACCACCGGGCGCATCCTGTCGCAGTACAATGTCGGCGCGCAGACGCGGCGCACGGAAAACGTCGTCTGGCACGAGGAGGATCTGCTCGAGATCCATCCCTTCGATGCGGAAAACCGCGGCATCCGCGATCGCGACTGGGTGAAGCTGAAGAGCCGCGCGGGCGAGACCAGCCTGCGCGCCACGATCACCGAGCGGGTGGCCCCCGGCGTGGTCTACACCACGTTCCATCACCCGGAGACCCAGGCCAACGTGGTGACGACGGAGTATTCCGACTGGGCCACGAACTGCCCCGAATACAAGGTGACGGCGGTTGAGGTCTCGCCCTCCAACGGGCCGACCGGATGGCAGGAGGATTATGAGGCGCTGTCGCAGCGCAGCCGGCGCATCGGCCACGTGGAGGCGGCGGAGTAGCGCATGACCCGCCTCCCGGCCACGGCCCGCGTCGCCCGCACGGCCCGCCGCACCGGCGGGACCAGGGTTGCGGCGCGCACGGTGCCCGAGGAGACGCCCGTCGCGCTGTCCTATGGCGGCACCACCCATGCGGTGATGATGGCGACGCCCGCCGACCTCGAGGATTTCGCCATCGGCTTCAGCGTCACGGAGGGCATCGTCTCCAGCCTTGCGGAGATCGATGCCATCGACATCCAGGAACTCGGCGCCGGCATCGATCTGCAGATCCGCCTGCGCGATGCGGCGAACCGCCGCTTCGAGGCGCGGCGGCGCCGGCTGGCCGGTCCCGTCGGCTGCGGCCTCTGCGGCATCGAGAGCATCGACGAGGCGATGCGCGAGATCCCCTCCGTCTCGGAGACGGCGCTCACTCTGTCTGCGGGCGACATAACGCAGGCGGTCGCGCTGCTTGCGCAACAGCAGGAATACCACAAGCAAACCGGCGCCGTGCATGCGGCGGGCTTTTATATAGCCGGCAAAGGAATAGTTGCTGCCCGCGAGGATGTGGGCCGGCACAATGCGCTCGACAAGCTCGCCGGAGCGCTTTTGAAGGCGGGGATCGACGGTGCGTCCGGCGCCGTGATCGTCACCTCGCGCGTCTCGGTGGAGATGGTGCAGAAAACGGCGGCCATCGGTGCGCCGCTCGTGGCCGCCGTCTCGGCGCCGACGGCGCTTGCCATCCGCACGGCGCAGGCCGCGGGCATGACGCTGGTCGCGCTGGTGCGCGGCGAGGAGTTCGACATTTTCACCCATCCCGAACGCGTGACGATTGGAGCGGCCAGGCATGTCGCATGACGAGAAATCGGGCGAGGAGCGCCTGGTCTATATGGCGAACCAGATCGCGATGTTCTTCGCCTCGCAGCCGGAAAACGAGCAGGTGGACGGCATCGCGGATCACATCAACAAGTTCTGGGAACCGCGCATGCGGCGCCATCTGTTCGAGATCATCGAGCGCGGCGGCGACGGCCTTTCGCCGATGGTCCTCGAGGCGGCGGCAAGCATCCGCCGCCCCCAGGCCGCCTAAAGCATTTTGCAGTCAGGTGGAATCACCTGACGTCGCATAAATGCGAAAAAACAATGAGATAGAGCGGTTCATCGTTCCCATGAAACGATGAACCGCTCTAAAATCCCTTGCTGAGGCTGACGGCCAGGGCGAGCGTACTGCTGTCGGCCACGCCCATCAGGAACCTCAGATCGGCATTGAAACGCAGGTCGAAGGCGTGGGGCGTCACGGTGTCGTAGGACAGGCCGAAGCGCAGCGGCAGGTCGGCATCGGTGAGGTCGACGGTGATCGGCTCGTAGAAGATCACCCCTTCATCGTTGCGCGCCACCGGCAGGCGAAGCCGCGCAATGCCTGTGAGGGCCGTCGGCAGCGTGCCGGCATAGAGGCTCAGCGTGTCGCGGGCCGACAGCAGCGCCCGCTTGCCGAGGCTGAGGCCGAGGCTGCCATAGGAGATGCCCCCCAACTGAACGAGCGCCTGCGGCCTCTGCTCGGCAAGACCCGCACCCATTTCGGCAAAGCCCGTCAGCGACCAGCCGCGGCCGAGATCGGCGCCGAGGCTCAGGTTCACGGCGCTGTAAAAGCTCGACTGTGCCGCCAGAAACGGCCCCTCAGCCGCCTGACCGAACAGGCCATCGGATGCATGGCCGGCCGAAAGGCTTAGTTCGCCGGCAAATCTTTCCCGGCTTGCGAGGCGCGAGACGGCGAAGCTCGCCATGCTTTCGTCGGCTGCGAGATGGCCGGAGAACTGCATGTAGTCGTTCGCGCCGAGGGGCAGGAGATGGCTGAAGGTGCTGCTGCCGGACATCGCGGCGAAGGACTGGGAGAAGAAGAGCTTCGCCGTTGCCGTGTCGCGCAGGAGCCCGGAAGGCGTCGTTTCCGCGGCGGCGAACGCGAAGCTTCGATCGAAGGTCTCGATGCCCTGGAGCAACGCGCCGGGATGCAGGCGCGGAGCGGCTTCGGAGGATATGTTAGCCGACGTAATAGCGGAGCCGTCGACATGGAAGTCGGTGCCCAGCGCGTCGACCACCATGACGCGGTGCCCCTTGAGCGCTTTTGCGACGGCGTTGCCGACCAGCGGGCCGGTCACGGTCAAGCCCGCCGAGAGCGGTGTCGCCGGGCTGCTGGCGATCGTCTCTCCGCTGGTGATTGCCAGGCCGCCGATCGGCGACAGGGCGGCTTTCACATCCGGCACCCCATGCCCATAAAGGCTCGAGTAGACGCGGCGCAGGCCGGCGGCGAAGGTCGTTTCGCCGGCGATCGAGGATTGAAAGCCGGGCCAGTCGCGCCGCGCGGTCGCCAGCAGCCGTGCCGTCCACTCCGCCGGGGCGAGGTTCGGAAAGGCCTGCGCCAGGATCGCTATGGCGCCGGAGACCTGCGGTGCGGCATAGGAGGTGCCGGTGCCGAGCTCATAGGCGGTGTCGCCATTGCGCGTCGGCACGTTCAGCGTTCCATCCGCCGTCAGGCAGAAGCGTGCGGCGGATCCGCAGGGTGCCGAAAGCAGATCGGCAGACAGGATGGCGCCATCGGTCCGGTCGACGGCAAACAGCGCGTTGCTGACGGCGATCCATGCATCGGAGAGGCCGGGGACGAAATCAGGCAGCGATGCCCAGGCGGAGGAATCGCCGAGGGTCATGTCGTTGGAGTTGGCAAAGACCAGCACGCCGGTCTCCTGGAACGCGTCATAGGCGGCAAGAAGCGCGCGCCATTCGTCTGCCGACCCGCCCTGCCGCGTCGCCAGCCAGGCTGCATAATCTCCCGTGCCGGATGCGGCGAAATCGAGCTTCTCCTGTCCGGCGGGTTTCTCCGTCGCAAAACCCCATGAGTTGTTCTGCACGGCGGCACCGTGTGCGGCGGCATCGAGCGTCGCTGCAGCGAGGTGTTTGATCAGCTTGTCCTCGGCGATGTCCTCCCAGGAGGAAAGATGCAGGGCAGCGTCGGGCGCAACGCCCATCATGCCCTTGCCATCGGCCTTGCCGGCGGCGATGGCGGCGACGGCCGTGCCGTGCGTATCGCTGCCGATCGCGGCCGCGTCTCCGAGGAAGCGTGTGATGTCCTTGCCGGAAAGCTCCTGATGCGAGAGCCGGTATCCGTTGTCGACGACGGCGATCGTGATGCCCCGTCCGGTCGGCTTTTCACCGCTGGGGAGAGTGGCGGTGTGGACAAGGTCCAGCTTCTGCAATCCGTAGGCCGAGGCACTGGCGCAATCGGGATTGCCGGTGCCCGCGCAGAGCGGCGGCAGGCCGAACTGCGCGCGCAGCGCGGCTTCCTGCGCTGCGCCGGGGGCGGCCCGGGTGAACTCCGGCTGGTCCCGATAGGCCGCGCCCTTCTGTTCGTCGAAGGTCGGATAACCGCCGGCGGGCGGCTTGGAGGGTGGCGCGGGCGTTTCGGGGCTCGCGGCGACAACCGAACCGCCTTCTCCTCCATCGCAGGCTGTGAGAATTACAAAGCCGGCTAATAAAATGATGAAAAGCGACAGGCGATCAGGCGCCATCGAGGCAGTATCCGTGCTGGAGTTCGCCTCGGATCAACGCCGCGCGCGGCGCTTATTGGCAAATAGCCGGTCTCGTTCGGCTCAGCCGACCGCGTGATCTTCCATTTCCCAATGCAGCGGGAACATCGGATTGAAAACGGTGATCGGGCCGTCGGCGGTGTAAACGGATTTCGGATAGGCGATCGGCGTGGCGTGCCGCACCAGCGTGATGCGTTCCTCGTTCGCCGGCAGGCCGTAGAAGGTTGGTCCGTTGAGCGAGGTGAAGGCCTCCAGCCGGTCGAGCGCCTCTTCGTCCTCGAACACCTGGGCAAGGCAGGCCATCGTGTTGATGGCGGTGAAGATGCCGGCACAGCCGCAGGCGCACTCCTTCAGCGGGTCGAGATGGGGCGCCGAATCCGTGCCCAGGAAGAAGCGGCGGTCGCCGGAGGTGGCGGCAGCGCGCAGCGCCAGGCGATGCTCCTCGCGCTTGGCCACCGGCAGGCAGTAATAGTGCGGGCGGATGCCGCCGGCCAGGATGGCGTTGCGGTTGATGATCAGGTGATGCGTGGTCAGCGTCGCTGCCAGATTGCGCTCGGCGCTCTTCACGTAGTCGACGCCGTTGCGCGTCGTCACATGCTCCATGACGATCTTCAGCTCGGGCAGGCGCTCGCGCAGCGGCTGAAGCACCCGTTCGATGAAGACGGCCTCGCGGTCGAAGATGTCGATGGACGGATCGGTCACCTCGCCATGCACGCACAGCGGCATGCCGATCCCGGCCATGCGCTCCAGAACGGGCTGCACCTTGGCGATGTCGCGCACGCCGCTTTGCGAATTGGTGGTGGCGCCGGCCGGATAGAGCTTCACGGCAGCGACATGGCCGTCGCGGAAGCCGGCTTCCACGTCGTCGGCGTCGGTGTTTTCGGTCAGGTAGAGCGTCATCAGCGGCGTGAAGGCGTCCGTCTCCGGCTTGGCTGCCATGATGCGCTCGCGATAGGCCAGCGCGTCGCTCACCGTCACCACGGGCGGCACCAGATTCGGCATCACGATGGCGCGCGCGAAATCGGCGGTGGTGTGCGGCAGCACCGCCTCCAGAACCGCGCCGTCGCGCAGATGAAGATGCCAGTCGTCGGGGCGGCGGATGGTGAGGGTCTTCACGGAAGCGAACTCCAGAGGTGAACGGTCCGGCGCTGTGGCCTTGGCACATGGTTCCATTCGCCCATGCGCCCGGCGATTTCAAGGGGCGGCGCAGAATAAGCCGTCTGTGCCGCCCCGCCTGACCCTAGG
>NZ_JANKOF010000089.1 GCF_024655565.1 Nitratireductor sp. ZSWI3 | reverse complement strand
CATCCGCGGTTCGCGAAACCCACCCGAAGTCCGGCTCGAATTGCTGGAGGCGACCGCGGCCCAACAACTGGAGCGCATCCGCGAGGGCGGAATGGATATCGGCCTTCTTATTCCGTCCGTTCCCGATGCAGGAGACTTTTCGTTTCAGCCTTTCGACACCGACCGCCTGTGCATCGCGCTACCTCGCTCGCACTCCGTTTCCAATCCGGCGCTCGAGCAGTTCCTGAAGATCAATCCGCGGCCCACGGGTATTCGAACTTGGCTGCGGCAAAACAGCCGGAGGTCGACTAGCGCGACGGTTGCGACCGACACGAGCGAGTGATCATCAATGGCGACGCTTCGCAGCCTGCTCATCCAACGAGAAAGGCTCCTCGATCCACTCACATCATCCGATCGAGGTGGGCAGAATGGAAAAGGATTCTGAAACAACATGCCATCCCTCGTAACGGGATTCACAAAAATAAAGGCGTATGACAATAGGACTATCTCGTGATTGACCTACCGCTACTTATCGCTTTCCTTGCCGCCGCTTCGGTTTTGGTGATCACGCCGGGCTTGGATACGGCTATGATCCTTCGAGCCGTGACCGTCGAAGGTCGATGGCCTGCCGTTGCTGCGGCATCAGGAATTGCACTCGGATGCCTCGCTTGGGGAACAGCCGTAGCGCTGGGACTGGGAGCGCTATTGCGCGCGTCAGAGCTAGCATACGCGGTTTTGAAATTCAGCGGCGCTGCCTACCTTATTTTCTTGGGGGTAAGGCTATTGATCAAACCAAGAAATTCACTGCTCACTGTTGGAAAATGGACTCCCGAGAATCGTCTGAAAAGCGCCTTTCTGCAAGGATTTCTATCGAATCTCTTTAATCCAAAAATAGGCGTGTTCTATGCGGCGTTCCTGCCGCAATTTGTACCGGCCGCAGAGAATATGACTTTGGGCGTGTTTTTCTTGACGATTATACATGTCTTCATTACTTTTCTCTGGTTTTTCACCGTAATTGCCCTAACGGGCCCGCTCGTCAAATTTCTTCGTCAGCCCAAGGCGGTCAAGACGCTGGACCGTCTAACCGGAGGTGTTTTTGTGGCGTTTGGACTGAAGCTGGCTGCGTAGCCGATCTATTGAACGGCTCACCGCTCTTGTGACGTTTCCGGCGAGACGGTGTCGACCTCAACTGTAGCCTCGGCCTGATCGAAGGGTGCGAATTTGGCTATGCCCTACCCAGCGCCTCAGTTGGCGCAAGGCGGGCGGCGCGGATTCCGCTGCGCATCCTGCTATCGCTATAGGAATGGTCGAAGGGTCGGCCCGAGAAACGATGGCACGCCTGCGCGCGCGGCGTCTGGATGAAGCTCGGGCAGATGGCGTTCGAGGCTGAACAAGCAGATGCACGCGATAAGTCGCAGCAGGCTCAGGCGTAGCCAAGGGCGGGCGGCGCGGAGACATCAAATATCGCAGCGTTGCCCGCCATCGCGCGACTTGCGTCTGCGCTCACCCCGCGCCGTATCTGCATCACATACCCTTGCCGGGATGACGGCACCCCGACTCTCCGTCCCAAGCAGAAAGGCTTCCCGGCCGATCATTTCCCAATCCTCGACGCATCTGATCTGCAAGGCCCAGCAAGTTCCGGAGTGCCGGGCTGCCGTTGAATGGCGACCACACGGCTGAGAAAGGAACTGGCTCAGGCTCATCCGCGAAAGGCATGAAGGCGATACCGGTTGTCGGCAACAGCGACGTGGCCGCTCCGACGATGGTGAGGCCGAAACCCTGTCCGACCATGGACAGCAGCGCGCCGCGCCCCACGTCGAAGCGCACGATCGACGGCGCGGGCCAGCGCCCGGCATGGCGTAGCACGATGTGGCTATGAACCTGCGGGCCGGTGCCGCCATGCCGAACAAGGAACGTCTCGCCGGCCAGATCGGCCCATGTGACAGCCGACCGCCCGGCGAGCGGATGCCGCTCCGGTAGTACCGCCAAGAGCGGTTCGGTCCATATACGACGGGAATGGCAGTCGGGTAGATCGGGCGTGCCCGCGACGAACGCCACATCCAACCGGTTGGCGCGAAGCTGCATTACCGCATCGCGGGCCGTGCCTTCGGTCAACTCGACTTCGACGCCGGGGTGGTCTTCGCGATATTGACCGATCAGCTTTGGCAGGAAGCTGCGAGGGATCAGGGCATGGATACCGATGCGAAGCCGACCGCTTTCTCCGGCTGCCGCCATGCCGGCGGTCTTTATCGCATGGTCGAGTTGATCGACGCCCGCCGCTATCCGCTCGACGAAATGGCGTCCGGCCTCGGTCAGCCGAACGCCGCGAGCGTGACGCTCGAACAGCAGGATACCAAGATCCTCCTCCAGCGCCTTCACACGCGCGCTGACGCTGGATTGCGCTATGCCTAGCGCGTTCGCTGCATGGCGGAAGTTTAGATACTCGGCAACGGCGAGCGCCTGGATCAGCGATGCGAGAGGGATGCGTGACCCAAGTGAGGTGGGCATCCCCCATCGGCGATCAACTATTGGTGCCGAACGCCGCCGCCGCATGAGTCAGTTCCTGCCCTTTTTTCCCGCGGCCGATCTCGAGCGACGTTGAGGCTGCGCGATGGTTTTCAGGAATTGTGCAAGCGCCGGATTGGAGACGGGCTCGCGAAAACAGAATGACAAGTCGAAAGAGGCATCGTCACCGGCGATGGGGCGATAGACAATCCGGTCATTTCGAAAACCCATCATACTCTCCGGCACTATCGAAATCCCGGCCTCGACAGCGACAAGGGACAGAACCGCGTGCATCCCATGCGCTTCCTGAACGACCATCGGGACAAAGCCGGCGTCGGCACATAGTCGGATCACTTGGACATGAAAGCTGCGCCCCTCGACAGCGGGCCATAAGACGAAGTTCTCGTGGACAAGGTCGCTTACCGATATGTTCTTGACTCCAGCCAGCGAGTGCGACCGGGGTAGCGCGATGCACAGGCGGTCGGTGTCAAAAGGCTGAAACGAAAGGTCTCCTGCATCAGGAACGGACGGAATAAGGAGGCCGATGTCCAAGCCACCTTCCCGGATGCGCTCCACTTGCTGAGCTGTGGTCGCCTCCAGCAATTCGAGCCGGACTTCGTGATGGGTTTCGCGAAACGCCCGGATGGCATCCGGCAGACGGCCATAAAGGGAGCTGCCGACATAGCCGAGACGCACGAGTCCGGTTCGCCCAGCCGCCGTTTCTCTTGCAGCGGACACAGAACGCTCCGCTTGCAGAAGTGTTTGCCGGGCCTCCTCAAGAAATACGCGCCCGGCCGCCGTCAACCCAAAGGTTCGATTGCCGCGTTCAATAAGCTCGATGCCGATTTCTTCTTCGAGCTTGCGGATCGCCATCGTCAAAGGTGGCTGCGACATATTCAGGCGTGCAGCGGCACGATGGAAATGCAATTCTTCCGCAACCGCGATGAACTGGCGTAACTGGCGAAGGTCAACCATCATATGATTCCTCGGTTCCGCCGGGATAGGGCAGCGCCAGCAAGGCCCCCGACCAGGGAGCGGCCTCAAGCTCGCTGGCGCTGAGTCCAAGCCGCGCGGTGGTCACATACAGGCGGCTTCGATCGGGGGACAGCGCGCAACTTGTCGGTCGGGGAACCGGAAGTTCGACGCGTCCGGCGAGACTGCCATCGGGCGCGAGCCGAAGAACGGCCGCGCCATCGAACAGTACGGACAGGACATAACCGCGAGGATCGACCAGCAACCCATCGGGTTTCCCTTCGGCAATGTTCATCTGGAACCACACCCGCCGATTGCTAACTGTCCCCACCTCTGGGTTGAAATCGTAGGCATAGATCGTTCCCCGCCGGGAATCCGTGACATAGAGCGTGCGGCTGTCCGGGGACCAGTCCAGCCCGTTAATCAGCGTGAAGCCGCTATCGCCTTCGTGCCACGAACCATCTGGATCGAGCCGGTAAAGCCTGCCCGATCCCTCGGTCAGCGCTTCGTCCATAAGACCTATCCAGAGGCGGCCCCGAACATCGAAGCGCGCGTCGTTGAGGCGGAAGCCTGCTGCCGCATGCGGCGCGGACGCGATCTTACGCACTGTTCCTTCATTATCGAGTTTGGCAACGTCGCAGCCAAGGCCTAGGAACAGGTCGCTGCCGCGCTCGGCAACGAAGCCTAGTGGTGCGGAAACGGCGGTCGCTTCATTCTCGCCCGAAATGGGATCGAACAGGTTGAGCGTGGGCGCAAGTGTGTCCACCCACAGCAACCTATTTCGCGACCGGCTCCATAGTGGGCATTCTCCGAGCAGCGCCCGGCTTTCGAGGACAATCGACACGGTACTCATGATCGCGGCTCCACGGCTGGGACCGCGATGCGCGACCATTGTGCGGCGACGGCATCCGCCGTCGCCGCCCGCATGCCAAGGAGATCGCGAGGATAGTCCACGCCGACGGCCTCAGCGGCTCGCGTTGCATGGAACTGTCCATTTGCTGCCCGCAATATCCACCCGCCTTCAACGCAAGCTTCCGAAGCGAGGAACGCCGCACCCGGCGCAACTTTCGCGGGCCGAAGCTCATCAGGCTCGCCTTCGACGCCCCACATGCGCGTTTTCGCGACAGGCGAAATAGCGTTGACGACGATGCCATGGTCTGCGCCCTCCGCCGCCAAAACATTGACCACGCCAACTGCAGCCATCTTCGCGGCGGCATAGGAGGCAAGGCCTTTATGCACATATTGCGGATAGATCGCCCGGCATGATGTTGTGAGCACGATGCGCCCGTAGCCGGCGTCCTTCATCGCAGGCCATGCCGCTTGCGCGAGCCAAAGCGGGGCTTTGGCACCAATTGCCATCATGTGATCGAACGCGGTTTCCTCGATTTCTTCGATAGGCTGATAGGTAACCCAGCCAGCGTTATGGATAAGTCCATCTAGGCGTCCATGATGTGCGATGGTCTGGTCGATCAGCGCGCGGCAGCCGATGCGTGAATCCAGCGAACCACTCGTCGCCACGGCATTGTAGCCGTCAGCGCGCAAAAGAGCAGCAGCGTCTTCCGCAACCTGCGGGTTGCTGCCCAAGCCGCTAGAATCTGCACCGATATCATGCATGATCACGGTCGCACCAAGTTCGGCGAGGGTGCGGGCATATGCGAAGCCAAGGCCGCGGCCGGCACCTGTGATAAGCACTGTTCTGTTCTCGAAATTCACCTGAAGCTCCCCTTCTCATGATGAAGATGGAGGGCCAAGAACGATATTTCAAATATCTTGTTCCTGAGGTTACGATATAGAAAATATATTGCACAGATGGGTTTGGCGATTGAAGAATGACGCTGGCCGATGTGCTTCGTTCCCCCCGCCACCGCCATTACCTGTGGTCTTCACGGCACGGTTCAGTTGATCGACGCCGGCCGCCATTCGCTCGACGAAGTGGCGTACTGCCTCGGTCAGGGGCGGTGGAAAGCCAAAGTTCCGTGCGTCCACAGACTGCCAGGCTCCTCACGTCGATTGATGCTAATCTTGGTTGCTTGGGAGGCCTTGGAAAGGTTCTACCGTTTCGTCAAACTGCACCCATCGATGATTCGATTGCTCGAGTATTGAAATGGCGGGTGCGGTGAAGGCCGGGTCCGCAATTGAACCTACCGCCACCCCGATCCAGGATGGCGAGGCGTCGGCCTTCCAATAAACGGTCGAGCCACAAGTTGAGCAAAAATGCATTCGGACCTTGCGACCGCTTTCGGCAGCACGAACGAATTCCGTAGACGTCCCAGAAATTTCGACACAGTCAATCGAGTAGAACGCATTAGCGCTCAAGGGCGAATCAGCTCTTCTCTGGCAAGCGGAACAATGACACAGCGCGGTCAATTCCGGCGGTCTGCTAAGTATCAGTCTTAGGGCGCCGCAGGCGCATCGGGCAATGGCCATGGAAACTCCTCCCGCTCGCACGGTGAGATCACGTTGGATTGAGGGCTGGAGCGCAGGCCCGAACCGCAATTCATTGCAGTGGGCGGTGCGCGGCTCCGCCTTCTCGAAGCGGCGCGCGACATCATTCGTGGAAAGGGCTTTGCGGCAACAAGCGTCGACGACCTGTGCAAGGCCGCCGACGTCACCAAGGGCGCGTTCTTTCATCGTTTCGGGAGCAAGGAGGCTCTCGGCGTGGCTGCGGCGGAGTTTTGGGCAGAGACGGCGTCGACCCTCTTCGCCGAAGCGCCCTATCACGAGCCCGGTGATGCACTGGCGCGGATCCTCGCCTATGTGGCGTTTCGCAAGGCAAGCATTACCGGCGATCTAAAGGAATTCACTTGCCTCGTCGGCACGATGGCGCAGGAGGTTTTCGAGACAGCGCCGGATATTCGCGATGCCTGTGGCCACAGCATGTTCGGCCATACAGCGACACTAGAGGATGACATCGAACAGGCGCGGCGCGAGCACGGCATTACAGCCGACTGGTCGGCGGCGAGCCTTGCCCGTCATACACAGGCGGTTCTGCAGGGCGGTTTCGTCCTGGCAAAGGCCGGCAAAGATCCCGCTTTGGCGCAGGAAAGTCTCGATCATCTGGAACGGTACATTCGATACCTCTTCAACCTCACGGAAGATTTCGACATCACGAGAAAAAAATTTTTAGCTCTGTCGATATCAGCCGGCCTCATGCGTCATTGGTGTATAGCAATTCCGGAGATCGACATGACCAAGATCAACCCAATCGCAGTCTTCGTGGCCACCGTCGCGGCTTTTGTCGCCAGCGTATTCTACTATGCCGGTCCATTGGGCGAGGTGTGGATGGAACTCGCCGGCATCGACGCGTCAGCAGGACCAAGCGGGGCGCAGATCATTGCGCAGTTCATACGCGAACTCGTCGTCGTCTCGTCCCTGGCGTGGCTGATCGTCGCCACCGGCGCCAGGACCTGGGTCGGCGCCTTGCGCGTGGGCCTCGTGGTCTGGCTCGGCTTTCAGGCGATGGCGATCGCCGGCTCGGTGATCCACGAGGCTTATCCGTGGCAGCTATACGCCATCCACAGCGGCGACGCCCTGATGAAATCCGTGCTGGTCAGCGTCATACTCGGCGTCTGGCGCAAGCGGCCGGCGGCGATCGCACAGGGGGTATGATCGATGGGCGAGACAATCGTGCTGCAGAACCCGAACCATCCGAATTATGCCAAGGAAGTCGACGCCGACATGTATGAAGCAATGAAGGCGGCGTTCCTCAAGGTACTACCGAAAACGACGCCTGGGCTGACCTACGAGGCTCTCTCGACCGCAGTGCTGCCGCTTCTGCCTGATGCCCTGTTCCCGGGCGGCGCGAAAGCCGGCTGGTACATGAAAGCGGTGCAAATGGATCTCGAGGCCAAGGGCATCATCAAGCGTGAGAAGACCAGGCCGCTGAGACTGCACAAGGTCTGAACGAAACAGGGAGGAGTCGATGAGTATGGTCCGGTGGATCGTATCCATTCCTATTTTTGGGTGTTCAGTCCCAGCATTGATGGATTGGATCGAGAAATGAATCGAAGCACACAACGCCATGTTGGCATGGCGGGCATCTCTACATCCCCGAGTCTACGATTGGCTCACGGCATGGAGGACATCGTGTTCCAAGTGACAGCCAATACGCTAACCGAGTATCTCAACTTCGACCCGGCGCGGAAAGATGACCTGGATCAGCTTGACGCTTTGATCCGTAAATCGGCCCCCGCACTCAAACGCCACTTTCACCAAGGCACCCCGGCCGGCGACGCTGGCATGCGCATGAAGATGATTGGCTACGGAAAGTTTCGCTATTCCATAAAGTCAGGCAAAGCTACGGACTGGCCGGTTATCGGTCTCGCTCTCCAGAAGAACTACATTAGCTTGTATTTCTCCATTACGGTCGACGGCGCGCCTATCGTGGACCTTTACAAAGGACGCCTGGGAGAGAAACGCTCCGGCCGCAACAATTTCAGCTTTGTGGAGTTTGGCGATCTGAAGATCGATGCGATCGCCGATTTGATTGCCAAATCTGCTGAGATATTCGGCGATGATCCAAATAACCCTGTTCGCTACCGAGAGGGGTGACTGGGCTGTAATGCGCGGAAGTTTTCCTATGTCGAAAGTTGTTGTCCCGATTGGCGATGTGGCGGAGCGCTTCGGGATGGAGCCTTCCGAGCTGGGATTTTACGAAGAGATCGAGCTGCCGAAGCCCGCACTGCGACGATCGGGACTGCGATATTACGGAATGATGGGACTCAGGCGGCTGGCGCCATTCCATTTGTTGCGGAGTGCCGGTCTCATGCGGCTTGACGATATTGCGACGACCATTGATCCGAAGGCCGATCGGCCAGGTTGGCACAAGACGCTGGGTCGCCAGGTTGTGGCACTTGAGATTCAGATTGAGAATGCGCAGAGAGCCGTGAGTGTTTCTCAAACACATGGCGAACCTGTCCAGAAATTCCCGCCCGGGGCGATCCAAAGACGGGGAGCACCTCAACCAAAGCAGGTGCGAGGCACGCCTGCCAATTCCAAAAAAATCGTTGGCAGCCGCCCAACAAGACGAGATGACCGTGGCGTATTTTGATGATGCACGCGTACTACCCTACCGTCCGAGTTCTCTGATCCTTTCGGGCTGCCATGACGCGCACCATGACGATAGCCGTCGCGCCGATCAGGATCGGCGCGACGATAATCAAAGTTCCCAGAGCTGCACTAGCCGCCAAAACCGACGATCACGCCTTTGGCTTGCCTGCAGGTTTCCATCGCGGATTTCAGTTCCGGGCTGTCAGTGATGGTAGCGAAGTCAAACTGGCCTTCGCTGCTTGGATCAGGAAAATCGGCGATGCCCTCGTCCCGCACACATTGCGCGAAGCCGAGCAACTTCGCCTTCCGCTCGGGGTCCGGACGCTCCGATGCCCAACCTTCCGGCGCCAGGTCATTGCAGGCTTTGTGAGCTGTCCGGAGGGCAGGTGCTGATCGATCGTCGAGCCGCTGGCGAAGGAGGATGCGTCCTCCAGCGTCCGGATCAGGAAAGTCGGGAAAACCGTTCGCGCGCATACATTGCGCATAGACGACGGCTTTTTCAACGTCCCTGGCATCTGCCGGACTTCCCCAAACGGACAGTGCGGCGATCACCGCCGCGTTCAAAAGCAACAGCTTCGTTTTGTGGCGGTTTGTGTAAGTTCTCAGCATCGTGATTTCTCCAAAACAGGGTTGATGGAGATTTCAACCTAAAGCGCCGAACGTTCTGGTGACGTATGTAGTTTTCGATATGCTGACGATACATTCCAAGCCCTAGTATCGAGGTGTGATGCGCGTTTTGATCGTAGAAGACGAACCCTATCTGGCAGGCGCCATCCGCGATGGTCTGCGGTTGGAAGCAATCGCTGCCGACATAGCTGGCGACGGCGACACAGCGCTGGAACTGCTCGGCATCAACGTCTACGACACCGCCATCATCGATCGAGACATTCCCGGCCCTTCCGGCGACGAGGTTGCCAAAAGCATCGTAGCCTCGGCCAGTGGCGTTCCGATCCTCATGCTCACCGCCGCAGCCCGCCTCGATGACAAGGCCTCAGGTTTTGAAATCGGCGCAGACGATTACCTAACAAAGCCCTTCGAAATTCGGGAGCTCGTGCTGAGGCTCCGGGCTCTCGACCGCCGACGAGCACGCAACAGACCACCGGTGCGGGAGATCGCCGGGCTACGCGTGGATCCGTTCCGACGAGAGGTCTATCGTGACGGTCGCTACATTGCGTTGACGCGCAAACAGTTCGCCGTTCTTGAGGTTCTTGCCGCCGCCGAGGGCGGTGTCGTCAGCGCCGAGGAACTCTTGGAGCGGGCGTGGGATGAAAACGCGGACCCATTCACCAACGCCGTGCGCATCACTGTCTCTGCGTTGCGCAAACGCCTCGGCCAGCCTTGGTTGATTGATACGGTGCTCGGCGTTGGCTACCGCATCAATGCGCAACGCGATAGTTAGCCTGGAGACAAAGCCATGGATAGAGCGCCTGGCTTGAGCGTGCGCCTTAAGCTCGCCCTGAGCTACGCAGCATTCCTGATGGTAGGAGGCACTTTGCTGCTCGCCGTAGTGTGGATTTTCCTGCTGCGGGGTACGTCCGTCAGCATATTCGTTCCAGCTCCTTCAAACCTTTTGCGTGCATTCGACCCAACCAATTTCGGCCCCATCATATTCGGCCCGGCGGCAGTCGGTGTCATGGCATTCCTGTTGGTGTTCGGACTGCTTGGAGGGTGGGTTCTCGCCGGGCGGATGATCGCTCCTTTGACGCGGATCACAAACGTAACCCGCATGGTGGCGGAAGGGTCACTGTCGCACCGGATAGGATTGCAGGGCCACAAAGACGAATTCCGCGAACTCGCCGACGCCTTCGACGCCATGCTCGAGCGCATTGAAGCGCACGTCGCAGAACAGCAGAGGTTCGCAGCCAATACGTCACACGAACTGCGCACCCCATTGGCTATCACGCAGACTCTTCTGGATGTCGCCCGGAATGATCCGAACCGCAACGCCGGCGAGCTTGTGGAGCGCCTGCACGATGTTAACGCCCGAGCGATCGACCTAACCGAGGCACTGCTTGTCCTCAGTCGTGCAGACCAACGTGCATTCACCAAAGCTCAGGTCGACTTGTCTCTCGTCGCGGAAGAAGCCATCGAGGCACTTCTCCTTATAGCCGAAAAACACAGTGTCGCGATAGAAACCTCTTGCGCCGCCGCCCCCGTTATCGGTTCAAACACGCTGCTTCTGCAGATGGCGACAAACCTTGTGCACAATGCGATCGTGCACAACCTTCCTGAGCGGGGTACAGTCTGGGTCACGACTGACGTTCGGCTTGGGCAGGTCATGCTTGTCGTTGAAAATACGGGCGAGGAACTTTCTCCTAACTCCGTTGCGGTTCTTGTCGAGCCGTTTCAGCGCGGAACCGGGCGCGTTCACACGGGGCAAGTTGGTGTGGGTTTAGGCTTGGCGATTGTCAGAAGCATTGCCCAGGCTCACGACGGCACCTTGACCCTTGCACCTCGCCCCTCCGGCGGACTGCGCGTCGTGGTCCAGCTACCCGTGCTCCCGACCGCCGCCCAACCCTTACACTGTTGATCGAAGAATTGCTTGCATGCCCTGTGCCACGGCAAAGGCCTCCGGTGAGCCGCGCGGCTTTCTCGCCGAGGTGCTCACAAGGACCGTCAACGGTCAACCGGAGTGCAGCCCTCCGAAACCTGCTCGATCTAGCGACCAAAATGGGCCGGTCGATCCGAGCAGACTAAACGCTGCGATTCGTTTCGTGCAATTCTTCACCAGCACAACGCGGACATTTGCGTAAACGCAACCCATCCTATTTACCGCCGATAGTATCCGGTAGTTCTCCAGCATCGTCTTTCCTGTTGCCTCTCGCGCGAATGCCTATCCTCTGATCGGCTCCATCTCTTTTGCCGATTGGAGCCTGTATGCGCGGAGGCCGAATACTCTGGGGTCAGATCGCCGTCGTCTTTACCATCGTTCTGGTGACGACCTGGGCGGCGACGCAATGGACGGCGTGGCGGCTCGGCTTTCAGGCGCAGCTTGGCAACCCGTGGTTCGATCTGGCCGGCTGGCCGATCTACTACCCTCCCGCGCTGTTCTGGTGGTGGTATGCGTTCGACGCTTATGCGCCGTCGATCTTCGTCGAGGGCGGCGTCATAGCGGCGTCCGGTGGCCTCATGGCCATCGGCGCCGCCATCATGATGTCGATCATCCGCGCGCGGGAAGCCCGCAACGTCGCGACGTATGGCTCGGCGCGATGGGCCGAAGACAAGGAAATCCGCACCGCCGGTCTGCTCGGCCCGGATGGCGTCGTGCTCGGCCAGTATGACCGCGACTATCTGCGCCACGATGGTCCCGAGCATGTGTTGTGTTTCGCGCCGACCCGTAGCGGCAAGGGCGTCGGGTTGGTCGTCCCCACCTTATTGACCTGGCCGGGAAGCTGCATCGTCCATGACATCAAGGGAGAGAATTGGACCCTGACGGCGGGCTTCCGGGCAAAGCACGGCCGCGTCCTGCTGTTCGATCCGACCAATGCCAGATCGTCCGCCTACAACCCGCTGCTGGAGGTGCGCCAGGGCGAATGGGAAGTCCGCGACGTGCAGAACATTGCGGATATTCTGGTCGATCCCGAAGGCAGTCTCGACAAGCGCAACCATTGGGAAAAGACCTCCCATTCGCTGCTGGTCGGCGCGATCCTGCATGTCCTCTATGCGGAGAAGGACAAGACGCTGGCGGGCGTCGCCAACTTCCTGTCCGATCCGCGCCGTCCGGTGGAAGCCACCTTGCGCGCCATGATGGGCACCCCGCATCTCGGCGAAGCTGGCGTTCATCCCGTCATCGCCTCGTCGGCCCGCGAGCTGTTGAACAAATCGGAGAACGAGCGGTCGGGCGTGCTCAGCACGGCCATGTCGTTCCTTGGCTTGTATCGCGATCCCGTTGTGGCGCGCGTGACGGCGCGTTGTGACTGGCGTATCGCCGATCTGGTCGGCAGTCGGAATCCCGTCACGCTCTACCTCGTCGTTCCGCCGTCCGACATCAACCGCACCAAGCCGCTCATCCGCCTGATCCTCAACCAGATTGGCAGGCGGTTGACGGAGGAATTGAATACGTCCGGCAAGCGCCATCGCCTGTTGTTGATGCTGGACGAGTTTCCGGCGCTCGGCCGTCTCGACTTCTTTGAATCCGCGCTCGCCTTCATGGCGGGCTACGGTCTCAAGTCATTCCTGATCGCGCAGAGCCTCAACCAGATCGAGCGCGCCTATGGGCCGAACAATGCGATCCTCGACAATTGCCATGTGCGCATCAGCTTTGCGACCAACGATGAGCGCACGGCCAAGCGGGTGAGCGACGCGCTCGGCACCGCGACCGAGCTGCGCGATTCCACCAACTACGCGGGCCACAGGCTGGCGCCCTGGTTGGGGCATTTGATGGTCTCGCGGCAGGAGACTGCGCGGCCGCTGCTGACGCCCGGCGAAATCATGCAACTCCCACCTGGCGACGAGATCGTCATGGTCGCGGGCACGCCGCCGATCCGGGCGAAGAAGGCGCGCTATTTCGAGGACGCGCGCTTTCAGGAACGCATCCTGCTGCCGCCCGACCTAGCCGCCGTTCCGGTTGCCGCTCAACCGGCATCGTCCGACGACTGGACAAGCCGCGTGATCGCACCCGCGAGCCCTTCCACCGCGAACGCAGCCGGCGCGACCGAGGGCGATCCGGCCAATACAGGCATCCGCCGCGAGCCGGAATTGCCGGAGGATGAGGAAATCGTTCCGCCGCCTGCGCCGCCGACGCAGGAGTTCGAGTTACTGGACGACGAACCTGACATCGACGCGGCCAAGGCCCGCGCCATGCGCCAGCGCATGCGGATGGTCGCGCGGCAAGCATCGCTGGACCCCAATGACGGCATCGAACTTTGAGGGGCCGCCGATGACAAACCGCACCCGGATGAACGTCTACTTCGCCCCGGACCTGCTCAAGCAGGTCGAGGCGCTGTCATTGCGGCGCAAGGTGTCGAAGTCCGCCATCATCGAGGCCGCCGTCGCGTCCTTCCTGTCGGGGGATGCGTCGGATCGGCTGGAAGCGGCCATGTCGCGCCGCCTGGACAAACTCGGCCGTCAGATCGACACGCTCGACGAAGATCTCGCCGTGATCGGCGAGACCCTCTCGCTGTTCATCCGCTTCTGGCTGACCATCACGCCGCCGTTGCCGGACTCTGCGAAAGAGTCGGCACGGGCGAAAGGGTTGGAGCGATTCGAGGGTTTCATGCAGACGCTCGGCAAGCGTCTGGCGACGGGAGACAGGTTTCTGAAAGAGTTGTCGCGCGACATAGATTCGCTTTCTGACAGTCCATTGCAAGATCAGCCCGAGGCTGATGGCGACGCTGCTTAGATTCAACCCATCCTATTTGCCGCCGATGGCCGCCGACCGCCGCACGCGCGTAAATACTTGTTGAACCCGCTCGATTTGGGGCTTTCTTAATCGACCCCGATGCGGGGACCGTCAGTCGAGCACCCCGTGAAGAACGGGGCCGACATGACTGCCAACCACCATAGACCGGAGGCGATCGCACGCGGCGCACGCATGCTGCGCACGGCGCTCGGCGCGTCTATCACGCGATTTCTCGAAGACCCGGCGGTGGTCGAGGTGATGCTGAATCCGGATGGCCGCATCTGGGTGGACCGGCTCTCCGAAGGTCTTGCCGACACGGGCGAGATGCTGTCCGCCGCCGACGGCGAACGCATCATGCGCCTGGTCGCCCATCATGTCGGCGCGGAGGTTCATCCGCGAGCCCCCCGCGTCTCGGCGGAGCTTCCCGAGACCGGCGAGCGGTTCGAGGGCCTGTTGCCGCCCGTCGTCGCAGCACCCGCCTTCGCCATCCGCAAGCCCGCCGTCGCGGTGTTCACCCTCGACGACTACGTCACCGGCGGCATCATGACCACCGACCAGGCCGCAACGCTGCGAGAAGCTGTCGCGATACGCGCCAACATCCTCGTCGCCGGAGGCACCAGCACCGGCAAGACGACGCTCACCAACGCGCTGCTCGCCGAGGTCGCTAAGACGGCGGATCGGGTCGTCATCATCGAGGACACGCGCGAACTGCAATGCGCCGCCCCGAACCTTGTTGCCATGCGAACGAAGGATGGCGTGGCGACGCTTTCCGATCTGGTTCGCTCGTCACTGCGCCTTCGCCCTGACCGTATTCCCATCGGCGAAGTCCGCGGCTCCGAAGCGCTCGACCTGCTCAAAGCCTGGGGCACAGGACATCCCGGTGGCATTGGCACCATCCATGCCGGCACCGGCATCGGGGCACTGCGCCGGCTCGAACAGCTCATCCAGGAGGCCGTCGTCACGGTCCCGCGCGCGTTGATCGCCGAGACCATCGACCTTGTTGCCGTGCTTTCCGGCCGCGGTTCCGCGCGCCGGCTTGCCGAACTCGCCCGCGTCGAAGGGCTCGGCCCGGACGGCGACTACCGCATCACGCATCCGATCACTTTGGCAACCACCCCGACAGGAGACCCTTCATGATCCGCAACGTCTTACGTTTCCGCCGCCACATCGCGACGGCCGCGACCGTCACCTATGTCAGCCTGTTCATGGCGCCCGCCGCCCATGCTTCCGGCTCCTCCATGCCGTGGGAAGCGCCGCTCCAGAGCATTCTTCAGTCGATCGAGGGGCCGGTCGCCAAGATCATCGCCGTCATCATCATCATCGTCACCGGCCTGACGCTGGCCTTCGGCGACACGTCGGGTGGCTTCCGCCGGCTGATCCAGATCGTGTTCGGCCTATCGATCGCCTTTGCCGCGTCGAGCTTCTTCCTGTCGTTCTTCTCGTTCGGCGGCGGGGCGCTCATCTGATGGCGGCCGTCCTCGAACAGCTCGACGCGGTGCCGGGCTTCACCGTTCCGGTTCACAGAGCGCTGACCGAACACATTTTGCTCGGCGGCGCACCGCGCGCCATCGCCATCATGAACGGCACGCTAGCCGGGGCCGTGGGCCTCGGCCTGCGCCTCTGGCTGGTCGGCATCGCCATCTGGGCCATCGGCCATTTCGCAGCCGTCTGGGCGGCGAAGCGCGACCCGCTGTTTGTGGAAGTCGGCCGCCGGCATCTGCGCATCCCCGGTCATTTGTCGGTGTGAGGGCGCGAGCATGATGAACCTTGCCGAATATCGCCGCACCGCCACCCGTCTCGCCGACTATCTGCCTTGGGCCGCATTGGTCGGCTCCGGCGTCGTGCTCAACAAGGACGGCTCGTTCCAGCGCACCGCGAAGTTTCGCGGACCCGATCTGGACTCCGCTGTCGCGGCCGAGCTGGTCGCCGTCGCCGGCCGTATCAACAATGCCGTGCGCCGCCTCGGCTCCGGCTGGAGCATCTTCGTCGAGGCGCAGCGCAGCGAGGCCGCTACCTATCCCGACAGCCGATTTCCCGATGCGGCGTCCGCGCTGGTCGATGCGGAACGAAAGGCCGGGTTCGAGGAAGCGGGCGCGCACTTCGTGTCCGGATACTTCCTGACCTTCCTCTATCTGCCGCCAGCCGAGGACGCCGCGCGAGCGGAAACCTGGCTTTACGAGGGCCGCGAGCAATCCGGCGTCAATCCATGGGAGGCTCTGCGCGGCTTCACGGATCGTACCGACCGCGTGCTGGCGCTACTCGACGGCTTCATGCCCGAGTGCCGTTGGCTCGATGACGGCGAGACGCTGACCTATCTGCATTCCACCATCTCGACCAACCGCCATCGCGTGCGCGTGTCGGAAGTCCCGATGCACCTCGACGCGCTGCTCGCCGATCAGCATTTGACGGGCGGGCTCGAGCCGCGCCTGGGCGATCGGCATTTGCGCGTGCTCACCATCGTCGGCTTTCCGACTGCGACAACGCCCGGCCTGCTTGACGAGATGAACCGGCTGGCTTTCCCGTATCGCTGGTCCACCCGCGCCATCCTGCTCGACAAGACCGACGCGACACGGCTGCTGACCAAAATCCGCAGGCAGTGGTTCGCCAAGCGCAAAAGCATCGCGGCGATCCTCAAGGAAGTGATGACCAACGAGCAATCCGCGCTCGTGGACACCGACGCCGCCAACAAAGCAGCCGACGCCGACATGGCCCTGCAGGAACTTGGGCAGGATGTCGCCGGCATGGCCTACGTGACGGCGACCGTCACGGTCTGGGATGCCGATCCGCGCTTTGCCGACGAGAAACTGCGGCTGGTCGAGAAGATCGTTCAGGGCCGCGATTTCACGGCCATGCCCGAAACCGTCAATGCCGTCGATGCCTGGCTCGGCTCGCTGCCCGGACATGCCTATGCCAATGTCCGCCAGCCGCCCATCTCGACGCTCAATCTCGCCCACATGATCCCCCTGAGTGCCGTGTGGGCGGGGCCGGAACGGAACGATCATCTCGGTGCGCCCCCCTTGCTCTACGGCAAGACCGAGGGAAGCACTCCGTTCCGGCTTTCCCTTCACATCGGCGACGTGGGCCACACCCTCATTGTCGGCCCGACCGGCGTGGGCAAGTCCGTGCTGCTTGCGCTCATGGCCTTGCAGTTCCGGCGCTATGCAGGATCGCAGGTCTTTGCGTTCGACTTTGGCGGTTCGATCCGCGCCGCCGCGCTCGCCATGGGCGGTGACTGGCACGACCTCGGCGGCGGCCTGTCGGAAGGGGACGAGGCGTCCGTCTCGCTCCAGCCGCTTGCCCGCATCCACGACACCTATGAACGCGCCTGGGCCGGTGACTGGATCGTCGCCATCCTCATGCGCGAGGGCGTCGCGATCACGCCCGAGGTGAAGGAGCATATCTGGACGGCGCTGACTTCGCTGGCGTCCGCGCCGGTCGAGGAACGCACCATCACCGGCTTGAGCGTCCTGCTCCAGTCGAACGATCTGAAACAGGCGCTCCGCCCATTCTGCGTCGGCGGCGCCTATGGGCGGTTGCTCGATGCCGAAAGCGAACATCTCGGCTCGGCCTCGGTGCAGGCATTCGAGATCGAGGGCCTTGTCGGGACCGGCGCGGCCCCGGCCGTGCTCGCCTATCTCTTCCATCGCATCGGCGACCGGCTCGACGGCCGCCCGACGCTGCTCATCATCGACGAGGGCTGGCTTGCGCTGGACGACGAAGGGTTCGCGAACCAGCTCCGCGAATGGCTGAAGACGCTGCGCAAGAAGAACGCCAGCGTCATCTTCGCCACGCAAAGCCTGTCGGACATCGACGGCAGCAATATCGCCCCCGCCATCATCGAGAGCTGCCCAACGCGGCTCTTGCTGCCGAACGAGCGTGCCATCGAACCGCAGATCACGGCCATCTATCGCCGCTTCGGCCTCAATGACCGGCAGATCGAAATCCTCGCGCGGGCAACGCCCAAGCGGGACTACTACTGTCAGAGCCGCAGGGGAAACCGCCTGTTCGAGCTGGGTCTGTCCGAAGTCGGCCTCGCGCTCTGCGCCGCGTCTTCCAAATCCGATCAGATCGCCATCGAACGCATCGTCGCCGAGCATGGCCGCGACGGCTTTCTCGCCGCCTGGCTCCGCCTGCGCGGCGTCGATTGGGCCGCCGACCTGATCCCCGACCTCACCAATCTCGCCGACCGACCGGAAACCGCCGCGCCGGCCGCGCTGGATACCCCCCAATCAGAGGAGACCCTTCCATGACCCGTATTCCTATTCCCAGCATGGCCGGCGCTACAGCGCTGGCCCTGGCGCTCACCACGCCCGTCGCGCTGTCGCCCATGCTGGCTAGCCCGGCTCATGCGCAATTCGGCTTCGGCCGGATCGTCTTCGATCCCTCCAACTATGCCGAAAACGTGCTTACGGCCGCGCGTACCCTGGAGCAGATCAACAATCAGATCCAGAGCCTCCAGAACGAGGCAACGATGCTCATCAATCAGGCCCGCAATCTCGCGAGCCTGCCTTATTCCTCGCTCCAGACGTTGCAGCAGAACGTGCAGCGCACACAGCAGCTCTTGAGCCAGGCGCAGAACATCGCCTTCGACGTGCAGAACATCGACCAGATGTTCCAGAGCAAGTACGGCAACATCTCGCTGTCGGCGACCGATCAGCAGCTTGTCGTCGATGCCCGCAGCCGCTGGCAGAACACGGTCGGCGGTTTGCAGGACGCCATGCGCGTCCAGGCCGGCGTCGTCGGCAACATTGACACCAATCGCACCCAGATGTCCGCGCTTGTCGGGCAGAGCCAGGGCGCGACCGGCGCCTTGCAGGCGACACAGGCCGGCAACCAGCTTCTCGCGCTCCAGTCCCAGCAGCTTTCCGACCTGATCGCGCTGATGTCGGCCAATGGCCGCGCCGGCGCCTTGAGCGAAGCCGAGCGGGCCACCGCCGCCGAGCAAGGCCGCGTCCAGCGCGAGCGCTTCCTGACGCCCGGCTCCGGCTACCAGCCGGGCAATGCGCGGATGTTCGGCAACGGCAACAACTGACGAGCGGGAGGGGGCGACCATGGACGGCAAGATGCTGGCCCGGCTGGGTGCGATCATATTCGTCGCCATCGCCATTACCGCCACGGTGATCGAGATGAGCCGCAAGGACGAACCTGCGCCGGCCCGTCCGGCCCCGGCGCTACAGCCTCCGGCCGATCCGCTGCGCCAGAGCCTGCGCCGCTGCCAGCGGATGGGCGAGGCGGCGGTGAGCGATCCCGACTGCCTCGCCACCTGGGCCGAGAACCGCGACCGCTTCCTGCGCCGCACGCCCGCGCTCGCCGCACCTCAACCCGCAGGAGAGCAGTAAGCCATGCAGGGCGCGGGCGTCATCGACAATTTTCTCGGGGTCTTCACCTCCTATATCGACAGCGGGTTCGGCCTGCTCGGCGGCGAGGTGGCGTTCATCGCCACGACGCTGATCGTCATCGACGTGACGCTGGCCGCTCTGTTCTGGTCCTGGGGTGCCGATGACGACATCATCGCCCGGCTGGTGAAGAAGACCCTGTTCGTCGGCGTCTTCGCCTATCTCATCGGCAACTGGAACAGCCTCGCCAAGATCATCTTCGACAGCTTCGCCGGCCTTGGCCTCAAAGGTTCGGGCACAAGCTTCACGGCGCAGGACCTCATGCGACCCGGCAAGGTGGCGCAGACCGGACTCGACGCCGCGCGCCCGCTGCTCGATTCCATTTCCGACCTGATGGGTTACTGGTCCTTCTTCGAGAACTTCATCCAGATCGCCTGCCTTATGTTCGCATGGGCTCTGGTCCTGCTTGCCTTCTTCATCCTGGCCGTGCAGCTCTTCGTCACGCTCATCGAGTTCAAGCTGACGACGCTTGCCGGCTTCGTGCTGATCCCGTTCGGCCTGTTCGGCAAGACCGCCTTCATGGCCGAACGCGTGCTTGGCAACGTCATATCCTCCGGCATCAAGGTTCTAGTGCTCGCCGTCATCATCGGCATCGGCTCGACGCTGTTCTCGCAGTTCACGGCGGGCTTCGGTGGCCAGACTCCATCCGTCGACGACGCCATGGCGATCGTGCTGGCCGCACTTTCGCTTCTCGGTCTCGGCATCTTCGGTCCCGGTATTGCGTCCGGCCTCGTCAGCGGCGGGCCGCAGCTCGGCGCAGGGGCTGCTGTCGGCACCGGCCTTGCCGCAGGCGGCATGGTGCTCGCCGGCGGTGCGGCCGCTGGTGGCGCGGCCATGCTCGGCGCGAAGGGCGGTGCTGCAGCGCTTTCCGGTGGCGCGGCGGCCGTGCG
>NZ_JANKOF010000088.1 GCF_024655565.1 Nitratireductor sp. ZSWI3 | reverse complement strand
AGGGCAATCGCGTTTGGCGGCGCGGTACCCCCACCCCTTACCCCTCCCCTCAAGGGGGAGGGGGATGATGAAGCGCACCACCTTTCTTCCCTCCCCCTTGAGGGGAGGGACCGAGGGTGGGGGGTCGCAGGCGCAGCCTGCAAGAGAAAACCATAGGCGATTGCCCTGCCCCTGAGAGCGAGAAGGCCCCGGCAGGGGGATGAGGGGTGCTCAACCTCTGCCAGGCTCTAAAACCGGTTGAGCGCTCCCGCCGCCTCCGTCGCCAGAGGGGCGAAGCGGCGGCAGAAGGTCTCCGCGTCCCATTCGCTCAGCGATCCGGCGATGTGGATGGCGCCGAGCGGCGTGCCGCCGGGGGACAGGATCGCCGTGGCGATGGCGATCTCGCCCTGCAGCACCTCCTCCAGCGCCAGCGCATAGCCGTTCTGGCGCGCCTCGCGCACCTTGGCGCGGATCGCATCCGGGTCGGTGATCGTGCGCGGCGTGATCTTGCGGCGGTCGGAGCGGGCGATGACGTCGTCCACCTCGGCATCGCTCATATGGGCCATCACCGCGCGCCCCCCCGAGGTGCAGTAGATCGGCACGCTCTGGCCGACGAGCGTTGCGAAGAAGGTTTCGCGCTTGCTCTGCAGACGGGCCGCATAGACGAGCCGCAGCCCGTCGCGCAGGCTGAGGTCGACGCGCTCGCGCACGTTGCGACGCAGCTCCAGAAGCACCGGAGAGGCGCGCGAGACGAGGGGATTGAGCCGCAGATAATCACGCGTGTGGTCGAGAATGCGGATGCCCGGCACATAGCCCCGGTCGTCCGCGTCGCGCTGCACGTATCCGAGCTGCCGCAGGGTGTGGACGACCCGCTGCGCCGCGCTCTTGTCCATGCCGCTTCCCGCAGCGATCTCGTTCAGCGTCAACGGCTTTCCCGTGTCGTGAAAGGCTGAAAGAACCCGCATGGCGCGGGCGATCGCCTGGACGAACAGCGGGTCGCTCTCGTCCACGCTGGTGGCGGGCCGAACCCCGTATTCCGCTCTTTGAACATAGCGCAAGCAGCACCCCCAAAAACTGTTTGACACATGAACCGTAGCACACTTATCGTACCATCGATACGAAGGTATTGCATAGCGATACTTTTGATTTTCACACCATCACGCGATCTTCGGGGCGTCGACCCGAAAATCGCTTTTGTGCAGAACCGGTGGCGTTCGAATGCCTTTATGCGTTCAGGCAAGGGGGATGGCATGAGCAAGCGGGTCGCATTGGCCGGGTTTCTGCACGAGACGAACACCTTCGCGCCGTCCAAAGCGACTTACGCACAATTCGAGCAGGGTGGCGGCTATCTGCCGCTCTCGCGCGGGGCGGAAATTCTCGCCCGTTGCACCGGCGTCAACCTCGGCATCGCGGGCAGCGTCGCCCATGGGGAAAAGGCCGGCTGGGACATGGTTCCGATCCTGTGGACCGGCGCCATCCCTTCCGCCCATGTGACGCGCGACGCCTATGAGCGGATCGCCGCCGAGATCGTCGAGGGCATCGCCGGCGCCGGCCGGCTCGACGGCGTATGCCTCGACCTGCATGGCGCCATGGTGGCGGAGCATATCGACGACGGCGAGGGCGAGCTCATCGCCCGCGTGCGCGAAGTGGTCGGCGCGGATGTGCCCATCGCCGTCAGCCTCGACCTGCATGGAAACACGACGGAACGGATGGTCCGCGAGGCCGATCTGCTGGTCGCCTTCCGCACCTACCCTCACATCGACATGGCCGAGACGGGCCGCCGCGCCGCCGAGGGGCTGGACAAGTTGATGGCGCGCGGCGCGCCCTATGCCAGGGCCTTCCGCCGGCTGCCCTACCTGACCTCGATCCCCTGGCAGTGCACGTTCATCGAGCCCGCGAAGAGCCTCTATGCCAAGGTCGCCGCGCTCGAAACGGGCGAAGTGGCGAGCGTCTCCTACTGGATGGGTTTTCCGGCAGCCGACATCGAGGAATGCGGACAGACCGTCATTGCCTATGGTGAAACGCAGGAAGCGGCAAACGGCGCGGCGGACCGTCTCTACGAGCGCATCATGGCCAGCGAAAGCGCCTTTGCCGGCCGCGCCTACGCGCCCGACGAAGGCGTGCGGGAAGCGATGCGCATCGCCGGGACCGCTCGACGCCCCGTGGTGATCGCCGACACGCAGGACAATCCCGGCGCCGGGGGCGATTCGAACACCACCGGCATGCTGCGCGCGCTGCTGCGCAACGGCGCCGAGAAAGCCGCCATCGGCATGATGGTCGACCCGCAGGCGGCGCGCGCCGCCCATGCGGCAGGGGAGGGGGCCGAGGTCACCATCGCGCTCGGCGGGCAATCCGGCATCAGCGGCGATGCGCCGCTCGAGGCGACCTTCCGTGTCGAGAAGCTTTCCAACGGCGATCTGCACGCGACCGGCCCCTATTACGGCGGCACGCATATGAATGTCGGGCCATCCGCCTGCCTTTCCATCGGCGGCGTCAAGGTGGTGGTCGCCTCGCACAAGGCGCAGATGGCAGATCTGGCCATGTACCGCTTCGTCGGCATCGAGCCGACGGACATGGCGATCCTCGTCAACAAGAGCTCGGTGCATTTCCGCGCCGATTTCGAGCCCATCGCCGAGACGATCCTGGTCTGCACGGCTCCCGGGCCAATGCCGCTCGATCCGGCCGATCTCGCCTGGACGAAGCTCGCCGACGGCATGCGCCTGTCGCCCAACGGGCCGGCCTTCCGCCGATCGGCCGCGCATGAGACGATGGAGGCCTGAAGACGATCTTACGCGGCAAGCGATAAAGTCACGCCAAACGCAGCAATTCAAATCCAACAAAAGAGGGAACACGATGCGTATTCAGGAGAGACTTCACCATTTCAAGGGGCACATGCGGGGGGCCACGCTGGGGCTGTTAGCCGGCGTTGCCCTGATCGGCGGTACGGCGCTCGCCACGCCCGCCATGGCCAAGACCATCACCGCGGTCATGCATTCGGGCCTGCGCGTGCTCGACCCGGTCATCACCACCGCCCATATCACCCGCGACCACGGCTACATGATCTACGACGTGCTGGTGGCCGTCGACGAGAACTTCAAGCCGCAGCCGCAGATGGCCGATTGGACCGTCTCCGACGACAACCTCGTCTACACCTTCACGCTGCGCGACGGGCTGAAATTCCATGACGACGCGCCGGTGACGGCCGCCGATGCGGTGGCTTCGCTGAAGCGCTGGGGCAAGCGCGATTCCGGCGGGCAGCTCATCTTCGACGTGACGGAGAGCCTCGAGGCGAAGGACGACAAGACCATCGTCTGGACGCTGAAGAGCCCGTTCCCGGCGCTGCTCGACACGGTCGGCAAGCAATCGGCCGTTCCGCCCTTCATCATGCCCGAGCGGGTGGCCAGCACGCCGCCCGAGGAGGCGATCACCGACTATACGGGCTCGGGTCCCTTCGTCTTCGTGGAGGACGAGTATCAGCCCGGCGTCTCCGTCACCTACCGCAAGTTCGAAGACTACGTGCCGCGCAGCGAGCCGGCGAGCTGGATGGCCGGCGGCAAGAACGTCAAGGTTGACGAGGTCAAGTGGGTGACGATGCCCGACGCCCAGACGGGCATCAACGCCATTCTCTCGGGCGAGATCGATTATCTCGAGCAGGTGCAGATCGACCTTCTGCCGCTCCTAGAGACGAGCGAGGACGTGACGGTCGAGACACGCGACGAGCTGGGCTACCAGACCATCGGCCGCATGAACTTCAAGCACCCGCCCTTCGACAACAAGAAGATCCGCCAGGCCGCGCAGATGGCGCTCAGCCAAGAAGACGTGCTCGGCACGCTGATCGGCAATCCGGATTACTACAAGGTGTGCGGCGCGATCTTCGGCTGCGGCACGCCGCTCGCCGACGAGTCCGGCTCGCAGACCCTGACCTCCGGCGGCGACATCGAAGGCGCCAAGAAGCTGCTTGAGGAAGCCGGCTATGACGGCACGCCGATCGTGCTCATGCAGCCGACCGACGTGGTCAGCCTGACGGCGCAGCCCGTGGTGGCGGCGCAGGCCCTGCGCAACGCCGGCTTCAACGTCGACATGCAGCCGATGGACTGGCAGACGCTGGTGACGCGCCGCGCCAGCCAGGCGAAGCCCGCCGAAGGCGGCTGGAACATCTTCTTCACCAACTGGATGGTGCCGGAGATCAACTCGCCGCTGATCAGCCCCATGCTCAACGGCCGCGGCGACGATGCCTGGTTCGGCTGGCCGAAGGACGACAAGATGGAGGAGCTGCGCGCCGCCTTCATCGCCGCCGACACGCCGGAGAAGCAGAAGGAAGTGGCGGTCGAGATCCAGAAGCACAACATGGACGAGGTCCTCTACATCCCGCTTGGCCAGTATGCTTCGCCACAGGCGCGCAGCAACAAGCTGACCAACATGATCCCGTCTCCGGTGCCTGTCTTCTGGAACATCGAAAAGGCGGACTGACGGCCGCCAAGCCAATCCCGCCCGGCGCTGCAACGGCCGGGCGGCTCTGCTCGGGGCAATGCGAGGAAACTCATTCGCGGCGCCGTCTTGCTCCCTGGCCGGAGCCGCGTGCCCCGAGCTCTTTTATTCAGGAACGCTTGTCAAAGGACAGCATCCGCGATGCTAGGTTACATCATCCGGCGCATCCTGGCCGTCATACCGGTCATGCTCATCGTCGCCATCTTCGTCTTCCTGCTCCTCAGGCTCACGCCGGGAGACCCCGCCGCCATCATCGCCGGTGATGCGGCGACCCCAGCGCAGCTGGAGCGTATCCGCACATCGCTCGGCCTTGCCGATCCCCTGCACATCCAGTTCCTCACCTGGGCCAAGCTCCTCTTCCAGGGCGATCTCGGCACCTCGCTGATCTCCAGGACGCCGGTCACCCAGATGATCGGCCAGCGGATCTGGCCGACCTTCAACATCGCCATCCTGACGATCGCCCTGTCGGTGCTGATCGCCGTGCCCATGGGGGTGCTCGCCGCCTGGCGGCACCGCACCTGGGTCGACTATCTGGTGATGGCGTTTTCGGTGCTCGGCTTCTCTATCCCGGTCTTCGTGATCGGCTATCTGTTCATCCAGGCCTTCTCCATCGAGCTGCGCTGGCTGCCGGTGCAGGGCTATGCCGCGCCTTCGGAGGGCTTCGGCAAGTTCCTCTCGCGCGCCATCCTGCCATGCCTGACGCTCGCCACCATCTATGTGGCGCTGATCGCACGCATGACGCGTGCCTCGATGCTCGAGGTGCTGGGCGAGGACTACATCCGCACCGCCCGCGCCAAGGGCGTGAAGGAAACCGTCGTCCTGTTCCGCCATGCGCTGCGCAACGCCGCCGTGCCGATCATGACCATCATCGGCACCGGCTTCGCGCTGCTGATCGGCGGTGTGGTGGTGACCGAAAGCGTGTTCAACATCCCCGGCATCGGCCGCCTCACGGTCGATGCGATCCTTGCCCGCGACTATCCTGTCATCCAGGGCATGATCCTGCTGACGAGCGGGCTCTACGTCTTCATCAACCTCTTGATCGACCTGTCCTACACCTTCTTTGACCCGAGGATCCGTTACTGATGGCTGCCAGTCCACAACCTGCAGCCCGGCTGCAATGGCTGTTCGGAGCAATCGCCGTGCCGCGCGGCTGGCGCGCCGGCGCCGGTCCGATCATCGCCGCGATCGTCCTGTTCGTGATCGTGTTCCTGGCGCTTGCCGCACCGCTCATCGTGCCGCATGACCCTCTCGCCATGGATGCGGTGCAACGCCTCAAGGGGCCGAGCGACGTCCATCCGCTCGGCACCGACGCCTATGGCCGCGACGTGCTTTCGCGCGTCATCACCGGCGGCCGCATCTCGCTGTTCATCGGTCTCGGCGCCGCCGTCGTCAGCGTTATGATCGGCCTCATGATCGGTCTCGTCTCCGGCTTCTTCCGCACGGCCGACGCCATCATCATGCGCATCATGGACAGCCTGATGGCGATCCCCTCGATCCTGCTCGCCATCGCGCTGGTGGCGCTCAACGGGCCCAGCATCTGGTCGGTGATGGGCGCCATCACCATTCCGGAAATCCCCCGCGTCGTGCGGCTGGTGCGCTCGGTCGTGCTGTCGGCGCGCGAGGAGCCCTACGTGGAGGCGGCCATCGCGCTCGGCTCGTCGATGCCGAAGATCCTCTGGCAGCACCTGATGCCGAACACGCTGGCGCCGCTGATCGTCCAGGGCACCTATATCTGCGCCTCGGCGATCCTGACCGAAGCGATCCTGTCCTTCCTCGGGGCGGGCGTTTCCACCGAGATCCCGACCTGGGGAAACATCATGGCCGAGGGCCGGATCTACTTCCAGCTCAAGCCGTCGCTCATCTTCTGGCCCGGCCTGATGCTGTCGCTCTGCATCCTGTCCATCAACCTGCTCGGCGACACGGCGCGCGACATGCTCGACCCGCGCCTGAAGAAACGGGAGGCATGAGATGACGATGCTCTCGCACATCCCCCTCTGGCCTGCCGGGCATCTCCCTCTTGAGGGCAGGGCAATCGCCTGTGGTTTTTCTTGCAGGCTCCGCCTGCGACCCCCACCCGTCCTTCGGACCCCTCCCCTCAAGGGGGAGGGAAGAAAGGCGGTGCGCTCCATCATACCCCTCCCCCTTGAGGGGAGGGGTAAGGCGTGGGGCTACCGCGCCGGCCTTCCCAAATCATCACCCTGTCGGAGACGCCGGCCATGAAGTTCAAGACCCGCAGTTTCGACGATGTGCCGGGCGTTCTGGAAGTCCGCGACCTGACCGTACGCCTTGCCGGCAACGACACGGCCCCGCCGGTGCTCGACCGGGTGTCGCTGAAGATCCGCCAGGGCGAGACGGTCTGTCTCGTCGGCGAATCCGGCTCCGGCAAGTCCGTCACCTCGCTGTCCATCATGGGTCTGCTGCCGAAGGGCGCGCTGGTCGCCACGGGGGGACGCATCGAGCTCGAGAACCGGAATCTTCTCGAGCTCGGCCCGCAAGCCATGCGCGACATGCGTGCCCGCAAGATCTCGATGATCTTCCAGGAACCGATGACGGCGCTCAACCCGGTGATCCGCGTCGGCGACCAGATCGGCGAGGTGCTCGACACGCACACCAGGCTGCCGGCCCGCGAGAAGAAGGCCCGCGTGCTCGACATCATGAATCAGGTGCACCTGCCGGACGTGGAGCGCATCTACCGCTCCTATCCGCACCAGCTTTCCGGCGGTCAGCGCCAGCGCATCATGATCGCCATGGCGCTGATCCTGGAGCCGCAACTGCTGATCGCCGACGAGCCGACCACCGCGCTCGACGTGACCACCCAGAAGCAGATCCTGAGCCTGATCGCCGAGCTGCAGGAAACCCACGGCACCGCCGTGCTCTTCATCACGCACGACATGGGCGTGGTCGCCGAGATCGCCGACACGGTGCATGTGATGAAGCTCGGCCAGATCGTCGAGCATGCGCCCGTCGAAGACCTGCTTCGCCGCCCCCGCCAGGAGTATACGAAGCAATTGCTGCAGTCAGTGCCGAGCCTTACGCCGCGGGCGCCGAGGGCGATGTCGGCGGACGGCACGGTGCTCTCCGTCAGCGGGCTGCAGAAGGTCTATGGCGCGCACGGCGTCTTTGTGCGGCGCGAGCCGACACGGGCGGCGAGCGACGTGAACTTTTCCATTTCGCGCGGCCGCACGCTCGGCATCGTCGGCGAAAGCGGCTCGGGGAAATCCACCGTGGCCCGCTGCATCATGCGGCTGGTCGATCCGACGGACGGCGACATCCGTGTCGCCGACCAGGAGATCGCCCGGCTGTCGCGGCGTGAGCTGAGGCCCTACCGCAAGCACATCCAGATCGTCTTCCAGGATCCGTTCCGCTCGCTCAACCCGCGCTGGACCATCGGGCGCAGCCTGATCGAAGGGCCGCTCAACATCGGCACCGACAAGCAGGCGGCGCTGAAGCGGGCGGCCGAATTGCTGACGCTGGTCGGCCTGCCTGACGATGCGGTGAACCGGTATCCGCACCAGTTCTCCGGAGGTCAGCGGCAGCGTGTGGCGATCGCCCGGGCCATCGCCATGGAACCGGACGTGCTGGTCGCCGACGAGGCGGTCTCCGCCCTCGACGTGTCGGTCCAGGCACAGGTCCTCGACCTGCTCGACGAGCTGCAGCAGAAGCTCGGCATCGCCATCCTGTTCATCACCCATGACCTGCGCGTCGCCGCGCAGATCTGCGACGAGGTGGTGGTGATGCAGCACGGGCGCATCGTCGAGCACGACACGGCCGCCAACGTGCTCGCCAACCCGCAGCATCCCTACACGCGCGCGCTGATCGAGGCCGCGCCGGGGCGCCAGTGGGACTTCGCCAACTTCCGTGAATTGCAGACCGCCTGAGGTGGTCTGATCTTGTTTCAGAAAGGATAGTCATGCCCGTTTTGCCGAAGATCGCCGATTATGCCGAAGAACTGACGGCGATCCGCCGCGATTTCCATGAGCACCCCGAAATCGGCTTCGAGGAAGTGCGCACCTCCGGCATCGTCGCCGAGCTCCTGAAGAAATGGGGCGTCGACGAAGTGCACACCGGCCTCGGCAAGACCGGCGTCATCGGCGTCATCAAGGGCAAGAGGGACGGCGGGCGCACGGTCGGCCTGCGCGCCGACATGGATGCGCTGCCGATGGACGAGCTGACAAACCTGCCCTACGCCTCGAAGAACCCCGGCGCCTTCCATGGCTGCGGGCACGACAGCCACACGACCATGCTGCTCGGCGCAGCGCGCTATCTCGCCGAGACGCGCGATTTCGCCGGGTGTGCGGTGATGATCTTCCAGCCGGCGGAGGAGGGGCTGGGCGGCGCGCGCGCCATGCTCGCCGACGGGCTGTTCGAGAAGTTTCCCTGCGACGAGATCTACGGGATGCACAACAACCCGATGGCCGATGCGAACCAATTCCGCATCAAGCCGGGGCCGGCGATGGCCGGGGCGACCTTCTTCGACATCACCATCAACGGCATTGGCAGCCACGGCGCCCAGCCGCACCATGCCCGCGACCCGATCGTCATCGCCGCAGCGCTCGTGCAGGCCCTGCAATCCGTAGTCAGCCGCAACGTGCAGCCGACGGAGCCGGCCGTGCTTTCGGTGACCCAGATCCACTCCGGCTCGGCCTACAATGTGGTGCCCGACAAGGCCGTGCTCTGCGGCACGATCCGCTACTTCTCCGACGAGGTGCGCGACCTCGTCCACGACCGGGTCACCAAACTGTGCGCCGGCTTCGCCGAGAGCTACGAGGTGGAGATCGTTCCCGACCTGCGGCCGATCTTCGACGTCCTGATGAACGATGCGGACCTCTCGGAGGCCTATCGCGATGCCGCAGCCGAGATCGTCGGTGCGGACAACGCCGCCATCACCCCGGAGCTGGTGACGGGCAGCGAGGATTTTGCCGACATGCTGAAGGTGGTGCCGGGTGCCTATTGCACGCTCGGGCACAAGGGCTCGGTGCCGGTGCACAATCCCGGCTTCATCCTCGACGACGACATGCTGCCGATCGGCGCCAGCATCATGGCACGCATCGTCGAGAAGAGGCTGGCTGGTTAGTAGTCGCGCCCCTTCGCACCCGCCTCTGGCCTGCCGGCCATCTCCCCCTCAAGGGGGGAGATCATCCTTCACCGAAGCCTTGCGTATCCTGCAGCGTTGCAGGTTGGCAAAGCCGGCAATGACAGCCAATCTCCCCCCCTTGAGGGGGAGATGGCCGGCAGGCCAGAGGGGGGGTATCGAAGGGCACCAGCATTGCAGAACACCCAACCAGGACACATTCCATGAATTTCCAGAAACTGCCGTTCGACACAAACGCGATGCTTGCCGGGCTGAAGCCCTGGATCGAGTGCGAGAGCCCGACCTTCGATCCGGCGGCCGTCGACCGCATGATGGACCTTGCCGCCTACGACCTTGCCGCCGCAGGCGCCGAGATCGAGCGCATTCCCGGCCGCATGGGCTTCGGCGGCTCGGTTCGCGCGCGCTTTCCGCACAAGGATTTCGGCAAGCCGGGCATCCTCATCTCCGGTCATCTCGACACGGTGCATCCGGTCGGCACGCTGGCCAAGAACCCCTGGCGCATCGAGGACGGACGCTGCTACGGCCCGGGCATCCAGGACATGAAGGGCGGCAACTATGTGAGTGTCGAGGCGATCCGCCAGCTGGCGCTGGCCGGGGTCGAGACGCCGCTGCCGATCACCGTCCTGTTCACGCCCGACGAGGAGGTGGGCACGCCCTCGACGCGTGAGCTGATCGAGATGGAAGCGCGCAAGAACAAGGTGGTGCTGGTGCCCGAGCCGGCGCGCCCCGACGGCGGCGCCGTCACCGGCCGCTACGCCATCGCCCGCTTCAACGTCAAGACCGCCGGCCGGCCGAGCCATGCCGGCTGGGCGCTGAAGGACGGCCGCTCGGCGATCGCCGCCATGGCCCGCAAGGTGCTCGAGATCGAGTCCATGACGGGCGAGGACTGCACCTTCTCCGTCGGCGTCGTCCATGCCGGCCAGTGGGTCAACTGCGTCTCCTCCTTCTGCGATGCGGAAGTGCTGTCGATGGCCAAGCGCCAGGCCGATCTCGATGACGGCGTCAAGCGCATGCTGGCCCTGTCCGGCGAGGAGAACGACGTGGTGATCGAGGTGACGCGCGGCGTCACCCGCCCGGTCTGGGAGCCCGACGCCGGCACGATGGCCGTCTATGAGCTGGCGCGAGGCATTGCCGGCGAGATCGGCTTCGAGCTGACGCATGCCAGCGCCGGCGGCGGATCGGACGGCAATTTCACCGGCGCGCTGGGCATCCCGACGCTCGATTCCATCGGCGTGCGCGGCGCCGGCCTGCACACGCTCGGCGAATATATCGAGGTCGACAGCCTGGTCGAGCGCGCCCGGCTGATGGCGGGGCTTCTGATCCGGCTGGAATAGGGCGCTTCGCGGTCAGGCCACGTTCAGGTCCTCAGCACCCGGTAGATCGCCGGGATCACCAGAACCGTCAGCAGGGTCGAGGAGGCGAGGCCGAACAGCAGCGAGATCGCCAGTCCCTGGAAGATCGGGTCGGCGAGGATCACGGCGGCGCCGATCATCGCCGCAAGGGCCGTCAGCAGGATCGGCTTGAAGCGTATCGCGCCGGCCTCGACCAGCACCTCGGTCAGGGGCCGGCCGGGCGAGGCCGCATGGCGGATGAAATCCACCAGCAGGATCGAGTTGCGCACGATGATTCCGGCAAGCGCGATGAAGCCGATCATCGACGTGGCCGTGAACGGCGCAGCGAACAGCCAGTGGCCGCCGAGAATGCCGATGAAGGTCAGCGGGATCGGCGTCAGGATGACCAGCGGCACCTTGAAGGAGCCGAACTGCGCCACCACCAGGATGTAGATGCCGAGCAGCGCCACCATGAAGGCGGCGCCCATGTCGCGGAAGGTGACCCAGGTCACCTCCCACTCGCCGTCCCACAAAAGGGTCGACCGGCTTTCGTCGAGCGGCTGGCCATGCAGCCTGATCACCGGCTTCGGCAGCCCCGTCCAGTCCTGCGCATCGATGGCCTCCTGCACGGCGAGCATGCCGTAGAGCGGCGCCTCGAAATCGCCGGCGAGTTCGGCCGTCACCATTTCGGCCGCCCGCCCGTTGTGCCGGAACACGGGATAGGAGGCGCGCTCCTGAAAAACGCGAACGACGTCGCCGAGCTCGACCACGCCGCGCGCGCCGGGCAGCACGTCGGCCGGGATGGGCGTCGTCAGGAAAACCTCGTCCAGCGTCTTGTCGCCCTTCGGCCGTTCGATGCGGATGGGGATGGGCTGGCGCCCCTCGCCGCGATGCGAATAGCCGACCGTCGCGCCGCCACCGAGGATGGCGATCGTGTCGAACACGTCGCTCTCCTGCACGCCGAAGAATTCGGCATCGTCGGTGGAGATCGTGGCGCGCAGCCGGCGCGCCGGGTCGCCGTAGGAATTGTCCACGTCGACGACGAAGGGCACGGCGCGGAACGCCTCCTCGACCCTGGCGGCCACCTGGCGGCGCGTTTCGGCATCCGGTCCGTAGATCTCGGCGAGCAGCGTCGCCATGACCGGCGGGCCGGGCGGCGGCTCGACAACCTTGATCCTGGTGCCCTCGGGCACGGGCAGGGCGGTGAGACGCCGGCGCACGTCGAGCGCGATGTCGTGGCTCGACCGGTCCCGCTCGCCCTTCGGCGTCAGGTTGAGCGCCACATCGCCCTGCTGCGGCTCGGCGCGCAGATAGTAATGGCGCACCAGACCGTTGAAGTTGAAGGGGGCGGCGGCACCGGCGTGGGTCTGCACCGAGTAGACCTCCGGCAGCTCCAGAACGTCGCGCGCCACGGCCTGCGCCACCGCGTCGGTGGCCTCCACGGAGGAGCCCTCCGGCAGGTCGATGATCACCGCCAGCTCCGACTTGTTGTCGAAGGGCAGCAGCTTCACCGTCACGTCCTTCGTGTAGAACAGCACCAGCGAGCCGAGCGTCAGGACGCCGACGCCGATCAGGAACAGCCAGCTCCGGCTCTTCGAGGCGAGGATCGGCCGCGCCACGATGCCGTAGATGCGGCCGAGAGCACCGCCGTGGCCGCCCTCGCCCCCACCCTGGCCATGGGCGTGCACCGGCGCGCGGCCGCTCACCTTCAGCATCAGCCAGGGCGTGACCATCACGGCGACGAAGAACGAGAAGATCATCGCCGCGGATGCGTTGGCCGGGATCGGGCTCATATAGGGGCCCATCATGCCCGACACGAACAGCATCGGCAGCAGAGCCGCGACCACGGTCAGCGTGGCGACGATGGTCGGGTTGCCGACCTCGGCGACCGCCTCGATGGCCGCCCGCCGCCGCTCGCGCCCGTCGCCCATGCCCCAGTGGCGGGCGATGTTCTCGATGACGACGATGGCGTCGTCGACCAGGATGCCGATCGAGAAGATGAGCGCGAACAACGACACGCGGTTGAGCGTGTAGCCCATGATGCGCGAGGCGAACAGGGTGAGCAGGATCGTCACCGGTATGACGATGGCGACCACCACGGCCTCGCGCCAGCCGATGGCCAGCCACACCAGCGCGATGATGGAGATGGTGGCGAGCCCCAGATGGAACAGCAGCTCGTTGGCCTTCTCGTTGGCCGTCTCGCCATAATTACGCGTGACGGCGACGGAGATGCTGTCGGGGATCAGCGAGCCCTCCAGGAGCTCGACCCGCTCCAGGATCTGCTCGGCGACGGTCACCGCGTTGGCGCCGGCGCGCTTGGCGATGGCGAGCGTCACCGAGGGCACGCGCCGGATCTCTCCGCCGTCCGACCGCGTCACCGTCGACACCAGCGCCTCGCCGGCATCGGCGACGAAGGCGACGTCGGCCACGTCGCGCACATAGATCGGGCGGCCGTCGCGGGCGGTCAGGACAAGGTTGCCGATCTCGGCGGGCGAGCGCAGCGTCTCGCCGGCGACGATGGTGATCTGGTCGCCCTTGTCGCGCACGCGGCCGGCCGGGAAGGCTCGGTTGGCGCCGCTCACCTTTGCGGAGAGCTGCTGCAGCGTGACGCCGTTCAGCGCCAGGCGCCTCGGATCGGGCGCGACGCGTATCCGCTCGCCCGTCTCGCCGACCAGATAGGTGAGGCCGACATCGTCGATCTTGGCGATCTCGGTGCGCAGCTCGCGCGCGATCCGCGTCAGGTCGTTGGCTCCCATGTCGCCGGCCGCTTCGGGTTTCGGCGACAGGGTGAGCGACACGATGGCGACGTCGTCGATGCCGCGCCCGACGATCAAAGGCTCGGGAATGCCGACGGGGATGCGGTCGATGTTGGCGCGCACCTTGTCGTGCACGCGCAGGACCGCCGCATCCGAGGAGGTGCCGACGACGAAGCGCGCCGTCACCATGACCCCGTCGTCAGCGCTCTGGGAATAGACGTGCTCGACGCCGTCGATGCCCTTGACGATGGTCTCCAGCGGCTCGGTGACGAGCTTGACCGCGTCCTCGGCCTTCAGCCCGTCGGCGCGCACGTGGATGTCGACCATGGGCACGGAGATCTGCGGCTCTTCCTCGCGCGGCAGCGTGGCAAGCGCGACGAGGCCGAAGACGAAGGCGGCGATCAGGAACAGGGGGGTGAGCGGCGAACTGATGAAGGCGCGCGTCAGCACGCCGGCAATGCCAAGCTTCTGGGGCGCCTCGTTCATGGCAGGACGACCGTGTCTCCGGCGGCAAGACCGCTCAGGATCTCGACGAACAGGCCTGCCTCGCGCTTGACGATCTCACCCGGCACGACCGCCCGCTCGACGGCCCCGCCCCCGGCCTCGACGGTGACGAAATCGACACCGGAGCGGGTCGAGACCGCGCTTTGCGGGACGAGCAGGCCCTGTCGCTCGCCGACCGGCACCTCCACGAGCACGCGCGCGTCGACAAAGGCCGTGTCGAGACCGTCGACCTCGACGTCGGCGATGACCCGGCCGTTCTCGATCCGCGGATAGATCTTGGCCAGGCGCCCCTGCGTCTCCCGGCCCTCGGTGGTGATGCGGATCGCCGCACCTTCCTCCAGCGCGGCGGCGTGCCGCTCGGGAATGGCGAGCCGCAGGAAGAAGCCGCCACCGCCGATCGTGGCGAGCGGCTCGCCGGGCAGGATCACCGCGCCGCGCGTCAGAGGTACGCTCAGAACACGGCCGTCGAGAGGGGCCACCACGGCGCCCTCGGCAGCCTGCTGCTCGATCACGGAACGCTGCGCCTCGGTCGCCGCGATCTGGTTGCGCAGCACCTCGGCGCCGGTGCGCAACTGGTCGAGACGCTGGGTGGTGATCACCCCGCGCTCGACCAGGGTCTGGCCGCGGGTGAGTTCGGCTTCGGCCGTCTCGAGCTGCGAGCGCAGGGCCCGGAGCTGCGCGTCGAGCGCCGCGATCTGAAAGGCGATCTTGTCGTCGCGCACCGAACCGATTTGCTGGCCGGCCGTCACGACGTCTCCTTCGCTGACGGTGAGATCCACCACGACGCCACCGATGCGCGCACGGGCCGGCACCGTGTCGCGCGCTTCGACGCGCCCGTAGACCGGCTTCCATTCCGCGATGGCGGTCGGCGACAGGGTCAGGGTTTCGGCCATCGCAGCGCTCGCCAGGAGCAATCCGGCCGGCAGGAGGAAGAGGCGCATGGCGGTCCCGATTATGAGAAGACGGCGCCGGGCTTCACACCCAGCTTGCGGAACACGAAGGCGGCCGGGCAGAAACCGGTAAAAGCCGCCTGGATCATGTTGAGACCGATGAAGACGGTGAACCAGACGAACAGCGGCGAGACCCACAAGGTCAGTGCCACCGAGGCAAGCACCATGGTGCCGGCGAAGGCGAGGACGGCGTTATCAAGGGACATGACGTATCTCCATATATATTAGCATGTGCTCATATATTAACTTATCGGAATTTTGCAAGATGCCGTCTCACGGGCCGCCGCGGCCTCAGAGCGGGATGACGAAAAGTGTGAAGCGGTTTTCCGCCCGCATCCCGCTCTAATTTTTAGAATCGATCGCGGACGGTTCCTCGATCCTGATCTCCTTCAACTTTTCGATGCCGAGCGCATGCAGTGCCAGTTTCTCGTAGAAGGGTTCGGAAACACCGCTGCGGACCTTGTGCAGGAAATATTTCTCGAAGCCGACCTTGGCTGCATGCACCCATTTGCCGGACGACGACCAGTTGACGTTGCGCGGCGGGATCTGCGGTTGCGCGACGAAGGCGATGCCGGAATCGCCGAAATCCGCCAGGCAGACCGCGTTCCAGGTCGCTTCCGCATCCGGTTCCAGCCCCTTCACGAGCCGGTCGATGTTACGGGCCGTCGCCGTCACCATGGATTCGATCATGAACCCGGTCTTCGGCACGCCGACGGGCACCGGCGTCTTGCCGACCGGCGCAATGGCGACACAGACACCGACGGCGAAGATCTCCGGAAAGGCGGGATTGCGCTGGTGCTTGTCGACCAGGACGAAGCCGCGCGGATTGACCAACCCCTCGATGCCGCGCACGGCGGCGACGCCCCTGAAGGCGGGCAGCATCATGGAAAAGACCTGCGGCAGTTCGTGCGACTGCTTCACGCTGCCGTCCTCGGCGATCTCGGAGACCACCATCTTGTCGGCCTCGACGCGCTCCACCCTGGCATTGCAGATCCACTTGATGTGGTGCTCGCGCAGCGCGCTTTCGAGCAGTCCCTTCGTGTCGCCGACACCGTCGAGGCCGAGGTGGCCGATATAGGGCTCGGAGGTGACGAAGGTCATCGGCACCCGGTCGCGCACCTTGGCGTCGCGCAGCGCCTTGTCGAGGATGAAAGCGAACTCATAGGCCGGCCCGAAGCAGGACGCTCCCTGCACGGCGCCGACGACGACCGGCCCGGGCTTGCGGATGAGCGCGTCGACCGCCTCCTTGGCCTGCAGCGCGTGATCGATGTGGCAGACCGACTGGCTATTGGCCTCTGGCCCAAGCCCCTCGATCTCGTCGAACGCAAGGTCGGGGCCGGTGGCGATGACGAGATAGTCGTAGTCAAGGAAGGCTCCGTCGTTCAGCTCGATGCGCTTTTCCTCGGGGTGGAGACGTCTGGCACCCTGCGGGTGGAGCGCCAGGCCGCGCCGCCTGCACACCTCCTCCAGGTCCACCTCGATCGTCTCGCGGTCGCGCCAGCCGACGGCCACCCAGGGATTCGACGGCACAAAGGAGTAGCGGCTGCCGAGCGTGACGAGCGAGATCTCGTGCCCCTTGCCGAGCGCCTCGCGCAGTTCATATGCCATGATGGTGCCACCCAGCCCGGCACCCAGGATTGCGATCTTCGCCATTTCCGCTCCTTCCCACAGTACCCGACAGCCTGTGCAGATCGGGAAAGCCGCGCGGGCACATCCACGCGTCCGGTTTCCGGCGACTATCGGACATCGCCGGGGGCAGGGCATTGACTCCGATCAAATGCCGATGCCCGGCCGGCGGCTTGACAGAAGAGCGATGCGGCACAACATGTTTGTCTGCTCATATGTTCAATCGGAAAGATGAAACGCAAAGACACCGCGCAGTTCGCGGCCAGGGCGCGAGACGCATCGGAGCTTCTCACCGCGATGGCCAATCAGAACCGTCTCATGATCCTCTGCCATCTCCTGGAGGGCGAGGCGAGCGTCAGCGCGCTTGCCGATGCGGTGGGCATGAGCCAGTCGGCCCTGTCGCAGCAGCTCGCCAAGCTGCGCGCCCTCAGACTGGTCGACACGCGGCGCGAGGGACAGCAGATCCACTATCGCCTGGCCGCCAGCGAGGTCGAGCGGGTGCTCGAAACGCTCTACGGCATCTACTGCAAGCCGCAGGAGACGGCTTGAACGGCACGGGCTGCAGGGCCGTTCAAACCTCCGCCGGCACCGGCCTTGCCTGCGCGCGCTCGCGGAAGACGATGTAGAGGCCGGCCCCCATCGTTATCGCGATGCCGACCGCGGCCAGCCCGTTGGGCAGGTCGCGGAAGACCAGCCATCCGATCAGCGTGGCGAAGGGAATCTCCAGATACTGGATGGGTGCCAGCGTCGCCGACGGGGCGAAGCGCAGCGACCACGTCATCAGAAGATGGGCGAAGGTTCCAAAAACGCTGACGCCGAGCAGCAGGAGCGCCTCGCGCAGGTCGGGCGCGACCAGTTTCAGGGCGGGCAGGTCGAGACCGAGATTGGCCAGCAGCAGGGCCGCCAGACCGATGGCCGCGAAAAGCCCGCTGATCGCCTGCAGCGCGATGGGATCGGCCTCGCGGGCGATCTGCCGCGTCACGAGCATATAGCCGGCGAAGGAGACGGCGACGAGCAGCGGCAGGAAGGCCGGCGCGCCGACCGTCGCGAAGCTCGGCTGGACGACGAGAAGCGTGCCCGCGAAACCGACGATGCAGGCGCTCAGCCGCCGCGGGCCGACGTCCTCGCCGAGAAAGAACTTTCCGAGCGCCAGCATGATGAACGGCATGACGAAGGCGATCGCCACCGCATCCGCGAGGGGCAGGTAGCGCAGCGACCCGAACATGGCGCCGATGCCGACGATCTGCAGCGCCGTGCGCAGCACCGTCAGGCGCACGGCCCGCCGGCTCATGGCGATGGACGTGCCGGTCCACCACAGGATCGGGAAGAGAAACACGGCCTGCGCGGCGAAGCGCACCGTGAGAAGCTGGATCAGCGGAATGGTCGCGCCCAGCAGCTTGGCGATCGAGTCGCCCATCGGGGCGACCGCGCAGAAGCCGATCATCAGGAGAATGCCGAGAAGCGGGCGGTCAGCGGACATGGCGCGACAGTATGGAGCCCGCCGGGCCTCCGCAATGTCACATAGGGGCAAAACGGTACGGCCAGCGGATTTTAGTCGCTGGCCGCAAGACAATCGTTCCGCAGGCTCATGCCGCGCGGGCAGCAGCTTCCACCGGCGCATAGGTGCGGCCGAAACGGTTGGCGAGGAAGTCTTCCAGCGCGATGTCCTCCTGCTGCACCAGCCCCCGCGCCGGCAGCCTGCCGGTGGCGAGAAGATCGAGCACCGTGCAGATGCCGGCGGCGGTGGTCTTCTGGATGGCGCTGCGGGCCTCGAGGCCTGCCGGATCGGCATGCACCGTGTTGGCGTAGCTCTCCTGCAGAAGGCGGCCGTTGCGCAGCCCGGTGATGGTGACGAAGATCACCACCACGTCCTGCATGGTTGCCGGCAGGGCGTGCTCGAACACGTCCTTGAGCAGATCCCGCCGCTCGGCAAGCCGCAGGTCGTTGAGCAGGATCTTCATGATCGCCGCATGGCCCGGATAGCGGACCGTGCGATAGTTGAGGTTGCGCACCCGGCCTTCGAGCGCCTGGCAGATGGAGCCGAGGCCGCCGGAGGTGTTGAAGGCTTCGTAGCGCACGCCGTCGAGCGAGAATTCCTCCAGCCCCTCGAGCGGCGCCACCTCCTTCAGCTCGCCGTCGACGATCGCCTCGCAGGGCTCGCAATACTCGTTGATCACGCCTTCCGGCGACCAGGTGAGATTGTAGTTGAGCGCATTGGCGGGAAACTGCGGCAGCGCGCCGACGCGCATCTTCACGTCGTGCAGCACATCGAAGCGCTTGGCCAGCGAGTTGGCGGCGATGGTGATGAAGCCGGGGGCCAAGCCGCATTGCGGGATGAAAGCGGTGGTGGCGGCAGCGGCGATCTCCTTCACCCGGCGCGTGCTCCTCACATCCTCTGTCAGGTCGAGATAATGCACGCCGCCAGCCGCGGCCGCCTCCGCGATGGGCACCGTCAGATGGTAGGGGGCCGCGTTGAGGACCGCGAACCTGCCGCTCAGAACGGCCGTCAGCGCATGCGTGTCGGCGAGATCGACCTCGACGCCGGCGATGCGCGGATGGGACGGCAGGGCCGCAAGCTGCTTGGCCGAGCGGTCGGCGACCGTCACCGCGTAGTCGCCGGAAGCGGCCAGCATCTCGGCTATGGTGGCGCCGATGCGCCCGGCGCCCGTGACCACGATCTGTTTCATCCCGTTCCCTCTTCGATTCTGTTGGAGTGGAAACAGTGTCGCCGCAGACGTCGTTGAATTAAAGAGATAGATCGCATAGTTTGACGGACATATTTATGCAAATCAACGATGGTTATGGGCGATATGACGATACTGGAGTCCGAGCGGTCGGTGATCGCCCTGTTGCGCGAGAACGCTCGGATGTCGGTCTCGGAAATCGCCCGTCGGCTCGGCGTCTCGCGTTCCACCGCACAGAGCCGGCTGGAGCGGCTGGAGCGCAGCGGCATCATCGCCGGCTACGCCGTACGGCTCTCGGGCGAGTACGACGCGGCGCAGATCCGCGCCCATCTCCTGGTCACCGTGTCGCCGAAGCTGTCGGCCGAGGTGATCAAAGCGATGGAGAAGGTGCCCGCCGTGCGCACGGTCCACTCGGTCAGCGGCTCGTTCGACATGATCATCATCGTCGAGGCGCCCTCGGTGGCCGAACTCGACGCGGTGATCGACACGATCGGCGCCCTGAAGGGCGTCGACCGGACGATGAGCTCCATCATCCTGTCGACGCGGATCGACCGCTAGCTCGTTTCCTGTTTTGATGGAAGCGGTCGGCCGTGGTTTCGGCCCAGCGGTGTCGCGCGCGGCACACCCCCCTCTGGCCTGCCGGCCATCTCCCCCTCAAGGGGGGAGATTGGACGACCGCAAGGATTTTGACCAACCGTCCAACGCTGCAGAGGATGCGACACGGGGTGTTGTCAGCTAATCTCCCCCCTTGAGG
>NZ_JANKOF010000087.1 GCF_024655565.1 Nitratireductor sp. ZSWI3 | reverse complement strand
CTTCTGGACGCGCGGGGACGCTGAAAGCCATGGAACCGGCTCGTGCCTGAGGCAAACCGGCTCCCGATGCTTGCCGCTGCCGTTGCAGCGCGCGGCTACATTTGCACTTCGACGGCGGTGACTTCGTTGGTCGTGTCGTCGACCGTGAGCTTCACCTTCGCGCCGGTCGTGACGCTGGCAAGGTCGACGCTTTCGCCGGCGGTGTAGACCGTGCCGTCATCAAGGGCGATCGTGCGGGTCGCCGGGTCCACCGTCTGCACCGTGCCCTCCACCTCGGCGGCATAGGCCGAAAGCGTGAGGAAGCCGACGGCGGCAACCGCTGCAAGGATCTTTCTCATGGGGAACTCCCTTTGACTGAGGTTCGCCGGCCCGGCCCTCCTGCAGGGCTTTGGGGGGAGCGTTGAGAACCAGGCCGGCAGGAAGGAAGGTAGAGCCGGCCGCCCGCCGTTCTCAAATCAAACAGGATGACGGGGGCAAACACGGTTCACGCCCCAGCAATGCCGCAATCGATGCACCACCGGCCGTTTCGCCGGGCGAACGGCACAGAAGCAGGAAACTGCGGCGCGTCGGGGCTGTGTCGCGAATGCGACCAGGGCACGGCATCGCCCCATTTCGGCGAAACACCGATCACGAACCGCGGCGGGAGAAGCCTGCCGGATAAGCGCCCGATCAATTCCGGTTAACGGGCGCCACAGACACGTGAGAATGGGCCGGCGCAAGGGGAAACGCCGGCCCGCGGGTGGCCGCCACGGATAGGGAAAGCGGGAGGAGAGCGGCCATCCGCCAACTGCCTCACACCTCCTTTCGTTTGCGGTTGCGGATTGCGAAGCTGCTCCAGTGGGTCAAACCACTAGAGACGGCAGCGGTGGCGATAACCGTCGAAACCGAGATAACTGTCGCTGTATTCGTCGTAGGAGCGATAGCGGGCGTAGCAACGGGCGACATGACGGTCCCAGGCATGGGCGCGGCCGTAGACCGGCGCCGGGCCGTAGTAGCGGTTGCGGGAATCGGCGATGAGCCCGCCGACGATGAACCCGCCGAGCCCGGCGATGGCGGCCGCCTCGCCCGGCGACAGGCTGCCGGCGCGGCTTTCGGTGGTGGCGCCGGAAAGCGCGGTGACGACGACGGTGGCCGCCAGCAGGCCGGCGCTGATGGTGCGATTCAAGATCATGTGATCCTCCTTGGCGATGAGGCCGGCCCTCTCGGCCGCCCGATGACCTTGGGTCGCGGTGAACCCGACAATGGTTCACGGGCGGCTGAGATTTTTTTCGCGGAAGGAGAAAACGCTGCCGGACGGGGCGCTTGCGCGCCGGCAACAAAGATTCGCCATAATAGACAAGGGAAATAAACGTGCTACCGTAAATGGGCGAGGTGACGGTGGACGGCGGCACAGGAGGTAACGCACGCCGGCCGGATCTCTCGCACGGCAGAGGAGGGCCGGAAGGATGGCCAAGTCTCGAGTACCACGTATCCGCGCCGGCATCTATGACGCCGAGGACATGGCCGCGATGGAAAGCGCCATCGAGGCCGTTTGCAGCGAACTCGGCATCGGGCGGAGCGACCGCAAGACGCGCGAACGCGTGGCAGGACATGTGATGCGCTCGTGGGCCGACGGACGCCGCATGCCCCTGAACCTGGTTCAGGCGGGGCTGGACGGCGGAACGCCGCTGAACGCGTAGGCACATGAACAGGCGGAGCCGTGACTCCGCTTGAAACTGCAGAAATCAAAGAGATCGAGCGGCACCGCGCCTGCCCCGAAGGGGCCGCCTACCGGTGCGCGAGCAAGAGTTGCCGTGCCACTTTCCAGAACGGTGCGACGGGGTTTTCTGCCGCTATAGCATTTATGTGGAAAAACAAGAAGATAGAGTGTCCTTTTTGTGCATCCAAAAGGACGCACGGCGCTCTACGGCGCCCGCCGCCCAAGCTGCAAGGCGAGCAACACGAAGATGAGCGCCAGCCCCCAGGGCAGCGCGGCAAGGGCAGCGAACTCGGCATCCATGAAATCGTCGAGACCGATCCGGCATCCCGACGATGGATTGTGGCCGCACATGGCGGAAGTGAGAGCCGCCCACAGGACGAGCGGTGCCAGGAAGGCGAGCGCGGCCAGCACGTAGAAAACAATCTTCATAGCAGCTCCGTTCGTCGGATTTGGTGGCACCCCCGTGGGCGCTGCGCAAGGACGCCCAATCTTCTTTTTCGCGTTTTGCGGGACGTCAGGCGACTTCATCTGAGCGCAAAAGCTAAAACGCACCGGCCTGGAAACCGGAATCGGCAGTTTTCGCGAAGCTCAGCGCCACACATTCTATGGCAATTCGACCACACCGCCTGATGAAAACAAATTGTTACCTCACAAAACATTGCGTTATGAAATAAAGACCGTATCTTCGGCACTGGGTTCGTCCGAGACGAAACGCCGGAGCCTCCAGAAATGCCGTTTCGACAACACCTCGCCGCTTTGGCGACGTGGCTCGCCATAGCCGCCGCAGCCTTGTTTGCCGCGCCCGCCGCGCTGGCACAGGACAGCTATGACATGACGGCGATCTTCGACCGGCAGTCGGCGCGCGCTGCGGCCAGTGAAACGCGCCAGCTCTCGATCCTCGAGGAGCGGTTGAACAACACGCGCGAGCTGCGCGGCGCCGGCGGCAACGCTGCCGCGAGCCTCGTCCGCCTGCGCATCAAGCGCGGCACGGGAACGGACGTGCATAGCAAGCTGCTCGACACGCGCAAGGTGATGGCGCCCGAAAAACTGCGCCGCACGCCGCGTCTCGCCGGCTGGATGGGCGGTGAAGCGGAACTGAGCGAGGCGCGCAGCAACGATCCGCGCGCTTCCGGCCTCAGCAGCAAGGGCCTCGCCCTCGGCGCCGATCTGCGGATAAGCCCGCGCCTGCTGATCGGCAACGCGGTGGGGCTTGCCTATGACCGCTCGCCGCTCTCGACCGACCTCACCTACGAGGCGCGCACCCTCACCACCACGCTCTACGGCACCATCTTCACGACGCCGCAGACCTATCTCGATTTCGCGCTGGGCGGCGCACGCAGCGATTTCTCGGGCCGTGCGATGACCGGCGAAAGGCCGCCGGCCGCGGCGGGCGACCGCGTTTTCGCCATGCTGCGGGCAAGCCGCGCCGTCGATGTCGGCGGGCGCGACGGTCAGACGCTGAAGCTGCGCGGCTACGGCCAGGGCACCGTGTCGCGCACACGGTTCGACGGCGCCACCGACGGCTGCGGCACCGAGGCCGCGAAGGTCTCGCTCGGCTTGCGCGGCGAAACGAAGCGGGCGACGCAGCGCGGGCACGTCCGCCCGCATGCCGGCGTCGAATGGAGCCTCACCCGCACGCAGACCGAACATCCCGGCGCCACACTCGACGACCGCCATCGCCTCGACCGGCAGGCACGTTTCGCGGCGACGGCGGGCTTCGACTGGAAGGTGAACCCGCATGCCACGGTGAAGGCCAACTACGGCCTTTCGGCCGGCGCCGCCTCCGGCTCCCCCGAGCAGACCCTGAAGGCCCGCTTCACGCTGCGTTTCTAGATCGCCACGCGTCCCTCTGGATGCTCGATCTCGTTGCTTCCCCGCATTCACGCCACGGTCACATGATGCCATGCGGCTTGGAGCGCCGGCATGCCGACCACGCGCCGCGTGGCGCCCCCCTGGCGGTCGACGAGCGGCAAAGATGGACGGATCGTCCTCGGCGTGCCAGACTTTTCCTGCCCCAGCGCGCTCCGAGAGGGTTTGCCGATGAGCGACCAGGCAGCCAAGCCACGTATCAGGACCAGGCCCAAGCTGGCGCGGCCGCGCCTCCATAAGGTGATCCTGCTCAACGACGACTACACGCCGCGCAGCTTTGTGGTGCAGGTGTTGAAGGCCGAGTTCCGCATCACCCAGGATCAGGCCTATCGCATCATGATCACCGCGCACCTGCGCGGCGTCTGCGTGGTCGCCGTCTACACGAGGGACATCGCAGAGACCAAGGCAAGACGGGCGACCGACATGGCAAAGCGCGAGGGCTATCCGCTGCGTTTCGAGACGGAGCCCGAAACGTGAACGGCGCGCATGGCGCGCACCGAGACCCGAAAGATTCAAAGCGAAAGGAGCACGCAAATGGCGAAGAACACGATCTGCCTCTGGTACGACAGGGATGCCGAGGAAGCCGCCCGCTTTTATGCCGAAGTCTTTCCGGACAGCACCGTGACCGCCGTGCACCGCGCACCCGGCGACTACCCGTCCGGCAAGGAGGGCGACGTCCTGACGGTTGAATTTACCGTCGCGGGCATTCCCTGCCTCGGCCTCAACGGGGGCCCGGAGTTCAAGCACAACGAAGCCTTCTCGTTCCAGATATCTACCGAGGACCAGGAGGAGACCGATCGCTACTGGAACGCCATCGTCGGCAATGGCGGCCAGGAGAGCGCGTGCGGCTGGTGCAAGGACAAATGGGGCGTGTCCTGGCAGATCACGCCGCGCGTGCTGATGGATGCGCTGGCCGCCGGCGGCGGGGAAGCAAAGCGTGCCTTCGATGCCATGATGACCATGGGCAAGATCGATGTCGCAGCGATCGAGGCGGCGCGGCGCGGCTGACGGACGTTCACCGACCGCCCTCTTGACTTATTCATATCTCGTCAGTTATAAATCAACTCATAGCCAACGAGTTATGAATCATGACGCCGCAATCGCATGACCTGCTTTTCAGGACGCTCGCCGACCCGACGCGGCGGGCCCTCTTCGAGCGGCTGTGCCGCGACGGGGAACTGACGGTCGGCATGCTGACGGCCGGCGCCGGAATCTCGCAGCCGGCGGTCTCGAAGCATCTCGGCGTGCTGAAGCGGGCCGGGCTGGTGCACGACCGGCACGAGGGCCGGCAGACGCACTACAGTGCCAAGCCGGCCGCCCTGACGCCGCTGATCGACTGGACGAACGAGATGGCCGGGTTTTGGGAAAACCGCTTCGACGATCTCGAAGATCTGCTCAACAGGATGGACCAATGACGAACACCACCACCACCGAAACGCTCTCTGTCGTCGTCGAGCGCCTGATCGCTCATCCGCCGGAAAAGATCTGGCGGGCGCTCACCCAATCGCACCTGATCGAGGAATGGCTGATGAAGAACGACTTCACACCCGAAACAGGCAGCCGGTTCAACTTCAGCGCCGACTGGGGCGGCGTCAAAGGCGAGGTGCGGACGGTCGAGCCGCACCGCGTGCTCTCCTATGCGTGGGACACCAAGGATCTGAAAAGCGTCGTCACCTGGACGCTCGAGCCAACGGAGACGGGGACCCGCCTGCGCATGGAGCAGACTGGCTTCCGGCCCGATCAGCAGCCCTATTACCAGGGCGCCAAGGCCGGCTGGCCGCGCTTCCTCACGGCGCTGGAGGAATTGCTGGAGCGCATGGATTGACGCATCGGCCAAGAACCGAACCGATGTTCGATGGCGCAGGCGCCGTCGAAGCGGAAGACGAAGGAGATACGCCATGAGCGATGCCGGGACCGGAAACGCGATGACCGCCTCGCAACTGATCGACGGAAGAATCGCAGAGTTAAGAGACTGGCGCGGCGAGACGCTCGCCCGTATCCGCGCCCTGGTCAAGGAAGCCGATCCCGACGTGGTCGAGGAATGGAAATGGCGAGGGGTGCCGGTGTGGTCGCATGACGGGATCATCTGCACCGGCGAGACCTACAAGCAGGTGGTCAAGACGACCTTTGCAAAGGGCGCCTCGCTGGAAGACCCGACCGGTCTCTTCAACTCCAGCCTCGAAGGCAACACCCGGCGCGCCATCGATTTCCGCGCCGGCGAGGAGATCGATGCGGAAGCGCTGAAGGCGCTCGTACGCGCCGCCGTCGCGCTGAACACATCCGCCGCTGCCGAGCGGGCGGCCCGCTCGCGCAGGAGGGCAAAATGAACGCGAGCCTCTGGATCAGGCAAATTCACCGCTGGACGGCGATCGTCTTCACGACGACCGTCATCGCCAACTTCGTCGCCATGAGCCAGGGTGAGCCTCCGGCTTGGGTGGTCTATTCGCCACTGCCGCCGCTCTTCCTGCTGCTCGCCACCGGCCTCTACATGTTCGTCCTGCCCTATGCGGTGAACTGGCGCGGCAGACAGCGCGCCAGCGGATAGGAGGAAAGACCATGGCCGATGGGAAATCCCCGACGCCGAAGCTGCTTTCGGGCGGCAACCCGCAGATTCCGAAGGGCGACGGCGAAGCGCCGGTAGCGGCCTATATCGCCGCCATGCCGGGCTGGAAGAGCGGCCTCGGGCGCCGCCTCGACGCGCTCATCGCCGCCGCCGTGCCCGGCGTGCAGAAAGCGGTCAGATGGAACTCACCCTTCTATGGCGTCGAGGGCAAGGGCTGGTTCCTCAGTTTTCACTGTTTCACGAAATACGTGAAGGTGACCTTCTTCGCCGGCGCGTCGCTGCGGCCCCCGCCGCCCGGCACGTCGAAGCACCCCGAGGTCCGTTATCTCGACATCCGCGAGGACGAGCCGTTCGACGAGGAGCAGTTCGCCTCGTGGGTCCGGCAGGCGGCCGCCCTGCCCGGCTGGACCCCGTAGAGCAGGATAGGGAAAACCGTGAAGCGGTTTTCCGCCCGCCTCCCGCATAAATTCGCCGGAAGCCTTCAGCCGCCGAGACCGGACTCCGAGGAGACGGGCTTGCGCCCCTCCCCGCGGAAAAGCACCTTGAAGAAGGTTCCGTCCGAAGCCGAGGCGATCAGCCGGGCAATGATCGCCGTGGCGAGGACGGCGAAGACCAGGCGGCCCGCGAGCACGCTGGTGAGATCGGCGCCCAGCGCAACGACGACCAGCGTGTCCTCGATGATGCCGTGGGCAAAGCCCATGAAGACGCAGGCCAGGAACACCTGGCGCGGCTCGATGCTTCCCGCGCGCGCCTCGCGGATGAGCAGCGCGCTGCCATAGGAAATGCCGAGAAACATGCCGACCGCGGTGAAGGGAACGGTCTGTGCGCGGATTCCCGCCAGGGCGAACAACGGTTCGAGGCCCCGGTTCAGCAAGGACAGGATGCCCGAGAGCCTGAACAGCTCGATCAACCAGCTCAGCCCCAGAAGAATGACGAACATGGTTGCCAGCGTCTCGAGCGTGCCGAGCACGAAGCCGCCCCACCCGACGCTCTCGCTCATCGGCACCCAGGACGGATCGAGCGGCCCGGACAGCCATCCGGTGGCGGCGAAGATCTGGTGCAGGATGACCGCGAAAAGCAGGCCGCCGCCGATGCGCAGCGCCGTGGTGACGACGAAGCTCGGACCCGCCTTCTGGATGATGCGTTGCTCGATCGGGATGGCGTGCGCGAACAGGAGCAAGGCGGAAAGGACCGTCATGTCCGCGCTGCTCATCGCGGCGACAGGGACCAGCGCGAAGACGGTGACGACCGCGCCCCACATTCCGACCAGCAACCCCGTCAGCCAGGTAAACGCCAGTTCCGGCGGCAGCCCGACAAGCTTCATCAGCGGGGCGAAGACCGGCGAGACCGCACGAATGACGCCGAAATCCTGAAGGAGTTGCGTCGCCACCGTGACCGGAACGATGATGCGCACCAGCTCCCAATAGATCCCGATCGTCTCGATCGTCTTCCTGTAGAGGGCCGCGCGCACCGTCATGTCGAGGTCTCCATAATGATCGCCGTTTGCGGAAACGGGGCCGGCCGGCCGCGCTGAAATCGCGCGTGTCAGGCCCCCCGGCGCGAATGCGCCGCTTCCGGGTCAGGGTGAACGATCTGCTTGTTTTTCCTGGTTGATGCGGTGGCCGGGCGTGCCACCCGGCTGCAAACCGCTATAGCGCGGGCCGGTTCGCATTTGTGGTCAAAATATGCGATTCCGTGCAATAAAATTGCATGCGCCAAAACGGAGGAACATGGTGGACCGGATCGACAGGAAGCTGCTCACCCTCCTGCAGGAGGACGCTTCGCGGACCAACGCCGCCCTGGCCGACGCGGTCGGGCTGTCTCCCTCGAGTTGCCTGCGCCGCGTGCGGCGACTGAGGGCGGCCGGCATCGTCGACCGCATCGTCGCATTGCTCAATCCCGCCAGGACCGGCAGGCCGTGAAGGCGGTCGTCACGGTGGAGCTGGAGCGGCACGGAGAGCAGCACATGCGCCGCTTTCTCGACCTCGTCGTCAAGGAGCCGGCGGTGATGCAGGCCTACAGCGTGAGCGGCGAGACCGACGCCGTGCTGATCCTGCGTCTCGCCGACATGGAGGAGTTCGACGCGCTGTGCGAGCGCCTGTTCCGCGACCATACCAATGTCGCCCGCTACTACACGATGTTCGTGATCCGCACGGCCAAGGAGACGACCGCCATCCCGCTGTAGCGCACCGGTCCCCGCTCCGCTCACGCCTTGCGGGCGTAGCGCAGCATCAGCAGCCCGTCATTGAAGGGAATGGCCTGAAGCAGCGCGAAGCTGCCTTCTGGGCCGTCGGGAAAGAGCCGCTTTCCGCGACCGAGGACGACGGGATAGAGCAGGAGGCTGAGCTCATCGATCAGGCCGGCGGAAAACAGCGCGTGGCAGACGCTGGCGCTGCCGAAGATGAGGATCGTCCCCGACAGCTGTTCCCTGAGGTCGGCCACCTCCTGCGCCAGGTCCCCCGCCAGCAGCCGGGTGTTGTTCCAGTCTGGCCGCGCGATGCTGCGCGAGGCCAGATATTTGGGCATGGCGTTGATGCGGTCGGCATAGGCCGAGGTCACGCTCGGCCAGACAGCGGCGAAGCCGTCATAAGTGCGGCGGCCGAGGATCAGCGCCGAGGCCTCAAACAGTTCACGCTCCTTGAACGCGTCGCCCTGCGGACCACGGCTGTAATCGCCCGTCCAGTCCCCGAGCCCCGTGTCCTCCATGCCGACCGGATCCTCGATGACCCCGTCCAGGCTGATATACTGCGTTGCGACAATCTTTGCAGGCATTGGCTGCGCTCCTGTCCTTGTTGCAATGCCGCGATTGTATTGTTTCGCGACTTGGCGGATAGTGGCCAAGTCTGGAAGTTATAATTTCAAGCTTTGCAACAATGTCGGACCGGATCGACGAACTCGACGTCTTCATCGCCGTGGTGGAAAGCGGCAGCCTGCGCGCAGCCGCCGCGCGCCTGCGGCGCTCGCCGGCCTCGGTGACGCGCGCCCTCGCACAACTGGAAGACCGGCTGTCCCGGCGTCTTGTCGACCGCACGACCCGGCGCCTTGCGGTGACGGAGGCCGGCCGGGCTGCCTATGAGGCGGCAATCGGAATGACGGCAGCCTGGCGCGCGCTTGCAGCCGCACCGCCGGCGGCGCCCCTGCGCGGCCTCGTGCGCCTGACGGCGCCGGTGCTGTTCGGCCGGCGCTACGTGGCGCCTGCACTCGACGCTTTTCTGCTGGAATGGCCGGCGGTCACCGCCGAGCTCCTGCTCGACGACCGCCACCTCGATTTCATCGAGCACGGGCTGGATGTCGCGATCCGTCTCGGTGCCCTGCCCGATTCCAGCCTGCGCGCCCAGCGCGTCGGCGGCGTCCGCTGGATTGTCGTGGCCAGCCCCGCCTATCTCGCCGAACGGGGAGTGCCGCAGAAGCCGCAAGACCTCGGCGGCCACGCGATCATCGCCGAATCCCCGCGCGCCGGGCGGCCGGCCTGGTCCTTTCCGGCGGGAGGGCGAAGCGAGACCCTGGCGGTCGAGCCACGCCTGTTGTCCAACGATATCGAGGTGCAGATCGAGGCGGCGCGAAACGGCCGTGGCATGGCGCGGGTGCTCAGCTACCAGGCGGCGGACGACCTGCGCTCGGGCGCCCTCGTGCGGGTGCTCCAGCGCTTCGAAGGGGACGACATTCCCGTTCATCTTGTCACCGTCGGCGGCCGCTACAGGAGCAACAAGACCCGGGCGATCGCAAATCATCTCGCCGATCACCTGCGCCGGGTGCTCGCCGCCCAGCCGGACCGGACGGTGAAAAAGTTGTGACTATCGGGCCTACGGTAAATAAAAACGCGTGTTACGCGAAAGTTTGAATTGCCACAGAAAATTCAGACCCCATCTTAGTTTCAGTAGCCATTATTGCCGACTGAACCCAACCACGGGTGTTGAAAGATGGAGATCTACACGCGGTTCGCCGAGGACTACAGGCACAGAAACCTGGACGAGCTGTCGATCCAGGACTACCTGCTGGGATGCAGGGACAACCCATTGATGCGCGCCACAGCGGCCGAGCGAATGATGGCCGCGATTGGAGAGCCGGAGGTCATCGACACCAGTCAGGACCAGCGCCTCGGCCGCATCTTCATGAACAGGACGATCAAGCGATACGCGCCCTTCAAGCGCCTCTACGGGATGGAGGCGACGATCGAGCGTATTGTCGGTTTCTTCCGGCACGCCAGCCAGGGCCTGGAGGAGCGTAAGCAGATCCTCTACCTTTTGGGCCCGGTGGGCGGCGGCAAGTCGACCATCGCCGAAACCCTCAAGCAGCTCATGGAGCAGGAGCCGATCTATGCGCTGAAGGCCGGCGACCAGATCAGCCCGATCTTCGAATCCCCGCTCGGCCTGTTCGACGCCGGACGCATGGGCGACCTGCTGGAGGACAAGTACAACATCCCCAGACGCCTGCTGACGGGCCTGATCTCGCCCTGGGCCGCGAAGCGCCTCGACGAATTCGACGGCGACATCTCCAAGTTCGCCATCGTCAAGCTCCACCCGTCGCGGCTGCACCAGATCGGCGTGACGAAGACCGAGCCCGGCGACGAGAACAACCAGGATGTCTCCTCGCTGGTCGGCAAGCTCGATATCCGCAAGCTCGAGCATTTCAGCCAGAACGATCCCGACGCCTACAGCTATTCCGGCGCGCTCAACCGCACGACCCAGGGGCTGATGGAATTCGTCGAGATGTTCAAGGCGCCGATCAAGGTGCTGCATCCGCTGCTGACGGCGACGCAGGAAGGCTCCTATATCGGCACGGAGAACATCGGCGCGTTCCCCTATCAGGGCCTCATACTGGCCCACTCGAACGAATCCGAGTGGTACCAGTTCAAGAACAACAAGAACAACGAGGCTTTTCTCGACCGCATCAGCGTCGTCAAGGTGCCCTACTGCCTGCGCTCCACCGAGGAAGCGGAGATCTACGAGAAGCTCCTCAGCGACAGTGCCCTCGCCGACGCGCCCTGCGCGCCCGAGACCCTGCCACTGCTGGCGCGCTTCAGCGTGCTCACAAGGCTCGCCGAGCACGAGAACTCGACGCTCTACTCCAAGCTCCGGGTCTATGACGGCGAGATGCTGAAGGATGCCGACCCGAAGGCGAAGTCGCTGCAGGAATATCGCGACACCGCCGGCGTCGACGAAGGCATGACCGGCATTTCGACGCGCTTCGCCTTCAAGGTCCTGTCGGAAACCTTCAACCACGACACGGAGGAGATCGCCGCCGATCCGGTGCATCTCATGTATGTGCTCGAACAGGCGGTCCGCCGCGAGCAGTTCGACGAGGAGACGGAGAGCCGCTATCTCGATTTCCTCAAGACCGAACTGGCGCCGCGTTACGCCGAGTTCATCGGCAACGAGATCCAGAAGGCGTATCTGGAATCCTATGCCGACTACGGCCAGAACCTGTTCGACCGCTACATCGCCTATGCGGATGCGTGGATCGAGGAGCAGGACTACAAGGACCCCGACACGGGACAGATCTTCGACCGCGAGGTGCTGGAGAAGGAGCTCGAGAAGATCGAGAAGCCGGCCGGCGTCGCCAATCCGAAGGACTTCCGCAACGAGGTGGTGAAGTTCGTCCTGCGGGCCCGCGCCGAGAACCATGGCCAGAACCCCGACTGGCGCCGCTACGAGAAGCTGCGGCAGGTCATCGAAAAGCGCATGTTCGGCCAGGTCGAGGAGCTTTTACCGGTGATCAGCTTCGGCGCCAAACGCGACAAGAAGACCGATGCCAAGCACAATGAGTTCGTCGAGCGCATGACGGGGCACGGCTACACCAAGCGTCAGGTGCGTCGGCTGGTCGAGTGGTACATGCGTGTGAACAAGGCGGGGTGATCCCCCTTCGGAGGCAGAACGCAGGATGGCTCATTTCGTCGACCGCCGCCTAAACCCGAAGGACAAGAGCCTGAGCAACCGACGCCGCTTCCTCAAGCGGGTGCGCGTGCAGGTGAAGAGGGCGGTCGACGAGGCCGTGCGCAAGCGCGGCATCGCCGATGTCGATCGTGGCGAAAGCGTTTCCGTTCCCAGTGACGGCGTTACCGAGCCGAGCTTCCAGCCGGCGCGCGAAGGAGGCCGGCGCGAACAGATCTTCACTGGCAACAAGACGTTCCGGGCCGGCGACAAGATCGACAAGCCGCCGAGTGGCGGCGTCGGCGGCGCCGGGCGCCAGGGCTCCCCGGATGGAGAGGGTGAGGACGAATTCCTGTTCGCGCTGTCGCGCGAGGAATTCCTCGACTTCTTCTTCGAGGATCTGGAACTGCCGGACCTGGTCAAGCAGAGCCTCAAGGAGATCACCCGCACCCACCCGCACAGGGCCGGATATTCCATCACCGGATCGCCCGCCAACATCAACGTGGCCCGGACGATGCGCAACGCGTTCGGCAGGCGGATCGGGCTGCGGCGCCCTAAGGACAAGGAGGCGCGGGAACTGCTGAACCGGATCTTCCTGCTGGAGCTGGTCTCCTCCCCGACGAAGGAGCAGCGGGAAGAACTGATCGCCCTTAGGGCCGAGCGCGACGAGATGATGCGGCGGCGAAGGGTGATCGCCTATATCGACCCGCTGGACGTCCGCTACAGCTATTTCGAGCAGCAGCCGGAACCGAACGCCAACGCGGTGATGTTCTGCCTCATGGATGTGTCGGCCTCGATGGGCGAGCGCGAGAAGGACCTGGCCAAGCGCTTCTTCGTGCTCCTGCACCTGTTTCTCAACCGCCGCTACGAAAAGACGGACATCGTCTTCGTCCGCCACACCCACGACGCGAGCGAGGTGGACGAGGAGACCTTCTTCTACTCGCGCCAGACGGGCGGCACCGTGGTCAGCACGGCGCTCGTCAAGATGAAGCAGATCATCGACGAGCGCTATCCGCCCTCGGAATGGAACATCTATGCGGCCCAGGCCTCCGACGGCGAGAATTTCGGCGGCGATTCGGCGAAATGCGCGACGATCCTGTCGCAGGAGCTGATGCGGATCTGCCAGTACTTCGCCTATATCGAGATCGTCGAGGAGGAGGAAGCCCGGCTGATCAACAGCGAGGCGAGCGGCATGGAGCTCTGGGAGGCCTATCGACAGGTGGCCGACATCTGGCCCAACTTCGCCCGCAAGCGCGTCTCCAAGGCCTCTGACATCTACCCGGTCTTCCGCGAACTCTTCGCGCGCAGCCATGCTGGAGAAAAAAATGGCTGAGCATTCCCGGCGCTCCAGATCCGCCCTGCTGTTCGATGAGGCCGACTGGAACTTCGACACGCTGCGGCGGACCTACGACGCGATCGAAGAGGTGGCGCGGAAGGATCTCGGGCTGGACGTCTATCCGAACCAGATCGAGATCATCTCGTCAGAACAGATGCTCGATGCCTATTCCTCGATCGGCATGCCGCTGATGTACCACCACTGGTCGTTCGGCAAGCATTTCCTCACCCACGAGCGGCTCTACCGCAAGGGAGCGCGCGGGCTGGCCTACGAGATCGTCATCAACTCCGATCCGTGCATCAGCTACTGCCTCGAGGAAAACACCATGCCGCTGCAGGCTCTGGTGATGGCCCATGCCGCGTTCGGGCACAACCATTTCTTCAAGTCCAACCACCTGTTCAAGCAGTGGACAGATGCCGAGGGCATCCTCGACTATCTCGACTATGCGCGCCGCTACATCGCGCGCTGCGAGGAGCAGCACGGCGTCGACGAGGTCGAGACGGTGCTCGATGCCGCCCATGCGCTGATGCCTTCGGGCGTGTTCCGGCATCGCCGCCCCCGGCAGCCCTCCCTGCGCGAGGCGGAAGAGCAGCGCCAGCGGCGGCGTGCGGCGGCCGAGCAGAACATCTACTATCTGTGGAACACCATCCCGAACCGCCCGGGCGATGAGCGGGAGCGGGATGCGGCGCTGCTCGAACGCAAGCGCGAGATGAGGCTGCCGGAGGAGAACCTGCTCTACTTCCTGGAGCATTACAGCCCCGTCCTGGAGTCCTGGCAGCGCGAGATCCTCCGCATCGTCCGCAATGTCGGCCAGTATTTCTATCCTCAGAAGCAGACCAAGGTCATGAACGAAGGCTGCGCCTGTTTCGTCCACTACCACATCCTCAACACGCTGCACGCCGAGGGGCGGCTGACCGACGGGGCGATGCTGGAAATCCTGCACAGCCACACCAACGTGCTGACCCAGCCGGATTTCGACGATCCCCGCTTCCAGGGCATCAACCCTTATGCGCTGGGCTTTGCGATGATGCAGGACATTCGCCGCATCTGCGACGAGCCCACCGACGAGGATCGCGAATGGTTCCCCGACATTGCCGGCAAGGGCGACTGGCGCGACGTGCTCAAGCATGCCTGGGCGAACTACCGCGACGAAAGCTTCATCCAGCAGTTCCTCAGCCCGGCGGTGATGCGCCGGTTCCGCATGTTCGCCCTGTCCGATGTCGCCAACGAAACGCAGTACACGGTGACCGGCATCCATGATGCGCGCGGCTACCGGCACCTGCGGGACATCCTTGCCCGCAACCACGACGTCGCCACGCTCGAGCCCGACATACAGGTCGTCGACGCCGACCTTCTGGGGGACCGCTGCCTGCACATGCGGGCGATGCGGCGCGACGGCGTGCCGCTCGACGCCACAAGTCGGGAGGCGACGCTGAAGCATGTCGAGCGGCTCTGGGGATACAAGGTCGAGCTCGAGGAAACGGACCCCGCGTAATGAAGCCGGCGGGAGGGTTGGGGCACTGTGCTGTCCGAAAACCGGCTCCGGCTTTGCAGCAACATGAGGACACACAGGGAGGGACTGGATGTTCTATGCCATACTGGCCTACCATGCGGAGGGCGTGGTCGAATCCTGGACCGAGGAAGAGGATGCGGCGCTGATGGCCGAACTCCTCGAGGTCAACAACCGCCTGATCCGCGACAACCGCCTCGGCCCCGCCGCGCGTCTCGGCCCGACCGACGCCGCCGTGACCCTGCGGGGAAACGGCGACGGCATGATCGTGGACGGGCCTTTTGCCGAGACGAAGGAACAGTTGCTCGGCTTCTACATCGTGAACGGCCCGACATTGGAGGATGCGGTGGCGGCGGCGCGCGAGCTGCGCCGCGTCAATCCGACCGCCGTCTATGAAATCCGGCCGATCCAACTCTATCGCGCGGGCGCGCCGCTATAGCAATCTGCAGCAGGTGGACTCACCCGACATCCGCATGAATGCGGAAACCAAAAGGCTGCGCGCCCGGAAGAGCTGATGCCCACCGGTGACGGTTGACGGTTTCCGGCCCGTCCCAAGAGCGGCCGGAACCGCTCAGATCTCCAGGAACGGCACGAAGCCGCCGAAGATCATGCGCTTGCCGTCGAAGACCTCTTTCCATCCGTCGCCCTTGAGGCGCGGGTCGGCCATGACCTTCTTGTTAATCTCGTCACGGCTGGCGCGATCCTTGTAGACGATCCACGAGAAGATGACGGTCTCCTCGTCGGTCGCCTGGACGGCGCGGGGGAAGGACGTCAGCTCGCCATAGGGCACGTCGTCGGCGATCGCCTCCACACAGGAAAGCGCGCCATACTCCTTCCACACCGCGTCGGCGGTGCGGGCCATCTCCTTGTAGGCCTCGAGATTGGCTTTCGGAACGGCGAGGATGAAACCATCGACATAGGACATGGGAAAACTCCTTGGGTTGCACGATGACTGCCAAAGGACGAAGCCGGGCCATGCGTTCCGACAGACATCGGATTTTTTTCGGCCCTGAGCTTCGAGCTGGTGACGCGGGTGGAGGTGGCGCCAAAGGTCAAGGCCCCTTCTCTCCGCTGGCAGCAGGGCAATCGCATATGGATTTGCCCTGCACCTGCCTGCGGGAAAGGTGAGGCTGAGGGACCGCCTCAGCCAAAACCGGAAATGTGCTAGCGCCCCGGACGGCCGGTCTTTCCGGACCGGCGTTTGCGCTGGCGCTCCTCGGCCGGGTCCTCATAGGAGCCGAGGCCGATCTTGCCGCGCCTGACCGGCTTGGCCTCGTCCTCCGGCTTGGCCGGCGGCGTGCGGCCGATCGGCTTTTCGGTGCGTCCGACGGTCATCTCGTCGAGCGTGTTCTTGCGGAACAGGCTGCGGCCCGACGGCACGGCATGCGCGCCGGCGGTGCCCATCTCGTCCAGATCGGGCTTATGGAAGAGGGATTGAGCCGTCTGCCCACCAGATGCACCCGCGCGTGGTTGTTGCCGGGGGGCCCCACCCCGCGCTTTGTCGCGGCGGCGTGCTTTGGTGTTTTCGATCCCCGCGTCACGGGCGAGTGGATCGTCCATCACGGCAAGCTCGGTCTCGCGCAGGCGCTTGATCTCGTCGCGCAGGCGGGCCGCCTCCTCGAAGTCGAGATCGGCGGCGGCATCGCGCATCGCCTTTTCCAGATGTTCCAGATGGGCGGCGAGATTGTTGCCGACGAGGTTGTTCAGGTCCTCGCCCCTCGCCCCCGCGCCGCCGATATCGGCGCGCACATGATCGCGCTCGTAGACCGAATCCAGGATGTCGGCGATGTTCTTCTTGATGGAGGCCGGCGTGATGCCGTGCTCGGTATTGTAGGCCATCTGCTTTTCGCGGCGGCGGCTGGTCTCCTGCATGGCGCGATCCATGGAGCCGGTGATCTGATCGGCATAGAGCAGCACCCGGCCGTCGACGTTTCGCGCCGCGCGGCCGATGGTCTGGATCAGCGAGGTCTCGGAGCGCAGGAAGCCCTCCTTGTCGGCGTCGAGAATGGCGACGAGCCCGCATTCGGGAATGTCGAGACCCTCGCGCAGCAGGTTGATGCCGATCAGCACGTCGAAGGCGCCGAGACGCAGGTCACGGATGATCTCGATGCGCTCCAGCGTGTCGATGTCGGAATGCATGTAGCGCACACGCACGCCCTGCTCGTGCAGATATTCGGTCAGATCCTCCGCCATGCGCTTGGTGAGCACGGTGACGAGCGTTCGGTAGCCGGCTTTGGCGGTGGCGCGGATTTCGCCGAGCACATCGTCGACCTGGGTCTTGGCCGGCCGCACCTCGACCGGCGGATCGATCAGCCCGGTCGGGCGGATGACCTGCTCGGCGAAGACGCCGCCCGCCTGCTCCATCTCCCAGCCGCCGGGAGTGGCCGAGACGGCGATCGTGGCCGGCCGCATGGCGTCCCACTCCTCGAAGCGCAGCGGGCGATTGTCCATGCAGGAGGGAAGCCGGAAGCCGTATTCGGCAAGCGTCGCCTTGCGCCGGAAGTCGCCGCGATACATGGCGCCGATCTGCGGGATGGTGACGTGGCTCTCGTCGACGAAGATGAGGGCATTGTCGGGAATGTATTCGAACAGCGTCGGCGGCGGCTCGCCGGGCGCCCGCCCGGTCAGATAGCGCGAATAGTTCTCGATGCCGGCGCAGGAACCCGTTGCCTCCAGCATCTCCAGGTCGAAACGCGTGCGCTGCTCGAGGCGCTGCGCCTCCAGCAGGCGGCCGGCCCGCTCCAGCTCGGCGAGGCGTTGCTTGAGTTCCGCATTGATGCCCTTGATCGCCTGGTTGAGCGTCGGGCGCGGCGTCACATAGTGCGAATTGGCGTAGATCTTGACCGATTTCAGATCATCCGTCTTCTGCCCGGTCAGCGGGTCGAATTCGGTGATCGCCTCGATCTCGTCGCCGAACAGCGAGATGCGCCAGGCGCGGTCCTCCAGGTGGGCGGGGAAGATCTCGATCGTGTCGCCGCGCACGCGGAAGGAGCCGCGCACGAAATTGATGTCCTGCCGCTTGTACTGCTGGGCGACGAGGTCGGCGAGGAGCTGGCGCTGGTCGAGCCGGTCGCCGACCTGCATCTGGAAGGTCATCGCCGTGTAGGTTTCGACCGAGCCGATACCGTAGATGCAGGAGACCGAGGCGACGATGATGACGTCGTCGCGCTCCAGCAGCGAACGCGTCGCCGAGTGGCGCATGCGGTCGATCTGCTCGTTGATGGAGCTTTCCTTCTCGATATAGGTGTCCGAGCGCGGGACGTAGGCCTCCGGCTGGTAATAATCGTAGTAGGAGACGAAATACTCGACGGCGTTGTTCGGGAAGAAGGAGCGGAACTCGCCATAGAGCTGGGCGGCCAGCGTCTTGTTGGGCGCCAGGACGAGCGCCGGACGCTGCGTCTCCTCGATCACCTTGGCCATGGTGAAGGTCTTGCCCGATCCGGTGACGCCGAGGAGCACCTGGGTGCGCTCGTTCTCGTTGGCGCCGGCGACGAGATCGGCGATCGCCGTCGGCTGGTCGCCGGAAGGCTTGAACTCGGTCGCCATATCGAGGGCGATGCCGCCTTCCGACTTTTCCGGGCGCGGCGGACGATGCGGGGTCCATGCGGATTTCAGGTTCGGATCGCCGCCCTCGATCAGCCTCGACAGCGCAGCGACGGTTGCGGTGACCCCCGACGAGGTGAGCCCTTCGGCCTCCTCCAGCGTGACGTCGAGGCCGGCGACCGGCATCAGGCCCGCGGCGGCGCGCTCGCGGGCCGACGCCGCCCCGCCCATGGAGGTGCCGCGTGCGGTCTTCGACGCGGACGAGGAGCGTCCGGGGATCTTGCTCGGCTTCTTCGCCTTCGGCGCCTTCCCGGCTTCGCGCTCGATCTCCTCGGCCCAGTCGGCGACGGAGCCGGAGAGCGGCGCGCCCGAAAGCTCCGGCTGGGGGGCTTCGGCGAAGCCGCCATTCTTGTGATCGGGTGTTTTGGCCATGGGCCGAATATGGAATGCCGCGGGGCAAATGGGAAGGGGTGGAGACCGATGAATCCCCGGCCGGACGGACGGCGGCACGCTGCTCCTGACAGAAGGTTGTCAGGAGGATCGACGAACGTCAAATCTCAGCAGTGTCCTCGAAGAATCGGTCCAGATAGGAGGCGGTTTCGTCGGAGAGGCCGACGATCTTGTTCGTCGCCTGACGATAGAATTTGAAGTTCAGCTCGGTCTCGGGCCGGCCGTCGTCCCAGGCGCTGAAGCGCTTGAGCTCGCCGCGGCCCAATGGCCGTTGCGCAAGCGCGGTGCGTCTGACCGAAAGGTCCACCCGCGGCGTCTGCCGGGCGATGCCGGGCTGCCTGGCGAGCGCCTGCGCAGCGGTGACGACACCGCGCGCGAAAAGGCCCTGTCCGCCCTCGTTCTCGCTGGCGAACAGGAAAATCGTGTCACCCGCGGCGATCTGCTTGCCGCCATACATGGTCTTTTGCCGGGTGAACGTGAACGATGCGGCCGCCAGGTCAGGGATTTCGGTCTTGATCGCGAAACTCATATCCGTCCTTCCGCACCGTCTGTCGCTGCGCCCCACCTCATGTGGGACGATGGACCGCCCTCACCGTTCCGCTGTCGCCGCCACCGCAGAAGAAGCGGTCGCCACCGTCCGACTCGAGCCCGGACACGCCCATGTTCGGCGGCATATCGAGCTGTTCCAGAACGTCTCCCGTCTCCGGATCGATGTGCCTCAGGCTGCTCTCGCCGCCCTCCCAGGTGCCGTGCCAGAGGTCGCCATCCACCCAGGTCACGCCGGTCACGAAACGGTTCGACTCGATGGTGCGCAGCACCTTGCCCGTCTCGGGATCGAGCTGCAGGATCTTGCGGTCGCGATACTGGCCGATCCACAGCGCGCCCTCGGCCCAGGCAAGGCCCGAACTGCCGCCATCGGGCGCCGGAATGGAGGCGATCACCTGACCGCTCTGCGGGTCGATCTTCTGGATGCTGTCCTCGGCGATCTGGAACAGATGCTGCCCGTCGAAGGCGGTGCCCGCATTGGCGGAAACGTCGATCGAGCGCACGGTCTTGCGGCTTGCCGGATCGAGGGCATTGAGCTTGTCGCCCGATGCGAACCAGACGTGACGGCCGTCATAGGTGATGCCGTGCACCGCATCGATGCCGGGGAACGGGCCATACTCGCCGATGATTTCTGCTGGTGCTCGTTTCATCTCTCTTGTCCTCGCTGAGTTCTTTCGATGGACAAAGCCTACACACCCGGGACGGGAGCCGGGAGTAACAAGGTTGTCGGGAATCCGGGCACCGGCGGAGTGACCCAGCGGCGCGCCCGCGCGCGACCGAAGGACTCGACCTTTCCCGCTGCCGCCAGCGCGTCGAGCGCCCGCTGGACGCTGCGCTGGCTGGTTCCGAGCGCCAGGGCGAGCGCCGAGCTCGACCACGCCTCGCCGTCGGCGAGCAGGGCGAGCACCGTCGCATGCCGGTCGTCGACCGCGGGTGCCAGCACGACCACCCGCTGCGCCGCATGCGGAACCAGCGCGAAGCCGCCCTCCGTCGCGGTGATGCCGGCCAGCGGTTCCAACGCTCCGCGCAACCTCCCGATCTCGACGCGCAGGCGCGCGCGATGCGATTCGTCGACATGCCTGGCGCGAAATGCACGGGCGAGGAGCGCGCTGCGCGACGCGTCGCCCGGCCAGGCCTCTGCCAGGGCCTGCGCCAGCGCGAAGAGCACCGGTCGCCGCGCCAGCGGCACCACGGCACCGGCCTTCCGCACGAGGTTGCGGCAGCCGTCGACGACGAATGCCCCGGAAGACAGCAGCGCCTCGACCTCGTCGAGAAGAAGCAGGCGCTCCGTGCCGCCGCCGATCAGCCGCGCCGCCGGCGCGGTGAGCGCCAGGCCGGCATTGTCGACCTCCGCCACCAGCGCCGGGATGCCTGCCGCGCGCGCCG
>NZ_JANKOF010000086.1 GCF_024655565.1 Nitratireductor sp. ZSWI3 | reverse complement strand
CGCCTGGAGGCGCCGGCGGTGCTCTCGCCCTATTCGGTTTCCCTGATCGCCTTGATCAGCGGCTCGAGGTTCGGGTTCTCCGCGATGAACTTGGCGTAAACCGGCTCCATCGCTTCCTGGAATGCGGCCTTGTCGTCCACCTCGTTGATCGTCACGCCGGCTTCCTCGACCTTCTTGTGGCTCGCCATGACCTGCTCGGTGAACAGCTTGCGCTGCGTCTCGGCGGACCGGACCGCCGCCTGGCGGACGATCTCCTGATCCTCCGGCGACAGGGCGTCCCAACTCGATTTGGCGATGCAGACGCATTCGGGAATGATCAGGTGGTCGGTGATCGAATAATAGCGGGCCACCTCGTAGTGACCGGTCGAATCGAAGGAGGCATAGTTGTTCTCCGCCCCGTCGATGACGCCGGTCTTCAGCGACTGATAGACCTCGCCGAAGGCCATGGGTGTGGCGTTACCGCCGAGCTCGCCGACCATGCCCACATAAAGGTCGTTGTTCATGACGCGGATCTTGAGGCCCTTCACGTCTTCCGGTTTGGCGATCGGGTGCTTGGCGTTGTAGAAGCTGCGCGAGCCGGAATCGTACCAGGCGAGCGACACCAGGCCGTATTCCTCCATCCCCTCGGAGAGCCGGGCGCCGATCTCGCCGTCCATGACGCGGTACATGTGCTGCGCATCCTTGAACAGGAAGGGCAGCGACAAGACGTTGGTGACCGGGATGATCGGGCCCATCGGCCCCATGTTGAAATTGGCGAAATCAAGCGCGCCGTTGCGCGTCTGCTCGATCGCATCCGGCTGATCACCGAGCACGGCGCTGTCATAGACGGTGGCAGTGACACGTCCCTCCATCTTCTCCGTCACCTCGTCTGCGAACTGCTTCATCGCGATGGTGTTGGGATAGCCCTCCGGATGGATGTTCCAGCCTCGCCAGTCGACGGCCAAGGCCGTCCCCGCACAGGCCAGAAGGGCAGCACCTGCCAGGGCAGTGACGCCGATCGTCGTTTTCGCTTTCATGTCATTCCTCCCATAGGACAGTTATCATACATCCTCCATTTTTTATAATATGTCTTCTGCTGCCGCGTCAACATTGATAAGATAACTCTCTGGAGAGAAGGCGCCCCGGATTGACATCCACCGCCGGCGCCACGCAAAGATGCGGGGCATCAAGGGAGCTTGGAATGGCTGGTGAAGCGCTCGGACATCCGCGCGAGAGGCGCCCGGCGAAAGGACGCGTCAGTCTCGTCGGCACGGTCAGTGACGATCTGCGGCGCAGGATCGTCGAAGGCGAATTGAGCGTCGGCGACAAGCTGCCGAGCGAAGCCGAACTGACACGCCAGTACGACGTCAGCCGCACCGTCGTGCGCGAAGCGATCGCCGCCCTTCGCTACGAGAACATGGTCGAGGCCCGCCAGGGCGCCGGCGTCTTCGTCCGCAACAACCAGCCGTCCGGCGGCTCGCCCTTCCCGCAGCCGGATACGGCGCGGATCTCCTCCATCATCGAGATTCTCGAACTGCGCGCCGCCGTGGAGATGGAGGCCGCGGCACTGGCCGCCGCGCGGCGCTCTCCCGCACAGGAAGAGATGATCCTGGAACGCTACGACGACATCGACGCGCTGATCGCAGCCGGCAAGCCGACCCGCGACGCGGACATGGCGTTTCACCTGGCGATCGCCGACGCCACCAATAACCCGCGCTTCCGCGAATTCCTCGAGCTTCTCGGCAAGAACGCCATACCGCGCACAGTGCTGCAGCCGGACAGCGACACGGCAACCCCCAGGGACTATCTGCTGAAGATCCAGGAAGAGCACAGGCATATCGCCGAAGCCATATCCGCCCGCGACGAGGCGGCGGCGCGGGAGGCAGTGCGCACGCATCTCATCGGCAGCCAGCATCGTTACCGGGCGCGGCTGAGACCGTAGTCTCCATAGACATCATACATGTATTGACAGATGTATGATAACTCGTATGATCTCACCGAATGCCCGCCTGGAGGAACCCTGAGATCATGGATCCCGTTCAACTGAAATCGGCGCTCGGCGCCGGCCTATTGTCTTTTCCCGTCACCGCCTTCGATGCGAATGGCGACTTCAACAGACGCCCCTATCAGGAGCATGTCGCCTGGCTTTCAGGCTTCAAGGCGAGCGTCCTGTTCGCCGCCGGCGGAACCGGCGAATTCTTCTCGCTGACGCCGGAGGAGGTTCCGGCTGTCGTCCGGGCCGCGAAGCAGGCAGCCGGACAGACGCCCATCGTGTCAGGCTGCGGCTACGGAACGCGCATGGCGGTGAGCATCGCCAGAGCCGCGGAGGAAGCCGGCGCCGACGGCATCCTGCTTCTGCCGCATTATCTGATGGAAGCCAGCCAGGAAGGGCTCTACCGGCATGTGAAGACCGTTTGCGACGCCGTTTCCATCGGCGTCATGGTCTACAACCGCAACAACTCGATCCTCAAGCCCGACACGCTGGCACGCCTGTGCGAGGCCTGCCCCAATCTCGTCGGGTTCAAGGACGGGTCCGGCGACATCGGGCTTGTCCGCGAAGTCACCGCCAAGCTCGGCGACCGGCTCACCTATCTGGGCGGCATGCCGACGGCGGAGCTGTTTGCCGAAGCCTATCTCGGCGCGGGCTTTTCCACCTATTCGTCGGCGGTGTTCAATTTCGTGCCGGCGCTGGCGCAGGAGTTTTATGCAGCATTGCGCGCCGGCCGCAGCGACGTGACGCTTCGCATCCTCAACGATTTCTTCTATCCCTTCATGAAAATCCGCGACCGTGGCACGGGATATGCAGTTTCGGCCATCAAGGCCGGCGTCCGGATCGTCGGCTTTGACGCCGGCCCGGTCCGCGCGCCGCTGACAGACCTGACGGAGGAGGAGGCGGGCATGCTCGAGGCTCTCGTAGCGCCCTACCGGACATGAAGATCACAGAACTCCACACGCACCTGCTCGAGCACAGGCTGGACCGGGCCTTCGAGAGCGCCTCTATGCGCTTCGACAGACGCCAGCACCTGCTCGTCGAGATCGTCTGCGACGACGGAACGACCGGCTGGGGCGAGTGCCTCGGTCCGGCCCTGCCCAACGCCGCCGTCGTCAAGGCCTATGCACGCGCGCTCATCGGCCGTGATCCGCTGGAGACCGAGAAGATCTGGCTGGAGCTCTATAATCTCCTCCGCGACCAGGGCCAGCGCGGGCTGGCCGTCACGGCCCTTTCCGGCATCGACATCGCGCTGTGGGACATCAAGGGCAAGCATTTCGGTGTCCCGATCTCCACGCTGCTCGGCGGCCGCTTCCGCGACAGCGTTCGCGCCTATGCCACCGGCTCCTTCCGCATCGACGGTGAGGATCGCGTCGACAGCGTCGCCAAGGAGGTGGCCGGCTACCGGCAGGAGGGTTTCCACGCGGTCAAGGTGAAGATCGGCTTCGGCGTCGAGGAGGATTTGGCGGTCATCGAGGCGGTGCGCGGCGCGATCGGCCCCGACATGCGGCTGATGATCGACGCCAATCACGGCTACGACGTCCTCGAAGCCGTTCAACTGGGCAAGAGCGCCGCGCAGTATGGGATCGACTGGTTCGAGGAGCCGGTGCTGCCCGAGCAGCTTGGCGCCTATCGCGCCGTGCGCGCCGGGCAGCCCATCCCGGTGGCCGGGGGCGAGACCTGGCACGGCCGCTACGGCATGCTGGAGCCCATCGAGACACGGTGCGTCGACATCATCCAGCCGGACATCTGCGGAGCGGGCGGCTTCACCGAGATGCGCCGCATCGCCGATCTCGCCGCAATGCACGGCGTGCGCCTCGTGCCGCATGTGTGGGGCACGGCGGTGCAGATCGCCGCCAGCCTGCAATTCATGGCGGCGCTGGCGCCCAATCCGCCCCGCCCCGAGCCGATCGAGCCCATCCTCGAATTCGACCGCACGCACAATCCGTTCCGCCAGGCGGTGGTGAAATCGCCCCTGGAGCATCAGGCAGGACTGGTGCGCATCCCCGACGGCCCCGGCCTCGGCATCGAGATCGAGCGGGTGGCGCTCGAGGAATTCGCCTTGCAGGAGGTTTGACATGATCGAGCGAACCTTCTCCGGCGAAAGGCCGGACATCGCCCTGCCGGCCGGCGCCATCGACACGCAGATGCACATGTATCTGCCGGGCTTTCCGGCCCGGCCGGGCGGCCCGCCGCTTCCCGAGGGACTGCCGGGGCCGGACGACTACCGCAAGGTGATGGCATGGCTCGGCATAGAGCGCGTCGTCATCACCCAGGGCAACGCCCATCAGATTGACAACGCAAACCTCCTCGCCTGCCTTGGCGCCATGGGAGAGGCGGCACGCGGCGTCGCCGCCATAACCGACGAAACCACCGACGCCGAAATGGAAGCGCTGCATGCCGCCGGCGTGCGCGGCGCACGCATCATGGACCTGCCCGGCGGCGCGGTGGGGCTGGAAGCGCTCGAAGCGGTGGATGCGCGCGCCAGCGCCTTCGGCTGGTGCCTGGCGGTGCAGTTCGACGGCACGCATCTGCTCGAGCACGTTACCCGGCTCGAGCGCTTGAAGAGCCGCTACATCATCGACCACCACGGCAAATTCTTCTCCGGCATCTCACCGCAATCTGCCCAGGTCGACGCGCTCCGGCGTCTGATCGGGCGCGGCAATTGCTGGTTCAAATTCGCCGGCTGCTACGAATCGTCCCGCTCCGGCCCGCCGCATTACGAGGACATCGCCGCCGTCGCGCGCCAGATGGCCGCTGACGCTCCGGAGCGGATCATCTGGGGCACCAACTGGCCGCACAATCTCGCCCGGCGAACGCAGGACTATCCGAACGACGCGGCGCTCCTCGACACCGTGCTCGGCTGGGTGCCGGAAGACCATCGCACGAAGGTTCTCGTGGACAATCCGGCCGCGCTTTTCGACTTCTAGCCTCCCTCGGCAACCGGCGGAGGCGGCCGCTTGGCTGCCCATCAGTCGAAGGATCGGCGATCCCCCGCATCGTCGAAGAAATGCAGGTCCCGGGGGTCGATCGTCAGGCCGATGCGCTCCCCGGGGCGGGGGCCTTCGTCGTTGTTGACGACGAGAACCGTCTCTCCGTGATCGAGCGCCACATGCAGCATCGAAGCCGCGCCCGTATACTCGCTGACCGTGATCTTGCCGCCGAGCATGCCTGCCTCGGGAGCGACAAGGCGCAGATGCTCCGGCCGCATGCCGACCTGGCTCGCACCCGCTGGCACTCCGGCCGGCAAGCCTTGCGCCACCCGTTCGACCGGCAGGACGTTCATGCGCGGGCTGCCGATGAATTGTGCCACGAACAGCTTGGCCGGGCGGGTGTAGAGCTCCCTCGGCGTGCCGACCTGCTCGATGACGCCGTCGCGCAGCACGACGATGCGATCGGCCAGCGTCATCGCCTCGATCTGATCGTGGGTGACATAGATCATCGTGCTGCCGAGCCTGGCATGCAGCGCGGCGATCTCCGAGCGCATGTGAACGCGCAGCTCCGCGTCGAGATTGGAGAGCGGCTCGTCGAACAGGAAGACATCCGGATCGGCCACGATCGCCCTGCCGATGGCGACGCGCTGACGCTGGCCGCCCGACAATTGGCGCGGGTAGCGGTCGAGCAACCCCTCGAGCTTCAGCGTACCGGCCGCCTCGCGCACGCGGGCCTCACGCTCCGCGGCAGGAACCTTGCGCACCTTCAGGCCGAAGCCCATGTTCTCTTGAACCGTCAGATGCGGATAGAGCGCGTAGCTCTGGAACACCATCGCGACGCCGCGACGCGATGCCTGCACATCGTTCATCCGCCGTTCGCCGATGAACAGATCCCCGGCGGTGATGTATTCGAGGCCGGAGATCAGGCGCAGCAGGGTCGACTTGCCGCACCCGGAGGGGCCGACGAACGCCACGAACTCGCCGTCCGCGATATCGAGGTCGATCCCCTTGATGATCTCTGCCGTACCGAAGGACTTGCGCAGATTCTTCAAACTCAGGCTGGTCATGGGCTGTCTTGTCTCTCGCCGGGGGTTAACCCTTCACGCCCGACATCGCGAAGCTTTCGATGATCTGCCGCTGTGCGATCAGGTAGACGATCAGGATCGGCACCACCGCCAGCGATGTGGCGGCAAGCTGCAGATGCCAGAGCGGCAATCCATACGCATCGGTGAAATTGGACAACGCCAGCGGCAGGGTGAATTTTTCGAGGCTGGACACGAACACCAGCGGCTCGAGGAACAGGTTCCAGGAGAAGAGGAAGGTGATGATGGCGACGGCCGCCAAGGCCGGGCGCGACATCGGCAGGGCGATCCGCCACCAGATGCCGATGCGCGACAGGCCATCCATCTTGCCGGCTTCCTCCAGTTCCTTCGGCAGCGCAACGAAATACTGGCGCATGAGGAATGTCGCCATCACGCCATGCGGGCCGAAGACGGGCAGCAGAACGAGCGGCCCATGTGTGTCCATCAGGCCGAGCCACCGCATCAGGAAGAAATTCGGGATGATCGTCACCTCCTCCGGCACCATCAGCGCCGAGACGAGAAACAGCATCAACAGGCCCGCTCCGGCGAACCGCATCCGGGCAAGCGCGTAGCCCGCCAGCGACGACAGCACGAGCGTGATCACCGTCACCAGGCAGGCGATGTAGAGCGAGTTGAAATACTGCTGCGCGAAAGGCTGGTATTGAAACACCTCGACGAAGTTGGTCCAACGCCAGACACGCGGGATCAGCGTCGGCTGACCGAAGATCTCGGTCGCGCTCTTGAAGCCGGACGACACCATCCACAGGAACGGAAAGACAAAGGGGATCGCGAGCACGGACAGCGAGAGGGTCCACATCGCGCGTTTCAGTCGCTCGAGCCCACGCTGCGTCATGCCGCCCCCTTCTGCCGCAGGATCAACTGGACAATCGTCAGGGCCAGGACGATGACGAACATGATCATCGCCAGCGCCGAGGCATAGCCGACGTTGAAGAACTCGAAGGCCTGTTCGTAGATGTAGTAGGCGAGCACGAGCGTTCCGTTTTCGGGCCCCCCGCCCGTCATCAGATAGATGTGGTCGAAGACCTTGAACGAGCCGATCGTGGTGATGACCATGATGATGAGCGTGGCCGGGGCGAGCAGCGGCCAGGTCACCATGCGGAAGATCTGCCAGCCGGACGCGCCCTCGAGCCGCGCGGCTTCCTCATAGTCGCGCGGGATCGCCTGCAGGGCCGCGATGTAGAGGATCATGTTGAGCCCGACCATCTTGATCACCCTGGTCACGATCACGGCCGCCATCGCCCAATCCGGCTCGCGCAGCCAGTTCGGCCCATCGATGCCCACATAACCCAGGAGCGCGTTGACCGTGCCGCCCTCACCCTGCAGGAGGAACTTCCAGACGATCGCCCAGGCGACCGCCGACGTGACCACCGGTGCGAAGAACACCGTGCGGAAGAACACCACCCCGCGAAACGGGCGTGAGAGAGCCAACGCCAGCGTGAGGGCGAGGGCCATGTTCAAGGGCACCAGCCCGATCGCGAAGATGACCGAGTTGCGGATGACGTGCCAGAAGTCGGGATTCTCGCGCAGCGCGTCGTGGTAATTGGCCATCCCGACGAACACCTGCTCCCCCGACAGCAGGTTCCACTCGGACACCGAGTAGAACACGACGGCGATCAGCGGTCCCAGGAAGAATATCAGGAAGCCGATCAGCGTCGGGCTGACGAAAAGCCAGGCTTCGATGGCTTCGCGCCGCTGCAGGGTCAGCCATGGCGCGCGACCGGCGCGCGCCATGGTTCGAGTGTCCGGTGCCGTCGTCACGTCTGCTACCCGCTCAGAGCTGTGGTTTGATCGCGGCGCAGATCGCCTGGATCGAAGCCTCCACGTCCGCATCGGCGCGCCACAGGGCATCGAATTTCGGCTTCTGGGCCGCCAGAATCTGTGGCGCGCGTTGGTGGCTCGGAAGCACCTTGCCGTTCTTGATGGCGGCGGCGACGTTCTTCATCTGCTCAGCGGGGATCAGCGAGTTGGCGTCGGTGAAGGCATCGCTGTCGAGCACAGAAGCGCGCGCCGGCGGGAAGAACTGCGCCATCACCGCCACGTTCTCCTTGTTCGTCATCCAGGCGACGAACTCCTTGGCGAGTTCCTTCTGGTCGGACTTGGCGAACACGACCAGCCCCGCCTGCCCGATCACCGGCGCTTCGCCCGCCGGCCCCGAGGGAAGCGGCGCCACGCCCCATGCAAAGCCCGCCTCCGGCATCTTCGAGGCACGGGATATCTGATTGATGGTCATCGCCGACGAACCCGAGAAATAGTCGCCCTGCTCGCCCGGCGGCACGATCGACTTGTCCTCGAACACCATCCCGTGCAGCGTTTTAATCGCCTCGACGGCCTCCGGCTGGTCGAAGCCGCACGCGCCGTTCGCCCAGGCATCGCCGCCATAGGCCCGGATCGGGGGCATCACCGCATGCATGATGCGGGTGTCGTAGCCTTGCCCGTCCTTGAACTCGAAGCCCCAGACCCGCTCCCCGGACCTGGTGAGCGCTTTCGCCACCTCGCGGAACTTGGTCATGTTCCACTCGCCCTTCTCGGCAAGCGTCAGGGGATCTTCGAGACCCGCCGCGTCGAACATGTCCTTGTTGTAGAAGATCATGAACGGCGAGGTCGAGAACGGCACGCCGTAGATCTCGTCGTCCTTCTTCCACAACCCCATGGCGGGCTCGGAGAAATCGGCCAGATCATAGCCCTCGGTGTTCTCGAGCACGTCGGTCAGCGGCTCGACGGCTTTGGCCGCCACGAAGGCCGGCATGGAATCTTCGAACATCCAGCCCAGATCCGGCGGATTGCCGCCGGCGAGCTGGAACGTCAGTTTTTGAACGTAGTCGCCCGCCGGGATCGTCTCGAACGTGACCTGCGTCCCCTCGTGCGCGGCCTCGAACCCTTCGGCGATGCCGTTCAACATCTTCAGATGCGCTTCATTGCCAGTCCACACCGTGAAGCGCAGATTTTCCGCCAGCGCCGGGCCCGACGCGAGGCACAGTGCCAATAGGGATACCGTCAGTCTTGTCTTTGCAGCTCTCATAGATGCCTCCCTGCATCACCAGCCAGTTTCCTCATGCATCCGCCGGAGCGGACGCCTCCATCATGCGCGGCTGCGGAAAGCCGCGAACGCCCGGGTCGAGGGCCAGGACCAATCCGGCAAGCGGTTCCGCCGCCAGCGTCTCCTCGTCCAGTCCTGCACTCATCGTCGTGACGTAGAGGGTGGAAAGATCCGACCCGCCGAAAGCCGGTTTCGTCGGACGCGACACGGGCAGTTCGATCGTCCGCACAACGTCCCCATCCGGATCGAGCCGAACGATCTCACCGCCGTCGACCGCGGCAAACCAGTAGCAACCCTCGGCATCGACCGCCGCGCCATCGGGCCTGCCGCGCTCAGGGCGATGGAAGACCCGGCGATTGGACAGCGTTCCCGACGGAGGGTCGAGATCGAATGCCCAGATCGTTGCGACCGACGAGTGACTGTCGGCGAGATAGAAGGTCCGTCCGTCCGGCGACACGGCAGCGCCGTTCTGGGTGCGCAGCCCGCCAAGAACCTCGACCGGCCGGTTTGCCTCCAGCCGATAAAGCCTCCCGACCGGTGGCCGCTCGCGAGCAGTGCTCATCGTTCCCGTCCAGAAGCGACCGGTCCCGTCGACGACGCCGTCATTGAGGCGCATCCCGTCCTGCAGGCCTTCCAGCCGCGCCACTTCACGCAGGGTTCCGGTCTCGCTGTCGAGTCTGTACCAGACAGTCCCGGCGGCAACGATCAACCCACCGTCCGCGGCGAGCGCCAGGGCAGCCGGCGCTTCCTGAAGGGCAAAGCTTCGCAGCGCACCGCTTGCGACATTCAGTCTGCGGACGAGATTGTCGCCGACATCCACCCACCACAAGCATCGCGTCTGCGCCTCCCATAGAGGACTCTCGCCGATCCGGTGCCGCAACGGGCAGACGACGTCGATATCGGGCGGTCGTTTCATGCCGCGATCTCCGGCGGCCTGCCCGGCGCATCGCCGATCGTCCAGCCGCCATCCACCGGGATGCTGGCTCCCGTGACATAGGCACCGGCCTCCCCGCACAACATCAGCACGGGACCCACGCAATCCTCCGGGCGGCCCGGGCGGCCAGCAGGGATCTTGGCGATCACCGCGCGCAGGAACTCCGGGTCGGCATAGCGTGTCGCATTCGCCTCGGTTTCGATGGCGCCCGGTGCGATCACGTTCATGGTCACGCCGGCGCCCGCGACCTCCCGGGCGATGGCACGCACCGCCGTGAGCTGAGCCGACTTCAGAGCCGCATAGATCACCGTCTCGGCGCGCGGGCGTTGCTCCATAACACTTCCGAGGGCGACCACACGCCCCCACCGGCGCTCGGCCATGGCCGGCACCAGCGCCTGCGCGAGCACGAGCAGCGCGTTGAAATTGACCGAGACATGCGCGGCCACGGACTGCGCAGTCACCTCTCTCCAATCAGCACGCCGCTCGATGGCGGCATTGGCGATCAGGATGTCGACGGGCCCATCGCGCCGCGCTTCCTTGGCAAGCCTCACGGCCTCACCATCCACGGTGAAATCCGCCTCGACCACGACGGCATCGCGCCCTGTCAGGGCGATCTCCCGGCGCACGCGCTGAGCCCCCTTAACGTCGCCGAGATGATGTAGGACAAGGTCGGCGCCCTGCCCGGCGAGCCCGAGGGCCAATGCCCGCCCGATGCCCGCGTTGGCGCCCGTGACGAGTGCCCTGCGCCCCGCAAGAGAGAACAGGCCGCTCACGTGCCACGCTCCCGCCCGGTGCCCAACTCATCTGCCACTTCGAGGGAAGCGATGTCGGCCGCCTCGAAATGCGCGATGACCCTCTTCTCGGCGCGATCGGCATCGCCGGCGGCAATGGCTTCGAACAATGCCTGGTGACGGTCGATCGTGGCGTTCCAATCCGCCTCCGTGCGGTTGGAGCGGCGCGAGAACAGATCCGACACCTCCCGCTGCACCGAGCGCAGCCCCTCCATCTGCACGCGGATCATCGAGTTTCCCGTCGCCGACGCCATCCCGAGATGAAAGAGTATGTCGGCCTCGGTGAAGGCGGCCGGATCCCCCAGCCCGCGGCGCATGTCCGTAAGCGCCCGCTCCATCACCGTCAGCCCCGTCTTGTCGCGCCGCTGCGCGGCCAACCGCGCAATGCCCGTCTCCACGATGCGGCGCATCTCATTCGCCTCCTGGAGTCTTTCGAGGCTGGAGCGCACGGCATACCCGTAGATTCTTTCCAGCGGCTCGCCATTCAGCGCCTTGGCGCGGGCCACCTTGCCCTGTTGCGTCGAGATAAGCCCTGCCGATGTGAGCTGGCGCAGCGCTTCGCGCGCGATCGGCTTGCTGACCCCGAATTCGCGCGCGATCTCGCCTTCCGATGGCAGCGGCTCGCCAGGCTCGATGCGCCCATCGAGAAGCGCCGCGGCTATGGCGTCCGATACGGAATCGGCGAGCCGCGATGGCATCGCCGGCTTAGCGGAGAAAAGCGGCTTCCTGGCAGGCGCGTCGATCATGTCGTCTCCCTTTCCAGCCACTCGTATCATATCTCACGCAAACTTAGCAACTAAGTTTATCAGTTGCCAAGCAATCTTGTTGCCGTGTAAATTCGCCCGGATTTCGAAGCTGCAGGGAGGACAGTCGTTGCCAAACGAGACAGCCGCCAAGGCCGATATACGGATCACCGACGTCATCGCGCACCCGCTGACGCAGCGGCTGCCGCGTCCCACCGTCACCTCCTGGGGGAGATACACCGAGGTCTCGATCGTTCTCGTCGAGGTGCGCACCGACGCCGGCATCATCGGCGTAGGAGAATGCCTGGCGCGTTTCTCGCCCAAGGCTTATGCCGAGCTGATCGACGGCTCGTTGAAGCCTCGTCTCATCGGCCAGAACCCGGCCGACATCTCGCAGCACTGGCGAACCATGCGCCGCGCCTTGTCCGGCCGCTCGGGCGGCATGCTCATCGAAGCGATCGCCGGCGTCGACATCGCGCTCTGGGACATCCTGGGCAAAGCAGCCGGCATGCCGATATTCCGGCTGCTCGGCGGGGTCGGCCGAACCGAGGTGCCTGTCTATGCGGCATCGGTGAACTGGGGCAGCGGCGAATTCATGGACGAGGAGATCGACCGCTATCTCGATAAGGGCTTTCCGCGCATCAAGATCAAGATCGCCAATCCGGTGCGCGATGCCTGCCGGCGCATCGAACGCATGCGCAAACGCGCCGGCGACGACATCGAACTGTGCGTCGACGCGAACTGGGCCTACACGCTCGAAGAAGCCGTCGAGGTCGGGCGGGCGCTCACCGACAACGGTTATTTCTGGTTCGAGGAACCGCTTCGCCCGGAGGATGAGCAGGGTTACGAGGAACTGCACCGCCGCTGCGCCACTCCGCTTGCAGCCGGAGAAAGCAACTATTCCCTCGATCAGGCAGTGCGCCTTGTCTCCAACCGCACCCTCTCCTTCCTGCAGCCGGACGTGGCCCGCTCGGGCGGCATCAGCGAGACCCGCCGCATGGCCGAGTTCGCCGCAGCCTACGACGTCTCCTACGCACCGCATATCGGCATGTCCGGGATCATCTGCGAGACGGCGAGCGTCCACCTGGCGGCCGCGATGCCGAACCTGCACGCCATGGAATGCGAGACGGATTCGAGCCCCTTCAAGACGGCGATCACAGGAGCCGCCCCGGGGGCCGACAGGCAGAAGAACGGCCTGCTTCCCGTGCCGACCGGATCTGGCCTCGGGGTCGAGGTCGATTGGGACGCCGTGGCCAGCCTTCGCTGCAACTGATCGACAGGCCTGGAGATGACCTTGACCGAGAATTCCACCCCAAGCGACATTGCCGAGGCGCTTCGCATCGCCATGCTGCGCGCCGATCCGAAACTCAGCCGGTTCGATCCGCTTCCGCGCATCATCTGCCACGACCGGTTCTCCCGCGGCCATTGCGGATGGTCGCAGCTAGTCGGCAATTACGAGGACGATCTCGACACGATGCTGCCGGGCTATGCCCAGCACACGAGCGCCATGCTGTCGACGCTCGCCCATTGGGACGCCGGATCGCATGGCGGCTACGACAGTTCCTATGCCTTGAAGGTCGCCACGCGCCCCAGAGCAGGCGCCCAGAACGTCGCGATCAAGCGGCTGACCTACCGTCACCGCGGTCCGATCCGCTTCGAGGCCTACTGCACCTTCAAGCCGGAGGCGCAGGAATTGAAGCTCAGCGAGACGGATGTCCGCTCATTCGGCTTTCTGTTCGACCTGCAGGGCGGCGATATGGAGGGCGATGCCGAAAGGGTCATGCCGCATGTTCGCTTTCTCAACGCGCTCGACGGCGAGCATGTCCAGAAATGGCAGTTCAAGCGGCGGACGACCAGGTTCGAGCCGGTGGGCAACACCGACAAGACCCTCAGCCACTATCATCTTGCCCCGGATGGCTGGGAAGACATTCCAGGCGGCGCACAACGTCTCTGCTACAACGAGATTCCGACCAAGGTGAACTGGACCTATCTGCGCTTCGATTTCGACCTGGCGTCGATGCGCGCGCTGTCCTTCCAATGCAACGACCGGGTGTTCGACATGTCGGGCTTCGAGTCCATCCGCATCCCCGCCATGAAAAACCTCTGGTGCATGCTGAACTTCGCATTCTTTGCCGAGGCGGACACGGACAAGCGCGTTTTCCTCTACGTCGATTCCGTTTGTATCTCGGGGGATTTCTGATGCTGCCCGAAAACATCACCGCGATCCTCGCCCGCAACGAGCGCTGGACGGGATCCGCCGCCACCGAGCCCTACGAGGCCGGCTGGGCGCGCGAAGCCGTGATCTTCGTCCGGGCGCTGAAGCCGCCGGTCGGCGACCAGCCCGTCGCCCGGGTTGAAATCTCCCCCGACGGCATGCACTGGCTCGCCGAGGGCACGCAGATCGCCATGCCCACCCGGCAGGACGAGGTCGTTGCCGCCCGGTTGAGCAATTTTGGCAACTGGCTGCGGCTGGCGACTGATTTTGCCGACGATGCCGAGGCCACCGTTCTGGTGACCCTGCATCTGAAGGCTTGATCCTGTTCTACCCGTAAACCAGCCGCGGCAGCCAGATGATGATCTGCGGGAACAGCATGCACAGCACGAGGCCGATGGTCTGGATCATCAGGAATGGGATTGCCGCCCTGAAGATGCGCGCCATCGGAATGTCCGGCGGCGCCACGCCGCGCAGATAGAACAGGGCGTAGCCGAAAGGCGGCGACAGAAAGCTCATCTGCATGTTGACGAGGTAGAGAACGCCGAACCACACGACGAGGTCGTCGGGATTGTCGAGGCCGAAGGCGCCCGCGCCGAGGGCCTTGATGATCGGCACGAAGATCGGCACGCACAGCAAGAGGATGCCCACCCAGTCGAGAAACATGCCGAGGATGATGAGGACGATCTGCATGACGATGAGGATGCCCCAGGGGCCGAGGCCGGCTCCCTGCAACAGCTCCTGCACGAACTGCTGACCGCCCTCGAGGACATAGAGCCCGACGAAGATCGTCGCGCCGAACATGATCCAGATCACCATCGCCGAAGCCTTGAGCGTGGTCAGGCAGGCCTCGCGCACGGTCGGCCAGTCGAGCTTGCGGTGGATGGCGGCGACGACGAAAGCGCCGAACGTGCCGATGCCGGCCGCCTCGACCGGCGTTGCCACGCCGGTGAAGATGACCCCGAGCACGACGATGATGAGGGCGATCGGCGCCGCCATCCTGGAGACGAGCGCAACCTTCTCGCGTGTCGAGACCCGCTCATGAGGCGGGATCGGCGGACCGACCAGCGGATTGATGTAGGACCGCACCGTCACATAGACGATGTAGAGGCCGGACAACAGGAGGCCCGGGAAGATGGCGCCGATGAAGAGCTCTCCCACCGACTGCTCGGCCACGACCGCGTAGATGATGGCGAGGATCGATGGCGGGATCAGGATGCCGAGCGTGCCGCCGGCCATGATCGAGCCCATGGCGATCTCGGGATTGTAGTGGCGCTTGAGCATCGCCGGCAGCGCGATGATGCCCATGGTGACAACGGCGGCGCCGATGACCCCGACCATGGCCGCCAGTATGGTGGAGGCGATGATCGTCGCCGAGGCGAGCCCTCCCCTGATGCCCCCAAGCACCTTGTAGATCACGTCGAACATGTCGTTGATGATGCCCGCCCGCTCGAGCATCGCCGCCATGAAGATGAAAAGCGGGATGGCCGACAGCTGGTAGTTGGTCATCAGCGGGAAGATGCGGCTCGGCACGATGTTGAGCGCGTTGGCATCGCCAAGCACGAACAGGAACACGCACGCCAGCCCGCCTGTGACGAATGCCAGCGGCAGCCCCGCCATGAGCAGGATCAGCAAGGATCCGAACATGATGACGGTGAGCAATCCAATCGAGATGTCGATGCCCACGGTCAGGCCCCCCTGATGACGATGCGCACATCCTGCGCCAGTTTGGAAATCCCCTGCAGGACGATGAGCAGCCCGCCGAGCACCATGACCCATTTCATCGGCCACAGCGGCACTTCCCACTCGTTGAACGAGATCTCCCCCCAGCGGATGTTCGGATTGGTCCACTCGCTCGGCGACAATCGCGAGAGCATCTCGAACAGGCCGATCTGCCCGCGCGCCCAATCGGACACAAGGCCGTTTCCGCTGGGCACGGCGATCGCGTCGAAGGCGAAGATATAGCTGGTGACAAGCAGTGTGCCGGCGAAGATGAAGAAGAAGATCGAGGTGAGGATGTCGGTGATCGCCCGGCGTCGCGGCGACATCTGCGTGTAGAAGATGTCGACGCGCACATGGCTTTCGGTCAGCATCGCATAGGCGCCGGCGACGAGATACTGCATGCCGAACATCAGATACATGCCCTCATGCGCCCAGTTCGTCGGCGAGTTGAACACATAGCGGGCGATAACTTCGTAATAGTAGACGAAGACGGCGATGACCGCCCAGTAGCTTACGAATTCGCCTGCATAGAGCGAAAGCCGGTCGATCCAGCCGGTCCATCCCGAGGAGACGTATTCGGCATCGTTCTTCTGTTCGTGGCCCCCCGACGCCTGCAGGGCCATCTCCGCCTCCGACGGCCTCTCCGCCTTCAGGTTCCGGTTGGCGCGCCTCACGAGCCATGGCAGCAGAACCGCCTCGACCGCCAGGAGGGCGAGGATGAGATAGAAGGCGTAGCCCGCGGCACTGCTCCAGAACGCTCTGCGCTGGCGCATCTGCTCGGCCACGGGCCGCATCTCCGCCAGCCCCGCCTTCGCTTCCTCCAGCCGTGTGCGCCCCGATTCGATGCGGTCGAGCGCGCGCTCCAGGCGGCTTTCGGCGCTGCGTCGGGCGAAGGATCCTTCCTCGGCCGTCTCGACATTGGCACGCAGCTCCAACAGACCGGTTTCGGCGGCGGCGACCCGCGCCTCCTCCCGGGCGATCGTGCGCTCGGCGATACGCACGATGTTGTTCGCATCGGACAAGGTCGAGCGGGCTTCACCGGCGGTGCTGTTGGCATAGAGGATGAAACCGAAGATCGGAATGAAGACGAAGCCGAGCAGGCTCTTCAGATAGAATCTGTGCAGGCCGATCATGCCGCCGGTGACGAGGATCAGATAGGCGAGCGGCAGCGAGTACCGAGCCAGCCTGGCGCGCGGCCGGCGGGCGAGCACCATTGCAACCAGCGGGAAGACGATCAGCCCGAGCCAATAGGCCCAGTGCGGCAGCGTGAATTGAAGACCAGGCATGGAATGTCAGCCGGAAAGGTTTGAGGAGGTCTGCACGGGACCACCCGCGCAGACCGTCGAAGACGCGGTGAGGCGATCAAAGGTCGAGCGTGAGGCCCTCGATCTGATCTTGAACCACATAGCCAAGAGAGCCGGACATCATGTAGTCGAGCTGCGTCTTGAAGATCTTCGCCGAGCTCTTGTCGCGGTTGGCATATTTGAACCAGATCGGCACGGCGACCTCGGTCATCAACTCGACATCGTCCTCGGTGAGGCGGGTCACCTCGACCCCGTCGGCCTCGAACTTGCCCCAGGCTTCCTGGTCGGCCTTCTGGATCGCGGCGTGGTGCAGATCCGAATAGACATGGGTTTCCATCTCCACGAACTGCTGCATCTGCGGCGACAGCGCGTTCCAGGCGTTCATGCCGACCGTGATGTCCATGAGGTCGACCGGCTGATAGAGCGACATGAACCCGGGAGGGCCCATCGAGATGTATTTCGTCACCTGGCTGAAGCCCAGCGCGTGGTTGACCGCCGGCCCGACATAATCGGCCACGTCGATCGTACCCTTTTCGAGAGCCGGGAAGATTTCCGATCCCGGCAGAACGGTGGTCTCGGCACCGATCTCGTTGAAGACATCCGCCACCATGCCGCCCGGCAAGCGCATCTTGCGGCCACGGAAATCGTCGATCGAGCGGATCGGCACCTTCGAATGGATGATGTTGGGCCCGTGATGAACCGGGCCGACAAAATGCATTCCCTGCGCCGCGTAAAGCTCGCGGGCCATCTCCAGGCCGCCCAGGCCATAGTAAAACACGTCCCATTCGTGCGGGTAGCGCAGGCCGAGCGGATAGGAGCTCAGGAACACACCGGCGGGAATGATGCCCTGCACATAGATCGTGAACGGGTTCACTGCGTGCAGCACACCGTTCTTCACCGCGTCGTAGAGCTGAAAGTCGCCGACGACATCGTTCGCGCCGAACGGCTCGAAAGCCAATTCGCCGCCGGTCTTCTCCACGATGGTCGCACACCAGTCCTTGAAGATCTGCAGCCCGGCGCCGCCAGGCCACGAGGTCTGGATCTTCCAGGTCGTGCCCTGCGCCTGGGCGCGGGCAATATGCGGCGCGGCCAGCGCAGCAGAGGCACCAGCCGCCGTTCCGATCAGCAATTTTCGTCGGTCAATTCTGGGTTTCACGCGTTTTCCTCCCGGTTTTCAGCAAACGGCCTCACAAGATCGCCATTTCTCCTCCCGACGAAAATGAACCCGAATGCTTCTTTCTTAACTCCGCAATTTAATTCTAGGGCAATCGACGGCCACCACAATGCAACGAAAGGAGAATAGAGAAAAGCGCATCCTGGAACAGCTCCTCCAGCGCGATGAGCAATTGCGGGGAACGATGCCGTCACGGCTATCGCTGCCGTCACCCGGACGGATGATTCACCACGAATGGCCGCCCCGGCACCTTCGAAAGGCTCTGTCGCCCCACAGCGGCGGTGGCCGGCACTCTGTGCGTCGTCCGCTCATTGGCCGGCGGCTGTCGAGAGACAAAGATCCCGTTCGACGGGATCGCATGCATTTGCAACGATTGGATACAGTACTTTACTTGATTAACGATCTCATTTCATCTCGACTCCGACCAAATCGCCTGAATGAATATTTCAATAGCAAGAACTTTTTTTAAAAAAATAGCTGTTTTCTGAAAAATACGAGGTGAAATATGCGGCTTGCTGCCTTCTTATTTCTGTTGATCGTCACGATATCAGTCATTCCTCATTCGGCCAGCGGACAAACCGCTTCCGAGCCTTCCCAGGCCAGCGGTGACGTCGATGTCCTTATTCGCGTCCTTGAGGACGATGCCGCCCGTGCGCAATTGATCGAAAAGCTGCGCACGGCGACAGCTGGCGGGCAAGCGGACCAGGCGCCCGCGGCGTCGGAGATAATCGCCGTGCATGGCCTTGCCTCCTATGTCCGCGACTGGGTGGAACAGGGCACCGAACTGATCGGGCTCATCACGCGCCTCAGCGGTCAGGCGACAGCCGTCCTCTCAGGCACCTCCTCCATCGATCTCCAGCGCCTCTGGCGCTCGGTGCAGGGCGTCCTTCTGGTCGTCGCCGTCACGTTCATCGCCTATTTCCTGCTGCGCCTCGCCTTCCGGCGCATTCAGCGCGTTCTTGCGGGCGCGGCGAAAGGCAGCCGCCTCCTGCGGCGCATCGGCACCATCGCCCTGTCGGCAAGCGCCGACGCGGTGACGGTGCTCGGCGCATGGGCCGTGGGCTATCTGCCAGCGCTCTATTTCGGCTGGGCCGGGTGGAGAGGAGACAGCCAGACGCTGTTTCTCAACGCCTTTCTGTTCATCGAGCTCGCCAAGGTGATGGCCCGCGTTCTCCTCGCGCCAAGATGGCCCGTTCTGCGCCTGGGACGCATCGACGATACGACCGCGGCATATTGGTATTTCTGGGTGAGCCGCCTCGTCAGCGTCATCGGCTACACCTTCCTTTTCGCCGCCCCGCTTCTGGCGGCGAATGTATCGGGCGGCATCGCCGAAGCGCTGCGCGTCTTCGTGCTGTTCTGCACGCTGGCGATGGCATGGGTCATCATCCTTCAAAACAGGGAAAGCGTGCGCGCGCGGCTGCTCCACTATGCCGAGCGCGGCCAGTCGGAGCCGTTCATCAGGCTGTTGATGAGCATTGCCACGTTCTGGCACATCGTCGCCATCGGCTATCTCACCCTCATCTTCGTGTTGTGGCTCGCCAATCGCGAGGCAGCCCTTCCCTTCGTGCTCCTGGCGACCGTCCAATCGATCGTCGCGGTCGCCGTTGGTGTGCTGCTGACCACGGCCATGGTCCGGCTCACGGCCGGCGGCATGCATCTTCCGGACGACATCAAGGCGCGGCTGCCGTTGCTCGAGGCACGCATCAACGCATTCGTTCCCAACGTCCTGCGCGTCATCCGCTACATGATCATGACCGCCGTCGTGCTCGCGACCGCGCAGATCTGGCGGGTCGCCGACTTCATCGGCTGGCTGTCCAGCGAGTTCGGCCAGAGAGTCGTCACCTCGGTCCTTGCCGCGGCCTTCGTCCTGCTCGTCGGCGGCCTCATTCACCTTGCCGTGCAGTCATGGGTGGAATATCGGCTCAACCCGTCATACGGCCATGCGCCGAGCCCGCGCGAGCGCACGCTCCTGGCGCTGTTCCGCAATGCGTTCACCATCGCCTTGAGCATCGTCGTCTTCCTGCTGGTCCTGGCCGAGCTGGGGGTCAACATCGCGCCGCTGCTGGCCGGCGCGGGCATCGTCGGCCTTGCGGTCGGCTTCGGCTCCCAAAAGCTGGTGCAGGACGTCATCAACGGGGCCTTCATCCAGTTCGAGAGCGCAATGAACGAAGGGGACGTGGTGACCGTGGGCGGGATCACGGGAGCCGTCGAGCGGCTGACGATCCGCTCCGTGTCGCTGCGTTCGGTCGACGGCGCCTATCATCTCATTCCGTTCTCGTCGGTCGATTCCGTGACGAACTTCATGAGAAACTTCAGCTACCACGTCGCCGCCATCGGCGTGGATTACCAGGAAAACATCTCCGAAGTGAAACGCGCCATGCAGGAGGCTTTCGAGAGATTACAGAAGACGGAATATGGCGAGGACATCATCGGCGACATGGAAATGCATGGGGTCACGGAATTCGCCGATTCCGCCGTCATAGTGCGCGCCCGCATCAAGACCGTCGTCGGCCGGCAGTTTGCTCTCGGCCGCGCCTACAACGAGATCATCAAGGAGGTCTTCGACGAGCGCGGCATCAGCATCCCGTTTCCACATGTCACGCTTCATCTGCCCGCGGGCAAGCAGGACGCGGCACCGCCCACTTCGACGCGCGCCAGGCAGAAGAATTCAGGAGGCGCTGCAAAGACCAGGCCCAAGCGCCGACGCCGGCCCGAGATCGCCGCGAACGAATCCACCCACGACGGCGCGGATTCGCTTGACGAGATGCAGGCCTAGGGCGTTTCCGGTTTGGCCGAAGCGGCCCCTCACCCTCTCCCTCGCGGGCGGCAGGCAATTGCATGCAGGCAATCCAGAACCATGCAGCCGTTTTCATCATCAATTCTGAGCTTCGAGTTGGTGATGTGGGTGGAGGTGGTGCGCAAAGGTCAAGGCCCCCTTCTCCCCGCACGCGGGGAG
>NZ_JANKOF010000085.1 GCF_024655565.1 Nitratireductor sp. ZSWI3 | reverse complement strand
AGCGCCGGGCACAGAGCGTTCAGCGCAGGTCCTTGCGCAGGATCTTGCCGACATTCGATTTCGGCAGCTCGTCGCGGAACTCGACATATTTGGGGCGCTTGTAGCCGGTGAGGTTCTCTTTGCAGAACTTCAGCACGTCAGCCTCGGTCAGCGCCGCATCCTTCTTCACCACGAAGAGTTTCGGCACCTCGCCCGAATGCTCGTCGGGAACCCCGACAATGGCCGCTTCCAGGATGCCCGGGTGGCCGGCGATCACATCCTCCACCTCATTCGGGAAGACCTTGAAGCCGGAGACGACGATCATGTCCTTCTTGCGGTCGACGATGGTCACCTGCCCGTCCTCGGCCATGGTGCCCATATCCCCGGAGCGGAAGAAGCCGTCCTCGGTCATCACCTTGGCCGTCTCGTCGGGACGGTTCCAGTAACCGGCCATCACCTGCGGCCCGCGGATGCAGATCTCGCCGACCTGGCCATAGGGCACGTCCCTGCCCCTGTCGTCGCGGATCGTCACGTCGGTCGAAGAGATCGGCAGACCGATCGTTCCGGTGAACTCTTTCGCGTCGAAACGGTTGACAGTCGCCACGGGCGAGGTTTCCGACAGGCCGTAGCCCTGCGAGATCACGCAGCCGGTAAGCTTCTGCCAGCGCTCCGCCACCGCGCGCTGGACCGCCATGCCGCCGCCGAAGGTGACGATCAGGTTCTTGAACGACAGCTTCTGGAAGTCCGCATTGTTGAGCAGCGCGTTGAACAGCGTGTTGAGGCCCGGGAAGATGTGGAAGTCGTAGTTCTGCAGCTCCTTCACGAAGGCCGGGATGTCGCGCGGATTGGGGATGAGCACGTTGTTGCCGCCGAGCTTCATGCCCATCAGCGCGTTCACCGTCAGCGCGTAGATGTGATAGAGCGGCAGGACGCAGATCAGCACCGGCGCTTCCGGCCTCGGCCGGTGGATATAGGCGCTGCGGAACCAGAACTCGTTCTGGACGACGTTGGCGAGCACGTTGCTGTGCAGCAGCGTCGCTCCCTTGGAGACGCCGGTCGTGCCGCCCGTATATTGCAGGAAGGCGTTGTCGGTCAGGGCGATGGAGACCTCCTTGAAGCCGCGCGCGGCCCCCGTCTTCAAGGCATCGTTGAACGCCACATGGCCGGGCAGCGACCAGGCGGGCACCATCTTCTTCACCCGGCGCACGACGAAATTGACGACGAAGCCCTTGAGGCCCATCAGGTCGCCCATCGAAGCCACCACCACATGCTTGACCGGCGTCTTGCCGGCCACCGCCTGCAGGGTGTGGGCGAAATTCTCCAGGATGACGATCGCTTCCGCACCGGCGTCATTGAGCTGATGCTGCAACTCGCGCGGGGTGTAGAGCGGGTTCACGTTGACCACCACATAGCCGGCGCGCAGCACCGCCATCATGGCCACCGGGTATTGCAGCACGTTCGGCATCATCAGTGCGACACGCGCGCCCTTCTCCAGGCCAACCGACTGGAAATAAGCCGCCAGATGCGCCGAAAGCCGGTCGAGCTCGCGGTAGCTCAGCGCCTTGCCCATGCATGTGAAGGCCGGCCGGTCGCCATAGCTGCGGCATGCGTCGACCAGGAGATCGGTCAGCGACGTGTAGGGAAAGTCGCCGATCTCTGCCGGAATGTCGTCCGGATAGTGGTCGAGCCACGGACGCGCCAGCGACGGCTTGCTGCCGTTTGCGGCCTTGGCCGTCGCCTTCGTGGTTCTCGGCTTTGCAGCGGCAGCGGTCTTTTTCGGCGCCGCCTTCGGTGTCTGCGCCTTTGCAGCGGCGGCCTTGTCGGCCTTCGCCTTGGCAGCCGTCTTCTTGGCCGGCTCTGCCTTGGTCGTCGTCTTTGCCGCCGCCGCCTTCGGTGCCTGCGCCTTCGGGGCCGCGGCCTTGTCGGCCTTCGCCTTGGGAGCCGTCTTCTTCACGGCCGTTGCCTTGGTGGCGGTCTTTGCCGCCGTTGCCCTCGCCTTCGTCGCGGTGCCGCTGCGGCCTGCCGTGTCGTTGCCCGTTGCGGCGGGCGCCTTCGTGGTCTTTGCCAACTGTTCCTCCCAGACAGAAAAACAACTTATAACGTTTACGTTCACGTAATACCAGATGCGACGACGGCTTTCAAAGCCGTTGCTGCCGGACGTGGAGCAGGGTCATGCAACGCCTCCCGATGGTCCGATCCAAGATAACGGGTGGATAAAGAGTGGGTCTTATCCACTGGAACGGTTGCAGTGTATTGCGACACGGCGAGGAGCGGCAAGGGGCGTGTATGCGCCAGGGTCGGGACCTACGAACGCGGCCGGCCATTGCGGCCGGATTCATGGGCCCTGGCTCCCGGCCGGCGCCGGGCGAGCCCCGGCGACAGGGCATCTACTGCCCGTAGCCTGCATGCCCTTCGAGGAAGGCTTGCTCCTCCTCGCTGCTCGTCCGGCCCAGCACACGGTTGCGATGCGGAAAGCGGCCGAAGCGGGCGACGATGTCGCGGTGCTCGATGGCGTATTTGAGGGCATCCTCGTTGCCCAATCCCTTGAACAGCATGACGGCGCGCTCCTGGTCGGCAAGCACCTCCGAATGCATGTAGGGCATGTAGAGAAACTGCCGCTCGGCTTCCGTCATCCCTTCGTCGAGGCCCTTCTCCACCGCGTTGCTCGCCACGCGCATCGCCAGTTCGTCGGTCGCGAAAGCGGCGGCCTGGCGGCGGAACATGTTGCGCGGGAACTGGTCGAACACCAGGATCGCGGCAAGGGCCGCGCGCGGATCGGACAGGGCGGCCTGCGGCAATTCCTGTTTCAGGCGTTCATGGAGCGGCAGGAAACGGTCAAGAATGGCGGCGTCGGTCGCATTGTTCGGTTCGAACCAATCCTGCGGCGTGAGCTCTCCGAACCAGAACTTCAGCACATCTTCCTGCCACGCGCCACTCATGCGGGTTCCTCCTGAACAATGGTCTTCAGGTCGATATGGGTCCTGCCCGACCCATTCTGCAAGTCCGCGCACCAGCAATTTGTTGCGTCTGGAAAGGCGATCATGACCGAAAATTGCATTTGCGGCGACAACGTGGCAAGGGGAGTTCCCTCCCAGGTGGAACTTTGCTTATATGCTCGCTTCCAGGGCCTCGGCAGCAGGCTCACGACAATTCAGGGAGTCATCAATGAAAAAGAAACTGACCCTTGCGGCAGCGCTTACGGCCGCCACGGTGCTCAGCGGCGCGGCGAGCGCGAAAACCTTCGTGTATTGTTCGGAAGGATCGCCCGAGGGCTTCGACCCGGGCCTCTATACGGCGGGAACGACTTTCGACGCGGCCGCTCACACGGTCTACAACCGCCTGCTCGAGTTCAAGCCCGGCACGACCGAGACCGAACCGGGCCTCGCGGAGAGCTGGGAAATCTCCGACGACGGTCTCGAATACACGTTCAAGCTGCGTCCCGGCGTCAAGTTCCAGACCACCGACTTCTTCACGCCGACGCGCGACCTCAATGCCGATGACGTGATCTTCTCCTTTGAGCGCCAGCTCAAGGCCGATCATCCCTGGCACCAGTATGTCGCCGGCGCGGCGTGGGAGTATTTCAACGGCATGGGCTTCCCCGATCTCATCGAGTCGATCGAGAAGGTCGACGACATGACCGTCCGCTTCAAACTGAAGCAGAAGGAAGCGCCGTTCCTCGCCAATGTGGCGATGCCCTTCGCCTCCATCGTGTCGAAGGAATATGCCGACAAGCTCGAGGCCGACGGCCAGATGCAGACGCTCAACCAGCAGCCGCTCGGCACCGGCCCCTTCGAATTCGTCGCCTACCAGACCGACGCCGTGATCCGCTACCGCGCGCATGACGACTACTGGGGCGGCAAGCAGAAGATCGACGACCTGGTCTTCGCCATCACCACCGACGCCTCGGTGCGCTACCAGAAGCTGAAGGCCGGCGAGTGCCACCTGATGCCCTTCCCGAACGCCGCCGACGTCGCCGAGATGAAGGCCGATCCGAACCTGAAGGTGATGGAGCAGGAAGGCCTCAACGTCGCCTATCTTGCCTACAACACCACGCAGGAGCCGTTCGACAAGGTCGAGGTGCGCAAGGCGCTCAACATGGCGATCAACAAGGAAGCGATCGTCGACGCCGTGTTCCAGGGCCAGGCGACGCCGGCCAAGAACCCGATCCCGCCGACCATGTGGTCCTATAACGAGGCGATCGAGGATGACGCCTACGATCCGGAAGCGGCCAAGAAGATGCTCGAGGAGGCCGGGGTCAGCAACCTTTCCATGAAGGTGTGGGCGATGCCCGTGGCGCGGCCCTACATGCTCAACGCGCGCCGCGCGGCGGAGCTGATCCAGTCCGACTTCGAGAAGATCGGCGTCAAGGTCGAGATCGTCACCTATGAGTGGGCCGAGTATCTCGACCGCTCCAAGGCCAAGGACCGCGACGGCGCCGTGATGCTCGGCTGGACCGGCGACAATGGCGATCCGGACAACTTCCTGCACACCCTGCTCGGCTGCGACGCCGTGGGCGGCAACAACCGCGCGCAGTGGTGCAACGAGGAGTTCAACGATCTCGTCCTGAAGGCCAAGGCCGCCACCGACCAGGCCGAGCGCACGAAGCTCTACGAGCAGGCTCAGGAGGTCTTCAAGCGCGAGGCTCCGTGGGCGACCCTCGACCATTCGCTGTCGGTGGTGCCGATGCGCAAGGAAGTCGAGGGCTTCCACCAGAGCCCGCTCGGCGACTTTGCCTTCGAAGGCGTCGACCTGGTCGAATAAGAACCCCGAAAAGCAACGATCTGGAGGCGCGCCGGGCGACCGGCGCGTCTCGTTTGCATTAACCGCCAAGAAGCGCTTTTGTAGACGGGACCAATACCGGGAGAGACAGCTATGGCTGTCTCCCTTGGTATAAACCTCCAGCCGCCGGAGATCGAACCCGCTATGCTTCGATTCATCCTGGGACGGCTTGCCGTCCTGATCCCCACCTTCATCGGTGTGTCCATCATCGCCTTCGCTTTCATTCGCATCCTGCCGGGCGACCCGGTGATGCTGATGTCGGGCGAACGCGTCATGGCGCCCGAGCGCTACGAGCAGATCAGCCGCCAGCTCGGCTACGACAGGCCCCTGCCCGTGCAGTATTTCGACTATCTGACCGACGTCCTCAGCGGCGATTTCGGCAATTCGATCGTCACCCGCCGTCCGGTGCTCGACGATTTCCTGACGCTGTTCCCGGCGACGCTGGAGCTGTCGCTCTGCGCCATGTTCCTGGCGATCCTGATCGGCATTCCGGCGGGCGTCTTCGCCGCTATCAAGCGCGGCTCGGCCTTCGACCAAACGATCATGGGCACCGCCCTCGTCGGCTATTCCATGCCGATCTTCTGGTGGGGGCTGCTCTTGATCATCCTGTTTTCCGGCACGCTCGGCTGGACGCCGGTTTCGGGGCGCATCTCGCTGCTCTACTTCTTCCCGCCCGTGACCGGGTTCATGCTCATCGACTCGCTGCTGTCCGGCCAGGCCGGCGCCTTCAAGTCGGCCCTGTCGCATCTCATCCTGCCGTCCATCGTGCTGGGCACCATCCCGCTTGCGGTGATCGCCCGGCAGACGCGTTCGGCGATGCTCGAGGTGCTCAGCGAGGACTATGTGCGCACGGCGCGCGCCAAGGGGCTCTCGCCCTTCCGCGTCATCGGCATCCACGCGCTGCGCAACGCCTTGATCCCGGTGATCACCACGATCGGCCTGCAGGTGGGCGTGATGCTCGCCGGCGCCATCCTCACCGAGACCATCTTCTCCTGGCCGGGCATCGGCAAGTGGATGGTCGATTCGGTGTTCAAGCGCGACTACCCGGTGATCCAGAGCGGTCTCCTGATCATCGCCGGCGTCATCATGCTGGTGAACCTTGCCGTCGACCTGCTCTACGGCCTCATCAACCCGCGCATCCGGCATTGAGGAGGTCACCATGACTGATGCAGCTTCCACCACTGCCAGGATGCAGGACCCTTCGCGCCGGGCCCGGCTCGCCGAGTTCTGGTATTACTTCTCCGAGAACCGCGGCGCCGTGATCGGCCTGTGGGTGTTCATCGTGCTGGTCGTCCTGGCGCTGGCGGCGCCCCTGATCGCCCCGCACGCACCCAACGCGCAGTATCGCGACGCCATCCTCGTCCCGCCGTTCTGGGAGACGGGCGGCCGCGCGGCATATCCACTGGGCACCGACGCGGTCGGCCGCGACATCCTCTCGCGTCTGCTCTTCGGCGCCCGCTATTCGCTGTTCATCGGCGTCGTCGTCACGCTGCTGGCGCTGACGACCGGCATCGTCATCGGCACCATCGCCGGCTATTTCCGCGGCTGGGTCGACACGGCGATCACCCGGCTGATGGACATCATCCTGGCCTTCCCGTCCCTGCTCCTGGCCCTGGTCCTGGTGGCGGTGCTCGGGCCCGGCCTGACCAATGCCATGATCGCCATCGCGCTGGTGCAGCAGCCGCATTATGTGCGCCTGACGCGCGCCGCGGTGATGACGGAGAAGAACCGCGACTACGTCACGGCGGCGCGCGTCGCCGGAGCCGGCAATCTCAGGCTGATGTTCAGGACCATCCTGCCCAATTGCACCGCACCGCTGATCGTCCAGGCGGCGCTGTCCTTCTCGACGGCGATCCTCGATGCGGCGGCGCTCGGCTTCCTCGGCATGGGTGCGCAACCGCCGACGCCGGAATGGGGCACCATGCTCGCCGAAGCGCGCGAGTTCATCCTGCGCGCCTGGTGGGTGGTCACCTTCCCCGGCCTCGCCATCCTGATCACCGTGCTGGCGATCAACCTGATGGGCGACGGTCTGCGCGACGCGCTCGACCCCAAGCTGAAGAGGTCGTGACATGGCACTGCTTGAAATCGAAAACCTGACCGTCACCTTCGAGACCGCGAGCGGCCCGCTCAAGGCCGTGGACGGCATCTCCTTATCGGTGAAGGAGCGCGAGGTGCTGGCGATTGTCGGCGAATCGGGCTCCGGAAAGTCGGTCTCCATGCTGTCCGTCATGGGGCTCCTGCCCTGGACCGCGACGGTGAAGGCCGACCGCATGGCCTTCCAGGGCCGCGACATCCTCGGCCTGTCGCCCGCCGACCGGCGGCGGATCATCGGCAAGGACATCGCCATGATCTTCCAGGAGCCGATCGCCAGCCTCAATCCCTGCTTCACCGTCGGCTTTCAGATCGAGGAGGCGTTGAAGCAGCATATGGGACTGCACGGACAGGCGGCGCGCAGACGGGCCGTCGAACTGTTCGAGGCGGTCGGCATTCCCGACCCCGAAGACAGGCTTGGTCATTTCCCGCACCAGATGTCCGGCGGCCAGTGCCAGCGCGTCATGATCGCCATGGCCATCTCCTGCAACCCGAAGCTGCTCATCGCCGACGAGCCCACCACGGCGCTCGACGTGACCATCCAGAAGCAGATCCTCGATCTCCTGATGCGGCTGCAGGCCGAGCAGGGCATGGGGATGATCATGATCACCCACAATATGGGCGTGGTGGCGGAAACGGCCGACCGCGTCGTGGTTCAGTACAAGGGCAGGAAGATGGAGGAAGCCGACGTGCTTTCGCTGTTCGAGACGCCGCAGCATCCCTACACCAGGGCCCTGCTTTCGGCCCTGCCGGAAAACGCCACGGGCGACCGGCTGCCGACCGTCTCGGACTTCGCCATCGAGGACACGCCCTACACGGGAGCAAGCGCATGAGCGACATCGTGCTGGAAGCCCGCGGCATCGTCCGCGACTACCATATCGGCGGCGGCCTGTTCGGCAAGCCGCGCACCGTGCATGCGGTCAAGGGCGTCAGCCTCAAGGTGGAGCAGGGAAAGACGCTCGCCATTGTCGGCGAGTCCGGCTGCGGCAAGTCCACCCTGGCGCGCATTATCACGATGATCGACGAGGCCACGGCGGGCGAGCTGTTCATCGACGGGGAAAAGGTCGACATCTCCTCCGGCAGGCTGTCGCCGGAGATGCGCCGCCGGGTGCAGATCGTGTTCCAGAACCCCTATGGCTCGCTCAACCCGCGCCAGAAGATCGGCGATGTGCTGATGGAGCCGCTGATCATCAACTCGGACGTGCCCGCCGCCGAGCGGCGCGAGCGGGCGATGACGATGCTCACCAAGGTCGGGCTCAAGCCGGAGCATTTCAACCGCTATCCGCACATGTTCTCGGGCGGCCAGCGGCAGCGCATCGCCATCGCGCGGGCACTGATGCTCAACCCGCGCCTGCTGGTGCTCGACGAGCCGGTCTCCGCGCTCGATCTGTCCGTGCAGGCGCAGGTGCTCAACCTGCTCGCCGACCTGCAGGACGAGTTCGGCCTCACCTATGTCTTTATCAGCCACGACCTGTCGGTGGTGCGTTACATCGCCGATGAAGTGATGGTGATGTATTTCGGCGAGGCGGTCGAATACGGCACGCGCGACGAGGTGTTCTCGAACCCGCAGCACAGCTACACGAAGACGCTGTTCGCCGCGACTCCGCGCGCCGATGTGGAGAGCATCCGCAAGAGGCTGGCGAAGAAGGCGGCTTAGGCCCGGACACAGAGAGAAGCAGACCGCGCCATCATCGATCGTTGAGGCATGGATCCTCGGGTCGGGGCCCGAGGATGACGAAGATTGAGGTGCTGTTGTAAATCACCATGGTCGGTGGTTGCCACCGTCCTGCCATACGGTTCGTCATCCTCGGGCCCCGACCCGAGGATCCATGCCTGAACCTTGGAAATTGCCCGCCAGCATCCTGTAGGTGCCGGTGCAGGACCTACACCACCATCACCGGGCAGTCCGCCAGGCTCGTGACCTTGTGCGAGACGCTGCCGAGAAGATAGCCCTCCAGGTCTCCCAGCCCGCGGCTTCCGAGCACGATCAGGTCGACCTCCCGCTCCTTGGAGAATTTGACGATCGTGCGGGCCGGGGGGCCGTTGCGGACGAACGAACGCGGATTCTGCGCGCCCATCTCCAGCGCCGCCTTCTTGGCCGTGTCGGCGATGTCCTTGGCGTGCTCGCGCATGACGTCGTCGAGGTTCTGCGGATCGTCCGGGCGGACCATCGACATCGATGCCTCCAGCAGGCTGTGATGGCGGAACACGGTGAGCGTCATCAGCTCGGCCCCCGTCATCTTCTGCATCTCGACGGCCAACTTCAGCGCCCGGAGCGCGTTTTCCGAGCCGTCGACGGGCACGAGGATTCTCTTGAACATGGCTGCCTCCTAACGGAAGGCGAGATCGCGCAGGAACAGGGCGATCTGCGGGAAGAAGATGAGGGCGGCCGAGACGCCGACCAGGATCAGCGTGAACGGCGCGATGCCGCGCACCACGTCGACATAGGGCCGCTTGAAGATGGCGATGGCCGTGAAGATGTCGCAGCCGAAGGGCGGCGTTGCCGAGCCGATCGCCACCTGCAGCGTGACGATGGTGCCGACGAGGACCGGATCCAGCCCGACCGAGTCCACCACAGGCGCGAAGATCGGCACCAGCACGAGGATCACGACGATCGGATCGACGAACATGCAGCCGACGAAGAACGACACCGAGATCACCGCCAGCACCATCTTCGGCCCCATCTCATCGATGCCGATCGAACCCAAGATCTGCTGCGGGATCTGCCCGAAGGAGATGACCCAGGAGAAAGCCGCGCCGGCGCCGACGAGGATGAAGACAACCGCCGTGATGAGCCCCGTCGACTTGGCGATCTTGTAGATGTCGACCAGGCTGAGCGAGCGGAACACGATGAATTCGAGGATCAGCGCGTAGAGCACGCAGGCCGCCGCCGCCTCCGTCGGGCTGAAGATGCCGCCATAGATGCCGCCGACGATGATGACCGGAAAGCCGAGCGGCCAGATGGCCAGCCGCACTGCCTCCAGGCGCTCGCCCCAGGAGGCCTTCGGCTCGGTGGGAACGCCCTTGATGGTCGCGTAGACGATGCTGTAGGCGGAGAACAGGACCAGGAGCAGCAGCCCGGGCCCGACGCCCGCGATGAACAGCTCCGAGATCGAGGTCGAGGAGATGACGCCATAGATGATCATGCCGATCGACGGCGGGATCAGGAAGGCGATGTCGCTGGCGTTGATGATCAGCGCCAGGACGAAGGAATCCTTGTAGCCCGCCTTCAGCATGCGCGGCCTGAGCGGCGAGCCGACCGCCACCACCGTCGCCTGGGTGGAGCCGGAAACGGCGCCGAACAGCGTGCAGGCAGTGGCAGTGGAGACGGCGAGGCCGCCTTTGATGTGGCCGATGAACTTCATGACCATGTCGATCAGCCGCCCGGCGGATTCGCCGCGCGTCATGATGTCGGCGGCCAGGATGAACATCGGCACGGCGATCAGCGAGGCCGGCCGGATGCCGGCCAGCATCTGCTGCACCATGAAGTCCATCTTGCTGAAACCGCCGAACAGCTCGTAGAAGCCGTACATCGCCCCGAGCAGAAGCGGGATCATCATCGGAAAGCCGATGAGCAGCAGGGCGATCATGATGGTGGAGATTTTGAGTGCCATTGCCGCTGCCCCGCTCAGATCTCGATTTCATCTTCTTCATATCCCTCCAGCACATGGGTGGAGAGATAGATGTCCTTCTGGACGACGTTCTTCACCGCGGTCAGGGCGTATTGCACCCCGGTGATGAAGAAGCCCACCGGAACCCACAGGTAGATCCAGTAGACGGGGAACTGCATGGCCGGCAGGATCCGGCCCGACTTCGCCACCTTCATGATGTAGGTGATGGAGAAGTAGAACAGCGCGAACATCACCGTCGCCGTCACCAGAGCGATGACGATCATCAGGACCTTGCGCGTCTTCGCCGGCAGGGCGTCGTAGACGGCCGACATGCGGATATGACGGCCATGCCGGGCCGCATAGCCGATGCCGGCGAAGGTGATCAGCACGATCAGCGTCCGGTTCAGCTCCTCGGTGAAGAAGATGCTGTGCTGGAAGATGAAACGGCCGACGACGTTGGCGACCGTGTTGGCGGCCATGAGGATGACGCCGACCGCCAGGATGACGGATTCGACACGGCTGATCGCCGTGTCGAGCGCCCCCAGCGCACCGGGGAGCGTCGACGCGTAGGCCGTTGCGGGTGATTGTTCAGTCTCGTTGGCGCTGCCCATCTCGTTCCCCTCGACTTGTCGGCTCTCCCGCGGCGCGCCGCCGGCGGCCACGGGAGGGCTCTTGAGACCTTTTGCTGGTCCGTCGATTGCAAAAGTTCGGGCGGCTACTGGGTAGCGGCCTGGAGATCCGCCTTCATCTGGTCGAGGATCTTCTGGCCGCTGTCGCCGGTCATCTCGATGAACTTCGCCTCGACCTCGGCCGCCGCCTCCTTGAACGGGGCGCGCTCCTCCTCGGTCAATTCGACGATGTTCATGTCGGGCTTGGCCTGCTTGATCTTGTCGAGCGATTTCTCGGTCAGACCCTTCTGGTATTCGAGGATGTGCTCGAAGGCCGCCTTCGTGGCGTCCTGGATCACCTTCCGATCCTCTTCGCCCAGGCCGTCATAGAACTCCTTGTTGGCCATGACGGCGGTGGTGAAATTGTTGTGGCCGGCGAAGGTGATGTAGTCGGTGACCTCGTACATCTTGGTCGACTCGACCCAGAACATCGGGTTCTCCTGGCCCTGGATGATGTTGGTCTGCAGCCCGCCATAGACCTCGCCCCAGGGCAGCGGCGTCGGCGTGGCGCCAAATGCCTGGTAGCTCTCGACCAGCAGCGGATTGGTCATCACCCGGAACTTCACCTCATCGAGATCGGCGGGAGCCCGCACCTCCCGCTTGGTGTTCATCACCACCTCGCCCTCGGGGAACATGGTAAGAAGCTCGAGGCCCTGGTTGGCGTAGAGCTCCGGGAACATCTCGTGGATCGCCTTCGAGTTGCGGAAGAAATCGCCGAGCTGTTCGGATTCGGCCGGCAGCAGGTAGGGCACGAAGAACACCTGCGCCTCGGGGATCAGCGCGCCGGTGAAACCCGGCGACTGGTCGACGAACTGCAGGATGCCGGCCTGCGCCTGTTCCATGATGTCGGCGGATTCGCCCAGGGTGCCGAACGGGAAGAGCTGGATCTCGTGATCGGAATTCGCCTCGACCTCTTCCTTGAACTTCTGGGCGAACACGCCCTGCACGTCGGTCATCGCCTCCTCGAAGGCGTATTTCCAGGTTTCGGCCTGGGCGCCGGCGGCACCGGCGATGAAAATGGCCGCGCCGGCAAACCCGGCCAACAGACGTTTCTTGATGGATTTCATGATCTTCTCCTCTGTCGGTCTGCTTTTTTGTCGTTGAAAAAATAGCCATGCCCGGGCCGCTTCACCGGCCGCGGGTGAAATCTTCAGGCGTGCGTCGTCAACGAGCCGGGAGCCAGCCCGGAACGGTCGCTATGCCGCGCAAGCGCGCTTTGGCGGGGGATTTTTCGCGACGAAGGGCGCCGCGAGGCAAGAGCATGCGGGAGTCGGCAGTTGCGGGACCGGTCACGACCGACGCCGCATTCGCGCCGCCGCACCACAAGGATGCAGACGAATCGCCAGCGTCGTTCATTCCGGATGCTGCCAAGCGCCTCTCCCTGCTCGGTATCGTTCGGTCGACGCGCCAAACGTGAAACAGATAGCCGGCAGAGTCAAACCGATTGTGTCAACTGCAGGATGTGGCTCCCGGGGCGTGCCCGCCCCGGGGACCGGGAAGCGGCGCTTACATGCGGATCGCGGCCCGCCGGCTCAGCACCCGCTTCAGGTCGAAGGCGGCCTCCATCAGCTCCTTCGTGTATTCGCTGCGCGGATTGTCGAAGACCTCGCCGGTCGGGCCTTCCTCGACCACCTGCCCCGATTTCATGACGATGGCATAATCGGACAGGGCCTTCACCACGGCCAGATCGTGGCTGATGAAGATGAAGGACAGGTCGTGGGCGTCCTGGATGTCGCGCAGCAGCGTGATGATCTGCTTCTGCACGGAGCGGTCGAGCGCCGAGGTCGGCTCGTCGAGCACGATCACCGTTGGTTTCAGGATCACCGCCCGGGCGATGGCGATGCGCTGGCGCTGGCCGCCGGAGAACTCGTGCGGGAAGCGGTTGCGCATCGAGGGGTCGAGCCCGACTTCCGACAGCGCCTGCATGGCACGCCGCTCGCGCTCGCGCGCCGACAGGCCGGGCTCGTGCACCAGCAGCCCTTCGGTGACGATCTCGCCCACCGTCATGCGCGGGCTCAGCGATCCATAGGGGTCCTGGAAAACCATCTGCAGGTTGCGCCGGTAGGGGCGCATGGCCGCCCGGTCGAAGCCCTGGATCGGCGTGCCCTGATAGACGACCCGTCCTTCCGAGGGCAGGAGCTGCAGCAGCGCGCGACCCAGCGTCGACTTGCCGGAGCCCGATTCGCCGACGATGCCGATCGTCTGCCCGGCGCGCAGCCGCAGCCCGACATTCTGCACGGCCCTCACCTCGTAGCCGGCGCCGGAGAAGAAACCGCCTCTCACGTGGAAGGTCACGGTGACGCCGTCGGCATCGAGCAGGATCGGGCGGTCGTCGCCGACCGGCGGCTTGTGGCCTTCCGGCTCGGCGGCGAGCAGCATCTTCGTGTAGTCCTTCTGCGGTCGCTCGAAGATGTCGGTCGTCTCGCCGGTTTCCACCACCAGCCCCTTCTGCATCACATAGACGCGGTCGGCGAAGGCCTCGACGATGCCGAGGTCGTGGGTGATGAACAGGATCGCCATGCCGAGCTTCTTCTGCAGCTCGGCGAGCAGGCCGAGAATCTCGGCCTGGATCGTCACGTCGAGCGCCGTGGTCGGCTCGTCGGCGATCAGGAGATCGGGATCGTTGGCGAGCGCCATGGCGATCATCACGCGCTGGCGCTGGCCGCCCGAAAGCTCGTGCGGATAGGATTTCATCCGCCGCTCGGGGTCGGGAATGTGCACCAGCTTGAGGAGCTCGAGCGCGCGCTTGCGGGCGGCTGCCGCCGACAGGCCGCCATGCACGCGGATCGGCTCGCAGATCTGCCGCTCGATCGTGTAGAGCGGATCGAGCGACGTCATCGGCTCCTGGAAGATCATGGTGATCCTGGCGCCGCGGATCCTGTTGAGCCTGGAGCGCGGCAGGCCGATCAGCTCCTGGCCGCGGTAGGAGACGGAGCCGGACACGGAACCATTGCTGGCCAGAAGCCCCATCGCCGCCATCATGATCTGGCTCTTGCCGGAGCCAGACTCGCCGACGACGGCAACGGTCTCGCCGGCGTTCACATGCATGTCCACCCCGCGCACCGCCTCGACCGCGCCGTCGGGCGTGTCGAAGGTGACCCGGACATCGCGGATGTCGAAGATCCGTTCGGACGTCTGCGTTTTCATGTCAGCGGTCCTTCGGGTCGAGCGCGTCGCGCAGGCCGTCGCCCAGGAAGTTGAGCGCGAACAGCAGCGCCGTCAGCGCCAGCGACGGATAGAGCAGCATGTAGGCCGCGCCACGCATGTTGCGCGCGCCCTCGGCGATCAGCACGCCGAGGCTGGTCAGCGGCTCCTGCACGCCGAGGCCGAGGAAGGACAGGAAGCTTTCCAGGAGGATGACCTTCGGCACGAGCAGGGTCATGTAGATGATGACCGGGCCCAGCGTGTTGGGGATGATGTGGCGGCGCAGGATGCCACCCGAGCCGACGCCCAGCGCCTCCGCCGCCTGCACGAATTCGCGGCGGCGCAGCGCGATCGTCTGGCCGCGCACGATGCGCGCCATGTCGAGCCACTCGACGGCGCCCACGGCAACGAACATCAGGACCACGTTGCGGCCGAAGAACACGACGAGCAGGATGGCGAAGAAGGTGAACGGCAGTGCGTAGAGGATGTCGACGAAGCGCATCATCAGATTGTCGACGCGGCCGCCGAGGAAGCCCGCCGTCGCGCCGTAGAGGACGCCGATCAGCAGCGCCACCCCGGTGGCCAGCGCGCCGATCATCAGCGAGATGCGGATCGAGATCAGCACGCGGGCGAACAGGTCGCGGCCGTTGGCATCGGTGCCGAAGAGGAAGCGCAGGCGCTGCACATCGGCTTCGATGACGATCGCTTTCCCGTCCTGCGACTGCTCGACGACCCGCGCGTTGGAGAACAGGTCTGAGCGGTCCAGATAGCGCGTCACGCGCGGATCGATCTCGCGCGCCGACGTCGCCTCCACATGCAGCGTGCTGCCGTCGATCTCGATCGAGCCGACCTCCAGCCGGGCGCGCGCCAACGCCTGCTCGGCCAGCGGCACGATCTCCGCCTCAAGCGGATAGGGCTCGAGGCTCGCTGGCACCTTGACGAAATCCGAATAGACGCGCGCATAGGGGTGCGGCGCCAGCATCGGCCCGAAGATGCCGGCCAGGACGAACAGGATCAGGACGACGAGGCTGACCATGGCGGCGCGGTTGCGGCGCAGCCGCATGAAGGCCGTCGCCCACAGCGACCGGCTCCTGGTGGTCGGCGGCACGCCGGTTCCGGTTGCGATGTCAGTCATAGCGAACCCTCGGGTCCAGCGCCGCATAGAGCAGGTCGACGATCAGATTGAAGATCACGACGAAGACGGCGATGATGATGACGGTGCCCATGACCAGCGTGTAGTCGCGGTTGAGCGCACCTTGGACGAAATAGCGGCCGATGCCCGGCAGGCCGAAGATGGTCTCCACCACCACGGAGCCGGTGAGCAGCGCCGCCGCGGCGGGTCCCAGATAGGAGACCACCGGCAGACAGGCGGCGCGCAGCGCGTGAACGACGACGATCATGCGCGTCGGCAGGCCGTAGGCGCGCGCCGTGCGCACGTGGTCGGAGCGCAGTGCCTCGATGGTCGATCCGCGGATGAGACGGGCGATGATGGCCACCTGCGGCAGCGCCAGCGTGATGACCGGCAGGATCATCGATTGCGGACTGTTCCAGCCGCCGGCCGGCAACAGGCTGAACCAGACGCCGAAGATCAGCGACAGGAGCGGCGCGACGACGAAGTTCGGCACGGTGATGCCGAAGGTCGCCGTGGCGATGACGCTGTAGTCGATCCAGGAATTCTGGCGCAGCGCGGCGATCGTGCCCAGCAGGCAGCCGATCACCAGCGCCAGGAGCAGCGCCGTGGCGCCGAGCTGGATCGACACCGGCAGGCCGTTGCCGAGCAATTGCTGCACCGAGAAATCGCGGTAGATGAAGCTCGGCCCCAGATCGCCGCGGGCGAGATTGCCGAGATAGTAGAGATACTGCTCCCAGACCGGCCGGTCGAGATGGAAGACGCGGTTGAGGTTCTCGAGCACCTTGGCTTCCAGCGTCCTTTCACGGTCGAAGGGACCGCCCGGCGCCACGCGCATCAGAAAGAACGCGAAGGTGATGATCAGGAACAGGGTGGGGATCGCGCCGAGAAGACGGCGCACGGCGTAACCGAGCATCGGCACCAACTCTCATGTCGGTTCGATGTCGCCCGGCAGCGGCGGCCGGGCGGCAATATCGAACGCAGTTGTTACTCGCTGATGCTCATGTAACGCGTCCCATGGACGTTCTGGATGTTGTCTTCCCAGCCTTTGAGCTTGGGCGACACCAGCGACAGGGACGAGTAGAAGAGAAGCGGGATATACGGCGTGTCGCGCACGAAGACCGCCTCCGCCTCGCGCAGGGTTTCGGCGCGCTTGACGAGATCGTTCTCGGCGGCGGCCTTGTCCATCAGGGCGTCGTATTCGGGATTCTTGTACTTGGCGTAGTTGAAGCCCTTGTTGTCGCTTTCCAGCAGGAACAGGAAGTTCTGCGGATCGGAGTAATCGCCGATCCAGCCGGCACGCGCCACCTCGTAGTCGCTCGTGTCGCGCAGATTGGCGTAGTGGGCCGAAAGATCGCGCACATTGAACTGCACGTCGACGCCGATCGCTTTCCACATGTCGGCAATGGCGGTCGCGGTGTTCTTGTGGTTTTCCGAATTGTTGTAGGAGATCTCGAGCTTGAGCGGCTTGTCGGGGCCGTAGCCGGCTTCCTTCATCAGCTCGATCGCCTTGTCCTCGCGGTCGAGCAGCGACGTGTCGGCCCAGTCGTACATGGCGCCGCCGCCCTCGTAATTGCCGATGCCGGGGGGCACCAGCGAATAGGCGGGCAGCATCGCGCCGGCCCAGATCTCGTCACCCAGGAACTGGCGGTCGATCACCATCGACAGCGCCGTGCGCACCTTCGGATCCTTCAGGTCGTCCTTTTCGGTGTTGAGCGCGTAATAGTAGGTGCCGAGATAGGGCGAGATGCGCACCTGGTCGCCGAGGCGCTCCTTCATCGACTTGATCTGCTCGGTCGGCAGGTCGGAGCAGCTCATCACCTCGCCGGCCTCGAAGCGGCGCACGCAGGTGGCGCGGTCCTCGAAGGGGATGTACTCGATGCGGTCGATCTGCACATTGGCCGCGTCGTGGAAATTCTCGTTCTTCTCCATGACGATCTTGTCGCCGGGCGTGAAGGAAACGAGCTTGTAGGCGCCATTGGTGACGAGGTTCTCCGGCTTCACGAAATCCGTGCCGTGCTCCTTCACGGCGCCCGGATTGACCGGCAGGCCGGTCTGGTGGGTCAGGAGTTCGAGGAAATAGGGCGTCGCCTGCGCGAGCGTGATCTCAAGCGTCTTGTCGTCGACCGCCTTCACGCCGAGCTCCTCGGGCTGCATCTCGCCCTTGTTGATCGCCTCGGCATTCTTGATCGGATAAAGGATGTTGGCGTATTTCGCACCCGTCTCGGGCGTCATGATGCGTTGCAGCGAGAAGACGAAATCCTCGGCCACCACCGGATCGCCATTCGACCATTTGGCGTCCTCGCGCAGCTTGAACGTGTAGATGGTACCGTCGTCCGACACGGTCCAGCTCTCGGCCACGCCCGGGATGATCTTCGCCTTGGCGTCGTAGACCACCAGGCCCTCGTAGAGATCGCGCATCAGGTGGGCTTCGGCGACCAGCGACGTCTTGTGCTGGTCCAGCGTTTCGGGATCACCGTCATTGCCGCGAACATAGGTGATGGCAGAAGCAGCGCCTGCCACGGAAACCAGCATCGCGCCCGCAAGCAGCGGACGGATCAGTGCTTTCAACATTTTCCCGCACTCCCATTGTTTTTCTTTCCATCCGATCGGACGGAGGGTGGAGGCGGCATTTGGCAATGAAACGCAGACCCCGTCAAACGCTTTCGAGTCCGTTTCTTCACGCTTGCACGAAATGCGCAACAAACCCGGTGGCGATGCAATATCAGCCGAAAGAAAATTACCGGGTATGCCTTACGGCCCCAAGGTCAGCAGGAAAACTTACCCAACGGAAATGCATTTGTTCATCGAGGGATAGAAAAGTTCTTTCCCACAACAAGTATCCTTGCCCAAAACGAGCCATGTCGCAAATGCAGGGGTCGGCGCTCGCCAAACTGGCTCGTGATGATTAGCCGTGTTAACAATAACCGTGTAATCAGTCGGCCTGTTTCGGGGGAGGGCCGCGCGTGAAGATACCCAGAGAACTGGGACATATATGGATCGGGCCAAAAAGGGCGCCCGAAGCCTGGATGCAGAGCTGGATCGAGCGGCATCCGGAGTGGCATTATGTCCGATACGGCAATGATTTTCTGAAGACCGGCCGCTTCAGGACCCGCCGCCAGATCGACGAATACATGAAGCGCGGATGGTATGCCGGCGCGGCCGATCTGCTGCGCTACGAGATCCTGTTCGAGCGCGGCGGCTACATGGCCGGTGCCGACAGCATCTGTGTCCACCCGGTTGACGAGCTGTTCGAAGACGACGGGACGCTCTACACGGTCTATGAAAACGAATTCCTGCGCGGCCAACTCGTCGCGCCGATCGTCGCCGCGACCCCGCAGCACCCGTTTGTCGACCTGATCCTCGGCATTCTCGAAAAGGTGCCCCCGGCCGAGCTCGACCATCCCTGGCGGCAGACGGGCAATCTCTTCATTGCCGAGCTCATCGAGAAGCACCGGCCTGACATCATCATCTGGCCGTCCCACACGCTGATCCCAGAGCATTTCACGGGGCGGAAATACAGCGGGCCGGGCAAGATCTACGCGCATCAGGTCTTTGGCGAGACGACCGGGGCCTATGCGTTCTCGTCCCTTTTCGATCGCCTGGCCGAGGTGCGGCGGCACCTCTACGCCTCACGGGCGAGAAAGCGACTGAGGGCGGCGAAGAAGGCGCGCTGAGGGAGGAGCGGGGGTGAGCGCAGGGATCAGGAAGATTGCACGCAGGCTGCGCGAGGCAAGCCGGCCCTGGCGCCGCCGCTACAGCCTCCGGTCCGCCGCCCGACGGGCCGGCTTTCTCGCCGCCCTGCAGCTTGCCCGCCTCAACAGGCGGCGCCTGCGGGCAAGGATCGTCGCCGTAACGGGCAGCTCCGGCAAATCGACCACGGTCTCGCTGCTGTCGCACATTCTGCAAAGCGGCGGGTCGGTGCACACGCAGGTCCTGGAGAACACGCTTCCCATATTGCCGCACACGCTCAACAGCGCGCCTGCGGGAACGGATTTCCTCGTCGCCGAGCTCGGTGTGACGAAGGTCGGCAGCATGGCGCCGATGGCGCGCCTGCTGCGCCCGCACGTCGCGGTGGTCACCAAGATCGGCCTCGAGCACTATTCCTCGTTCCGCAGCAAGGAGACGATCGCCGCCGAGAAGGGCGTCCTGGTCGAAGGGCTGCCGGACACCGGCATGGCGATCCTGAACGCCGACGATCCGAATGTCATGGCTATGACCGGGCGGACCCGTGCCACGATCGTCACCTTCGGGTGGTCGGACCGGGCCGACTACCGGGTCATCGCCTGCGAACTGGTTGCGCCGGCCCGTCTGCATATCCGCATCGATTGTTCGCACGGCTCGTTCGACATCACGGCACCGTTCATCGGCAACGAGTTCTGGCTGGCAACGGCGGCGGCCTTCGCGACGGCGGTCGAACTCGGCGTCGCTCCGGCTGACGTGGTGCGGGCATTCGTCGATTTCACGCCCTTATGGGACCGCTGCACCATCCTGGCGACCGACGGTGGGCCGCGCTTCATCATAGACACGGTCAAAGCGCCGAACGAAAGCATACCGGCGGCGATCGCCCTTCTCGACGGCATCGAGGCGCCGCGCAAGCGCGCCGTCATCGGCCATATTGCAGACTATTCCGGCAATCCGAAGAAGCCCTACCGAAACGCCTATGCATTGGCCCGCGCCGCGGCGGATCAGGTGATCTTCGTCGGCGACAACATCCACCGGTCACAAGCCCCCGACGAAGAGCGGCAAGCCGGCATCTATGTCGGGCTTGCGACCACCCGGGAGGCGGCCGACCACATCAGGAACACGGCGGAGCCGGGTGAGCTGATCCTGCTCAAGGGCGCGCGCAACTATCACCTGGAGCGCATCGCGCTCGCCTGGACACGGGAAGTCCGCTGCTGGGAGCAGGTTTGCGGCCTGAGCATGAGCTGCCTGCAATGCGGAATGGTCGAGGTCCCGTACAAGGAGCACCGCGGGCTGCGCCGCGCCGCCCGGCGCGGGAAATGGGCCTTCTGGCGCCGCGGGCGACGAGGGGACGAGCCGCGGAACAGGGGCCGGGAATGAGGGAGAAGCGGGTGGGGCACCATGGGACACACGATTGACGGCCCGTCGGAACGGGCCGACCTCTGCGCCTATATCCTGACGGTCGAGACCGAGGAGAGCCTGCGCCGGCAGCACGCCGAACGCGAGATGTCGGCGCTCGGCATCGAGCGGGAATTCGTGCAGGGCTTCCGGAAGACGGACCCCTCTCTCGGCGAGCATTATTCCGAAGTCATGAACCTGCTCCTGCACAAGCGCTCGCTGACGGCCGGCGAAATCGCCGTCTATGCCGGCCATCGGCGCATCTGGCGCCGGATCGTCGAGAGCGGCCGGACATGCGCTCTCGTGCTGGAGGACGACTTCCGGGTTCTCGACCGGGACCTATTCCTACGGTCGATCGACGACCTCATGGCGCATCCGGGAGACTGGGATCTGGTCAAGTTCTTCGACTACAAGCCCAAGAGCGTCGTGGCCTCGGTGCGGATCGGCTCGACCACGGCCGTCGCCCACAAATATCCGGCCTCCGGCGCGGTGGCCTATCTGATCGGCGCCGACGCGGCGCGTGCGCTCCTGCAGCGCAAACGCATCTTCCGCGCCGTCGACGAAGATTTCTCGCATCCCTGGGAGTTCTCGATCCGCGTCTGGTCGACACAGCCGAACACCGTCGCAGAAGCGAGCGATGCGCTCGGCGGATCGATCCTGGCGGAGGACCGCCAGGCCGTGCGGCGGAACCGCAAGATCCTGCGATCGCTTTGGGGAAACGTCCTGCAAGGCACGAAGCTGGCGCGGTCGCTTCTTTACCGGCACGGATTGCGGGCCGGCCGGCGGTCGTTGACGCATCGGCCGCTCTAATTTTTCGGAATCGATCGCATCGCGATCT
>NZ_JANKOF010000084.1 GCF_024655565.1 Nitratireductor sp. ZSWI3 | reverse complement strand
ATCGAAGCTTCGCTTGTTCTGCACCGTGTAAGACTGGCGAAACCCTCTCCGCCGTCCGATCTCCCCCCTTGAGGGGGAGATGCCCGGCAGGGCAGAGGGGGGCGCAACGAGGCGCCCCTCGCCGACGATGACATCCCTACTCACCACGCGCCTCCCCGAGCGGCATGTAGAGTGCGCCGCCCTCGCGGAATTTCTCCGCCATCTTCTCCATGCCCTCCTTCTGCGCGCCCTCCTGGCGGGCAGCGTCGCGGATGTCGTGGGAAATCCGCATGGAGCAGAATTTCGGCCCGCACATGGAGCAGAAATGCGCCACCTTGTGCGCCTCCTTGGGCAGCGTCTCGTCGTGGAAGGCGCGTGCCGTCTCGGGGTCGAGCGACAGGTTGAACTGGTCTTCCCAACGGAACTCGAAGCGCGCCCGCGACAGCGCGTCGTCACGCAGCTTCGCCGCCGGATGCCCCTTGGCAAGATCGGCCGCGTGGGCGGCGATCTTGTAGGTGATGACGCCGGTCTTCACGTCGTCGCGGTCGGGCAGGCCCAGATGCTCCTTCGGCGTGACGTAGCAGAGCATGGCCGTGCCGAACCAGCCGATCATCGCCGCGCCGATGCCACTGGTGATGTGGTCGTAGCCGGGCGCGATGTCGGTGGTGAGCGGCCCAAGCGTGTAGAACGGAGCCTCGCCGCAAACCTCGAGCTGCTTGTCCATGTTCTCCTTGATCTTGTGCATCGGCACATGGCCGGGGCCCTCGATCATCACCTGGCAGTCCTTTTCCCAGGCGATCTTGGTGAGTTCCCCCAACGTCTCCAGCTCGGCGAACTGCGCCGCGTCGTTGGCATCGGCGATGGAGCCGGGGCGCAGCCCGTCGCCGAGCGAGAAGGAGACGTCGTAGGCGCGGCAGATGTCGCAGATCTCGGCAAAATGCTCGTAGAGGAAGCTCTCCCTGTGGTGGTGCAGGCACCATTTGGCCATGATCGAGCCACCGCGCGAGACGATGCCCGTCACCCGGTCGACGGTGAGCGGAATGTAATGCAGCCTGACGCCGGCATGGATGGTGAAATAGTCGACGCCCTGCTCGGCCTGCTCGATCAGCGTGTCGCGGAAGACCTCCCAATTGAGATCCTCGGCGATGCCGCCCACCTTCTCCAGCGCCTGGTAGATCGGCACGGTGCCGATCGGCACCGGCGAGTTGCGGATGATCCATTCGCGGATGTTGTGGATGTTGCGGCCGGTGGAGAGATCCATCACCGTGTCGCCGCCCCAGCGCGTCGCCCACACCATCTTCTCCACTTCCTCGGCCATCGAGGAGGTGACGGCGGAGTTGCCGATATTGGCGTTGATCTTCACGAGGAAATTGCGGCCGATGATCATCGGCTCGGATTCGGGATGGTTGATGTTGGCGGGGATGATGGCGCGGCCGCGCGCCACCTCGTCGCGCACGAATTCCGGCGTCACGAAGTCCGGTATGGCAGCCCCGAAGCTCTCGCCGTCGCGCGCGAGCGCCTGTTTCGCTGCGGCGCGGCCCAGATTCTCGCGGATCGCGATGAATTCCATCTCCGGCGTGACGATGCCGGCGCGCGCATAGGCGAGCTGCGTGACGGCCTTGCCGTCCCGGGCCTTCACGGGCCGTTGGCGCAGGGGAAACTCCGGCGTCAGCCGGTCGCCCGACACGAAGCCGTTGTCGGCCGGCTTCACGCTGCGCCCTTCATAGGCTTCCACGTCTCCACGCGCCCTGATCCAGGCTTCGCGCAGCCGCGGCAGGCCCTTGTCGATCTGGATCGGCGCATCGGGATCGGTGTAGGGGCCGGACGAATCATAGACCGTCACCGGCGGCTCGCCGGCGCTCGGGTGGACGGCGATCTCGCGCATCGGCACGCGGATGTCGGGGTGCATCGTTCCGGATTTGTAGACTTTCCGCGACGCGGGCAACGGGCCGGTGGTCACGGTCGGGGCAAAAGCGTCCATGGGTCAGAGCCTCCTCTGCTCAGTCAGCAATGGAGACCCAGTTCGTGCCGAGAGGAGGAAGAGCTTCGCAGGCAGCGGCCGGATACGGCTGTTATGAGCCCCATGACCCGCGAAGCGTGCACCATCCCTACGCCAGTATGAACTGGATCAGGTTCATCGGGTCACTGCGCTGCACGGTCATCCCGTGCCCAGCAGTATCTCAGCCCCTTGGCGGGACCCCCCAGGTGAGGCTTTAGGGTGAGGGAAGCGCGGGCGGTTTGTCAAGCACCCGTCGCGCGCCCCTCTGGTCTGCTGCGCAGAGGGGCGGGCACCCGCCGACCGCGCCGCGCCGCGCAGACTGCCTCGCCAAACCAGGAAACGCCTAAACGCCCCAGGCACGGCGCACGCGCTCGCGGATGCCGGTCAGGCGCGCCGTCGGTTCATTGGCGAAGACGAAGCGCAGATAGCGCCCGGCGCGCTCGTCCGCGCCCCAGCCGGTCATCGGCGTGGCGGCGATCGCCCCCTTTTCGAACAGGCGCTTGGAGGCCTCCGACGGCTTCATGCCCAACGCCACCGTGTCGATCAGCAACGACCACCCGCCGTCCGGCCGCACCACCGGCAGGCCGTCCAGCTCGACGAGGATCGCATCACGCCTGGCCTTCCATTCGGCCGTGGCCGCCGCCACGCCGTCATCCGCTGCGGTGATCGCGGCGGCGGCCCCGGGCATGGCGATGCCCACCTGGCAGACCACGTTGGTGAGGCTGACAAGACCGATATCGTTCATGATGGCCTGCGGCCCGGTGACCCAGCCGACGCGCCAGCCGATCATCCGGTATTCCTTCGACACGCAGCCGACGCTCACCGTGCGCTCGGCGAGCCCCTCCAGGCTCGCGGGATGGATCACCGGCTCTCCCGTGAAGAGAATGCGCTCCATCGCCGCGTCATGCAGCAGAAAGGCGCCGGTCTTGCGGACCACTTCGGCGATGGCCTCCCATTCGGCCCGCGTGTGCACGATGCCGGAGGGCATGGAGGGGCTCATGGTGAGCACGGCCTTCGTCCTGCCCGTCGCCGCGCCGGCGAGCGCTTCCAGATCGAGCCGCCAGCCGCCGTCGACAACTGTCAACGGCACCAGCCGCGGCACGCCGCCGGCGAGCCGGATGCGGTTGATGAGGCCCGCATAGGCGGGATCGGTTATGATGACCTCGTCGCCGGGCTCCAGCATGGCAAGCAGCGCGTTGAGGATTCCGGAGAGACCGCCCGCCGAAATCACGCACTGGCTCTTCCAGTCGTAGGAGACGCCCGTCGTCCCGGCAAGCCGCGCGCAGGCCGCCTGGCGCAGCGCGTCGATCCCCAGGAAAGGCAGATAGCTGTTGGCGTCGTCGCGGTGGATCGCCGCAAGCGTCGCCTCGACCGCCTCGCGCGGCGGCCGAATGTCGGTGTCGAGGTTTTCCAGCCTCAGCATTTCGGCGCTACCCGCCGCATCGGCGGCATCCCCCATCTTGTCCACGCCGATGCCCGGGATGTGACGCAGCCGCTCTACGGTCATGCTCTTCCTTTCAGTATCCATTTTTATAAATTGGATACTATTTTTTGGATTGCTGTCAATTGACCACCCCTTTACACAGGCGGACGAGAGGCCGGAGATACGGGCGGAAATGGACCAGGCAACCGAGAAGCGCGGCGAGCAGGCGGAGCGCATCGCCGCCGGATTGCGGCAGGAGATCGTTTCGGGAAGGCTTGCCGCCGGCTCTCCCCTTCGCCAGGAAAGGATCGCCGAAACCTACGGCACGAGCCGCATGCCGGTGCGTGATGCCTTACGCCTGCTCGAGGCCGAAGGGCTGGTGCAGATGGCACCCAACAAGGGTGCGACGGTCGCGCTCCTCAACGCGGCAGAGTTCCGGGAGATCTATGAAATGCGCGGCGCCGCCGAGGTGCTGGCATTGCGGCTCGCCATTCCCGAACTGACCAACCGTCAGATCGAGCGGGCAGCCGACATACAGGGTGCCGCCGAGAGATCGTCCATCAAGGAATTCGGCGCGCTGAACAAGGCTTTCCACATGGCGCTGTATGAGCCTTGCGCGCGGCCGCGCCTTCTCGCCCACATTGCCGGCTTGAACGACCTGGCCGACCGCTATCTGCGCGTCGCGGCCATCGAGCTCGACTATGTGCAACAGTCGCACCGCGAGCACCATGCGCTGCTCGATGCCTGCCGCCGCCGCGATGAGAAGGGCGCCTGCGCGATCCTGTGGGCACACATCGAGGATGCGGGCCGCGCCCTCCACGCGCTTCTGTCGCCGCGGATGCAGCCGTTGCGATAGATCATGTGCGGATGTGCTCGATCCTCAGGGGCCGCGCTCCGTTTCTCTTCACGTCTCACGGCTTGCCGGCCCGCGCGGCCGTCACGTCGTGCCTGGCCTTGACGATCAGCCGCAAGGCGAGCTCGCGGGCGGCCTCCGCATCGCGCAGGCGCAATGCCTCGACGAGGGCGCGGTGCTGCTCGATCGATACGCTGAGATCGTCCACGGAATGCGCGGAGGTGGTGAGCATGAAGCTCAGCGCCGCCTCCATGAGGGAGCCGAACTGCCGGAAGATCCTGTTGTGGCTCGCCTTCAGAAGGGCCTGGTGGAAGATGACGTCGGCGGCGATGAAGCGCTCGATGTCTTCGGCCACGGCCATCGCCTTCCACGCCGCTTCGAGGTCGGCCAGTTCCTGCATCGTGGCACGCCCGGCCGCCAGCTCGGCGGCCGCCGGCTCGATGGAGCGGCGCGCTTCGAGAATGCAGTCGACGAGGCCGAGATCATCGAGCGAGGGGCCGATCCACTCCAGCACCTGCGCGTCCAGGACGTTCCAGTCGTCCTGCTCGCTGACCACGGTGCCAATCCGCGGGCGGCTGGTCACGAGGCCCTTGGCCTGCAGGACCTTGAGCGATTCGCGTATGACGGTGCGGCTCACGCCGTATTGCCCGCAAAGGTCGCTTTCGCGCGGCAGGGTGGAACCGGCCGGAAATTTTCCGGAAAAAATCTGTCCGGCGATCGACCGCGCAACCGTCGTGCGGACGCGCCGAGGCGGCCGGACGGTCGTTTCCATCGTCAAGTCGCTCACTGCCTTTCCATGCTGCCGGCGGGGCCTCGGGGCTCAGAACCCGGGTCGACACGGCGCCGATCATCCCCACTTCCTTCTTGTCAAATCAATAGCATCATTTATCATACAAATGCAATTTACTAATATGATAATAGAACCATACCTTGCGGGAGGAGATCGCATGCGCACCGTGAAGGGCAGGGCCTGAGAACGATGGCTCGCGTTGCGTCATCGCCGTTCTGCGCCGCCGTCGACTGGGGGACCAGCAGCTTTCGCCTCTGGCTCCTCGACGGCGAGGGCGAGGTGCTTGCCGAAAGCCGCAGCCACGAGGGCATGATGCACTGCGCGTCGTCCGGCTTCGCGCCCGTGCTTAACGCGCATCTTCGCGCCGTCGGCGCCGACGGGACCCTGCCGGTGATGATCTGCGGCATGGCCGGCGCACGGCAGGGCTGGGTGGAGGCGGCCTACGCGCTCGCCCCGACGCGGCTCGCCGACCTTGCCGCCGGGGCCGTCGCGGTGCCCGATCCGGCGCGCGAGATCCGCATCCTGCCGGGCATCGCGCAGGAGGATGCCCAGGCGCCGAACGTCATGCGCGGTGAAGAAACCCAGCTGCTCGGCGGAATGCCCGGCGCGTCCGACGCCCTTGCCTGCATGCCGGGCACACACAGCAAATGGGTGACGGTCGCCGGCGGCGCGGTCCGCCGCTTCGACACCTTCATGACGGGCGAGCTCTTCTCGGTCCTGGCCAGGCATTCCATCCTCAAGCACGCGGTCGACGGGGAAGGGCAGGGGATCGCTCCGGACCACCCCGCTTTTCTGGCGGCGCTGGACCGAACACTGGAGACGCCGTCCGGCGCCCTGGCGGATCTGTTCGGCGTGCGCGCCGCGCAACTGCTGGGCCACGAACAACGGGCCGATGGCGCTGCCCATCTGTCCGGCCTGCTGATCGGCGCGGAACTCGCTGCCGCGCGGGCGCGGCATGCCGGCGTGAACGAGGTCGTCCTGATCGCCTCGGGCGGCATCGCAGAACTCTATCTGTCTGCTCTGAAGCGCTGCGGTTTCGAGGTCGAAACCGTCGATGCGGAGATGGCCTCGCGGCGCGGCCTCCACCTTTGCGCCCGCCAATTGTGGGGAACGTCATGAACGGGACATCGCCTGCCACGTGGCCGGGCCCAGGCCGGGCACTGGTCGCCATCCTGCGCGGCATCGCACCTGAAGAGGTGGAGGCAACGGTCGCGATGCTGATCGAGGAAGGCATCACGACGATCGAGGTGCCCCTCAATTCGCCCGATCCCTTCCGGTCGATCGAGACAGCCGTGGCGAGCGCGAGCGGGGCCGCCCTGATCGGCGCCGGCACGGTGCTGACCGTCGAGGAAGTGGACCGCCTGGCCGCAGTGGGCGGCCGGCTCGTCGTCAGCCCGAACACGGATGCGGCGGTGATCGAGCACAGCCGGCGGCTCGGGCTGGTCTCGATGCCGGGCGTCTTCTCGCCAAGCGAGGCGCTGCTGGCCCTGAGGAGCGGAGCATCGGGGCTGAAATTCTTTCCCGCCTCCGTTCTCGGCCCCTCGGGCATTGCCGCCATCAGGGCGGTCCTTCCTCCCGACACGACGGTTTGTGCGGTCGGCGGCGTTTCCGAAACATCCTTTGCCGGATATGCAAAGGCCGGCGTGCGCGCCTTCGGCCTCGGAACGAATCTCTACCGGCCGGGCGACGGCATCGAGACCGTCAGGTCCAACGCGCGCCGGATCATTGCTGCCTATGATGCCGTGTTTGCGGGAGGAGAAGCATGACCGAAACAGCCTGGACGGTGCTCGACGACCATCGCTGCGTGCTGGGCGAGGGGCCCACCTACGACCCGGTGACCGGCACCGCGTGGTGGTTCGACATTCTCGGCAAGCGCCTGTTCGAGCATCGGCTCGCGAAGCGGCGGACGCTGGTTCATCCGTTGCCGGAACTGTCGAGCGCCATCGCCCGCGTCGACGACCACCGGCAGCTTCTGGTGACGGAGACCGGGCTCTATCTGCGCGACGTCAGGGACGGCCGCCTCGCGCTTCACCGCCCGCTCGAAGCCGACAATGCGGCGACCCGCTCCAACGATTCCCGCGTGCATCCCTGCGGCGCGCTGTGGGTGGGCACGATGGGCAAGTCCGCCGAGGAAGGGGCCGGGTCGATCCACTGGTATTTCCGTGGCGAATTGCGGACGCTGTTCACCGGCATCACCGTCACCAACGCCATCTCTTTCTCGCCCGACGGGCGGCTCGGCTATTTCACCGATACGCCGACCCGCCAGATCATGCGCGTCGCGCTCGACCCTGAAACGGGCCTGCCGACAGGCACGCCCGAGCCGTTCTCGGCCCCTTCGCAGAACGGCGAGCCGGACGGCGCCGTCACCGATGCGGCCGGCAATCTCTGGGTCGCCCGGTGGGGCGGCGGCGGCGTCGAGGTGATGTCGCCCGAAGGCGTCCTGTTGCGGAAGCTCCCGCTGCCGGCATCGCTGACCACCTGCCCGGCCTTCGTCGGCGCCGAAGGTGACCGCCTGCTCGTCACCTCCGCTTCGGTCGGGCTCGATCCCGAGGCCGAGGGGAACGCACTTGCCGGATGCACCTTCCTGTTCGACCTCGACGCGCCCGTCGGCCGCTTCGACCCCGCCGTGCGCCTCAACTAGCGCGGCGGCCTGACGGGTTTCGGGCCGCGCCCGTTCCATAATGCATATTATGCGATTTTGCCGCGCCGATGAGACAGCGTTTTGGGAATGCCGCTACCGTCTAATCGGGCGCCATCTGGCAATTGGCGCCGACCCACTTATTGAGCGAAGTGTTGAGTTCATTATCCATGTCAGAGGCCGTGCAAACCGGGTATCGATCATCGCCACGCCGCGCCATGCTGAGGCTTGTATATTGATCAACGAGGGCAGAATGATCCATGGGTTGCCCCTGCCGTAAGGAAAGCTGCATCATGCAATTTGCGTAGCCATCCGTACCAGCCGCAAAGCCGTAATCCTCACACTGCTTCTGGGCAATCGGTGTCTGAACCGTATTGTCATCGGCTGTTGTGCAGCCCGCCAAAAATCCGGCAAGCAATATAAATGGCGTAGAAGCTATTGGGCGCATCAACTCTTCCATTATTGAGCTCGAGCCAGTCTTTGGTTGAAAGTATGGCGGCGAAGGCCACCCCCGGCAAGCATGATTCAACCCGGCCACCGTAGAGCTGCGGACTGGATCAGTCTCCATCCTTTTCCGGATGTCATACAAGAGGCTTACATTATGGTTGCTCTGAGCAATAACTGCGCCGGCTTCAAAATCTACCTCTCATTACCTCCGGCGTAATCGACCGCTCTCCCGTCCCCTGGCAGGATCGCGCCTATCGACACGAACCCCGCCGCAGACGCAAGGAGAGCGCCATGTCCGTCGAACCCGCCGCCACCATCGAGGCTCCGGCCGCCGCCACGCATCCGGCGGCACAGGCCACCCGGGCCGTCGTGCAGGCATTTCTTGCCGCAAGGGCGGCTGGCGACACCGATCGGATCGCGGCGCTCTTTGCCGACGAGGTCGACTGGCTGCTCGCTGAGAACCCCACCGTTCCGTGGATCCGGCCGCGATCCACGGCCGCAGAATGCGCCGCGCAGCTAACGGAGCTGATGGAGCACACCGTGCCCGAGGATGCCCGTGCCAGCGTCGACACCTTCCTCGTCGACGGCACCGACGCCGTCCTGATGGGACACGTGTCGGGAACCGTGCGCGCGACGGGCAAGGCCTTCGAGGGGCCGTTCGCCTTGCGCCTCACCGTCGAGGATGGCCGGATCACCAGGCACCACCTTTATGAGAACAGCCTGTCGATCGCCGCGGCCTGCGTCCCGTGAGGGTGCGGGGCCTGCACCGGAAATCACACGCCACGCAGCAGCCTCACTCCGGCAGGCCGGCCTTGCGATGGCCCTCGACGAAGCGTGCGAGCGTGGCGGCATCGCGGAAGGGCTCCGTCGCGGCCCAGTGGCGGATGGTGAATTGCGGGTTGCCGACGAGAAACAGCTCGGCCTCGGCGTGCGCCTCGTCCAGCCGGCCGAGCTGCGCGAGGCTTGCCGCCAGGAAGCGGCGCGAGCTCGTGCGATAGGTCTCGTCCCTGCGCAGCGTCTCGATGGCGGCTTCGTAGTCGCCGGCCGCATATTGCGCCTGGCCGAGCGCCAGGTAATACCAGCTTGCCGGAAACGGGTTCAGCCGGAACGCCTTGCGGATGTGCTCGAGGCCCTCCTCCACCCGCCCCGCCAGCACAGCGATGTCGGACAGGGCCGCCCATGTGTCGGCCTCGTCCGGGTCGAGCTCGATCGCCCTGGCGAACTCCGCCTCCGCCTCGGCGAAATTGCGATCGTAGGCGAGCAGGTAAGCCAGCACCCAGCGGCATCCCGCATCGTCGGGATCGATCGCCACCGCCTTGCGCGACAGCGACAGGGCGGCGCTACGGTCGGATTCGGACGGTCCGCCGCTGTGCACCCATCCCATCCAGTGGTTCATGGCAAGCCAGCGATAGGCCTCGGCATAGTGCGGATCGAGCGAAACCGCGCGCTCCAGCATCAGATGCGCTTCCCGGGCCGCCTGCGGCGTGTCATCCATCAGCCTGCGCGCCCGCATGCACAGATCCTGGGCCTCCTGGTTGCCGGGCCGCCTGCGCGGCGAGCGGGCGCGCAGCCGGGCGAGCAATGCCTCGACGATCCTGGCCGTCACCTCGTCCTGAACGGCGAACACGTCCTTGAGACTGCGGTCGAAGCGTTCGGCCCACAGATGCTCGCCACTCACCGTGTCAACCAGTCGGGCATTGACGCGCACGCGCCCGGCGGCGGCCCTCGCGCTCCCCTCCAGCAGGTAGCGCACGCCATGATCCTGCGCTGTCTCGCGCACCTCCGTCGCCGCTGCCTTGCCGGCGAAGGCCGGGTTGCGCGCGACGACGAACAGGCCCGAGACGCCGGAAAGGTCGGTGATCAGATCTGCGGTCAGCCCGGCGGCGAAGGAGTCCTGCTCGGGATCGTTGCCGACATTGACGAAGGGCAGCACGGCGATCGACGGTCTGCCGGACGGCGGCAGAGGCCCTCGCCGCGCCGCGCTGAGCTGCTCGACCGGCCTTGTGAAGCGGTAGCCGACGCGCGGAACGGTGGAGATCCATTCGCCGCCGTCGGCGGCCGGACCCAGCAGCTTGCGCAGCAGCGCGATCTGGACGGTGAGGTTGCCTTCCTCGACCACCCTGCCCGGCCACGCCGCGTCCATCAGCTCGGCCTTGCCGAGGATTTCGCCGGGCCGCGCGACGAGCGCGGCAAGCAGCTTCAGCCCGCGATGGCCAATGGCGACGGGATCATCGTTCCGAAGGAGCGTTCCGGCTTCCGGATCGAGCACGAACGGACCAAAGGCAAAGCGCAAGTCCTGCATACGGCGCATCTATAGCCGGTTCGCATGGCCGCGGAAACACCCGCCGTCCGCCGCGCCCGCCCCGCCGCGCGGCGGGCCCGTTTGGACGTTCTTGAGAACTATTTGGAGAGGCTTAATTACGCCGCTGCCCGCATCCGGCAGACTGCATCCTTTTCCAGATCGGGACAGGACCCATGAACATGGTCGCCGAACGTTCGACGCCGCTGCGAGAAGAGCGGATCCCATGGGCTGCAATGGCCGGCATCATCGCCACCGTCACCGTGTTCGCCGTGGCGCAAGGGCTGACCTATCCCCTGCTCAGCTTCATCCTCGAACGGCAGGGAACGCCGCCCGGCCTGATCGGCCTGTCGGCGGCGATGACGCCGCTGGGCTTCATCGTGTCCGCACCCTTCGTTCCGGCGCTGGCGCGACGCATCGGCGGGGCGCGGCTGGCGATCCTGTGCTCGGTGCTCGCGGCAGCCACCCTCATCGCCATCGCCGGGACACAGGAGGTGCAGGCCTGGATGCCGCTGCGCTTCCTGCTCGGCTTCTTCGCCAACCCGCTTTACGTGATCAGCGAAACCTGGCTGCTGTCGATCACCCCGGCGTCGCGCCGCGGCCGCATCATGGGGCTTTATTCGTCCGTCGTCTCTGGCGGTTTCGCCCTCGGCCCGCTGTCGCTCGGCCTGGTCGGCACAAAGGGCTGGCCGCCCTTCATCATCGGCATCGTCGCCTTCCTTGCCTGCGGCCTGATCGTGCTCGCGGTCGTGCCGCGCCTGCCGAGGATAGCGCACGAAGGCAAGGCGATGTCGCTCGGCGGCTTCTTCGCACTGGCGCCCCTCTTGCTGCTGGCGGTTTTCACGGCCGCTGCCTTCGAGCAGATCCTGCTTTCGCTGTTCGCCGTCTATGGCGCCGCGCTTGGCAGCGCCGAGCAGCGCATCGCCTCGCTCATCACCTGCTTCGTGGCGGGCAACGCCGTGCTGCAGGTCTCGCTCGGCCGCGCCGCCGAACGGTTCGGCTCGGCTCGGACCATGCTGTCATGCGTCCTGGCTTCACTGGCCGGATGCCTCGCCCTGCCGCTGATCTTCGACGCATGGCTTGTCTGGCCGCTCGTCTTCGTCTGGGGCGGGGTCTCATTCGGCATCTACACCACGTCGCTGATCCAGCTCGGCGAGCGCTTCACCGGTCAAGCCCTGATCGCCGGCAACGCCGCCTTCGCCTTCGTCTGGGGCATCGGAGGCATTGCCGGCTCGCCGGCCACCGGGTTTGCCATGCAACTGGCCGGGCATCAGGGCCTGCCACTGACCCTCGGCCTGCTGTGCGGCGTGCTGGCGGTGCTTCTGCTGGCGAAGAGACGGCGGGGTTTCGTCGCCGATGAATCCGTTTGACTCGCCGGTCGTACCCGCCGAGCGGCGCATGCTCGGTCCGATCAGCCGGCCGCGGCCGTCTCGTCCTCGCCTGCCGCCATTGGATGGAAATGGGCGATCCTGTCGAGCAGAAGCTGCCCGTAATCGTCGCGCGACATCGACCGGTCGCCGACGCGCAGCAGCCCGCGCGACACCGGCACGATGAGATCGCCCTCATGTCCGCCGCGCAAGGCGCGGATGGTGGCGACATCGCCGCCCTGCGCGCCCATGCCGGGCGCCAGGATGATGGAATTCGGCAGCAGCTCGCGCAGCCGGCGCGCCTCGCTGGCGGCGGTGGCGCCGATCACCGCCCCGACGGGGCTGAGCCCCTCCTCGTCCGTCATCGTTTCGGCAATGGAGCGGATCAGATCGGCCACCCGGTCGGAAATGGCGCGGTTGCCAGACATCCGGTCCTGCAGCCAGGCCGCCCCCGGATTGGAGGTGCGGCACAGGATCAGCACGCCCTTGCCGTGGCGGCGCGCCGCCTCCACGAAGGGTTCGAGCGTGTCGGGGCCCATCAGCGGATTGACGGTCATGCAATCGGCTTCGAAATCGCCGCTGCCGCCCGCCGATTGCGGCACGAGATAGGCATGCGCATAGGCCGCGGAGGTGGCGTCTATATCGCCGCGCTTGGCGTCGAGCACCACGCCGATGCCGGCCGCGCGGGCGCGCTTCATGCCGCGTGAGAGCGCCTCCATGCCGGCCAGCCCGCAAGCCTCGAAATAGGCCGCCTGGAACTTCACGAAGCCGACGGATCCGATGATCGTCGACAGGAGGAAATCGGTGTAGCGCAGGATCCAGTCCGGCCCGTCGTCGAAGACGGCCGGAAGATCGGGCAGATGCGGATCGATGCCTGCCGCCAGGGGGCCGAAACGCGCCGCGTTGGTTCTGGCGCGCTCCGTCCAGGAAATGTGTTCCATGTCGTCGTCCTCCCGTCTGGCCGGCAACACCGCGCCGCCGGCTCGGCAAGGACCGTGTCAGCTCCTGGCGATCTGGGCGGCGAGCCTGGCTGCGACGGCGTTGAGCGCGGCGAGCTTCTCCTCCGCCGAGCCGCCCTTGTGGGCACGGTCCAGCGTATTCACCATGTCACTGAAGATCTCCAGTTCCTCGCCGGCCGCCTTGATGGACAGCGGCTGGTCGTCATAGGCCTCGACGAAACGCTGCGCGGCATAGGCGATCAGGAGAAGCGCTGCCGCGTTCTCCGGCTCGGCGGCGATGCGCGCCCGGGCGGCCCGCGCGCAGCCGTCATAGGCACGCACGCTCCCGCCCTGCTCGTTGAGATCCTTCAGAAACGTATCAAACATGTTCATGTCCTTTGGTATTTGCAGCGGGTGGCCAATGACCGGCCCTGGCGGAAAGCCTCCATCCCGGCGTCTTGCCCGGTGAGCCTGCCATCTCCGTGTGACGGCGGTTGCGGCCGACCTTTCGGAAAGAGAGCCGAAACCCATTTGCCGGCATTTCGCAAGGCTGAATGCTCTGTTCTCATGGCCCCTCCGCCAGAAAAGCGGAAAGAATGTCCACGCCGGCGAGGAAATCGTCGATCTCCATGGCCTCCTGCGGATTGTGCGAGCCGTTGCGGTTGCGCACGAAAACCATGGCGGAGGGAATGCCGGCGGCAGCGAACACGGCTGCGTCGTGTCCGCCGCCGCTCGGCATGACGAAGGGCTCGTGTCCGATCCGGCGCATCGCCTTTTCCAGGCGGGCGACGAGCCCCCTGTCGCACAGCGCCGGCTCGACGCGCAGCTCTTCGCCCAACTCGAAACGCACCTTGCGGTCGCGCTCGATCTCGCGCATCTCGCCCACGAGCAGGTCACGCATGTCGTCCAGCGTGGCCGCCTTCTGGCTGCGGATGTCGAGGCTGAAGGAGACGCTGTCGGGTATCCGCGACATGGCGTGCTTTTCGGGATCGGTCGCCACCACGCCGCTGGTGAGCACCAGATCGTCGCCCTTGTTGAGGATCGTCGTCCAGCTCTCGTCGAGCCGCACCAAAAGGTCGGCCATGGCGAGCACGGGGTCGCGCCGATAGGCCTTGGGCACAGCGCCCGAATGGCCGGCCTCGCCGTGGCAGGTGATCGAACGGTAGCGGATGTTGCCGCGGATGCCGGAGACCACCGCCGCCGGCAGGTCCTTGCCGATCAGGAGCGGCCCCTGCTCAATGTGCAGTTCGAGATAGGCCTCGATGCGGCCGAGGTCGATCAGCGGCCGGCCGGCACGGATGTCGTCCACCGGCAGGCCGATCTCGGCCATATGGTCTTCGAGCGAGCGGCCGTCGCCCTTGTGCCGTGCCACCATCTCGCGGTCGGAGAGCGTGCCGGTGAGCGCCTTCGAGCCGATGTAGCAGGGACCGAACCAGGCGCTCTCCTCGCCGCGCATGGCGAGCACATGCACCGGCCGCGCAAGGCGCAGGCCCATGCGGCGCGCACGGATCAGGCAGAGGAGCCCGGCGACGACGCCGGCAAGACCGTCGAAATTGCCGCCGAAGGGCACGCTGTCGACATGCGAGCCGATCACGACGAAGCGTTCGGCATCGCGGTCGCCCGGCAGCGAGAAATTGGCGTTGCAGCCTGCATCGTACCAGACGTCCAGGCCCTCGGCGCGGGCCACCGCCTCGAGATATTCCAGCGTGCGTGTCTCGATGTCGGAATAGGCCGGGCGGCTGACGCCCTCGACGTCGGGGCTCATTGCGGCGATCTCGCCGAACAGCCGCTCGGCGAGCGCGTGGTCGGCCCTGTGCGCCTCGGCCGGCGGAGCGGGACGGGCGTTCATGGCGCGGCCTCCATGAAGACCACCGCCTCGTCCTGCTCGCCGTCGATGACCGTGCCTATCAGATCCCGAACGCCCGCCAGCCCCTCGTCGGCGAGCCAGGCCTCCAGCCCGTCGATGATGGCGATCATGGCCGTCGGGTGGATGAAGGTGGCGGTGCCGACCTGCACGGCGGTGGCGCCGGCGATCAGATATTCAATGACGTCTTCGACCGTCGAGATGCCGCCGCAGCCGATCACCGGGATGCCGGTCGCGCGCGCGCACTGATAGGCCATGCGCAGCGCGATGGGCTTCAGGCTCGGGCCGGAAAGGCCGCCCATCAGATTGCCGAGCTTCGGCCGGCGCGAGCGGATGTCGATGGCCATGGACAGGATCGTGTTGGCGACGACCAGCGCATCGGCGCCGCCCTCCTCCGCCGCCCGCGCGACTTCCGGCGTCTCGCCGGTGTTCGGCGTGAGCTTCGCCCAGAGGGGCAGGTCGGTGGCGGCCCGCAACCGGCGCATCACGTCATAGGTGGAGGAGGGGCGGATGGCGAAGGCCTTGCCGTCCTCCTCGATGTTCGGACATGAGATGTTGACCTCGATGGCCGCAACGCCCTCGACGCTCACCTCCGAGCACAGCGTCGCGAACTCGTCCGCCGTGTTGCCGGAGATCGAGACGACCAGCGGCGTCTCGTAGCGCCGGTAGAAGGGCACGACCTTTTCCAGGAAGGCGCCGACGCCCTTGCTCGGAATGCCGATGGAGTTGAGCATCGAGCCGCCCACCTCGCAGACGCGCGGCGTCGGATTGCCGTCGCGCCAGCCGCGGGTGATCGTCTTCGTCACATGCGCGCCGAGGCGTTCGAGATCGAAGATCTCGGCCAGTTCCTCCGAGAAGGTGCCGGAGGCCGGCATGATCGGGTTCTTGAGCTTGAGCCCGGCGATGTCGACGGACAGGTCTACCATGCGATCGCCTCCATCATGTCGAAGACGGGCCCCTCGCGGCACACGCGCAGATGCACCTGCTTGTCGCCGCGGTTGAACGGGCGCACGCAGCAGTGGCACATGCCGATGCCGCAGGCCATCTGCTGCTCGAGCGCGATCTGGCCGGGAATGCCATGGCGCGCGCCGATCGTCTGCAGAAGGCGCAGCATGCGGTTTGAGCCGCATGTGTAGAACGCATCGGCCCTGCCCGCCGCGACGAGCCCCTCGATCACGCGCTCCAGATTGTCCGGATCGGACGTGCCTTCGGCGTCGGTGAGCGTGATGACGTCGGCACCCAGATCGGCGAAATAGCCGGTCGACATCAGGTAATCGGGATGGCGGGCGCTGCAGATCGCCGTCAGGCGGCGGCCGAGCCTTTGCGCCTCGAGCGCCAGGGGCGCAAGCGTCGCCAGCCCGACCCCGCGCGCGACGAGGACGAGATCCTGCCAGTGGTCGGCGATGGTGAACGGCACGCCGAGCGGGCCGAGCACGTTGAGGCGTTCGCCGCTGGAAAGGGCGGCGAGCGCGCGGGTGCCGGCCCCGGTCACCTTGTAGAGGAAGTGAAGCTCGCCGCTTTGCGGGTAGAAGCCGTAGATGCTCATGGGGCGCCGCAGATAGGGCGTCTCGCCGCCGGACTGCGGGCACAAAAGATGGAAGAACTGGCCGGCGCGGCAGCGGGCGAGCAATCCAGCCGGGGCGTCGAGCACCAGCTTGCGGTACTCGCCGTTGACCGGATCGTTGCTCTTGACGGCAAGTCCCATCTCGAACGCCTTGAAGGATATCTCCTGCTGGACCGGCATGATCTTCTCGCGCACGCCCATCATCCGAACACGAGCCTCGGCAGGAAGGTCGAGATGTCCGGCAGATAGGTGATCAGGCCCAGCACCACGAGATTGGCGGCGATGAAGGGCCAGACGCCGGCAACGATCGACAGGACCGGCTTCTGCAGGGTCGAGGAGGCGACGAAGATGTCGAGCCCGAAGGGCGGCGTGATCATGCCGATAGAGATGTTCAGCGTGACGATCATGCCGAAATGGACGGGATCGATGCCGAGCGCCATGGCTACCGGATAGAGCGGCGGCACGAGGATCAGCAGCGCCGAATTGGGATCGATGAACATGCCGGCGATGAGGAAGCTGACATTGACGATCAGCAGGAACAGGATCGGCCCGGCGCTGACCGCTTCGAGGAAGCCGGTGATCGCCGCCGGCACCTGGGCCAGCGTGATGAAGTAGGAGAGCAGGCCGCCCATGGCGAGCAGGATGAAGATGATGGCGGTGGAGATCGCCGCCCGTTCGGTGACGGCGAAAAGCTTGCGCCAGGTGAGCTCGCGGAAGACGACGCTCTCGACGAAGATCGCATAGACCACGCTGACGGCCGCCGCCTCGGTGGGCGTGAAGAAGCCGCTGTAGATGCCGCCGAGGATGATGACCGGCATGCCGAGCGCCCAGCCCGCATCGCGGACGGCAAGCGCCCGCTCGCGCCAACTGGTGCGCGGGCCGCGCTCGACGCCGCTGCGGCGCGCCTCGACCGCCGTCATGATGGCGAAGGCAAGGCCGAGCACGAGGCCGACCGCCAGGCCGCCGACGAACAACTTGGCGACCGACGTGCCCGTCATCCAGCCGTAGATGATGAAGGTGATGGACGGCGGGATGAGCAGCGCCGTCTCGGCGCTCGAAACGATGAGGCCGAGGGTGAATTTCTCGCTGAAGCCGGCCGAGCGCATCTCCGGATAGACCATGCGCGCCATGGCGGCGACGGTGGCGGGAGCGGAGCCCGAAACCGAGCCGAAGGCCATCGACCCGCCGATGGTGGTGTAGCCCATGCCGCCGCGCAGATGGCCGACCAGCACCTTGACGAGGCTGGTGAGGCGGCGGGCGATCTGCCCTTCCCCCATCAGTTCGGCGGCGAGGATGAAGAAGGGGATGGCAAGCAGCGTCGTGTGGTTGATGCCGCCAAGAATCTTCTGGGCGATGACCGGGTCCGGCAGCGTTCCGTAGAAGAACTGCTTGATCATCAGTGCCGGCACGCCGAGCACCAGGAACATCTCGAAGCCGAGGATGAGCAGGGCAGCCGCGACGATGACGACGAGCGCGAGAAGGAAGACCATCACTGCTCCTCCGTCGCCTGGCCGGCGAAGCGATCGATGCAGCCGAACAGGCTGAGCGCGTAGCGCAGCGCCATGAGAGCGAAGCCGATGGTGGGCGCGAGATAGATCCAGAAGACCGGGATGTCGAGCGTCGGGCTTCTCTGGCCCATGCCGTGGACGAAGGCGGTCATGCGGTAACCGAGCCAGACGAGATAGAGGCAGAAGACGACGCCGACGGCATCGATGATCCTGCGCAACGGCAGGCCGGTGGCCCGCGCGATGCGCTCGCGCCAGGTGTGGACGCCGGCATGCCTGCCCTTTTCGAGGGCAAGGCCGACGGTGAGGAAGACAAGGAACAGGCTCATCAGCCGCACGGCTTCCTCGATCCAGGCAAAATCGGAGGCGAAGGTGCCGCCCACCTGCCGCGCCAGGACATTGGCAAAGTAGAGCGCGACCATCGCAAGGAAGATGGCGACGGCGGCGAAGCGCTCCGCGGTTCTGATGAATGCAAGTGCTTTCAAAGCTTCAATCCTTGAAAAAAGGAGCCGCTGCCGGGCCCTCTTCAAAGGGTCCGGCATATGAAAGGCAATGCTGTCGTTCGGTTTCCAGATCGCGATGATTTTGGATTGAATCAATTCAAAATCATGAACGCGATCGATACCAAAAAATCAGAGCGGGATGCGGGCGGAAAACCGCTTCACACTTTTCCTCATCCCGCTCTGACGGGCAGCTATTCGGCCGTCGCCGCCCCGTATTCCTGCTCGTAGACGGCGATCAACTTCTCGCCCTCCTCGCCGGCGCGCGCCACATAGGCCGCCCGCGCGGCGGGATACATCTTGTCGCGGAAGGCCGCCTTCTCGTCGTCGCTCATCTCGCGGATGTCGATGCCCGAGCCCTTGATCTCCTCGAGCGCGGCGGCCACCGACTGCGCCTTGTGAGCGATGAGATCCGGAACGACCTCCTGGAACGCGTCGGCAATGGTCTTCTGATGCTCGGCCGGCAGGCTTGCCCACCAGGCTGGGTTGAAGAGGATCACGTCCTCCATCGCCCCGTGATCGGACAGGACCAGGTGCTTCTGCACCTCGTAGAACTTCATGCGCTGGATCGTGTCGAGGGGGTTCTCCTCGCCGTCGACGACACCGGTCTGCAGCGCCGTGTAGAGCTCGCCGAAGGGCAGTGCGATGGCCGAGGCCCCGAGCGAATTGAACTGCTCGATCAGGATGTTGGAATCCATGACGCGGAACTTCTGCCCGGCGAAGTCGTCGATGCCGGTGAGCGGCTTGGACGAGGTGAAGCTTTTCCTGCCGTTCGGCCACAAGCCGATGCAATGGACGCCGCGCGTCTCGAAGGAACCGCACAGGGCCTCGCCGAACGCGCCGCCGCGGATCTTCTGCGCCGTGGCGTCGTCGCCCGGCAGCAGGAAGGGAATGTCGAGGATGGAGACGGCCGGATTGAAGCCGCCGAGAAAGGCGGCCGGAGCAACCGTCGCCTCGAGCGTGCCGAGCTGGACGCCCTCGGTCATCTCACGCTGCTGCCCGAGCTGGCCCTGCGGGAAAAGCTGGAACTCGACGGCGCCGTTGGTGCGCTCGGAAACCAGCTTCGCAACCTTCTCGAGGAAAACGTGGCGCGATTGCTGCGCCGATTCCAGATGGCCGATCTTGGCCACGAAATCCGCCGCCCATGCGCCCGTCGCGACCATGGCGCCGGCCACGGCGACGACAGCCGATGCGGCCAGTCTACGAACGATATGCTTCATTGTTCCGCCTCTTCTTGGCTTTTTAAAAAAACAGCCTACGAACCCATTCCAGCGCTGTCAACGAAAATCTCAAAAATGAGACACAAGGGGATTTTGTACCATTAATGATCCCATCGGCTATAATTGAGCAGATGCGTTGACAAGCCCATGGGATGGACCCGATAACGGAACAGGGGAAACGTTGCGAGAGAAAACTTGACGCACGCAGACTTGATCAGGTTCAGCGATATCGGCGCGCGGCTGCGCGCCCATCGCCTCGGCAAGGGCCTGACGCCGGATGCGCTGGCCGAGAAGCTCGGAATCTCGCGCGCCGCGCTCTACCGGGCCGAAAAGGGCGAGATCCGCAAGATCGAGATGCTGACCAGCATCGCCGACGAGTTGGGGGTCTCCCTGCCGAGCCTGATGGGCGTCGGTGTCGAATATGTCAGCACCGCCATCGCCTTCTTCGAGCGCATGCGCCAGCTCGAGGAAGGCTGCCAGCAGGTCATCGGTCTGTTCAGCCCCGTCTCCTATCTTTTGACATCGGATGCCTATGACGACGTCCTGCGCGAGGTGCTGCGCGAATCCATTCCCGACGGCGTCGACGCCGACGGCAAGTCGGCGGAGGCCGTCGATGCCCTGATCGACATCCTGCGGGCCCGCAAGCAGGCGTTCCGGCTGCGCCGCCCCCTGATCGTCAGCCTGATCGCCACGGCCGATCTCGAGCGGTTCCTGCTGCACGGCCTGATCGGCCGCCACGACCTGCCGGCAGCGGTGGTCAGGCAGCGGCGACTGCAGGCGCGGCGCGAGGCCGAATACATCCTGTCGATGCTGCGCGAGCAGCCGATCGGCATCCAGATCGGCATCGTGCGCGAGCCGGTGCCGGCGACAAGCTTCCAGATCTTTCGCCAAAGCGACCGCTCGGTGCTGGCGATCAGCCCCTTCCGGCTCGGCGAGCAACCGAACATCCGCGTCGGCGTCGCGCTCATCACCTCGGCGCCGGAGGCGATGGCGCTGCACGAAGACATCGCCGCGCGGCTGTGGACGGAATCGCTGAAGGGCGAGGAGGCGGCCGCCTATCTGGAAACGATGATCGACAAATACGCGATCGCGCAGGGATAGCCGGCGGCTTTCGCCACCGCCCTTCCCGCCTCTTCTGCCGCTATTTCGCGGCTGCACGCAGCCCCTCCATGAAGGCCGCGGCGAGCGGCGTTTCGCCGAACCAGTTGAGCCGGTTCACCGTCGCGAAGCCCTCGGCGATCAGGCTGTTCTCGTCGCCGGCACGGCTCGTGTGGCGGCGTCCGCGCGGCACGATCAGTTCGACCACATCGCCTTCTTCCCTCACCACCTCAGCCTCGCCGGCGATCTTGTCGCGGCCGATCTGCGGCTGGGCGATCTCAGCGGGCAGGTCCGCGGGAAGGTTGACGCTCAGCCAGTGGCCCTCGAGCGCCCAGGCGCCGCGCGTCTGCCACAGGCGTTCGATCAGCCGCGCCAGCCAGCCGGCATCGCCGGGCTGAAGATTCGCCTCCTTGACGCGCGAGAAGCCGATGGCGGGAACGCCCCAGAAGCTCGCCTCGCGGGCAATCCCGAGCGTGCCGGAATAGGCGAGATCCTCTCCGACATTGCGCCCGTCATTGATGCCGGCGACCACCAGGTCGGGCCGTCCGCCGTCGCGGAACAGCCAGGCCATCGAGGCCACCACGCAGTCGCCCGGTGTGCCCGAGCAGGAGAAGCGGCGCTCGCCGAGCCGGCGCATGGTGAGCGGCCGCCCGACGGTGAGCGAGGCGCCGGCGGCGGTGCGCTTGCCGTCGGGCGCCACGACCCAGACGTCGTCGGTGATCTTGGCCGCCGCCTCGGCCGCCAGCGCGAGACCACGGGCTTCGATGCCGTCGTCGTTGGAAATCAGGATGCGCATGCGCCGCCTCCGTTGGCCTGATAGGTCTGCCCCGTGCGAAAGCGCGTTTCGAGGGCGGGGATGTGTTCGCGAAGGTCTTCGAGCACCTGCGGCTCGCAGGAGTGACCGAGGACGGCCGGGCGGCCGGCCCCGTTCCACAGGGCCACGTTCTCGGGCAGGGTCGGGTGCGTGGGCATGCGGATCCAGTCCGCCCTGCCCCGCTCGGCAAGCAGCGCGCCGGGAGAGCCCTGCGGCAGATGGCCGGTGAGCAGGATCGGATAATCCGCGGCGTCGGCGGCGGCGATGGCCGGCCGGGCCGGGCCGGCAACGCCCATCCCGTCATGCACCAGCAGCGGGCAGTCGGGCAGCGGCTCGCCGACGCGCCAGTCCCTCGCAGCAGCCAGCTTGCCGCCG
>NZ_JANKOF010000083.1 GCF_024655565.1 Nitratireductor sp. ZSWI3 | reverse complement strand
GGCAGGCTCCGCCGCTGTATCGCCCCTCAAGCGCGCCGCCACGCGCGCGTCCGAGTCCGTCAAATCCAGCTTCACCGATGGCGCCCGCGCGGGCTTCGGCGCGACCGGCGGCACCTCTACCGCAGGCACCATCGGCGGTGCGAGCGCTGCACCCGAAGCCGCAGCACCAGCTTCCTCCGCCGGTCCTCCGGCCTGGGCGCAGCGCATGCAGCGCGGTCAGGCCCTCAACCACGGCACGACCATGGCCGCCCATGCGGTGCGCTCCGGCGACAGCCACGGCTCCGGCTCTTCCGTCAATATTTCCGAAAGCGACCGCTCATGAGCATCTTCAAACGACCATCGACCCATTACGGCAAATCGCCGGAACCCGAGACGCCTTATCAGAAGGCTGCGCAGGTCTGGGACGAGCGCATCGGCTCGGCCCGCGTGCAGGCGAAGAGCTGGCGTTACATGGCCTTCGGTTCGCTTGTCCTGTCGGCCAGCTTTGCCGCAGCCCTTGTCTGGCAATCGGCGCGCGGAACCGTCGTGCCGTGGGTGGTGCAGGTCGATCGCTTGGGCCAGGCGCAAACCGTCGCGCCCGCCGTTGCCGATTATCGCCCGACCGATCCGCAGATCGCATTCCATCTCGGCCGCTTCATCGAGCAGGTCCGCGCGATCCCGGCCGACGCGATCATCGTTCGGCAGAACTGGTTGAGAGCCTATGAGTGGACGACGGACCGGGGCGCGGCGGCGCTCAACGACTATGCCCGCGCCAATGACCCGTTCACACGTGTCGGCCGGCAGCAGATCGCTGTCGAGGTTTCCAGCGTCATCCGGGCCTCGCCCGACAGCTTCCGCGTGGCCTGGACGGAGCGGCATTATGAGAATGGCCAGCTCTCCACGACCGAACGATGGACCGCGATCCTGACCATCGTGATCCAGACGCCGCGCGACGCCGAGCGCCTGCGCGCCAATCCGCTCGGCATCTACGTCAACGCCATCAACTGGTCGCGGGAGATGAGCCAATGACCGCCATGCTTCCCCGCAGTTCCGGCTTGCCGGTTTTCCGTAAATCCGGATTGGCAGCTTTGCTGCTCTCCGCATCCATGCTGGCCGGTTGCGCCACCACAAACCCGCAGTTCAGCTACGACGCAGATGTGCCGGCGCTGCCCGTGGTGCAGGCTGCCGCCACGAACGACCGGCCCCGGCCGTTGCACACGCCGCCCGCATGGACGGTCGCGCGCGGTGGTGCCGCTGCCGGAACGCCGGCAGGCCGTGTCGAGAATGCCAATGCCGCCGCCCGTGTCGAGCCGCGCCGCGAAGGCTACTACAACGCCATCCAGATCTTTCCGTGGAGTGAAGGCGCGCTCTATCAGGTCTATACGGCCGTTGGGCAGATCACCAGCATCGCGCTGGAGCCCGGCGAAAGCCTGACCGGCGCGGGTCCGATCGCGGCCGGCGACACCGCCCGCTGGATCATCGGCGACACAGAAAGCGGCAGCGGCGTGAACCGCCGCGTCCATATCCTCGTCAAGCCGACGCGACCGGACATCTCCACTAACCTTGTCATCACCACCGACCGGCGCACCTACATGATCGAGCTGCGCGCGCGGGAATCGCTCTACATGCCCGCCGTCGCCTGGGCCTATCCCGCGCCGCCTGCCGGGCAGCGGCAGGCGGTTCCGGCCGCGCCGATCATCCCGGCCGAGGCAGCCCGCAACTACCGCTACGGACTGACCGGCGACAATCCGCCGTGGCGGCCGATCTCCTCCTTCGACGACGGCCGCCGCGTCTATGTCGTCTTCCCACGCGGCATCGTGCAGGGCGAGATGCCGCCGATCTTCGTGCTCGGCTCCGACGGTGAGCCGCAGATCGTCAACAGCCGCATCCACCAGAACATCCTGATCGTCGATCGCCTGTTCGGCGCGGCCGAACTGCGCCTTGGCAGCGGAAAGCAGCAGCAGACGGTCAGGATCGTCCGCATAAACCCGACGCGGACGAGCACGACAACCGCGGCGACCACAGGAGGGCCGTCGTCATGAGCGACACCGAAACCAATGCCGCGCCGATGCGGCTGCGCGCCGAACCGCCGCGCGTCACCCGCCTGTCCCGCAAGATGCTCGCCGGCGTCGGGGCTGTCGTGCTGCTCGGCATCGGCGGCGCGCTAATCTACGCGCTCCAAACTCGTGACGCCGGACCAGGCGGCGAAGAACTCTATTCGACCGAGAACCGTCCGACGGCGGACGGGCTCTCCGGTCTTCCGCGCGACTATACCGGGCCGGTCCTGGGGCCGGCGCTGCCGGGCGATCTCGGCCGCGCGATCCTCGACGCGCAGAACCGAGGGCAACCCGTCGCACCGCCTACGATGGCGACGCCCGCCGTCGATCCCGAGGAACAGCGCCGTCTCGCCGAGGAAGAGGCCGCGCGCGTTAGCCGCGTGTTCTTCCAGGCTGCGCCGGGAACCGGGACCACTGCCGGCGCCGCCAGTCCAGGCATCGCCGGCCTTGCTCTCGCCGGGCAGACCGGCGCGACTGGCACGCAGGATCGGCATGCGGCATTCCTCAACGGCCCGGTCGACCGGCGCACCGTCGCGCCCGATCGCGTCGCGCCGCCGGCCTCGCCCTACATCCTTCAGGCCGGGGCCGTGATCCCGGCCGCGCTCATCACCGGCATCCGTTCCGACCTGCCGGGACAGATCACGGCCCAGGTGACGGAGAATGTCTATGACAGCCCGACCGGCAGCCTGCTCCTGATCCCGCAGGGCACACGGATCATCGGCCAGTATGATGACGGTGTGACCTTCGGCCAGCGTCGCGTCCTGCTGGTCTGGAACCGGCTGATCCTGCCGGGCGGTCGCTCCATCGTTCTCGAGCGTCAGCCCGGCGCCGACGCATCCGGCTATGCCGGCCTTGAGGATGGTGTCGATTATCATTGGTGGGATCTGATGAAAGCGGCCGGGCTCTCGACCTTGCTTTCTGTCGGCGCGGAGTTGGCGACCAACGACGAGGACCGCCTGATTCGCGCCATCCGCGATGGCGCACAGGACACCATCAATCAAGCCGGGCAGCAGATCATTCAGCGTCAATTGCAGGTCGCACCCACCCTAACCATCCGGCCCGGCTTCCCGGTCAGGGTCATCGTCACCCGCGACCTGATATTCGAGAATGCAGGAGGTTGATGATGACGAAGCTGAAGCTGGGGCCATTGCCCCACGACAAGCCGGTGAAGGTGACGGTGGAGTTGCCTGCGCAGCTCCATCGCAGCCTTGTCGACTACGGCTCGCTGCTTTCCGAGCCGGGAAATCCCCCAATCGATCCGGTGCGTCTGATCGTGCCTATGCTGGAGCGGTTCATCGCGACGGACCGCGGTTTCGCCAAGGCACGACGAGCCGCAAGCTAAGCCCCGTGCCGGCGGCGGGGGTGCCGCCACCGCGTAGGCGCAAATGCGGCACGCTACAGGCCGCCGACAGCCCTCCATGGTTCGCTTAATTCCAGGGCCTTGAGCGCCCCGGAATCCATCAGAACCAAGGAGGATTCCATGTGCGCAGAGCGCCGCCGCGCCCGCAAAGGGCGACCGCGACAGTCGATCCGCGAACCACTTCCTGACGATCTTTTCGACTACGCCGACGATCCCGCGCCGGACGGCCTGACGCGAGTTGACGACGCTCCTCTTCTCGGCCCGGATGGGAACAGGATGCGCGTTACCGACGATTGGCCCGAAGATGTTCCTGTCACCGAGGCCGAAATTGATGTGTTCGAGCGTTGGTTCGGCGATGTGTTCGACGAACTCCTGAATCCGAAAAAGCCAGAAGACGGCTTGCGACTCCTATCACAAACTGATAGGAAAAGGACTTGAGCGGGCATCGTGATCCGGGCCTCGACACACTTCTGGACCTTGATGGACAGGTGCTCGTTGTCGATCCCGAGGGTGGCCATTGGGTGAAGTTTGTCATCACCCGCGTTCCGACATCACCGGAGAAGCCGCACGGCCTCGATTACTCGCTCACGCTTCACGGGCCTTCGGGCGATCGACTGGTCGGCTTCGACAACGCCCATCCGGCCGGCCGAGGCAGGAGGGGTGAGCCGATGGACCATCGGCATCGCCTCCAGACCGTGAAGCCCTACGCCTACGACGATGCGGCCACGCTGCTGGCCGACTTCTGGCAGGCGGTGGACGCGGTGTTGAAGGAGCGAGGTGCCCTATGACCACATTAAAAGTCGGGATTGCCGACTACGAAGAAATGAAAGCCCGCACCATGCGGATTGCCAAGGGCGAGGAAAAGCCCGCTCCCGGCGATCCGAGGGTGTGGTTCACCTCGACGGAATCCTTCGCCAAGGTGCTGTCGGCTGGCAACCGCGAGCTGCTGCGCATTATCGCCGAGAAGGCCCCGGCGTCGCTGGAGGAACTGGCGGAAATCACCGGCCGGGCCGGCTCCAATCTCTCACGCACCCTGAAAACGATGGAGAGCTATGGCCTCGTGCGGTTTGAACCCGGCCAAGGTCGTAAGCTCGCGCCCAAGGTGGTGCATGACCGGGTGGAACTGGCGTTGCCCCTGATCGACCGCGCAAGGCTGAAGAAGGCTGTGGGAGGCCGCCCATGAACATACACAGCCCGACCATCACCGCTCGCGCCGCGCTTTATCTGCGCGTCTCGACCGCCCGGCAGGCCGAGCACGATATTTCCATTCCTGACCAGAAGCGGCAGGGCGAAGTCTATTGCGAGCAACGCGGCTACCAGCTCGTTGAGACCTTCGTTGAGCCGGGCGCAACCGCCACCAACGACAAGCGCCCCGAGTTTCAGCGTATGATCGAAGCGGGTACTTCCAAGCCCGCGCCCTTCGATATTGTCGTGGTGCATAGCTTCTCGCGTTTCTTTCGCGATCACTTCGAGATGGAGTTCTACGTCAGGAAGCTGGCGAAGAACGGCGTCAAGCTGGTCTCGATCACGCAGGAAATGGGCGATGATCCCATGCACCAGATGATGCGGCAGATCATGGCGCTGTTCGACGAATACCAGTCCAAGGAGAACGCCAAGCACGTCCTGCGCGCTATGAATGAGAACGCCCGGCAAGGCTTCTGGAACGGCGCGCGCCCGCCTATCGGCTATCGCATCGTCGCCGCAGAGCAGCGCGGATCGAAGATCAAGAAGAAGCTAGAAATCGACCCCCTAAACGCTGACACCGTGCGGCTGATCTATCGTCTGTTCCTTGAAGGCGACGGCACGTCCGGCGCGATGGGCGTCAAGGCCATCGCCACCTATCTCAACGAGCGCCGTTTTTTCACCCGCGACGGCGGGCGTTGGGGATTGGCGCAAATCCATGCCATCCTGACCCGCACGACCTATATCGGCGAGCACAGGTTCAACACGCGCTCGCACAAGGACCGCGAGAAGAAGCCGGAGAGCGAGGTCGCCATCATGGCGGTGCCGCCTTTGATCGAGCGCGAAACGTTCGACGCGGTGCAAGCCCGCCTCAAATCCCGCAATCCTATGGTGACGCCCGCGCGCGTCTCCAGCGGCCCCACGCTGCTGACCGGCATTTGCTTCTGCGCCAAATGCGGGGGCGCGATGACGCTCCGCACTGGCAGGGGCAGCGCGGGGGGCACATATCGCTACTACACCTGCTCGACCAAGGCGCGGCAAGGCAAGACGGGCTGCAAGGGCCGCACGATCCCGATGGACAAGCTGGACAACCTTGTGGCCGATCACATCGGGGATCGATTGCTCCAGCCCAAGCGGCTGGAGACTATCCTCGCCAGCGTCATCGACCGCCGGCAGGAGCGCATCGAGCGCCGCCGCGAACACCTTGCCGAGCTTCACAGGCGAATCACGGAAACCGACCAGCGGCTCGGCCGTCTCTATGACGCCATCGAATCCGGTATGGTGGATAAGGACGACGCGATGGCTAAAGAGCGCATGGCGAGCCTAAAGGCTTTGCGGGATCAAGCTACCGCCGACGCGGAACGCACACAGCTCGCGCTCGACAGTTCAGGCAACCAGGGCGTCAGTCCCGACATGCTCAAGGGGTTCGTCCGGAGGGCCCGTGAACGGATACGGCTCGATGATGGCGGTTATCGCCGCGACCACCTGCGCGCCCTAGCACAGCGTGTCGAGGTCGCCGACGATGAGGTTCGCATCATGGGATCGAAATCGGAACTGTTGCGAACGCTGGTCGCCGCTTCTAGCGTAGAAACGGCGGCGTTCGGCGTTCATAGTTCTGTTCTGAAATGGCGCACCCGACAGGATTCGAACCTGTGACCTCTGCCTTCGGAGCAATTTGACCTGGCTATCCTAACTGCACGCCAGGGCACGCCATGATACCACAACCTACTGAAACTGCTGGACAATCCGGATTTCCTCGCCGAAATACCTATCCGAAACTTCGCTCCTATTTTCCTCCGGGTGCTTCCGTAGTGCTTCCGCGGAAGCAGCCCCTCCTCAACAGGAGGAGTGCCTGATGGCAAAGCTCACGAAACGTGTCGTGGACGCCGCGGCCGTCCGCGAAAAGGACTATTTCATCTGGGACGACGAACTGCCCGGCTTTGGCCTTCGCATCTTCGCGTCCGGCAAGCGCAGCTACCTCATACAATATCGCGCCGCAGGTCGAACCCGTCGCTACACGATCGGCCTCCATGGCATCTGGACGGCGGAGACGGCCCGGCAGGAAGCCAAGGTGCAGCTCGGTCGCGTCGCACAAGGCGACAATCCTTCCGAAGAACGCCTGCTCGATCACCAGGCGATCACCGTCAAGGAATTGTGCGCTTTATACCTCAAGGATCTGGAGGCAGGTCTTATCCTCGGAAAGGGTGGGCAACCGAAGAAAGCGGGCACCATTGTCAGCGATGTTGGTCGTATCAAAAGACATATCGTTCCGCTCATAGGCAATCGCCGGGTCAAGGACCTCGTCAAGGCAGATATCGCAAAGGTTCTGAAGGACGTCATGGCTGGAAAGACGGCGGTGACCGTCAAGACCAAGAAGTTGCGTGGCAAATCCATCGTGCGAGGCGGTGCTGGCACGGCGACACGAACAGTGGGACTGCTCGGTGGCATCCTCACCTACGCCATGGAGGCAGGCATCATCACGTCCAACCCTGCTCACGGCATCCGCAAGCCAAAGGACAATGTGCGTGGCCGCCGTCTCACCGAAGCGGAATATCGGACACTCGGCGAGATGCTGCGAAAAGCCGCCGAGAACGAAAAATATGCGATGACCGTCGAGATCATCCGTCAGATCGCCCTGACCGGCTGCCGGCGAAGCGAAATGATCAATCTGAAATGGGCCGAGGTCGATACCGATGGGAGTTGCCTGCGCCTGGCGGACAGCAAGGAGGGTGCGTCCATCCGTCCGATCGGCCTTCCTGTGGTCGAGTATCTCGAGGCGCGGCGCGAGGAGCCGACAGGCACCTATGTCTTCCCCGGCCAGGGTGAGGACAACGCGTTCGGCAGTTTCCCGAACCACTGGCGTAAAATCTTCAGGGGTTCCCCGCTTGCCGATGTGACAGCGCACGTTCTGCGCCACAGCTTCGCCAGCATCGCCAATGATCTTGGTTTCACCGAAGTGACAATCGCTGCACTGGTCGGCCACGCAAAAGGATCGGTAACCAGCAACTACATCCACACGCTCGATACCGCGCTCATCATGGCGGCCGACACGATCTCCGGCTACATTCAGGGACTGCTCGAGGGGGTCGCATTCAAGCAGACCGCCTATGCGCTCGATCGCGATTCCCGAAAGGCCGCGCTGTCGCGCTTCCTGCTTCAGGCTATCGGCGACGAAGAAACCGACGAAACGGAGCGGGTCGCGGCATAACTCGCGAATGTGCGTCCCGGTTTTGTGGGTGTCTTCGGAAGGATAGCCGTCCTTGAACTTCAATAGCCTGCGTGCTTGGCTACCGTGATCGCACTCAACGGCAAGATTGACAAGCGAGCTTGCCGGGTACGCCGCAGGAGTGCGCTACGGAGACGGCCTCTTGGCCAACGCGAACCTTAGGCCCCAATCCCGCCGAGCCAAGCCGTCCAGAGTTCGGCCTCCGTGCATCTGACGCGCTCGCCATCGGTTCGGCCCGCCGCGAGAGTTTGCAAGACCCGCTGCTCCATAGCATATGCGTCCGTCTCGCTGTCCCAGGCCTGCTGGAATTTCGCATTCCACCGCTCTGGCACCGCCTCCGGCGGGATATGGCAATTCACCTGCTTGAGCCTCTCTTTCACGTCAACGGCGTGCCCGATCTTCCAGATGTCCGTCCGCCCGAACCGAAATGCATAAGTGAACGCGGTCCTGTTAACGTCCCGCCCTGTCGAACCCTCCCAGGACTTTGGTTCCGGCCCTGTGGTCGGACGGCCTGAGTTCAACGCCTTGTCGAGGAGCCTTGCTTTGACCAAGGCCTCAGACGCCGGGATTTCGACCTCTTCGGCATTGAGGCTCATTATGGCATCTGCATCCCCGCCTTGGAGAAGCACCGCCTGCGAAGTGGCATGGTAAGGAAGCTGCTCAGCCAGCACATCGAGAAGCATTGGCTGCGGCATGAAGCGCCAGGCGCGGACCATGAGGATGGCCTTGGGCCACCGGAAGTGCCCCGCCTCATCGTAGTCATTAGGCCCGCGAAAATCGTCACCGATGACATCGAGCGTATCCACGGCGATACGCCCGATCTCCGCCATTCCCAAGAGGCGCCCGCGCAGAGGCTCCGGCGTCGGCTCGCGCAGAGTTCCGACAAACACTATGCGGTCGCCGGGCAACGAATCCTGGAGAAGGCTATCGCGATTGCCTTCGAGGCCAAACGTAATGACCGGCCAGCGCTCCGGGCCAAATCCCCACACGCGCGTGATGAAAACCTTCATGTTATCGCTTCATGTTTGCCAATGGAGGTCCATCGGGCGGTGGGGGAACGCCCTCGATTTCTTCCTTGGTCACCGACCGATATCGCCGCAGAAGGCTGCTCGCTCCGAGAAGAATGCCCTGATTATTGACCATTTCCTGTTCCATCAATCGAAGCATGTGCCCCACATTGCCTGAAGCCTCGATTAGTGTTTCTAGGCTTGGGATGTCGCCTGTCGATAGCTCCCACATGTGCTGGCTCAACTGCCTTTCAGCAGCGAACAGATGCTGGTGAATTCGCGAGAGTTTCGGAAAATATAAGCGCACCAGCATTACCATTTTCTTTGCTGTTAGGTGACCGTAGGCCGCCAGTTCGTCCAGGCTATCGAGTTCCTGCTTGGCCCCGAGGTCTCCGTGTGTGCTTGCCACAAGGAGCTTGAAGAGCCGTGTGTTCCGTTCTGCAACCTCGTTCATAAGAAGATAGAGCTCTTCTAGTTTTGGTTGCAGAAACTGTATCCTCTGCTGGCGGCGAGAGAATGATTGGTTCAGAGCGAGAACGATAAAGGCAACAGCGGCGGCAATTAATGCCGAAATCAATGAGGCAGTTGCCGAAACATTTTCCAACATCGGCGGGAGTAGGTTTCCCATCATTCTGCCCCTTAGCGTATGCGTCAGAGTTGCTGAGCAACAGCATCCACGACATGTGAGACGCTGCTCTGCGTGTTAATTTCGCATTCCCACACGACCAGCACGCGCCAACCCAATTCCCTCAACTCCGCATCCTTTTCGGCATCGCGCCGCACGTTCCGTTGCAGCTTTGGCCGCCAGTATTCCAAGTTCGATCCCGGCATCCGCGCACCGCCGCAATCCTCGTGCTGATGCCAGAAACACCCTCGCACCTGTATCACCAGCCTTTGTCGCGGGAACACTATGTCTGGCCGGCCAGGGAGGTCCGTCCGGCAGACGCGGAAGCGGAGACCAGCGCGGTGCAGCGCCGAGCGGAGCCGAACCTCCGGCTTGGTATCCCGTCCCTTTATGCGGGACATGTTTCGGGATCTCTGCTCGGGGCTGATTCTGTCCGCCATCACTACGCCGCCGGGAGCCGGTTCGACCTGAGGAGTTCGCACATCTCCTCCTTGCTGAGCTGCGACACGGCATCTCCGGCACCCTCGTCCCCCAGGAGGGTACGGGCGAGCGCCGACTTCCGCTCCAGCGCAACCACGATGGCCTCCTCGATGGTGTCGGCTGCGATCAGGCGCAGATAGGTCACGGGCTCGGTCTGGCCGATCCGGTGGTTGCGGTCCTGGCTCTGGGCATAATGGTCGTAGCGCCAGGAGAGGGACTCGTAGATCGTGAAGCTCGCTGCTGTGAGTGTGAAGCCAGTGCCGGCGGCGGCCGGGTTCGCTATCAGCACACGGACGTCCGGGTCCTGCTGAAACCTCGCGGCGATTTCCTGGCGCTCGGATGTCGGCGTGCCGCCATAGATCGCGACGGCGCCCGGCATCCGGGCGAGCAGCGTCTCGATTGTTCGGATGTAGTTTGACCAGAGGATTACCTTGCGGCCAGGCACGGAGAGAATGTCCGCGATCACGCCGTCGAGTGCCTCGAACTTTGCGGGCGTCCCCTCCGCCTCCGGGAAGATCAGTGATGGGTTGCAGGCCAGTTGCACGAGCCTGGTGAGCTTGGCGAGCGCCGTCGAAGCGTAGGCGCGATACTGTTCCCCGCTCATGGCCTCGATCTCACAGACCATCTCGTCCCGCATCTTGTCATAGAGGCGCCGCTGCCAAGGCGGGAGCTCGACGCGGACATCCACGAAGGATTTCTCGGGGAGGTCGAGGCACTGATCCTTCGTGCGGCGAAGGACCAGCCTGTCGATGACATCCCTCGCAAAGGAAGCTTCGGGGTCGTCCTCTAGCCGGGCCGTGAATGACTCCAGAGAGCCCAGCGAACCCCGTCCGGGCTCGATGATCTCAACTTGAGTAAAGAGGTCGGTCGCGGTGTTGGTGACCGGAGTTCCTGAGAGGAGCCAGCGGAACTTGCAATGCGGTGCCACGGTCCTCGCGGCCGTCGAGGTCTGTGACCGCCAGTTCTTCGCGGCATGGGACTCATCCAGAACCAGAACAGTCCGCTGACGCTGCGCGAAAGCCAGTAGCGCGGTCGTCTCTGCACGTGCGGTTTCATAGCTGGTGACTAGCACTCGGGCGGTGGATTCGCTGAAAGCCGCGCGCCGCCTCTTTGGTGTCCCCTCCGCCACATCCACGGATACCGACGGAGCGAACTTTGCAAACTCTGCGACCCAGTTCCGCTTAAGCGAATTTGGGCAGATCACTAGCATTCGATCAGCTCGACCTTGTTCCAACAGGCGGCGAAATGCAGCAATCGCAACGAACGTCTTCCCCAAACCTTGCTCGAACGCAAGCAGTCCGAAGCCTTGTCCGGTCAAGAACTCAACACCCTCGTGCTGATGGTCTAGGAGATCAAAACTCATCTTATTGCCCGCCAACGGTGCTGTGTGCCTCGACCAAGCCCATAAAGTACCCATACGCGTCCCGGAATTCGTTCAGGTCGTCTTGAGACAGGTCCTTCACGTCGGCCCGGCTAGCTTTGTTCAGCGTTCTGGCGGCCTTCTTGATCGCCAAGCGATAAGGGTGGACACCATCGTGGACTTGGTCCTCGATGATATCGATCGCTTGTTGAAGCTGGGAGACGTCGTCGTCGTCAAATTCAGAGTCTCCACGCTCTACGGCTCGCCTAATGAGCTGCGGGAGTCCTGCAATTTTCGCTTTGGGACTGCTAGTTTTGCTTTCGACTTGGCGGGCAAGCTTATTGGCGATATGAGCTTCGCCAGAATTCAGCTGTTGCCACGCGTCGGGATCGTCATGAAATTCCTTCAGGAAACGGGCGTCCCGGTATTCTTTGAAGGCGTTATTCCTTACCATTTCAAAGACTTCATCGCGCAAGCTGTCATGAGTCACATTATCAAAGTCGCGAAGCTGCGGCCCAATAACTCGTGCCTTGCTAATTTCCTCCAGTACTGAAAATTTTTCGGCTGCTAGCTTTCTGGGATTGTCTTCGCTGTCGCAGTGCTCCACAAATTTGAGCGCGAAACTATACGCATCCTTGAGACGGTTCACCCAAGTAAGGGATTTCCCCATGCTCTCCGCAAGTTGGGTTTGATTCATTATCGGAGGCTTGCCAGGACGGCCGACCACTGTTTCGTAGACAAAGCGCGCCTGAACGTATCGCTCCCAATCCCGAACACCAGACCCACGCACATGAATACCGGCCAGCAGAACCGCGATCTCCCGGTCTCCGAAATTCTGCGGCACAATTTTCGCACTGATATAACGGAATGTACCGGCGAGCTTGCCTGACCCAAACTTACGGTCAAGTTCCCGATGCACGGCTACGCGGGTATTGCCTTCGAGCGTCAGAAATTTTCCGGTTGGTGTCTGCTTGACATAGATCGACTGCATCTGGCCGATCTCTTGAATGGACTTACGCAGCCCATCATATCCTCGAGATCCGCGAAGCGCTTCTTCCAATTGAATCTCGGTGGAAAAGCCGTCCATTTTTGCGGTTTGCAGCCGCGGGTTCTCATCCCAAAGCGCTACTTGCTCGTGAACATCAAGTTTGACTTCGCGCATTTCCCAATCGGCGCTGCCGATCCGCTCATATAGAACCCGCTCTGATCCTGAGGGCAGCTTTTCAAGCTGGTCTGGCTGTTCCATTATCAACTCCTTGCGTAGTTTGCCTGAGCAAGCCCTAGCAAATGATTTCAGCCTGCGCAAGCTGAAAGCGGCCCTTAGTTGCGGCCAAAAAAGTTGTTCCTGTTTTGTTCTGATTGTGCTATAGTTTACGAAACGTTAGTTGTTCCTAGCGCATGCTCGGGGAAGTCATTGAGATAGCTGGAGTTTTGGATGATAGGGGTAGGGCAGGAGCTGGTTGAATACAGACCAACTGCCCCTTTGGGCGCGGGACCGCTGTGCATCGACCTGTTTGCGGGTGCTGGTGGCTTGGCTGTTGGTTTCAGGCAGGCTGGCTGGTCTGTATTGGCTGCCAATGACCTCGACAGGGCTGCCGGCGAGACTTTCAGGCTCAATTTCCCGGAAACCCGATTTCTTGAAGGGCCAATTTCCAAGATTGATGCGCAGCGGCTTATGACTGACTGCGGCGTAGTGCGCGGGCAAGTGGACGCCATCATCGGCGGGCCGCCCTGCCAATCATTCAGCTACAACAATCACCAGCGGAACGCAGAAGACGAGCGGGCGCGGCTATTCAGTTGCTATCTGGAACTCGTGTCAGAGATCATGCCCAAGTGCCTCGTTATGGAGAATGTGCCGGGCATCCTGACCATCGGCGGCGGCAAGGTAATCGAGGAAATCCGGCAGACGCTCGCAGATATGAATTATGATTGCGAGGTGGAGATACTCTCTGCCGAGGAATACGGAACGCCCCAAGTGCGCCGGCGCGTATTCATAGTCGCATCGAGGGTCGGCCCCGCGGCCGAACTGCTGCCAACTCCTTCGCACTCGCCAGCAAAAGGCGCGGGCACAGCGGGCCCACGGCTGCCGCGGCCGATAACTGTCCAAAAGGCAATTGGAGACTTGCCCGCCATTGAGAACGGTGGCGGGAAGCTGGTCGCAACGTATGGGGGGACGCGGGCGACAACGAAATTCCAGAAGGCAGCACGGGAAGGCAGCCGGCAGCTACTCAACCATGTATGCCACAGACTGACAGATGTGAACCTGGATCGGATGAAGCATGTTCCCGAAGGTGGCAACTGGCGGAACATACCCTTCGACTTGCTGACGGCAGGGATGAAAAGAGCCAAGCCGTCGGATCACACCAAACGTTATGGAAGATTGTCCCGAACTGGCCTGGCGTCAACGCTGCTGACCAAGTGCGATCCGCACTGGGGCGCGTATGTGCATCCAACGCAGGATCGGACGATTTCGGTGCGGGAAGCCGCGCGTCTACAGGGTTTTCCGGATAGATTTCAATTTTCCGGCACCCAGCTTGGGGCGCACTACGAGCAGGTCGGCAATGCAGTACCCGTGCCGGTGGCACGGGCTATCGGTACCGCTGTAGCTGCCCACTTGGCGCAGCACCAAAAGCCAGCATATCTGGAGGCAGCCGAGTAGGGGCGGAAGCCTGTCGGCAACGTACTTCAAGGCGGTCGTACATGACGTCTTGGAGGCTATCGATCCCTGCGATCCGGCAACGACGATTGTGGTTGGCAAGAGGCGAGAGGGAACGTTCCTCAATAGTCTATTTGAAGCCCCTTCCTGACAGGCGTATTCACTGTCGTGCCGATCGTCCTATGGTACTTCAAAACGCTACCTGCGAGCCAGTTGAACCGGCGTTGCTTTCGATGGCGTGGCTATTAGCCGGCTAGGTCTCGCGTCCTTCATCGTCCTAGATCAAACTAGCTTTTGCTGGAGCCGTCACAGGTAGCGTTTTCCATACGCTAAGCCGCCTTCTTCTCGCGATCGTCCTGCAACCGATCAAAGGCGTTGCGGATTGCCAGCGACAGATTGACCTGTACCACGGCCACCGCATTCTTGCGCCCGTCGATATATTCGCGCTCGAGCTGCCGCATCCTCTCTGCAGACTTCGGATCGATCTGAAAGTCGAGACTATCAACCTCCTCATGAATGGGAACGATGCGCGCGGAAGGCCCTCGTCCGATGATCCGGTAATCAGGGCTCGCCGGAAGGCCCTCCCGCGAAACCGGGGAGAATATCTTGATCTTCTCCAGCCCTTGCGAATGGGTGAGGACGAACGCGTGATCCGCGATGTCGATGATGCAGTCGCCCCGGATCGCGATTCCGCGCCGATAGATCGTCGACCGGTTGCGCAGCAGGTAGTGCAGCCAGTAGTCCTGCTCGAAATCGAGTGGCAGGTCATCGGGCATCTCACCCCAGGGCAGACCCTTGTGCGGGTTCAACTCGCCGCGGATATATGCGTTGAGATTCGACGGCAGCCTGCCATGGCTGGCGCCAAAATCGTCGGCGAATGCCGCCGCCAGGCGGGCCGACACCAACAGCTCAAATCCGGCAAGATGAAGCGCACCAATCAACGCGGCATGCGCGAGGCCGGCGCTGTCATAAGTGCGGTGACCGGCCTTTCCGGAACCATCGCTCGTCGGCCGAGGCGCCAGCCCCTGATCCACAAGCAATGCGAAATTCCGGGGAGTCAGATCGGCCGCTACGGCAACTTCACGAGAGGTGAAAACTTCCGCAGCGGACTGTCCGGGGCGTGCCATGATTTGTAACTCCCATTAAGTGGTAGTTATTAACTCTCACAAACTGCGAGTTTAGTCAAGCGCAGGATTCCGCTGCTCTGATCGTTGCGACAGTCGACCGGCGTCGGGAATCTGATCGACCGATGTGTATTGCAATTTGCGCTACGTTCCTCTATCTTTCCCCTGCAGGAGAAAACCATGGTCACCAACGCTGAACGCAAGGAACACCCGATCTCGATGCGCCTTCCCGAGGCCGACGTCGCCATGATCGATCGCGCCGCCGGCCTGCGCGGCCGCTCGCGCACGGACTTCGTCCGCGAGGCTGCGGTGCGCGCCGCCGAGGATGTGCTGATGGAAAACGGGCTCATTCGCATGAGCCCGGAGGGCTTCGCCGATTTCATGAAGGTCCTGTCCGGACCCGCGACCCCGGTGCCCGAAATCGTTGAACTGGTAAAGCGTCCGGCCCCGTGGGAGCCCGGCTACGGCGCCAAAAGCTGAGCCTTGGTCCTCTCGGCTCCCGAACCGCTCACCGCGGCTCACGACGTTTCCGGGTTCACCTGCGGAAAACCGACTCTCGACCATTGGCTCAAGACCCGGGCGCTCTCCAACCAGGAGAAGGGCTTTACCGCCGTCCTGGTCGTGCATGAGGCGGGGCGCGTGGTCGGCTACTATGGCCTCGCGCCGACCGCCGTCGTTCCCGGCGTCCTGCCGCGGTCCATCCGCACCGGTCAGCCCCCTGATCCGGTTCCGTGCCTGCTGCTCGGGCAACTCGCAACGGACATCGGCTGGGCAGGGCGCGGGATCGGTACAGGCCTGCTCAAGCACGCTCTCGAGCGGTGTGTGACCGCGGCAGGGCTCGTCGGCGGTCGCGCGCTGATGGTCAACGCCGTCGACGACGAGGCCGCGGAATTCTGGCGCCGGCGTGGATTCCTTCCATCGAAGGACGACCCCCTGGTCCTGTTCCGCTCGATGGCGGCGATCGTTGCGTCGATCGCCGCGGCAAGACGCTGAGGACCGCGCATGGCCGCTTCGCGATCAACGTCAATGATGAGTTTCAGCGATGCCGAAAGATAAGCGGCCCAAGCCGGCCATTCCGTCCATCCAGCGGCAGCCGCCGGAGATCGGCAGCCGGGTAAAGGTCTGGTTCGACAAGGCGTCGAAGGATCTTCTCATCGAAAGCGAAACGGGCGCCATCACGCGCGATTTCTACGGCATATGCCTCGAAGACGTCGCGTTCGATACCGAGATCACAGCTCGCGGCGCAGTGCGATGCTTTGCGACAGGACGCCTTCTCGCCGTCCCCGGAACGCGGGAGGGCATCGAGATGGAACGTGAAATACGACAGGCCGCGCGAGGGCATCTCGACTTCTATTGGTGGCGGGACAAGAAGTGGCCGGTCGCCAAGGCGCGCCAGGCCTATATCGCGCCACCCCATGGCGGCTTCCCAGCCAGCCTTGCCGTCGATCCAGCCGGAGCCGCAAAGCCGTGACCCGCATATTCGATATCGACGGCGACAATCTCGATCCGGGCTTTGTCAACATCAGGGCGCGGCAATCCCGGGACGAACAGGAGATGCACGACCGCATCGAGGCGATGTGGGAGACCTACGAGCCGTACGCCGATCCCGACTTTCGCCACGGCTTCGCGCGCGATGTCGACGGCCGCTTCTGGGAAATGTATCTCGGCTGCACATTGCTGGAAGCCGGGCGGGAGCTTCTGCCTGCGGCCGAGCGTCTCCGCGAAGGCGGCCAGCCCGACCTTTGCGTCGTAGAGGATGGCCGCCGCATCTGGATCGAAGCGATTGCGCCAGATGACGGCGAGCCTGGACCGGACCAGATCGCGCGTCCCGTGCCCATCAATGAGGGCGGGGGATTCGCGCCAGCCCCCGTTCGCCAGGCTCAGCTTCGCACCACAGGCGCTTTCTGGACGAAATCCCGCAGGATCGCGCACTATCTGAGCGAGGGCGTCATTGGTGCGGACGATGTCCGCATCATTGCCATCAGCGCGAGCCGTTTCGGGCCGTATGTCGGCGAAGATCCACCCCTGATCATAAGCTCGCTCTTTCCAATCGGCGACGCCTACATCACCGTTGACCGCGAGACCGGCGAAATCGTGGACCAGGGGTTTCATGCTGCGCCCGTCATTGAGCGCGACGGCAATCCGATTCCGCGAACCGCTTTTCTCGACGAGCGCTTTGCCGGCATCTCGGGCGTCTTGTGGTCGCGCATCGGGCTCGGCAATATGTCCCGTCGCGTTCGCCCTCTCACCTATGTGCACAACCCGCTTGCACAGCGTCCGCTTCCTGAACGCTGGGGCGTGTGGGACCGGGAGTTCGTCGCAACGCGGGATGGCGAGGGCTGGTTGGCCACAGACATTCTTGCCCATGAGCCTCTCCCACGCGCGCCGGTGGCCGAATGACAGGCTCCATTATCGACGTCTGGGATCTGTCGACTTTTGATGCGGCGCTCCTCGCCAGGCTGGACGAACAGCGTGCGCTTCTCATCGACTATTATGGGACAAGCCGCGCCAACTTCCTCGCCCGCGAGGCATCTGACCGACGCGGGCCACCGCCATCGAATCCGTGTGCTGGCGACTATCTGGCGTTTGTCGAAGACCTCGCGACCGACATGGCCGAGCACACCATTCGCGCATGGCATTATACGCGCCTGACGGATCATGAAATCGGGATCATCCGGACCGAAGGCATCTGTCCGGCCACCTTGGAGACGGTGCAGCAGCGGATCGCCGGTCTGGTCGCCAGCGGCGATCTGGCCGCCGAGGAGGCTCAATTCTTCTTCGATTCGAGCCCGTTCCACGACGACGAATTCGGCGGCCGGAACGGGAAGTTCTGGATGGTGTCGCATCCGCTGCCGTGCGACGACGGCGGCGTCACCTCCCTTCTCGCACATTGGGGCGGCGAGTCCGTCTACTTCAATCATCATGAGGGCGACGCCATCGACAAGCTGTCGTCCATCGGTCGCGCGTGTGTGCTGGAGATCGCTGTCCCTCTCCATGCCACGCGTCATGTCTATGACGCGGCCAGGTCCGTCACGCAGCACTATGGCCGCTCCCTCGGGTGCCATACCGATTGGGGAATGTTCGACCTCTATGCCACGTTTCCCCTCGGTCCGGACGCAGTGCTCCGCGTCCACGGTGATGGCGAGACCGATTTTGGATTGCTCGGCCGCAGCTATCCGCAGACTTTCAAACCCCGCGAAGAAATGGATTGAGACCCGCTCCATCCCCGCATGAACCCCGCGCATGCCCCGGACGCACCGGCAACGCAGTCTGCTCACGCAACGCTCCTTCGAACTTCTCGACGAGATCGGTAGGAGGGGAAGGCCTTCCCCTGCGGCCGAGCCTGTAGTCTCGGCCGACCCCTTCTGCGGGGAGACCCCGCAACGCCCCCTTTAGCTAGAGGGAGAGTTTGGAGGGGTTTCCGTGACGGGTTGCAAGCTGGAGGAGAGGCCTCTGGCGCCCGTCGCGGAGAACCGCGATGACGAGACATGACCGCAGCGCTCGCGCCGGCTCAGCCCGGACGAGCCTCTATGATGAGATCACCGACAAGATCATGGCCGAACTGGAAGGCGGCCGCGTGCCCTGGGTCCAGCCCTGGGGCAGCGTTGCGGTCAAGGCGCCGCTCGCCATGCCGAAGAATGCCGCCACCGGCCGCCAATATTCCGGGATCAATGTGCTGATCCTGTGGGGCGCCGTGATCGAGCACGGCTTTCCAGGCCAGAGCTGGCTGACCTTCCGCCAGGCCCTCGCGCTCGGCGGCAATGTGCGCAAGGGCGAGCGCGGCACGACCGTCGTCTATGCCGATCGCTTCACCCCCGAGGACGAGAGGCAACGCGCCCGTGAGTCGGGCAAGGAAGCACAGGCCATTCCGTTTCTCAAGCGCTTCACGGTCTTCAATGCCGCGCAATGCGAGAACCTCCCGGACGAAATCGCAGCGGCCGCGCCGCCGCCCGAACCCGGCCTGATCGAGCCGAGGGTCGAGGCGCTGATCGGGGCCACCGGTATCGACTTCCGCATCGGCGGCCATCGCGCCTTCTACGTTCCCGCGCATGACTATGTGATGGTCCCGCCGCCGCAGGCGTTCTTCGAGCCGATCAACTGGCACCGCACCGCCCTGCACGAATGTTCCCATGCCAGCGGCGCCCCCAGGCGTCTGAACCGCGATCTCTCCGGTTCCTTCGGTTCGAAGAAATACGCCTTCGAGGAACTGGTGGCCGAGATTTCGGCGGCGTTCTGCTGCGCTGCGCTCGGCATCGTGCCGACCGTCCGGCACGCCGATTACATCGGTTCCTGGCTCGAGGTCATGCGCGAGGACAATCGCGCCGTCGTCCGCGCCGCGTCGCAGGCCAGCAAGGCGGCCGACTGGCTGCTGGCCCATCTGCCTGACGACGACGCTGCGAGCGGCGATGCAGCCATCGCGAACGACGGGAGGGTTGCGGCATGATCCTCCTGACCGACGAACTGCGCGCAAGGCTTCTCGCCAATGGCCGTCAACGCGATGTCGACCACATCCCGGTGGTCAAGTTCTTCAATCCCTTGGGCGAGGGTGTCTGGCTCGCGGCCGAACTGGACGCGGATGGCGACACCATGTTCGGCCTGGCCGATATCGGCTGCCCCGAACTCGGAAGCTGGAGCCTCCGCGAGATGAAAGCGATCCGGCTGCCCCTCGGCCTGGGAATCGAGCGGGACGTTCTCTTCACCGGGGATTACCCGATCTCGGTCTGGGCCGAGGCGGCGCGCCTGGCCGGCAGCATCCGGACGGCCGAGCGCATCCTCTATGCCCGCTCTTCCGGAGGCGGGGCGCCCGACCGGAAAATCGCCGATGCGGAAAACCGCAGAACGTGAATGCCGATCATCCGGTTCTGCTGCGCCGCTCTCTTAGAGGAAGAGGGCGGCGCTTCGCTTCGTGACGGGTTTTCAGACCGAGAGAGAGGCTTTCGGCGCCCGTCGCGGAGTTGAGAACATGGCTACTGCCGCTCAGAAAATCACCCTGTCGTCCTCGCGCGATATCCCCTTCAACAAGCTGGTGCTGTCCCAGTCCAATGTCCGGCGTGTCAAGGCCGGCGTCTCGATTGAAGAACTGGCCGTGTCCGTCGTCCGGCGCGGCCTCATCCAGAGTCTGCACGTCCGGCCGGTGATCGATGCCGACGGCCAGGAGACCGGCATGTTCGAGGTGCCGGCCGGCGGGCGCCGCTATCGGGCGCTCGAACTGCTGGTGAAGCAGAAGCGCCTCAACAAGACCGCGCCCGTGCCCTGCGTCGTCTCGGAGGCCGGTGGCGACATCCTCATCGACGAGGTGTCGCTGGCCGAAAATATCGAGCGCGCGCCGCTCCATCCGCTCGACCAGTTCCGCGCCTTTCAGGCGTTGCGCGAGAAGGGCATGACGGAAGAGGCCATCGCGGCTGCCTTCTTCGTCGACGTCAAGGTCGTCAAGCAACGCCTGCGTCTCGCATCGGTCTCGCCGACGCTGCTCGAAACCTATGCCGAGGACGGCATGACGCTCGAACAGCTCATGGCCTTCACCGTCTCGGAGGACCATGATCGTCAGGAACAGGTCTGGGCGGCGATCAAGGATAGCTGGCAGAAAGAGCCCTACACCATCCGCCGGATGCTGACGGAAACCGCCGTGCGGGCCTCCGACAAGCGGGCCGTTTTCGTGGGCGTCGGGGCCTATGAAGCGGCGGGCGGCATCGTGCTGCGCGATCTCTTCCAGTCCGACGATGGCGGCTGGTTGCAGGATCCGGTGCTGCTCGATCAGCTGGTGGCCGAGAAGCTGAAGGCCGAAGCGGAGACCATTGCCGCCGAGGGCTGGAAATGGATCGAGGTCGCTGTGAGCTTTCCCTATGGCCACCAGCATGGGCTGCGGCAGCTTGTTGGCACCACGCTCGATCTGACCGAGGAGGAGCGCGCGACCCGCGAGGCGTTGCGCGAGGAATACGATCGGATCGAAGCCGAATATGGTGAGGCCGATGAGCTTCCCGACGAGATCGACGAGCGGCTGGGGGAAATCGAACAGGCGCTCGACGCCTTCGAGCGGCGTCCGGCGATCTATGATCCGGCCAATATCGCCATGGCCGGCGCGTTCGTCAGCATCGATGCCGATGGATCCCTGTCGGTGGATCGCGGCTATGTCCGCCCCGAGGATGAACGCCCGGCCGAGCACGATGGCGATGACGCATCGGAGCCCGGTGGCGACGCTGACCAATCGGATGGACCCGCCGGCCAGCGCGCCGTCATCACGATCGGCGGCCAGCCCGCCGAGCCGGAGGAAGACGAGGATGACGGCGTTAAGCCACTGCCCGAACGTCTCGTCATCGAGCTGACCGCGCATCGCACCCTGGCGCTGCGCAACGCCGTCGCCGAACACCCGGACGTCGCCATGACCCTGTTGCTGCACAAGCTGGTCAGTGACACCTTCCGGCGCACCGCGCCGACCAGCTGCCTCGAGGCCAGCGTGCGCCATGTCTTCTTTTCCGCGCAGCCGGAGGAGTTGAAGGACAGCGCACCTGCCCGCGAAATTGCCGAGCGGCATGAACGCTGGGGCGATCACGTTCCGGCCGACGATCAGGCGCTCTGGGACTGGCTGACCGATCTCGACGACGCCTCGCGCCTCGATCTGCTCGCCCATTGCGTCAGCTTCGGGGTCAACGCGCTGTTCGAGCGGCCGAACCCCTATGGCGGAACCGGCGTCAGCCAGCACGGGCT
>NZ_JANKOF010000082.1 GCF_024655565.1 Nitratireductor sp. ZSWI3 | reverse complement strand
CGATGTCGTCATCGGCGCCCCAGGCCCAGAACAGCGCGGCCAGCGTCACGTCGATGGCGATCAGGGTGGTGGCGATGAACGCGACCTCGCCGCCGAGCAGGCCGAAGCCGCTGTCGATGTAGGAGGTGAAGACCCCGAGGAAATTATCGATGACGCCCGTGCCGCCCATCGGTCATTCCCCGGTGCCGGATTGCGGGACGGCGGGTGCTGGCGCAGGTGCGCGACCCAGGAAACGGTCGCGGCTCGCGGCCCAGGCGGTGAGGCAATCGGCGTTGCGGGTCGCGGCCTCGCCGAGTTGCTGGCACCGGCGCAGCGTCGCCCGCAAGGGATCGGCCGGAGGCTGGAGCGCCGGTGCCGTCCTGGCCGGCGCGGGATCGTCCTTGCGGGTCATCTCGACCACCGTGACCGTGATCGCGACGGCAACGAAGGCGACCGCGCCGATCCGTGCGAGGGTCTTTCCCACCATCGCATCCCCCTTTCCGGCCGTCCGCCGCCTCAGTTGCTACCGTTGAACATCTGCGCGTTGCCGGGCTGGTAGCCCGAGCCCGGCGTCAGGAAACGCTCGCGCTGGACACGGCCCTGCTCGGCAGCGGTTGCGCGCTCGGCCTCGATGAGCGCTTCAGAGCGGCCGTTGGCCGACATCACGGCGATCAGATCGGAAAGCTGCTGTGATTGGAGGGCAAGGAGCTGGTTGCCGGCCTGCGTGGCTTGCAGTGCGCCGGCTGCATTCTGGCTCTGGCCGACAAGCTCGGACATCTGGGTGCGGTTGGTCTCGATATTGCCGACCACTCCGGCCTGAACGCGCATGGCGTCCTGCAAGCCGCCGACCGTGTTCTCCCAGCGGCTGCGCGCATCGGCGACCAGCTGCTGGTCGGTGGCCGAGAGCGAGACGTTGCCATATTGCTGCTGGAACGCCTGGTCGATGTTCTGTACGTCGAAGGCGATGCTCTGCGCCTGGCCGAGAAGTTGTTGCGTGCGCTGGACGTTCTGCTGGATCTGCTGGAGCGCGGAATATGGCAGGCTGGCGAGGTTGCGGGCCTGATTGATGAGCATCTGCGCTTCGTTCTGAAGCTGCTGAATCTGGTTGTTAATCTGTTCCAGCGACCGGGCCGCGGTCAGAAGGTTCTCGGCGTGGTTGGTCGGATCGTAAACGATCCGGCCGAAGCCGAAGAGCGCATGCGCAGGGCTGGCCAGCATGGGTGAAATTGCAATGGGCGCGGCGAGCGCCAGCGCGATGACGGACGCGCTGGCGAGGCGGGGAACGAGAATACGGATCATGGCAATATCTCCTCTTCGGTCAGAGTGGGTTCGGGGTTTCTCCGGGCGGAATGGAGCCGTCCGGCTGGAACTCTGTCGGGTCGCCAGGCGCCGCCGCCCCTTCCGTTGTGTCTGGCGCGGCGGTTTCCGGTCGCTTAGTGAGATTGGTGAGATCGGGGATCAGATCGGTGGCCCACTCGACGCGGCGAAGGCGCAGCCAAGCCGTCAGGAATTCGTCGCGGCTGTGTTCGGCAACGAAGCGCTCGATGGCGGCCTGATCGGATTTGGCGGAGGCGGCGCAGAGAGCGAGCCCGACTTCGCTGAGGCCCAGCTCGAACAGGCGGTTGCCCCGCCGGGACTGGCAGTAATAGTCCCGCTTGGGCGTTGCCCGGGCGAGGATCTCAATCTGACGGTCGTTGAGGCCGAAGCGGCGATAGATGGCCGTGATCTGCGGTTCGATGGCGCGCTCGTTGGGCAGCAGGAGGCGCGTCGGGCAGCTCTCGATGATGGCGGGCGCAATATTGCTGCCGTCGATGTCGGACAGGCTTTGCGTGGCGAAGACGACGCTGGCGTTCTTCTTCCTGAGCGTCTTCAACCACTCGCGGAGCTGGCCGGCGAAACCCTCGTCGTCCAGCGCCAGCCAACCCTCGTCGATGATGAGCAGCGTCGGGCGGCCGTCGAGCCGGTCTCCGATCCGGTGGAACAAATAGGCGAGTACGGCTGGGGCCGCGCCGGTTCCGACAAGACCCTCGATCTCGAACGCCTGCACGTCTGAACTGCCCAGATGCTCACGCTCGGCATCGAGCAACCGGCCATAGGGGCCGCCGACACAGTATGGCCGGAGCGCCTGTTTGAGATCGTTGGACTGCAACAACACGACCAGGCCGGTGATGGTGCGTTCATCGACCGGTGCGGATGCCAGCGAGGTCAGCGCCGTCCAGATATGTTCCTTCACCTCCGGCGTGACGGCGATGCCTTCGCGCATGAGGATGGCGACGATCCAGTCCGCGGCCCAGGCGCGTTCGTAGGTATCGTGGATGCGCGCGAGCGGCTGAAGTGAAACGGAAGTGTCTGCTCCTTCGGACAGACCGCCGCCGAGGTCATGCCAGTCGCCTCCCATGGCGAGCGCGGCGGCGCGAATGCTGCCGCCGAAGTCGAAGGCAAACACCTGCGAACGCTCGTAGCGGCGGAACTGAAGCGCCATCAGCGCGAGCAGCACGGACTTGCCAGCGCCCGTGGGGCCAACCACAAGGGTGTGGCCGACGTCGCCGACATGAAGGGAAAACCGGAACGGGGTCGATCCCTCGGTCTTGCCGTAAAGCAAGGGGGGCGAACCGAAATGCTCGTCCCGTTCCGGCCCCGCCCACACGGCGCTGAGGGGGATCATGTGGGCAAGGTTGAGCGTCGAGATGGGCGGCTGACGGACGTTCGCATAGGCGTGTCCGGGCAGTGAGCCGAGCCAGGCATCGACGGCGTTGACAGTTTCGGGCATGGCCGTGAAGTCGCGGCCCTGAATGACTTTCTCGACCAGGCGCAGCTTCTCTTGCGCCACGCGCGGATCGGCGTCCCAGACGGTGACGGTCGCCGTGACATAAGCCATTCCGGCGACATCCGATCCGAGTTCCTGCAGGGCCATGTCGGCGTCGGCGGCCTTGTTGGCGGCATCGGTGTCGACCAATGCGGATTGCTCGTTGGTCATCACCTCTTTCAGGATCGCCGCGATGGACTTGCGCTTGGCAAACCATCGGCGACGGATGCGAGTGAGCAGCCGCGTCGCATCGGTCTTGTCCATGAGGATGGCGCGCGTCGACCAGCGATACGGGAAGGCGAGCCGGTTCATCTCGTCGAGCAGGCCGGGCGTCGTCGCGGTCGGGAAGCCGACAATGGTCAGGACGCGCAGATGTTGCTCGCCAAGGCGCGGCTCCAGCCCTCCAGTCAAGGGTTGGTCGGCGAGCAGCGCGTCGAGATGCATCGGCACCTCAGGCACGCGCACGCGGTGCCGGTTCGTGGAAACCGCCGCGTGAAGGTAGGTCAGCGTCTCGCCGTCATCCAACCAGCAGCATTCGGGCATGAAGCCGTCCATGAGCGCCAGCACGCGGTCGGTGCGGTCGATGAAGCCGCGCAGGGTTTCCCACGGATCGACGCCGGTCTTGTCCCGGCCCTCGTAGAGCAAGGCCTCGGTGCGGGCCGCTTCCTCGGCGGGCGGCAGATAGAGGAAGGTCAGGTAGTATCGGGACTCGAAGTGGCTTCCGTCCTCCTCGAACTGCGCCTTCCGCTCGGCATCGACCAGGGCGGAGGCCGCGTCGGGAAACGTGCTGTCGGGATATTGCTGCGCCGCCAGCCGAACGGCTTCGACAAAGATGCTCCAGCCGGAACCGAGACGGCGGAAGGCGTTGTTGATGCGTCCGGCAACCGCGACCAGCTCGGCTGCGACGGCGGAATCCAGATCAGGACCGCGGAATTTCGCGGTGCGCTGGAAGCTCCCGTCCTTGTTGAGCACGACGCCCTGACCGATGAGCGCGGCCCATGGCAGGTAGTCGGCGAGGCGCGTGTTGCGATTGCGATACTCGGCGAGATTCATCATCGGTCCGGCTCCTTCAGACTGCCAGGTAGCCGGGAAGCTTGAGATGCCGCCGCCCGACCTCGACGAAGAGCGGGTCGCGCTTTGCCGCCCAGACGGCCGCGAAATGGCCAACGGCCCAGATGACGATCCCGGCCAGCCAAAGCTGGAGACCAAGCCCGACAGCGCCGGCCAGCGTCCCGTTCAGGATCGCGATGGAGCGCGGCGCACCGCCAAGCAGGATCGTCTCGGTCAGAGCCCGGTGGACCGGGACAGTGAAGCCCGGCACGGCATCGAGTTGTTCGAAACTGCCCGCCATCAGACAAGCGCCCCGCCGCCGAAGGAGAAAAACGAAAGGAAGAAGCTCGACGCCGCGAAGGCGATGGAGATGCCGAAGACGATCTGGATCAGGCGCCGGAAGCCGCCGCCGGTATCGCCGAAGGCGAGCGTCAGGCCGGTGACGATGATGATGATGACGGCGATTATCTTGGCCACCGGCCCCTCGATCGATTCGAGGATGGATTGCAGCGGCGCTTCCCACGGCATGGACGAGCCGGAGGCGTATGCGGCGGGCGCCATGAACAAGCTGACATAGGTGGCGGCTGCCGCCGTCGCGATATGACGGCGAAAACGCGGGGCATTGCGGATCATTCGGGATTTCCTTCCGGGTTGGTGGCGGGGGCGATGCGGTAGTCGCCGTCGGTGCCGAGCCCTTCGACGCGGGCAAGTTCGGCCAGCCGGCGCGCGGAACCGCGCCCGGAGAGCACGGCAACGAGATCGATGGTCTCGGCAATCAGGGCGCGCGGCACGGTGACGACGGCTTCCTGGATCAGTTGTTCAAGGCGACGCAGCGCGCCGATGCCGGAACCGGCATGGATGGTGCCGATGCCGCCGGGATGGCCCGTGCCCCAGGCCTTGAGCAGGTCGAGGGCTTCCGCGCCGCGCACCTCCCCGATGGGAATGCGGTCGGGCCTCAGGCGCAGTGACGAGCGGACGAGATCAGACAGCGTCGCCACGCCGTCCTTTGTCCGCATGGCGACGAGATTGGACGCGGCGCATTGCAACTCGCGGGTATCCTCGATGATGACGACACGATCCGCACCCTTCGCCACTTCGGCGAGCAGCGCGTTGGTGAGCGTGGTCTTGCCCGTGCTGGTCCCGCCCGCGACGAGGATGTTGGCGCGCGACGCGACAGCTTCGCGCAGGCTCAAAGCCTGGTGGACGGTCATAATCCCGGCGGCCACATAGTCATCGAGCGTGAAAACCGCGATGGCGGGCTTCCTGATCGCGAAGGCCGGCGCGGCCACTACCGGCGGCAGCAATCCCTCGAACCGCTCTCCCGTTTCGGGCAGTTCGGCCGAGACACGCGGCGCCCTGGAATGGACTTCCGCGCCGACATGGTGGGCGACCAGCCGCACGATGCGCTCACCATCGGCCGCGCGTAGCCGCTCCCCCGTATCGGCCAGGCCTTCTGACAGCCGGTCCACCCAGATGCGGCCGTCCGGATTCAGCAATACCTCGACCACGGCGGGGTCTTCGAGCAGCCCCGAAATGGCGGACCCGAGCGCCGTGCGCAGCATGCGCGCGCCGCGTGCGATCGCCTCCGGTTTGTCGTGAGTGGCAGTCATCTCGGCCCCGCTTCTCAACGGGGCGTGACAGATGGTCCCCGCGTCGGGGTCGATTAAGAAAGCCCGAAATCCGGCCGGTTCAACACCTATTTACGCGTGTGCGGGCATCGGCGGAGATCGGCGGCAAATAGGATGGGTTGAAGGTTCAGGGCTGGTCGCCATTGACCCCGACTTGCTCTTGCAACGAACTGACGCCAGTCGAATCGACGTCGCGTGACAACTCTTTCAGGAACCTGTCTCCCGTCGCCAGACGCCGGCCGAGGGTCTGCATGAAACCCTCGAAGCGCTCAGCGCCCTTGGCTCGAGCCGCGTCCTTTCCGGCCTCGGGGATCGGCGGTGTGATGGTCAGCCAGAAGCGGATAAACAGCGAAAGAGTTTCGCCGAGGATGGCGAGATCTTCGTCCATCCCGTCGATCTGGCGACCAAGCCTGTCGAGGCGGCGCGACATGGCCGCTTCCAGCTGATCCGCCGTGTCCCCGGACAGGAAGGCAGCGACGGACGCCTCGACGATTGCGGATTTCGATACCTTGCGCCGCAACGATAGCGCCTCGACCTGTTTGAGCAATTCCGGGTCGAAATAGACATTCATGCGCGTGCGTTTGGTCACGGGGAGTCCTTCAAAGCTCGATGCCGTCATCGGGGTTCATCGACGCCTGCCGCGCAACCATGCGCATCTGGGAGCGCAAGGCGTGGGCCTTGGCGGCGTCTACATCGGGTTCGTCGTCGAGGATGTCGAATTCCCGCGCCGGAGAAGGTGGCGGCGGGACGATTTCCTCATGCTCGGGCAGTTCCGGTTCGCGGCGGATACCGGCATTGGCCGGATCGCCGGGGGCGCCTTCCGTGGCGCCCGATGCCGATCGGTCTGCCGCGGCAATCACGCGGCGTGACCAGTCGTCGGTTGAGGGCTCCGGTGCGCAAGCCGGCCCGGCGGCCGGGTCGGGCGGCGTAAGGACACGCTCCGTGAACCGCACATCCTCATAGTAGCGGGCCTTGGTGGCGCGTATCGGCGGCGTGCCCGCCACCATGACGATTTCGTCGGTGGGCGGGAGCTGCATGATCTCGCCAGGTGTCATCAACGGCCGCGCGGTTTCCTGCCGCGACACCATGAGGTGCCCCAGCCAGGGCGCGAGCCGATGACCGGCATAGTTGGTGGAATCGCGCAGTTCGGTCGCGGTGCCGAGCGAGTCGGATACGCGCTTTGCCGTGCGCTCGTCATTGGTGGCGAAGGCAACACGGACATGGCAGTTGTCGAGAATGGAATTGTTCTGCCCGTAAGCGCGCTCGATCTGGTTGAGGCTCTGCGCGATCAGGAAGCTCTTCAGACCGTAGCCGGCCATGAAGGCGAGCGCCGATTCAAAGAAGTCGAGCCGGCCGAGGGCCGGGAACTCGTCCAGCATCAACAGCAGGCGATGACGTTTGCGGGATGTGGTCAGCTCTTCGGTCAGCCTGCGGCCGATCTGGTTGAGGATCAGCCGGATCAGCGGCTTGGTGCGGTTGATGTCGGATGGCGGCACAACGAGGTAGAGCGTGACCGGCTGGCCGCTGCCGACCAGATCGGCAATGCGCCAGTCGCAGCGCGACGTGACGCGCGCCACGACCGGATCGCGGTAGAGGCCGAGAAACGACATGGCCGTGGACAGTACGCCGGATCGTTCGTTCTCGGATTTGTTCAGCAATTCGCGCGCGGCGGAGGCGACGACGGGGTGGACGCCGGCCTCACCCAGATGCGGCGTGTCCATCATTGCCCGCAAAGTCGCCTCGACCGGCCGCTTTGGATCGGACAGAAAATTGGCGACACCGGCCAGTGTCTTGTCGGGTTCGGCGTAAAGCACGTGCAGAATCGCCCCGACCAGCAGAGCGTGGCTGGTCTTTTCCCAATGATTGCGCTTGTCGAGACTGCCTTCGGGATCGACAAGGATGTCTGCGATGTTCTGGATGTCGCGAACTTCCCATTCGCCCTGCCGCACCTCGAGCAGCGGATTGTAGGCTGAGGATTTCGCATTGGTCGGATCGAACAGCAGGACGCGGCCGTGCTTCGCGCGAAAGCCGGCCGTCAGCGTCCAGTTCTCGCCCTTGATGTCGTGGACGATGCAGCTTCCCGGCCAGGTTAGCAGGGTCGGGACGACCAGGCCGACGCCCTTACCGCTACGGGTCGGGGCGAAACACAGAACATGCTCCGGCCCGTCATGGCGCAGATAGTCGCGCTCAAATTGGCCGAGCACCACACCGTCAGGGCCGAGAAGCCCGGCGGCACGGATTTCCCGATCCTCGGCCCAACGTGCCGAGCCGTAGGTGGCGACGTTCTTTGCCTCCCGCGCCCGGATGATCGACATGAGGATAGCGGCGGCGATGGCGATGAAGCCGCCGGACGCCGCGATGATCGCGCCCTCGACGAAGATCGCAGGCGCATAGGCATCGAAGGAGAACCACCACCAGAAGAAGGCCGGCGGGTAGTAGACCGGCCAGCCGGCCAGATCGAACCACGGATTGCCAAGCTGCGGCTGAAATCCGAGCCGCGATGCGGTCCATTGTGTCGCCGCCCACGTCATCACCAGAACAATGGTGAAGACGACGGCGATCTGGCCCCAGAGTATTCTGCCTCCGCGCATAAAGGCTCCAATCGGCAAAAGAGATGGAGCCGATCAGAGAATAGGCATTTGCGCGAGAGGCAACAGGAAAGACCGGGCCGGAGAGCGGGCGCATACCACAGCGCGCAAATAGGACGGTTCTCAGCGCCGAGGCACGCGCCAAGCAAACGCGCGTATGCCTTTGGTCAGATTCCGATGCCGCGCGATCTGCCAAGCTGCCACGATACCGATCCTCCCTGCACGATGCCCATGACCTCGCGGCCGAGCTGACGGTCGATGACCGGGCGCCATGGGACAAGCGTGAACTCGTGGCTCTTTTCCACGATGGCGAACTTGCCACTCGACAATTGCACGGTGCCCGTGAACTTGCCGCTGATGCTCTCGTCCTCCGCCGCTGCCCGGAACGGCAGGCCCTTGCTCGCCGCCATCTCCGCGCCGATGCGGGCAACCTCCCGTTCGCGCAGCGTGGCGAGAAAATTGCGCCGGTAGAAGACGCGGCCGTCCTGCCGGCGCGTGGCGTCGCCCCGTTCGATATGATGCTCGCGCCGCTGGTCGATCGCCTCGCGCACCTGTCTCCCGAACCCGGCCGGTGCGAGATCCGATGCCTCGCCAGAGATCAGCCGCCGGTCGAGCCAGGTCGCGCCATCGGCGCCGACCTGTCTTTCGAGATCGAAGGCAGACAGAACGCGCACGCTGGCCTGCCTGTTGCGGCCCGCATCATAGGCGGCGGCGCGGCTCTCGAAATCCTCGGGGATGCGCCATTGGTGAGCGTCGATCTGCTCGACGATGCCGGCGCGGCGCAGCGCTTCCAGCCGGCGCACATGAGCATTGACATAGCCCTCATAGTCGCCGCCCGGCACGCGGCCCTCGAACCTGGCCTGTTCCAGATGGCGGCCCGGCCGATAGATGCCCTCCTCGGCGATTGTTGCGATGGCGCGATCGGATGGCCGGCTCCCCCTATCGGCCGGGCCGATCTCGATGATGCTGCTGATTTTTGCATCCGCGACGCGGGCCGCCTCGATACCGGCGACGTGGTGTGTCCGACCGTCGATCCCGTCCACCACCAGGGTCAGGTTCTCACCCAGTTCGTCGGACAGGTATTTGTCCACGACGCGGCCGACGATAGGAGCCTCGGGCGGCCGGTCATGAATCTGGAACGTCATCGGGTCGCGCTCCAGACCATCGGCCTTCAACGCCCTGTGCATGGTGCGGATGATGTCGCCGCGCCCGCCCAGTTCGCGCAGCGCCGGTTCCATCCTTTCGCTCAATTCCCAGGCGCCGGTGGCGTACTCCGTGGCCAGGCCCATCTTCTCGAGCTTGGCGAGCCGGCGCAGGCGCAGCGCGCGGTTGAACTGCCGCCCCGGTTCGGCGGGTTCGTGGCGCAGATCGAGCAAACGGGAATGGGCTTCCTCCACCATTGCCCGGTCGATGCGGGTGAAGCGGTCCTGATCGATCTCGGCCGACAGCTTTCGGCTCTGCTCGATCCCGGTCACGGGGCCGAGTTCGAGGGTGGTCAACTCGCTCGCCCGCTCGCGAAATCCGTTGGCGAGATAGTCGCCATTGATGACCAGATTCTCGCCGAGATCGTCCTTGCCCCGGACGATGACATGCACATGGGGATGGCCGGTGTTGTAGTGATTGACCGCGACCCAATCGAGCCGCGTGCCGAGGTCGGATTCGATCCGGCTCATCAGATCGCGGGTGTGCGCCGTCAGGTCGGTGAGGTCGGCTCCGTCTTCGGGCGAGACGATGAAGCGGAACTGGTGACGATCATCGGCACCGCGATCAAGAAAGGCGTTGCCATCGGCGCGGTCCTCGTCGGCCGAATAGAGCTGGCCGCGCTCGCCATCGCGCGAGGTTCCGTCGCGCTGGATGTAGCGCAGATGGGCGGCAGACCTGCCGTTCCTGCCGGCATTCTGGACGTAGCGGGTTTTCACAATGACTCGGCGCATGCCGGGGGCGCTGTGCCGCCAGCCGCCGGAGAGCGTGCGCGCCCGGGCGAAGGCCGCGCCACGACCGCGCCGCACCCCCGGTCCTCCACTTGCCCGCGATGCCTTGCCGCTCTTCCCGGCCGCACCGGACACGGAGCGCATTGATGATCGCATCGCTGATCTGGACGGGCTATTGCTGTGCTGCCGCGTGAGCTTCTTCGCCTGCGTCAGAAAGCTCTTGGCCTTGCCCGCGCGCGGCGTGTCGGAGCGGATGCGGCCGGGCTTGGGTCGGAAGCGGTTCTCGTCGTCGGCGCTCATCGCCGCGCTCCGGACCAAAATGGCGCAAGGCTGTCCGTTTTCAGACAATAGTGCCGGTCAAAACCCAGCAAGACCAGGGCGTAGCGAGACACCGCGGCACGCGAGGCTCCTAAGTGGGGTGCCGCTCGTGTCCCGCCCAAACAGTGTGCAGACAACAATAATTTCGCGAACTGGCCCGACCTGGTGCCATGTTCCTTTATCTTGCCCTCCGCCTTTTTCGCACTTTCTGCCCTTCCTGCCGTCATTGCAGCCAGGCACAAATATGACGATCTGCACACTGCAATCGGCGCACTGAAGCAGGGCAGCGCCATGCTCATGGCGTGCTTCCATCGCTCGCGCGGGCGACGAAAACGCTGCCGTCCTGCGGCTCCGCATCGGCGGTATCGCGCACCGGAACGGGTGTGGGGGCGTCGCCGGACTGCGCTTCGGATGACCGCGCGTCGGCGCCCTGTGTGCCGCCTGAGCGCATAACGAAGAGCGGTGCTTCGCGCCAATCCGGCGGCGGCGGCGATACCGGGGGCGGCGGATCGGATGCAAGGTGGCCGCCAAGATCCGGCACGAGCGTCGCGACATAGGCGCGGGTCTCGGCAGGCAATGTGCGGCCCGTCGCGAGATAGTCGTCATAGCGGGCGGGACCGGCATTGTAGGCCGCGAGCATGGCCGCGACATTGCCGTAGCGGTCCCACATCTCGCGCAGGTAAGCTGCACCGGCGAGGATGTTGTCGCGCGCATCATAGGGATCGCGGCCGAGGCGATAGCGTGCGCGCAATTCGGCCCATGTGTCGGGCATCACCTGCATCAGCCCCATCGCACCGGCCGACGAGATCGCGCGTATGTCGCCCGCGCTCTCGGCGCGCAGCACGGCCGCGATCCAGTGCTCTGGAATGCCGAAGCGCTGCGCAGCTTCGGCAATGTGAGCCGCATAGGGATGGCTCGCGGGCGTGGCGGTCGCGGGCGCTGGCTGAGCGAAAGCAGTCGCATCGGGCGATACCAAAAGTGGAAGGCCGGAAAGGAGAAGGAGCGCGATGCGCCGGGCGGCAAGACGACGCCCGGACGCATGCTGGCGTCGTGGCCGAGCCATGCTCAGTCCTTCCCGTCCCGCCTGGGCCGGCTCCAGTGCAACGACCAGGACGTCGCCTCGGCGCCATCGCGGAACAGATTCGCGCGGATCGGACGCGGCAGCGCGGGGTCGTCGAGCAGGACCGAAAGATATTCACCGGCCTTCTCGCCTGTGCGTTTCCACGCCGCGCCGATCTCGGGCGCCGCATCGTCCACCCCGTGAAAGATGCGGTAGTCGGGCGTGTTTTCGGTATCGGAGGGTTCGGCCGGAACGATGCTGACTTCGCGGTAGAGGGTGAGCGTGTGGACGCGCCCGACAAAGTGCGTTTCCTCGCGTGTGAATTGACCGATCTGCGGCATGGAAAATCTCCTGCGTTTGGGGTGGATGTGCGGGGTCAGTGCGTCGGCGCGCGCCAAATGAAGCGGCCGTCGGCTTCCTCATCGGTCCAGAGCGGCAGCGCCCGACCGATGACGGAACTTGCGGGGATAGGTCCGAAATAGCGGCCATCGAGGCTGTCGGGGACGTCCCAATTCATGAGGAAGATTTCGTCGTCGCCGATCACGCGGCAGCCCTGCCAGACGGGCAGTTCGCGGCCCAGGCTGTCGCGCTCCAGCGCTTCGCCCATCTCGATCCCGTCCACCGTGATCGTGCGCCCGGTGCGGCAAACGCGCTGTCCGGGCAGGCCCGCGACGCGCTTCAACAGCGGCACGCCGCGCCCGACATAGCCGCGCTCGATCATGAAGCCGGCGAGCGGTTCGGGCGGCATCACGGCGACCAGTTCGGGCACGTCGATCCGCTCTGCCGGCTCGACGGAGTAGAAGCCGACCGGCGCGCTCCCCGTCGCATTCCAGATCAACCTGGTGGGCGTCTCGACGGTGCCGGCGGCGGCGATGCAGATGACCGCCATCGCCGTCACCACGAGGGTGCGGCGGCGGGTCATGGCTCGATCCTCCGGCGATGCAGCCACGCGGCGTGTCGCTCGGGTGTATAGACGTGCGGCTCCAGGCCGGCGCTCAGCCGGTTGTGGACGTGCCGCCAGTGATCCGGCGCGGCGTCGGCCGGATCGAGCCCCAGCGCTTCTACGGCGTCTATGGCGGCAAGCGCGCGCTGCACCTTCGCCCAGCTATCGAGACGCAGCAGGATGTCGCCGCCGGGGCGGACGAAGGGCAGCGTCTGGAACGGCTCGCCGCGACGAACCGCGCGCACGATGTCGATGCGCGAAATGATCGTGCCATGTTCGCCGGCCGCCCATCTGACAAAGGCGAAGACGCTGTCCGGCGCGAAGCCAACGACGCTGCGGCGGCGGTCGAGGATCTTCTCGTAGCTCTTGCGGCCGAATCTGATCCAGTGCTCGACCTTCTGTTTCTGGAAGGTCAGTTCGACCAATGTGGTGAAGGGCTCAGGCCCGTCCGGCAGCGGACGGCCGTGGATGCGGTGGGCCGGCTTGCCGGTCATGTCGGATCTCCGTCGGTGGATGGAAATTCGCGGGTGAGCAGGTCGCGCAGCATCTCGGCGACGGTGATCCCGCGCCGGAAGGCCGCGACCTTGATGCGCCCGCGCAGCGCGGGCGTTATGTCGATGGTCAGCCGGGCTGTGAACGCTTCGCCGGAGGTCTCTCCATCCGGCTGCGTCCCGGCCGCCTTGATCCAGCGCTCGGCATCGCCCGGCCGGGATGCGAAACCGCGTTTGCCTGCGCGCCCGGTCATGGCGCCCTCCCGATACCGAGACGGTCGATCTCGTCGGCCAGCGCCGCGACCTCGCGCGCGGCCAGGCTGTCGCCATCGATCTCGGACGCGAGCCGGCCGGACTGCGCGGCATCGGCGAAGACGACGCGCTGGCCGATCGTGGCGGCGAGGAGGGGCGGATCGTGGTCGGCCAGCGTCTCGGCCGTCTCACGGGCGATGACGGTACGCGCGCCGCAACGGTTCAGAATGAACCGTGCGGCCAGCTCGGGCCGGTAGATGCGCGCTTCGTTCAGAAGCGCCAGCATCTCGGCGGAGGCCCAGCCGTCGAACGGTGAAGGCTGCACCGGGATCAGCACTAGGTCGGCGGCGAGCAGCGCGGAGCGCATGAGCCCGGCGACACGCGGTGCCCCGTCGATGACGATCATGTCGGCGTCGCGGGCCAGCTCAGGGGCCTCGCGGTGCAGTGTGTCCCGTGCCAGGCCGACGACGCCGAAGGCACGCGGCAGGCCCTCATGGGTGCGGCGCTCGGACCAGTCCAGAGCCGACCCTTGCGGGTCGGCATCGATCAGGGTTACGCGCTGGCGGCGCTGCGCCCAGGCTCCGGCGAGATGCAGCGCCAGCGTGGTCTTGCCGACGCCGCCCTTCTGGTTAAGGAGCGCGACGATCATGGCGCACCTCGCCGGGCGGCACCGGCACCATGGCTCGCCTGCGCGCGCGTCAAAGAAGAAGAGTTAGATTCTCTGTTAGAGTCTTCTATGGAGTCCGGCGCGCGATTTGCGCCTAATGTCCCGATAGTGCGTGCGCCTAATGTCCCGACAGGATTCACACGGGTTTCCACAGGCACTGTGGACAGGTTTTCGGGCAGGAAACGTAGCAGTTCGCGCCCGTCCTCCCATTCGATCTGGAGGCAATAGCCGGGCAGCGACTGGCGGGCGGCGATGCGGCGCAGATCCAGCGCGAAGTCGGACGGCCGCGCCAGGCTGCCGGATTTCCGGTGAAGGTGGGAAAACTCGAACGCCCAGCCCTCGGGCTGGCGTCCGGCGTGCTTGCGGGCGACGCGATAGAGCCAGCGCTCGATGCCGCCGGTCAGTCGGAAATAGGCTGGGTCGATGGTGAGCACCAGCGAACGGTCGACGACGCTGTTGTAGAACCATTCGGGCAGGACGAATTCCATACCCTCGACGCGGCCGGTTCGCGTCGTCATCTCTTCCCATTCATTGATCCATGAGAATTGCCGCCGCCGCCAATGCTTGCCGCCCCGGATCGTGGTGGCGATGACGGTCGATTGCAGACGGGCAAGCGCGGCCTTGAGCAGCAGATAGTCACGATTGCCGGTGGCCCGCCCGATGGCGCGCAGGAGCTGATAGGGCATGAAGCGGAAGAAGCGCGATGTGGCGAAGCCGTTGTTCTCGGCTGCCACAATCTGCGAGGCGGCCCAGATCAGCACATCGGCGTCCCATATCGTCGCCATGCCATGCTCGGGCATGGCAAAGACCTGCACTTCGACATCGGCGGCCCGGTAAGAAATTGGTTTGGTGCGCGGTCGCTTCGCCAGCGAGAAGAACGGCCGTTCCATGAGATCACGCTGATCGCGGGGCGATGCGTCACCGGTTGCGACCACAAAAGGATCGAGGTGGCTGCGCTCGCTGGATGTTGTGCGGCTATCGTTCGGCATTGCGGCCTCAGCGGCCATGCCGGCCGGTACGGACCGACGGCGTGGGATCGTGCCGCTTGGCCGGCAATACGCTGCCGCGCGGATCGGAGGTGGAGGTGACGGCGCCGCTGTCGGCCCAGGTGCGCAGGTCGTCCACCGAATAGACGACGCGCCCGCCGAGCTTGCGGTACGCGGGACCGGTTCCGTAGGTGCGGTGCTTTTCGAGGGTGCGGGCTGAAAGGCTCAGGAAATCTGCGGCTTCCTTGGTGCGCAGGTAGCGCGGCGGGAGTACGGCGAGATCGGGTCGCATGGATCGGGCCTCCGTGGGGTTCGTTGAGGCCGCTGGTGCTCAGCGGCTGACGAAGGCCACGATGGCGAAGGCGGATCGGCGAGTTGCAGTGGGAAGTTGGGGGGTCTTGAAATTCCACACCGGCGCAATGACCGCCGTGGACTACTGTCGGCGGCGATGTCTGAGAAGCTTGCGATAGCCGCCCGCGATCATGGCCTGCGCGCCCGCGAGAAGACCGATGACCGCGTGCCGCGCGGACGCCGACTGCCATTGGTCGCGGGTCAGCTTGCCGGTGCGGAAGATGACTTCAGCGATTTCCTGCTGGGTGGCGCCGGCGCGACGACCGTCGTAAGCCTGCAACATGCGCCGCGCGCGTGCCCGCTGCTGCCGCGTCAGCCGCGTGTCCGGCGGCACGGTCCGGCCGTGAAGAGCAGCGAGCAGGCGCGTGATGGCCTCGACGCGATCGAACCCTTCGCTCCCCAGCGGCACCAGGGCCGCAAGCGGCGTGTCCGCGGAGATGCCTTCGGCGAGCACGAGATGGAGGTGTTCGCCCTTGCCCAGCGGATGCAGGGAATGACTTGTCTCGGACGTAACACGCCGGTGCTCGGAACCCAGGGCATCCGCCGAAGAGGAGCTCCTCGACAGCACCGGCGGCGCAGGTGCGAGAATGACTGCGCTCGTGTCTTCCTCGGGAAGCCAGAAGACGGGCGTCTCAGTGGCGTTGAGGTTTGGCGCGACAGCGAAATCGCAATCCCCACTTTGCGCTTGCCCGCTCGATCAGGTCCGGGGACTGGCGCTGCGCCCTGTGGAGCCTTTCAAAGTCATGCTGGTAATCGTCGTTGCGCCGCAGCCATTCCCATCCGACATCCGGCGCCGTCAGATGATCCACATATTCATAGGTCGATGACGAACGCCACCGGGTCGTGTCGGGAGACATGACTGCCCTCCAGCCTCGTAACGCGGGTACATGTCGAGACAGGAAGGTTCACCGGACGGGGCGAAAGGCGGAAGCCAGCGCGCACGCAATAGGTGTTGCAGCCGTTGCAACACCAAGCATCAGTGGTGTTGGCCTTCCCGGACCAGCAGGCGATAGCCGTGCGTGGTCATCCAGCGGGCGCGGGCGAGATGACGGTCGTGGATCCGACGAGCGCGTTCGGGCTCCTGCTCCGGATCGAGACCGAAAAGAACGGAGACGGCCTCGCGCCAATCGGCGCCATCGGATGCGGCGTCGAGCAGGCGCAGGTAGAGCTTCATATGCGCACGGTCGTAGTCCGTGAGCGTCACGCTGTCCGGCGGTTCATCGAGAAAATCGACGTGTGTCATGGAGCCTTCAACTCTCTCTTATCTTTGTTGGAGGCGCTTGTTGACCGCGCTGCAGTTGCAGAACTCAGGCTCGCGCATGCAATCAAGCTTGGCTGCAGACTATGGCGACGGACGGGATTGGCGGTGTTTTTCATCGACCAGCAGCACCCCGATACCCCGGTCGGAATCAAGGAAGATCACGCCGTTGCCTTCAAAAGCCCTTCGGACCTGATCGCGCGTGGATTCATACACCTCGAGGCCACTCTCGGATTCGAGGCGTTTCAATGCGGTCAGCGATACCCGGGCCTTGTCGGCAAGCGTCTCCTGCGTCCAACCAAGCAGCGCGCGTGCGGCCCGCGATTGTCGGGCGGTGATCATGCATGATCACCTCCCATCTGGACCTGCGCGCGCGCCAGAACTACGGCTATTATAGTCGTTCTTGTACGCCCGAGCTAGTCATAATGGTCTTGAAAGCTTGATAGGAACTGAGTCCGGTTCGAACTGATTCGGTCGCCTCCCAATGCAATTGGCCCCGCCCGGAAAATCCGGGCGGGGCGTTTCGCTTCTGCCTTACTCGCCGTTGCGGCGGGTGGGGCGGGACCAGATGAGGCTGTAGCCCTCGCCGTCCTCGTCGTCGAAGAGGTTGGCGTAGATCGGGGCGGTGAAGCTCGGATCGTCGAGCTTGAGGCCCAGATAGTCGCGGCCCTCGTTCGAGCGCTTGGACCAGGCGGCTCCGATCTCCGCGCGGCCCACCAGGACGCGGTGGCTGGGGGCGTTCTCGCTGGTCTGGTAAGTGTCCGGGACGATGCGGACGTTCTTGGCCTGAACGTTGAGAGTGACGATTTCGCCAGCATATTCGTTGCCGGACTTTTTGAAGGTGCCGATGGTCGCCATGTCAGTTCTCCTTGATCTGAAGCTTCGAGCCCGCACCATGCGGCCTCGATGGCGATCGGTTGGCCGGAGGCGATCGACGGCGCACCCCGAAGGGGCTCGACAGCAAAGGAGGAACTTTCTTGTTCCGCGCGGAATGGCGGCGCAGCTGGCAGGGGAAGAAAGTTATGACGACACTGTTGCGTCATAGGCGATCGAGGCGTCAGCCGTCCTTCGGCCAGATCAGCCCATTGGAGAGGCCGTTCCGGTGCGCTCGATCCGGCTGCGATCACATGGAGAACGTGGCGACCCGCCGCAACCGCCGGAATCCGGCCATGCCGTTCAGCGCTCGGGCTCCCTATCACGACAGGCAGGCACATCGCATCGCCCAACACGGCGGCAGTTCACGAACCGCCTCCACCTCCTTTGCCGGGTTGCCGGGATTGGCGTTCACTGGATTCAGGCATCGCGAGGAGAGGATGTGCGTGCCTCGTATGCCGCAGGCCGATCGTCGCACCATCACCGTCCAGCACATTGGCGAAAATGGCGCCCCGGCTGTCCTGGTCCGCCCGCTCATATCGCCAGTCGGCTCAGGCCGTCGCGATTCCCTGTCCGGAGGCTTCGGGCGTGGCCAATGCCGTCACCCGGACGAATGCCGTTATGCCGACCGCGGCCGCGCCGATGATGGAGAAGACAAGCTGCCAGGTTTCCGTCGGCATGGTGTGGCTGACGATGCCATAGGTCGCGTAAAAGCCAGCGAGAGCGGCCGGGGCGGCGAAGGCGAGTGCGACCAGCAGCCTCAACCAGCTCGAACGCAGGACGGCGAGCAAGAACTGGCCGATGCCGAAGGTGGCGCCGGCGGCGAAAGCTCCGATGAGGAAAGCTGCGAATATCCCGGTACCAGCCTGATGCGTCCAGATGCCGACATTCACACCGACGAAGAATGGCAGCGCGAATACCGCAAGGGTGAAGAGCAGCCAGCACAGCAGGCCGATGACTGCAAGCGATCCGAGGATTCCTAATGCGATCATGGTGGTGGTCTCCGTGAGAACAGGTCAGACGGTCGCGCCATCCACCACCACCGCGGCGCAATCGTCAGCATAGCCGAAACCGCCCCGTTGCGGGAGCGGAAATCGGGCCGATCTCCACCCGCCGCAGCGGTTCGCCTCCCCTCAGGAGGCGAAGGGGTCGATCTCGTTGATGATGGCATCGTCGTCACCGTCATATTCGGTGGCGGGCATGGCCGAGACGGTGCCGTCGCCAGCGCGGAAGATGACGATCACGGTCATCAGGGTGGCGGCGAGGCTGAAGGCGAAGGCGTTGGCTTGATCGAGGGACATCGTTCCGGCTCCTGTCTTGGAGGCGGGGGACCATCCCCCGCGCGACAGGCGCCCGATGTGTCCGGCTGAAGGCCGCAATCACCGCCGAGGCGCTGGAGCGTTTCCAGAAAAAGTGGGCACCTCTTTTTCGGTTCGGAAACGCGACCATCAAAAGCGCCTCAAGGCCGCACGCTTGCGTAGCGGACCCTTCACGGGTTGATGGCGTCAGGCCATCGGCCGGACCAAGGATCAGCGCATAGGAAGTGGGCGTGTGCTCCGCCGTTCATGGAGCCACGGTCCAGGGTCGTGAGTCCGCCATTCGTTCAGCCGTGCCAACCCGATCCTCTGCGTCGTCAGCGTCTCCTGGCGCCGGCGATTGAAGCCGAACGACGGTCTGCCGTAGTTCTGGCGCACACGAAACGCGCGGCAACAAAAGGGAAGCTCACTTCGGCAGGAGGCCGGCTTTCGGTTTCATCGGCTCGTGCGGAAGAACGTGGATATCTTCGAGTCCCGTTCTTGATACTATTTGTGAGACGTCGCTGTCGTCATGCTGCCGACTTTCGACCTGTTCGGAACGCTGCGGGTACGATCATGCGAGACTTGACAGAAAAAACGCGAGGATACGCCGCATGGGAGAGATCAACATTTCCCGCGATCAGCAAAATGCGCTCAAGGGGATCGACGCCGGCGAGTTGGACAAGCTTATCGAGCAGGCGATTCGGGAGGAACGAATGGGTGATCTGCACCGTCTCCCTCTCACAAGCTGCGGGTCCTACATTGCAGCAAAACTCCGGTATTTTGAACAGGCGCTGGCGAAGCACCGCCTGGCCAAGGCACCAAGAAAGCGCACAGAAACGGAAAACACGCTACGTCGCGCCGGCAGTGATTTGGCCTTCGCGTTAGCGGCCATGAGGCGTCGGATGGAAGCGGAAGAGAAGGAAGGGCAACTTTTCTACATCGACGACCAGATCATGCCGCCTCATCATTTCAGCGAACGCCTGAGCGTCCGAGTGAGCTATAGGTGGCGCCGGACCGTTGACGACGAGTGGAAGTTCGGCAGCATCACGTTCTTCCACGATGTCGAGTTACGTCCCGAGTATGCCTTGCCCGTGCCCAAGCGAAAGCCGAGCGAGGCCAAGCAGGAGCAGGATCGGCAGACCAGGCTGTATGAAACATGGGAGCACTTGATGAGGGGAGCGCTCTATTCGGTCAGGGATTATTTCAGGGACGGCGGTGACGGAGACAAGATCCCGGAAACGTTCCAGGCGACGGTCGATTCTCATTCTCGTGGGCTGAATAATTACAGCACACAGTTCTGGCGCCAGCAGCCTTGAACTGTTTCGCCTATCTGAGCGACAAACTTGGGTGATAGCGGCACTCATGCGCCGCCGAATCTCCAGACCGGGATGCCCATCTTGCGGGCCTTGTCGGCGAAATTCTCCTGTATCCCGGTGCCGGGGAAAACCATCACTCCGATCGGCATGATCGCGAGCATGGCATCGTTGCGCTTGAAGGGCGCGGCCTTGGCGTGTTTTGCCCAGTCGGGCTTGAAAGCGACCTGCGGCACCTTACGGGTGTCGGCCCAGCGGGCGGCGATCTTCTCGGCGCCCTTGGGCGAGCCGCCATGCAACAGCACCATGTCGGGATGCTTGGTGTGAACCTGGTCGAGTTTGGCCCAGATGAGGTGATGATCATTGAAGTCCAGCCCCCCGGTGATCGCCACCTTGGGGCCTGCGGGTAGCATGACCTCGGTCTCGGCACGCCGTTTGGCGGCGAGGAAATCCCGGCTGTCGATCATCGCGGCGGTGAGGTGTCGATGGTTGACGCGCGATCCGGTCCGCGGCGACCAGGGTGATCCGGTGGCGGCGAGGTATCGGTCGGCGGCGCTCTCGCGGAAGACTTCCAGGCTGTCGCGCCGCTCGATCAGGGATTGCCCGTTCTCGATCAGGCGCTCGAGCTGCACCGATTTGACCTCCGAGCCGTCCTGTTCGCGCTGGAGGCGCTTCTGCGCCTGCTCGTTGTCGTCGAGCTTACGCTCGACCCGCTCGACGGCGCGGTGGAACATGTTGACGCTCGACCAGAGCATCTCGTCGAGGTCGAAATCAAGGCAGGTGTCGGCCATGGTGGCGATGAGCGCGTCGAAGATGTCGGCGACGGCGCCTTCGATGATGCGATCCTCGGGGGCCGGCCGTGGATCGGGCTCGCCTTCGGCGGGACGCCAACCGTAGAGCTGAAGCTCGGTCAGGACATGGTCGGTCGGGGATGCGCTGTACTGTGGTTCGAACTCGTCATGCTCGTTCATGGGATGCTCCGTCGGTAGGACCGCGACCCTCGCGGCCTTCATGGCGACGAAGCCCGCGGGCGGGCCGGGCCTGCACCCGGAGCGAAAGCGGGGGCCGAAGCGACAGCGGAGGATGGCGGAGGCCGGCTATTTTGCCTCGCGATGGAAAGGCGCGTAGCGCCGCCGGAAAATAGCCGGTCTTCGCCATTGCCGGCCCGTGCCGTTTGTGGGCCGATCGCCCTCTCGAAGGCCGAGGCGCGGTCCCCGCCCGACGGCTGGCGCATCCGGGCGGGCATGGCGGCACCGCACCACTCGGCATCTCCCTCCGGCTATGCCACGAGTGATAGGAAGCGGGCGACGTCCTCGGGAGCGAGTTGCGGGCGCAGTCCGGCTCTGAGCGCGTCCAGGCCGAGATGGCGGAGATCCTCGTTGAGATCGCCCATCGCCGGCGAGAGCACGATCGCCTCGATCCCGGCCGCGCTCGCCTGGGCGATCAGGCTGTCCCGGGCGCCGTCGCCGGCCGGGTCGTTGTCGCGGACAATATAGAGCCTGCGCAGTTGCGGCGGGAACAGGATGGCGGCGAGATGGGCTGCGGAGAGCGCTGGCGCGACAGCGAGGTCGGGCAGAACCTGCCGGAGCGACAGCATGGTTTCGATGCCTTCGCCGGCGGCCATTACTGTTCCCGGAACGCCGATGCGAACGGCGTGACCGAGCAGATCGCCCATCGCCTTGCGCTGTATGTCGATCGGCGCTTTGCCGGAGCCGTCCGGGGCAAGCCAGGTGCGGTGCGCACCGGTGATCCTGCCGTCGAGGTCGGTGACGGCGGCGATCATGGCAGGCCAGGACTCGGTCGGACTGTGCTCATCGGGGCGATAATAGCAGCGCGGATGGAAGCGCAGGCTTCCGGTTCCGTGCAAAGCTGTAATGCCGCGTTGGCGCAAATACGTTTCTACGAGCGTCCCCGCGATCGGTTGCGACATGGCGAACAGCCGCCGCGCCGCTTCGGTGGAGCCCGAGGGCGCCGGTTTGGTGGCTGGTTTCCTCGGTGCTGGTTCCGGTTCTGAATGCGGCAGGCTGAGAAAGCGCCGGGCTTCCGCGACCACATCGGCGAAGTCGAGCAAACCGCAACTCTCGCGGATGATGTCCAGCAGATCGCCATGCTCGCCGGTTGCCGCGTCGGTCTTATGTGCAGTTGCACATAAGACC